>CAKOJR010000003.1 GCA_934090735.1 uncultured Bacilli bacterium
TGACAAAAACTCTTTTAATTTATCCGTTGAATAATTTAAAACTTCTTCACCATAATTTTTTAATGATGATGGAATCAATATTTCGAAATAATCATTTGTAATAGTTATATAATTTTTCATTTTGTCACCCTTTAGATTAAATTAATTTATTAAAATATTAACAAGCTAATTGGTATGTCAATTTGCAAGAGTGTTTCTAATTTGTTTAACCAAATTAATCTTATATATGTATTTTATCATAAATTTTTGTATTATAAAACTCGAACTATAAAAGTTCGAGTTTCCTATCAATTTGGAGCAGGTGATGAGAATCGAACTCACGTGGTCAGCTTGGAAGGCTGAAGTTCTACCATTAAACTACACCTGCAATTCAATGACAAGATAAATTATACCATATCTTGTCATTTTTTCAAGTATTTTTAGTTAGTTTTTTTAATTAGTGATAAATTAACTCGATTTGTTTCTTTGTTTATGTTATCAATATATACTGTTATAATGTCTCCTACACTTACTATATCCAATGGATTTTTGACAAAGTTTTTACTCATTTTTGATATATGTAGTAGGCCGTCATCATGTAAACCAATATCAACAAATGCCCCAAATGAAGCTACATTTCTTACTGTTCCTTTTAATTCCATGCCTATTTTTAAGTCATCAATTGTTAATACATCACTTCTTAATATTACTTCTGGCGCAGCTTCTCTTGGGTCTAATCCCGGATTTTTTAGTTCTTTGATAATGTCCTCTATTGTATATTTTTCGCCAAATTCTTTTGCTAGTTCATCTATATTTGCTTTCTCTAGAGTTTCCTTAAATTCATTAGTTTTAATGTCATTAATATTTAAGTTTAATTTATTTAATATTTTAGTAGTTAGTTCATAACTTTCTGGGTGAATGCCGGTATTATCTAAAGGATTCTTACCATTATTTATTCTTAAGAATCCTACTGCTTGTTCATATGTTTTCTCATTAGTTAATTTTTTTAATTCATCTCTTGAAGTAAAATCTTTTGCCTCTTTAAATTTTTGGATTTTGTTTATTGAAGCTGTTGTAAGACCTGAAATGTATTTTAAAATGAAGCTTGATGCGGTGTTAATATTTACGCCAACGTTGTTTACTACTTTACTAACAGTAAAATCCAAGCCTTCTGTTAATTTTTTAGAGTTTACGTCATGTTGATATTCTCCTACGCCAATACTTTTTGGATCGATTTTAACAAGTTCTGATAATGGGTCTATAGTACGTCTTCCGATGCTTACTGCACTTCTTTCTTGAACTTCCAAATCAGGAAATTCTTTTTGAGCTTCTTTGCTTGCTGAATAAACACTAGCTCCAGCTTCACTTACAATTGTGTAATATACATTTGGAAGATCTTTTATAGTTTCTGCCACAAATTCTTCACTTTCCCTAGATGCGGTTCCATTACCGATAGCGATAAGATTAAGGTTGTATTTACTTATAAGTTCAAGTATTTTTTTACGTGAACCTTCTTTATCATTTTTAGGTTCATGCGGATAAATAACATCAATATGAAGTAGATTACCTCTTTCATCTAGACATGCTAGTTTGCAACCTGTTCTAAATGCTGGGTCAAAACCTAAAACGCGATATCCAGTTATTGGTCTTGTCATAAGTAAATTTTCTAGGTTTGATTTAAATACTTCAATTGCGTTATCGTCGGCGTTTTCTGTTAATTCAGCTCTTATTTCACGCTCTATTGATGGTAAAATCAATCTTTTTAGAGCATCTTTAATGGATAGTAAAACGTATTCTTTAACAAATGATGATGGTTTTTTTATTATTTTTTCTTCTAGTTTACTTGTAATATATTCTAAGTCATAATCTAATTTTACGTTAAGAATACCTTCTTTTTCACCACGATTTATTGCTAAAACCTGATAACTTTTTGCATATTTTATTTTTTCTTTAAAGGCGTAATATATTTCATAAGTCTTTTTTTCGTCTTCGGCATTTTTCTTGATGGTACTAGTAATTTCACCATAATTTTGAATATTATATCTGATGAATTTTCGATAGTAAGCATTATCACTTATCCATTCGCTTATGATATATTTTGTGTTTTCAATGGCGATTTCTTTGGTTGTTGGTGCTTTTGACCAGATCTCGTCCATGCTTCCTTTTTCAGGAAAGGACATTATCATTTTTGCTAGAGGTTCTAATCCCATTTTAATTGCTTCGCTACCTTTTGTTTTCTTTTTTTCTTTAAATGGCAAGTAAATATCTTCAACATCTACTAACTTAGTACATGCTAAGATACTTTCTTTTAGTTCTGGGGTTAGCATTCCTTTTTCATCAATCAATTTGATAACAGTATTTTTGCGTTCCATTAGATTGCAGTAATATTTGTATTTTTCTTCTATTTTTTGAATTTGGTTTTCGTCTAGTGCTCCTGTTGCTTCTTTACGATATCTTGCGATAAAAGGAATTGTTGCTCCTTCCTCAAGTAATTTTAATACGGCTTCGATTTGTTTTGTTTTAATATTAAGTTCACCAGATAATTCATTTATTATTATTTCATTCATTTTTATTCACCTTGTAAAATTATACCATAAAGAAAAGAAATTTTGCTCTCTTTCTAGTCTATTTTATTTATATTTGTAATATCTTCTTCTTGCGCATATGTTATTTTTATTTTATCGCCACTTTTTTTAAATGGTAATTCGTCGCTTAGCTCAATTGATGCTTTGTATTTTTTGTTGTTATCGTCTGTTATGTAGTAATAGGACATTCCATTGATAATCGCTGTTTCAATTTTTTTGATTGTGATTGTTTTATTTACATTTTGGGCATTTGAAGTTATTTTGATATTTTTTAAATAATTTTTGGCAGCCTCATCTATTCCTTTAGATGCATCTGTTACAATTACTTTTTGGTAATCATTAACGTCAATAAATGCATACATTTTAACTAAACCGGCGTCATCTTTTAGACTTAATAAATAAGTTGGATTGCCTTTTAAATTTATTAATAATGGAAATGTTGAGGTATATTTCATTTGCTGAACAGCACCTTCTGCAGAGGCCATTGCACTATATTCTTCGGCTCCAGGAACGCTATAAAAAGAGGTTTCACCAGTACGCATATTAGTTAGAATAAAGCCTAAACTCGATTCGTCATTAACGGCTGATGTTAGACCGGTGTATAAATAAATATCGTCATTCATTGCTAAATAATTGTAACCGTCTGTAGTCTTTACAACATTTTTTTGACCAAATACACTGTTGAAGTAACCATTTTGATATGATCCCCAGTCATCAACTTGATCAATAATGAGATCAGCAGAAAAAGCAATATCTATCCATTTTGGAATATCATCTACTATGTATTCTTGAGTTTTTCCAGTTACAGCATTTAAAATAATTATTCCTGATACTTTAGCACGAAGACCTACTCCACTATATTTTATGGTAGGTACAACCCAATATGGATTTCCTTCGTTATCTATTTCAAATGATAGTTGTCCTAAATTTCTTGTTGGATAAGAAAATCTTATTTTGCGATATGCGTTCTCATTAAAAAGGCTTGTTTGAACATATTTCATTCCTTTATCTAATCTAACAAGATTAGCTTTGCCAGTTGTACTGTCAACAGTTATGTACCCTTGAACGCCTTCTTTTCTATTGGTTAGCCATTTAATTGGTGAAGCATATTCTAATGGAGTTACTCTTATTATTTTTTCATTATAATTTATTTGAGTGTATATGTCTGAAACACTGTATTGACTTACCAAGTCGCTCATTTGGCCCATTACTCTGTCGCCTAGTTCCTGACTACTTTTTTTGTCTAGTAGGGGTAATTTAGAGAAATCTACTTCAGCAATATCTTTTGAGAATTTTTTGGCTGTATCTATTGTGACTCTGCTAGCGTATTTCGATGCCATGAATAATGGGCTTTCAATTATATTCCATATTATGACGATAAGGATGATTGTAGAAATCATTATTACGGATACTTCCTTTTTAAAATCGTTTTTCCTTTTTTTACCTAAATATTTAATTTTTATTAGATTGTTTAATGTTGTGTAGCAAATAATTATCAGAATAATAAATAAATAAAAATTAATACTGTGAAAATTAATTGCTGGCATTGCAAAGTAGTAATAAATAAATGCTAAAATAATTGTTAGTAAAATGTTTATAAGTCTTTTCATAAATATCTCCTGGCTCAATTATAGCAGATTATTTAATAGTATGATAGAATATATAAAGTGATTTGTATGTATTATAATAATTTAGCTGATTTTTATAAAAATAAATTTGGCGTCAGGCTTGCTAAACTAGCTTTTAATGGTGGTTTTACTTGCCCTAATAGAATTAATGGTGCTAGAGGTTGCATATTTTGTACTGGTAGTGCAGAAAATGCTGGTAGTCCTTCTATTTCTTTGTATGAGCAATATTTAAGAGAGGTGCAAGTTGTTAAAAGTAAGTGGCCAGAAGCTAAATATATCGCTTATTTTGGTTCTTTTACTAATACTTTTGATAGTGTTTCTAATTTGAAGAAAAGATTTGAAGAGGTTTTGACATTTCCAGGCGTCGTTGGTTTATCGATTGGTACAAGGTGTGATTCTATTAGTAATGAGTGCTTTGAGTATTTGTGTGAATTAAATAAAAGAACTTATTTAACTGTTGAGCTTGGTCTTCAATCTAGTTTTAATGATACACTTAAATATATTAATCGTGGGCATGATATAGTTTCTTTTGATAATATGGTTAAGAAATTAAAAGAAGCTAAAATAAATGTTGTTGTTCATATTATTGATGGACTCCCTAATGAAACAGAAGATATGATGCTTGAAACTATAAGACATTTAAATAAATTACATATTAATGGAATAAAAATTCATGATTTATTTATTGCAAAAGATACTGTTTTGGGCGATAAATATATTAGTATGCCATGGAATCTTATGAGTATGGATGAATATATTGATATTGTTTGTAAGCAGATTGCTATATTAGATCCTAACATAGTAATTCATAGACTTACTGGTGATCCTGTTAAAGATGAGCTTATTGCTCCAGAGTGGGCTACCAGAAAAATTGATATTTTAAACGGTATTGTTAAAAGTTTAAAAAAGCTTGGTTTAAGACAAGGGATATTTTATGAAAAAAGCGGAGATTAATTTCTCCGTTTTTAGGCATTTAAGTCAACATTTTCTTCTTCAAGCATTTCTTTAAATTCTTCTTTGAAAGCTATTAGAGCTTTTTTCTTAGCATCTTCATAAATATTTTTAGCGTTTTCTATTGCTTTATAAATATGTTTAATTCTTACTTCTTTTGAATTTTCAAATACGGCATAACTAAAAGCATTAGCAAGGAGTGTTAAGGTTACATCTGGATATCTAGCTGCCACTTCATAAACTCTTTTGTATTCGCTGGTCATGTCAGTTAGAAAGGCAAATATTTTTTCTTTTTGAAAGTCGGTATAAGCAAGCTTTACGCCCAGCTTTTTTTCAAATTTTGGATATGTTCCCATAAGAATTTTTACTACTGTTGGTTGATCGGCTTCTAGTACTTCAATTTTTTGAAATCTACGTAAGAAGGCTCTATCTCTTAGGATATAAGCTTCATATTCTTCTGTAGTTGTTGCGCCAATCATTTTAATTGTTCCGCGGTCTAAAAATGGCTTTAACATGTTGGCAAAGTCAATGTTAGTGTTTGCTTGTGTTCTGTTTACAAGAAGATGTATTTCATCGATAAATAAAATAATATTATTTAAGTTTTTTAGTTCTTGTAAAAGTAATTCCATTCTTGATTCAGTTGTGCCATTTATTGTATTTGATCCCAAGAGACTAGGAATATTAATTTTAATTATTGACCAACCAATTAATGCATCAGGTACGTCACCTTTTTGAATTTTATAGCCTAATCCTTCAACAATAGCGGTTTTACCAATACCTGGTTTACCAACTAGTAATGCACTTTTATCAGGGGTTATTAGAGAAAGAATCATTTCACCGATTTCTTTATCTCTACCAATTGCTGGGTTAGTTACGTATTCTCTTTTTGTTAAGTCTTCTCCGTAGTTTTTTATAACACTATAAGTATCATTGTTTTCACTTGCTGGTTGTTCATTAACATTTAATATTTCAATATTTTCGTCAAGATTAAGTTTTTCAATATTATCATCCATATAATCACGTCTTTTCTAGGGTATTATAACATATTCTTTTTTAAAAAGGAATTATCTTTTTATTGTGTCCACCTTTTACTGTATAGCAGTTATGAGCAGATACAAAAGCAGTAGGGTCCATATCTAATACAGTATGTTTTAGTCCATAATATAGATTAAATGGTACTATCATAAGAAGAGTTGCTTCTTTTTTTGTAAGAATACCACCTTTAGATGCTATTTCAGTTGCACCTAGTCCTAATTCTCTAGTAACGTATTTTTCAACTTTATCACTTTGTTTAGATTTGATAAACACTAATTTACTATCGTTAATGCCAAGAAGAACCATATCAACTAGCTTATTATATGTTATTAATATAAATATCGCATAAATTGTTTTTTTTAAGCCAAATAAAAGCATACCTGATAAAATAATTGCCATGTTTACAATTGTGCTTGATTTACCTAATTCTATTTTTGCTAGTTTTGATAGGATTGCAGCTAGTACATCCGAGCCGCCTGTATTAAATCCTGCACGGTAGACTAAACCTCCACAAAAACCATATATTAAAATTATTGTTAGTATCATTAAAAAGTCTGAACTAAATGTTACTGGTATTTTAGCTGCTATTGGTTCAGTAATTGTTACCATAACGGAGTATGATACGGAGCCAATAATAGTGTATATTGATTGTTTTTTTCCTAATATGATAAATGATAGAATGATTAATACGGCACTCATAATATAGATGAAAACATTATTTGAAAGGCCTGTTATTTCATGAACGACAATTGATAGACCACTTACTCCACCTACTACTAATTTATTTGGTACAAAGAAAAGATTGTAGCACATTCCCAATCCGAAAATACCGAATAAGAATACAAGAAAACGACTGATAAATTTATTCTGGTTTATTTTATTTAAGATATCAGTTTTTTTATGTCCTATGCTCATCTATACTTCACCTATTATAATGATACTATAAATCAATTTTTTAGTCAAAAAAAACTCACCAAAGTGAGTTTTAAGTTTATTACTCAATGATTTCAGTAACAGAACCTGCACCAACAGTACGTCCACCTTCACGAATTGAGAACTTAGTTCCGTTTTCTAAGGCAACCTTACTAATTAGTTCTACAGTCATATCTACGTTGTCACCAGGCATAACCATTTCAACTCCTTGAGGAAGTTCAATTACACCAGTAACATCAGTAGTTCTGAAGTAGAATTGTGGTCTGTAGTTTGAGAAGAATGGAGTATGACGTCCACCTTCTTCTTTAGATAATACATATACAGAAGCTTTGAATTTTTTATGAGGAGTAACTGAACCTGGTTTAGCTAATACTTGTCCACGTTCAACTTCGTCTCTGTTTACACCACGAAGTAATACACCAGCATTGTCTCCTGCTTCAGCATAATCTAAAGATTTTCTGAACATTTCGATTCCAGTAACAACTGTTTTCTTAGTTGGTTTTAATCCAACAATTTCAACTTCATCGTTAAGATTTAATTTACCTCTTTCAACACGACCAGTAACAACTGTACCACGTCCTGAAATTGTAAATACATCTTCGATACTCATTAAGAATGGTTTATCATTATCTCTTTCTGGAGTTGGAATGTATGAATCAACAGCAGCCATTAAATCTTTAATAGATTGTACAGCTTCTGGATCTCCTTCAAGAGCTTTTAGAGCTGATCCTCTAATAATAGGACAATCAGGATCAAAGTTGTATTCTCCTAATAATTCTCTGATTTCCATTTCTACTAAGTCTAATAATTCTTTGTCATCTACTTGATCACATTTGTTCATGTAAACAACGATTCTAGGAACTCCTACTTGACGAGCAAGTAAAATATGTTCTCTAGTTTGTGGCATAGGACCATCTGCAGCAGAAACTACTAAGATAGCTCCATCCATTTGTGCTGCACCAGTAATCATGTTCTTAACATAATCGGCATGTCCTGGGCAGTCTACGTGAGCATAATGACGTTTTTCAGTTTCATACTCAACGTGAGCAGTATTAATTGTAATACCTCTTTCTCTTTCTTCTGGTGCTTTGTCGATATCAGCATAATCAACGAATTCACCGAAATATTTTGTAATAGCAGCAGTTAATGTTGTTTTACCATGGTCAACATGTCCAATAGTACCAATATTAACATGTGGCTTACTACGATCGAATTTTTCTCTTGCCATATAATTTTCCTCCTATTCGTTAACAAGATTATTGTATCTAATTCTTGAATATAATTCAAGTATTATTCTATTAATTTACACTATTTTTCTTAATAATTTCCTCGGCTATAGACTTTGGAACTTCTTCATAGTGATCTTTTTCCATTTGGAAGTTTGCACGTCCTTGAGTGTTACTTCTTAAGTCAGTCATGTAACCAAACATTTCTGATAATGGAACTAAAGCTGTAATTCTTAAAATGTTACCAATTGATTCTTGACCTAGTGGTCTACCACGACGAGAAGTTAAGTCTCCCATTACATTACCCATGTATTCTTCTGGAGTATCAACTACTACTTTCATGATTGGTTCTAATAGAACAGCTTTACATTTTTCTTTAGCAGCTTTAAGTGCTAGGCTTGCAGCTATTTTGAATGCCATTTCTGATGAGTCTACATCATGGTATGAACCGTCAAATAATGTTGCTTTAACATCTACTACTGGGTATCCAGCGAGGATTCCACCAGCCATAGCTTCTTGTAAGCCTTTGTCTGTTACTGGAATATATTCTCTAGGAACAACTCCACCAACAACTGCATCAACGAATTCGTATCCTTTTCCAGGATTTGGTTCGAATTTAATCCAAACATGTCCGTATTGTCCACGTCCACCAGATTGTTTAATGTATTTACCTTCACAATCAGCAGCTTGTGTGATAGTTTCACGGTAAGCAACTTGTGGTCTACCTTGGTTAACTTCTACACCAAATTCTCTTCTCATTCTATCAATAATGATATCTAAGTGTAATTCACCCATACCTGATAGAACAGTTTGTCCTGTTTCTACATCAGTTTTAACTCTTAAAGTTGGGTCTTCTTCAACTAATTTTTGAATAGCGATAGCCATTTTGTCTTGATCATTTTTAGATTTAGCCTCGATAGCAATATCGATAACTGGTTCTGGGAATTCCATACCTTTCATTACGGCAAATGCTTTTTCATCACAAAGTGTGTCAGCAGTTGTAGTATTTTTTAAACCTACAGCAGCAGCAATTTCACCTGCATAAACTTCAGTAATTTCTTTACGTTGGTTAGCATGCATTTGAAGGATACGGCCGATTCTTTCTTTTTCTCCTTTAGTAGAGTTTAAAACATAAGAACCAGCTTTTAGTACACCAGAGTAAACTCTGAAGAATGATAGACGTCCAACGAATGGATCAGTCATAATCTTAAATGCTAGAGCAGTAAATGGTTCTGAGTCTGAAGGATGTCTCCAAACGTCGTTTCCATTTTTGTCAAAGCATTCAATAGCTTCGATATCTGTTGGAGCTGGTAAATAGTCAACAACAGCATCTAGTAATGTACGTGTACCTTTGTTTCCTAGGGCATCAGCACATAATACTGGGAAGAATTCTACTGCAAGAGTAGCTTTTCTGATTGCTCCTTTTAATTCAGCAACAGAAAGTTCTTCGCCTTCTAAATATTTTTCCATTAGACTTTCGTCTGATTCAACAACAGCTTCAATTAGAATAGTTCTATATTCTTCAGCTTTTGCTTTCATGTCTTCTGGAATTTCAATTTCATTTAATTCTTGTTGTTCAGTTCCATCGTAAGCGTATGCTTTCATTTCAACTAAATCAACATATCCAGTGAAATGATCTTCGCTACCGATTGGTAACATAATAGCAGCTGCGTTAGCACCTAGTCTTTCTTTAATAGTCTTTAAACTATAATAGAAGTCCGCACCCATTTTTTCCATTTTGTTTGCACAAATCATTCTTGGAACTTTGTATTCGTTTGCTTGTCTCCAAACTGTTTCAGTTTGTGGTTCAACGCCTGCTTGAGCATCGATTAGAGCAACAGCTCCATCTAATACTCTTAAACTTCTTTGTACTTCAATTGTGAAGTCTACGTGTCCCGGTGTATCGATAATGTTTAATCTGTAGCCTTTCCAGTGAGCAGTAGTGGCAGCACTAGTAATTGTGATACCTCTTTCTTGTTCTTGGGCCATCCAGTCCATTTGTGATTCGCCATCATGTGTTTCACCAATACGGTGAGTAATTCCTGTTAGGAATAAAATTCTTTCAGTAGTAGTTGTCTTTCCGGCATCGATGTGAGCCATGATACCAATATTTCTTATTTTATCTATAGAAACGTCTCTTGCCATCTGTTACACCTACCATCTATAGTGAGCAAATGCTTTGTTTGCTTCTGCCATTTTGTGAATATCATCACGTTTTTTAACTGCTCCACCGACACCATTTGCAGCATCCATAATTTCTGCAGCTAATTTATTAGCCATTCCCTTACCTGGACGAAGTCTTGCATAGTTTACAAGCCAACGAAGAGCAAGTGTTTGTTTTCTTGTTTCACTAACTTCAATAGGAACTTGTACGTTTGATCCACCAACACGGCGTGATTTAACTTCTAAAGATGGACTAATATTTTCCATTGCTTTATTAAAAGTTTCCATTGGGTCAGCTTTAGTTTGTTCTTTAATAATATCAAATGCTTCATATAAAATCTTTGAAGCAGTACCTCTCTTACCATCGTTCATAACAGCATTGATAAGTTTTGTAACTACTTTAGAATTATATAAAGGATCTGGTAAAACGTCACGTTTTACTGCACGTCTTTTACGCATATTTTTTCCTCCTTATTTTCTATTTAGTTTTAGGTCTTTTTGCACCGTATTTACTTCTTGATTGTTTACGGTCATTAACACCTTGAGTATCTAGTGTTCCACGAATTACATGATAACGTACACCGATAAGGTCTTTAACACGTCCACCACGAATTAGTACTACACTATGTTCTTGTAAGTTGTGTCCTTCACCTGGAATGTAAGTATCAACTTCACGTCCGTTTGATAGTCTAACACGAGCATATTTTCTTAATGCTGAGTTTGGCTTTTTAGGTGTTTTAGTACCAACACGAGTACATACACCTCTCATTTGTGGATGATTAGTTTCTGTTGATTTTCTTTCCATGCTGTTAAATCCAACGTTAAGTACTGGACTCTTTCCTTTTCTTACTTTTGGTTTTCTCTTAGTTTTAACCAATTGATTAATTGTAGGCATATTTTTAGCTCCCTTCCCATGCACACATCCTGGTGTGTTGTATTTCGCTTAAAGTTAAGTCCTATCTGGGATAGAACTTAAAATTAAATGCACAAATAATATATCATTTTATTATATTAGTTGTCAATACAAATATTACAGATTTTTGTTAGTTTTGAGTGTATTTAAAAGAAAAAAGCCTTTTGGGCTTAGTCGATGTTTATTCCTTTATTAAGTTCGTGTTTACTTATGAGGTAAAGTACTATGATATATATTGTGTAAATTATGATTACTAATAGTAAAAATAATTTTAAAGCGCTATAACTTATTACTCCTGTGCCTGTAAATAAGGCATTCATGTCTTTATTTGTTAGGCTAATTAAGTAAACTATTAATAGTGATAGTGCTGAGAAAGATATCCAGTAAATTCCACTATATAGAACTGATTTGATCACTTTGCCATTATTTGCTTCATGACCTTTGATTATACCTGTAATACCAACCATCAAAATAAAAGTAAACTCTAGAAATAATATGATAAATAGAATTAATAATATTTTAGTTACTGAACTATTTAATGTGGTTGCTACGATTTGCATACTTTCTTTTAAGTAATTAATTAGTGATTTGTTATAAAATGCAATAAAGAAAGAAATTGCTATTATTAGTACTCCGAAAAGCATAGTTATAATGCCAGATAGAACTTTAGATGAAAGGATAGTTTTGTTTTCAACTGGTAGTGTGTTAGTTAGATAAGCTTCGTCTTTATAAAGATTATTTCTTACTCTAATCCAAGTACGGATTATTCCATTAAATAGAACGTTTAGCATGCCGGTTATGGTGATGCTTGTTAGGACTGCTTTAATAATACTTGTGATTACGCTTTCATTTAAAAGACTTGTTAGTCTTGTTAGAATAGCAAAGATTATGGTTATTGCACTCCAGATGTACTCTACTTTTAAAATCCATTTAATGTCATATTTTAGTAATTTTTTTAACATTTGAACATCCTCCTAAAGATTTCGTCAATGCTGGCGTTTTCTTTATTTCTTAGTTCATCGGCATCACTAGTAAGTTTGATTTCACCTTTATCTATGAAAATTACTTCGTCAAGGATTCTTTCAATGTCAGATATTAAGTGAGTCGAGATAATAATGCTTGCTCCTTCGTTAAAGTTCGTTAGGATAGTATCAAGAATGTAATCTCTTGTAGCGGGATCTACGCCGCCTAGTGGTTCATCTAGAATGTATAGGTCTGCTTTTCTACTCATAACTAGAACTAGTTGAACTTTTTCTTGCATACCTTTACTCATTTTTATTATTTTTTGATTTTCGTCTAAGTCTAATTTATTTAGTAAGTCTTTGGCTTTGGTAATGTCGAAGTTAGTGTAGAATTCTTTAAAAAAGTTTAAAGTTTCTTTGATAGTCATACTTTTATCAAGGTATGTTCTTTCTGGTAAGTAAGCTATTTTAAGTTTGCTTTGTGGGCCTATTTTTTCTCCTTCAAAGATTATTTCGCCTTCAGTTGGTGTAAGAAGCCCGTTAATTAATTTAATTAAAGTTGTTTTACCAGTTCCATTTTTTCCTAACAATCCAATTATTTTGCCACGTGGAACTGTTAAGTTAATATTTTTAAGTACTTTTTTTTCTCCATAATTTTTATAGAGTTTTTTTATTTCAAGTAATTCCATTTTTATTTTATCCTTTCCTTTATTTCTTGTTTAGTAATACCTAAGGAAATCATTTCGGATAAGTAGTTTTTGGTTAAGCTATCTGCATATTCATTTTTTATTTTATTTATTATTTTTGCATCTTCAGTAACAAATTTTCCATTTGTTCTTTCTGTCTTAATTAGTCCTTCTTCTTCTAATTCAATTAGTGCTTTTTGCATAGTGTTTGGGTTAACTTTGTAAGTTAAAGCAAGCTCACGAACTGATGGAATACGCGCACCGGGAGTTAGTTTTCCAGAAATTATTTGTTTTTTTATTTCATTTACTATTTGTAAATAAATGGGTACTGAATTATTAAAAACTGCATCCATGATTTCTCCTTCTAATTGTATTACTTAACTAATACAATAATACATTTATATTATATTTTTGTCAAGAAAAAAAGTTACAGGATAGTAACTTTAGCATCTATCTGTACATGTTTGAGGATAGATTTCATCTATTAATGTGGTAAGGCTATCTTTAGTTATTTCGGTTAGCGTGGTTATTTTTTTGCCATTTTGATATGCGATGATAATTGGCATGTTTGTTACTTCAAAATTTTTTAAAACCTCTTCTTTGTTTGAATCATCTACTTTAAGATAATATGCTTTATTAATAGATTTTTTTTCGAGTGATTCTAAAAATATTTGGGCTTCATTAATATTATCTTTACTAGCAACAAAGATAATTCCAGTATCACTTGACACTTTTTCTAGACTTTCTAAATTAACTTCGTCAATGATTTCATTTTCTAATTTAAAGTCTTTTGCAAATGTGTTTTGTTCTTTTTGGGTGCAAGCAGTAATAAATAATATGCAAGCAAATAACAAGATGATTTTTTTCATTTTTCTACCTTACTTTCATCGAAATTTCTTGTTGTATATTTATCGCATTTAATATATGCTTTGTAATCAAATGTTGCAATATTTCTTTTTATGAATACGTATCCATCACATTTATGTTCATTTTCTTTAATAAGTTCTGCTTCTAATAGTTTTTTATAGCTTACAGTTGTTTGACTTGATGGCATTTCGTTTATATATTGGCCCATGTAACTTTGAGCAGCAACAACTAATTCTTTTTCTATTTCTGTGTATGGAGCATTTTGATTTTTAATTTTAATACCAATAAATGTTAAACCACCTACCATAATTACGGCAATTGTTATCCAAACATATAGTATTTTTTTCATCTTCCTACCTCCGTATAATTTCCAGATGGGTATTTGTTATCAAAGCTATCATAGAAATGATATATTAGGTATATTGCTACTAGGAAAAAGCAAAATAAGATTCCCATAAGAAAGAACATTGCTCTAAAGCCCCAGCCTTTATTGTTTAGTTTCATAAATATCTACCTCTTGTTTTTAATTATAGTATATTTTTTATTTTTTGCCAAGAAAAAAACCTCAAATGAGGTTTTAATTAAGCTAGTTCGATAGTAGCTCCAGCTTCTTCTAATTTAGCTTTGATTTCATTAGCTTCGTCACTTGAAATGTTTTCTTTGATGTTTCCACCATTGTCAGCTAAAGCTTTAGCTTCAACTAATCCTAAACCAGTGATTTCACGGATAGCTTTAATTACAGCAATTTTAGTAGCTCCAGCTTCTTTTAATACAACAGTCTTTGTTGAAGGGCCTTCTTCTGCAGCAGCAGCAGGAGCAGCAGCAACAGCAACAGCTGATGGGTCTACACCAAATTCCTCCTTCATAGCGTCAACTAATTCTTTAACTTCAAGAATAGTCATTTCTTTTAAAGCACTAATAAAATCTTCTTTGTTTAATTTTGCCATTTTCAATCATTTCCTTTCTTTTCTACTTTTCTTCTTTTGCTTCAGCATATAAGTTTAATGCTATAGATAGATTTTTTACGTGTTCTATCATACCACCTGCAAGCATTGTAAGTAAGCCTTCCATAGATGGAATAGATGCATATTCGTTAATTACGCTTTGGTCAACTACTTTACCGTCGATTACACCAGAAATAATATTAACGTTCTTATGATCTTTACCAAAGTTGCTAAGTACCTTAATTGGTTCAAGTAATTTTTCACCAAATAGGATAGCGTTTGGTCCTTCTAAGTAAGTGTCTAAATCTAGATTAAGTTCATCTGCAGCACGTTTAACTAAAGTGTTTTTGTAAACTTTAATTTCACCATCAGCATCTTTAAGGTTTTTACGAAGTTCAGATAGGTCGCTAACTGTTAAACCTTGGTATGAAAATAATACTACTGATTCAGAATTTTTAAACTTTTCTGTTATCTCGTTAACTATTTCTTTTTTTAAGTTAAGATTTTTTTCACTTGCCATATTTTCCTCCTTTATATTTTTTATAAAAAAACTTTCCATACGGAAAGCAATCAGAGTTTAGATTTAACTTTCCTCGGTAGGATTATTAAGCATTTGCCCCTACTGTCTACGGCAAAAAGTTTTTTTAACGAATTTATTATATTACATTAACAATTATTTGTCAAAAGAATTTAAATCAATTTTAATTCCAGGACCCATTGTTGTACAAATAGAAATACTCTTAACGAATTTTCCTTTTACAGTTGTAGGTTTTGATTTGATAATTGTGTTAATGAAATATGTTAAGTTTTCTGATAAAGCTTTTTCATCAAATGATACTTTACCAATGATACCATGTACATTTCCTAAAGAGTCTGCACGGTATTCAACCATACCTTTTTTAATATCAGTAATAGTTTTTGCTGGAGTAGTTGTAACTGTTCCAGTTTTAGGGTTTGGCATTAAGCCTTTAGGTCCTAAAACCTTACCAATTTTACCTAATGCAGGCATCATTTCTGGAGTTGCTACGATTGTATCATAATCGAACCAATTTTCATTAGCGATTTTGTCGATTAAATCAGTGTCACCAACGAAGTCAGCTCCTGCTTCTTTTGCTTCAGCAGCTGCTGCACCTTTAGCTAGTACTAAAATCTTTTTAGATTTACCAGTACCGTTTGGTAATACGATAGAACCTCTTAATTGTTGATCAGATTTTTTAGTATCAATGTTAAGGTTCATTGCAACTTCAACAGAACTATCAAACTTAGTAATACTTGTTTCTTTTACTAATTTTACTGCTTCTTCAACGCCGTAAGCTTTATTCTTTTCGACTTTGTTAGAAGCTTCCACGTATTTTTTTCCTAGTTTTCTCATTTATTTTCCCTCCAATCGTGGTAGATTTGCGGATAAATTATTCTTCTTCTTTATTGCTTTCGCCGATTACTTCTACTTCAGCGTTGGCATTTGCGGCAGATTCTTCCAATTTTTCAAGTTCTGCTTCACGTTTTGCTTCTTCACGTTCTTCAATTGCTGCTTCTTTTGCTTGTTCAGCTAATTCAGTGTCATTAACACCTTTAACAGCAATTCCCATGTTACGTGCAGTTCCTTCGATGATTTTCATTGCATCTTCAATAGTATATGCATTTAAATCAGGCATTTTTGTTTCTGCAATTTTACGAAGGTCTTCTTTAGAGATAGTTGCTACGATTTCATTAGCACCTTTCTTAGAAGCTTTTGTAATTCCAGCAACCTTTTTAAGTAAGAAAGCAGCTGGTGGAGTTTTTAGTACGAAATCAAATGAACGATCATCATAAATTGAGATTTCAACGGGTAAAACGTCTCCCATTTTGTCTCTAGATGCATCATTAAATTTTGTACAAAAATCTTGTAAGTTAATTCCAGCAGGTCCTAAAACTGTTCCAACAGGAGGAGCAGGTGTAGCTTTACCAGCAGGAATTTGTAATTTAATTCTTTTTACGACTTCTTTTGCCACGAAAAACACATCCTTTCATATTTTCGCTTAGTGGTCTGGGCAATCCGCATTCCCTGCCACTATATGCAGTCACCAGTAAAAATATATAACTGCAGTTAAGATAATAACACAATTATTAGTTAATTTCAAGTATTTTAAAAAAACAGCAATTTTAGTTGATTGCTGTTACTTGGAATAGTTCTACTTCTACTGGAGTTTCTTGTCCGAATAAGTCGATTAGAACTGTTAATCTACTGTTTTCTAAATCTAGTGAGTTAATAACGCCTTCCATACCTTTGAATGGGCCATCAACGATTGATACTTTAGTTCCAACGGTAAGTTCTTTATCTACATCCATCCTTGTCATACCCATGTTAGCAAGGATACGATCAATTTCTTGTGGTTTTAATGGTGTTGGTTTAGCGCCTTTTCCACTTGAACCGATAAATCCAGTTACACCTGGAGTATTTCTTACGATGTACCATGCTTCGTCAGTCATAATCATTTCAACAAGAATATAACCAGGGAACATTTTTTTCTTTTTTTCTTTGAAACTTCCGTCTTTTTGTTGTTCTTTTACAGTTTCTTCTGGGATAATAATTCTAAAAATGTTATCTTGGAATCCCATAGATTCTGCACGCATTTCTAATTTTTCTTTAACTTTGGATTCGTGTCCACTATAAGTATTTACTACATACCATTCTTTTTCCATATTATAATCCTTTCACTAAAGATGTTATCCATGCGAAGAAAGCATCGAGTCCATAGAAGTATAGACCAAATAAGATAATGAAGATAAATACGGCTATACTATATTTTGCCATTTCTTGTTTTGTTGGCCATTTTACTTTTTTAAGTTCTGCTTTTACTTCTTCACCATAAGTTTTCTTTGGTGTTTTTACTTTTGTTTCTTTTTTAGTTTTTTCTTTGGCAGTTTGTTTCTTAACTTTCGTAATGTTTTTTTCTTTCCCTTTTTGTTCTTTTGTTTTCTTAACTGAAGTTAATTTTTTTTCTTCTTTTTTCTTTTCCATTTACGGCTCCTTTTTTGTTTCAAAATAAAAACACCTGCGTGTCTACATGTAATATAACACTTTTAAGGCGTTTTGTCTAGTTTTTATTTGTTTTTATGGGACTATTTAATTCCTTTTATATATTTGTAGGCGCTGATTGCACATGTTGCTCCTTCACTTGCGGCAGTTATTATTTGGTATATTTCTTTTTTCGTTGAGTCCCCGCAGGCAAAAATTCCTGGGATATTTGTGCATCCTTTTTCGTCAACGATTATATATCCTTTTTCATCTGTTATATTTAGATTTTTGCAGAAATCCGTAAGAGGGCCATATTCGTTGTTTATAAATAGTCCATCTATTTCAAGTTTTTGATTAGTAAGTTCTATTTCTTTGATTTTTAGTTCACCATTAATAGCTACTATTTTTTCATTTTTAATTATTTCAATATTTTCTTTATTAATTACTTCACCAACTAAATTATCTGGTCCTAGGAGCTTATCATTATTTATTATTAAATATAATTTTTTTGCTAGACCGCTTAAATAAATTGCTTCTTCTAGTACAGCCGGTTTATTTCCATAAAGAGCTACTATTTTATCTTTATATAATGCTCCATCACATAATACGCAGGTGCTTACTCCCGGTAAATCTTCATTTTTAAGATTTAATTTTTTAGCTCCTCGTCCTGTACAAATTATTACGGTTTTTGCTTCGTATCTTTCGCTTTTTGTTATTACTTCTTTGTAAGGCGCGCCATCATTTATTTCTAGAACTTCGTCTGATACTTGTTTTATCTTTTGCTCTTTAAATTGTTTATAAAACTGTTTGGCTAGTTCACTTCCTGTAATATGTTCATATCCAAGATAGTTATCTACTTCCTTAATATTGTGTAGTGTTCCGCCTGGCATGTTTTTTTCAATTACAAGTGTGTTTAAGTTACTTCTTTTGGCGTAGATACTGGCATTTATTCCTGCCGGACCTAAGCCAATGATTATGCAGTCATACATGTTATCACCTAAAATCTTACTTTTTCTATATTGTTTTCATCATTATATAAATCTTCAAATTTGCTTTTTCTAGCATTTATCATTAGTATTACTATACCTACGATAATCATAATTACACTTACAATTTGAGCTATTTTAAATGCGCCTATCATTAAAGCGTCTGTTCTGCTTACTTCTATAAAGAAACGAATTATTCCGTATCCGATGAGATAAAATGCTGAAAGAGTTCCGACTTTAGTGTATTTGCTTCTTCTTATGAAAAGAAGAATGATGAATAATACTAAACATGCAATTGATTCATATAGAAATGTTGGTGTGTAATATACGCCATCAATGTGCATTCCATTAATTATAAATTCTGGAATTTTTAGTGATTTTAAATGCTCATACGTGGTTGCAACTCCATGGGCTTCACTATTAAAAAAGTTTCCCCATCTACCAATAGCCTGTGCTAATAGCACTGGTACACATATAAAGTCTAAATATCTTATAGTCCTTACCCTGTATTTTTTTGTATAGATAACTATAGTTAAAAGTGCAGCAATTATTCCACCATGAATAGCAAGGCCACCTTCCCAAATTTTAAAGATTTCTGATATATGTGAACTATAGTAGCTCCATTCGAAGAGTACGTAATATAATCTTGCTCCAATAAAGCCAAATACTATTCCCCAAAATAACATATTAAAGATAAATTCTTTGTTGACACCAAATCTTTTCGCTTCTTTTTCAATTAGGAATATAGCAATAAGCACCCCGATTAAAATCAAAACAGAATACCATCTAAGTTCAAATTTTCCTAATGTTACTATTACCGGATTCATCTGTTAACAATCCTTTTCGTGATTAGTGTGTCTAGCATTATTGTCATAAATGATATGAATAATGATATAAAAAATGGAATAATCCAGCCTTCAACAATAAAGTGGCTTCCCATAATTAAACTTGCTAGTTTTAAAATTATGACGTTTATAAATGGATAAAATAAGCCGAGAGATATCATTGTTATTGGTAGTGCTAACATTTTTAAAAATGGTTTTACAGTTATGTTTAAGAGCATTATAACGATGCATGTAATAATGGCATACCAGAATGATTCAATGTAGAATCCTTTAAAAATACTTGATGCTAGCATAAGTACCAACGCATCTAATACTAGTGTTATGCTCCACTCAATTATGTTCCATTTTAAGTCTTTCTGTTCACTATAAATATTCATTAAAATCACCTATTATTATTATATAAAATTTTCTGATTATTTTATATCTTTTGATTGTTTATTAACATTTTATTAACATTTTAATTTAGGTTTTAGATACTGTCCTGTGTATGATTCCTTTACTTTAATAACTTCCTCTGGTGTACCAGTAGCTACGATATTTCCGCCGCCATCGCCACCATCTGGTCCTAAGTCGATAATGTAATCAGCACATTTTATAACGTCAAGATTGTGTTCAATTACTATTACAGTATCGCCATTATCTACTATTCTTTCGAGAATTATTAATAACTTTTTAATATCGTCTGTATGTAGGCCAGTGGTTGGTTCATCTAAGATAAAGATACTTTTACCTGTTGGCTTTTTTTGTAATTCTTTTGCAAGTTTTACTCTGCCAGCTTCACCACCTGATAGAGTTGGAGCACTTTGACCAAGTTTAATGTATGAAAGTCCAACGTCCATCATGATTTGGAGTTTGTTTTTGATTTTAGGAACAGAATCAAAGAATTCGATAGCTTCACTTACTCTCATATCTAATACTTCAGCAATATTTTTACCTTTGAATTTAACTTCTAGGGTTTCACTGTTGTACCTAGTTCCATGACAAACATCACAAGGTACATAAACGTCTGGTAAGAAATGCATTTCTATTTTCTTAACACCATCACCCCAACATGCTTCACATCTTCCACCTTTAACGTTAAATGAGAATCTTCCTTTATCATAGCCTTTCATTTTAGCTTCTTTCATATTTGCATAAAGATCTCTTATATCATCAAAGACTCCTACATATGTAGCTGGGTTACTTCTTGGAGTTCTACCAATTGGTTCTTGTGAAATATTTACGACTTTGTCTATTTCATCTAGTCCTTTTATTGATTTATGTTTTCCCGGAATTACCATTGTTCCATATACTTTGCTTCTTAGTGCATTAAGTAGAATTTGATTGACTAAAGTACTTTTACCCGAACCAGATACTCCGGTCACTAAAGTGAATGTTCCTAGTGGAAATTTGACATTTATATTTTTGAGGTTATTTTCCTTAGCACCTTTTATTTCAATAAATTTGCCATTACCTTTTCTTCTTTTTTTAGGCACGTCTATTTTTAATTCGCCTGTTAGGTATTTTCCAGTTAAACTATCTGGATTTTTCATGACTTCTTCAGGTGTACCGTAAGCCATTACTTTTCCACCTAAGTCACCCGGGCCTGGACCGATATCAACCAAATAGTCAGCTGCTCTCATAGTATCTTCATCGTGTTCAACCACAATTAAAGTATTTCCTAAATCGCGCATTTCTTTTAAAGAGTTTATTAACCTGTCATTATCTTTTTGATGAAGGCCGATACTCGGTTCATCTAGTACGTAAAGAACCCCTGTAAGTTTGCTTCCTATTTGGGTTGCTAATCTAATTCTTTGACTTTCGCCTCCTGATAGCGTGCTGGCTTCTCTTGCTAGTGTTAAATAACTTAAACCAACATTATCTAGGAAAGTTAGTCTATTAAGAATTTCTTTTATGATAAGTTCACTTATTTGTTTTTGACTTTCGTTTAATTTTAAATTTGTGAAAAATGGAATTAATTCTTTGATGCTCATAAGGCAAACTTCATAGATATTTTTATCGCCAATTTTAACTGCTAAAACATTTTCACTTAATCTAGCTCCTTTACATGTTGGACAATCTTGATTGGCCATAAAGGTTCCAATCCATTCACGAATCCATGTACTATTTGTTTCAATATATCTTCTTTCAAGGTTATTTACGATTCCTTCATATGATTCTTTCGTTTGCCTTCTATTTCCATTCTTACTTATATATTCTAGATCTAATACTTTATTTGAACCATATAAAATTATATCCAATTCTTTTTTTGTTAGGTCTTTTATTTTTTTTGTTAGATCTATTCCATAATAATCACAAACTGTTTCTAGCTGAGTAAGCGCCATATTTTGGTCTACGCTAAATCCTTTTATTCCACCTTCTAAAATACTTTTATTTTTATCAGGGATAAGTAAATCTAAACTTATATGTTGTTTAAAGCCTAATCCTTTACAATCTGGGCAAGCTCCATAAGGAGCGTTGAAAGAAAATAATCTTGGCTCTAGTTCTGGCAGCGAAAAATTGCATTCTGGGCAGGCGTAGTGCTCACTCATTAGAATTTCTTCGCCACCTATAATATTAATTAGTACTTTCCCTTCTGCTAACTTGGTACTTGTTTCGATTGCTTCGAAAATTCTTCCTCTTTCTTCATTATCTACAACGATGCGGTCCACTACTACATATATGTTATCTTTTTTATTTTTTTCAAGAACTATTTCATCTGATAAATCATACATTTTGTCATTGACTCTTACTCTTGTAAAACCTTTTTTTCTTAAGTCATCTAATAAATCTTGATGAGTACCTTTTTCACCATGAACTACTGGAGAAAAAATTTCAATTTTTGTACCCTCTCCTAATTCTAAAACTTTTGTTGTCATTTCATCAATGCTTTTACTTTTAATTGGCTTATGATGAATTGGGCAATAAGGGGTTCCTATTCTAGCAAATAGTAGTCTTAGGTAATCATAGATTTCAGTAACTGTTCCGACTGTACTACGAGGGTTATTATTTGTTGTTTTTTGATCTATAGAAATACTTGGGCTTAATCCTTCGATTGAATCAACGTCTGGCTTTTCAGAGTTGCCTAGAAATTGTCTTGCATAAGCATTTAAAGATTCAATGTATCTTCTTTCACCTTCGGCATATATTGTATCAAAAGCTAGACTTGATTTTCCTGAACCTGATACACCAGTCATGACAATTAATTTATTTTTTGGTAGTTCTATATTTATGTTTTTTAAGTTATTTTCTCTTGCACCTTTTACAATTATTTTATCCATATTATCACCTTTATAATTTTAGTTTGCTCTTTTTCCAGTTAAATATTAATAACCTTTTTGGCATTTTCTATGTTAGTACAATTGTTTGTAAAAGTCAAGACAAAAATAACAACTTTTTGAAAGTTGCTATTAGTTTCCAAAGTCAATATATTCAGCTATTATCGTTGGCATGTTACCATTAATTTCAGTATACATTCCATATACTTCAATAAGGTCATCTTTTAGGAATCCTTGTGAATAATTTTTATCTGTAAATATTACTTTAACAAGTTGCTCTGTACCTGTATCAAATAAATTTATATTTAGAGTTATTGTCATAGTATTTCCAGTTATTCCATTATCATGGCCTTCAACTTTTACAACTTTGCCTATTAATTTAACGGCTTTATTTAAAGTAGTTTTAGGAGATCTAATAAGATCTTCGTATGATACAAGAACGCATGTGCTTTTGTACTCTTCTGGGGTTACTTTATTGGCCTCTTTATTAATATAAAAATATGTAAAAAGTAATAAAACGGCAAACAATATAATTAAAGTAGATGTAATTAATCCTACTGTGTTTATTTGTTGATTTTTACGGCAGTGTGGGCAAACAGTAAGCCCTTTGTCAAAATACTTATGACAATATTTGCATCTTTGAACATCTAGTTTCTCTTCAATAGTTTCGTTAATTTCTTTTTTTGCTTCTTCTTTTATTTCATTTAATTTATTTAATGATTGGTCTTTAATATCATCAATATCTTCTTTTACTGCGTTAATTTTTTTGTTAACGTTTCTTTTTGTTTTTGCGAATTTTATTTTAGTTTCAATTTCAGCTTTCTTTACTTTCACAGCTGCTTTTCTTTTGGCAGTATCTGTTTTTTTAACAACAGTTTTTTTAGTTTTTTCAGCATCTTTTTTAATTTGTGATATAGTTTTAGCAGTTTCTTTCTTTAATTCATCTGCTTTTTTTGAATTAGTTCTTTTAGCTGGCTTTGTATTCTTTTTAATTTCTTTATCCATAACTCTACCTCTTATCTTATCTCAATTATAATATAAGTTTGTTATTATTGCAAATTAAATATTTTTTAATTCTTTTAAATAATTATCTAAAACTGCAAATATTTCAGTGCTGGTTTTTGTCTTACAAATTTGATCTTTTATTGTGCTACTATTTGGCAAGCCTTTAATGTACCATAATGCGTGCATTCGTATTTCTAAAATAGCAGCGCGTTCATTAGTACTCTCAAGCAAAAGCTTATAATGTCTTTTTAGCATTTCAATTTTTTCTGTGCTTGAAACTGGTTCCGGTAAACTACCATTTTCTAAATATTCGACGCATTCTTTAATCAACCATGGATTACCGAGGACTCCTCTACCTATCATTACTGCGTCACAGCCCGTTTCATCAAGCATTTTTTTGGCATCGAAACAGGTTTTAATGTCACCGTTGCCGATAACTGGGATATTTACTGCTTCTTTGACCTTTTTTATGATCGACCAATCTGCATGTCCGCTATAACCTTGACTTCTAGTTCTACCATGAATCGTTATTGCGCTTGCACCTGCTTCTTCAATGCATTTTGCAACTTCTACAGCATTTATGTTATTTTCATCCCAGCCACTTCTAATTTTAACTGTTACTGGAACATTTACAGCGTTTACTACTGCTGACACTATTTCCTTTATTTTAGCCGGATTTTTTAAAAGGGCACTGCCTGCTTGATTTTTTATAGCTACTTTAGGTACTGGGCAACCCATATTTATATCAATTATATCGGGATGCATATAATCTTCTATTTTTTTTGCAGCTTCAACAAAAGATTCTAAGTCACTGCCAAATATTTGCTGAGCTATAGGACGCTCACTATCTTTCATTTTTAAAAGTTCATATGTTCTTTCAGAACCATAGCAAATAGCTTTATCGCTAACCATTTCTGCATATATTAGACCTGCACCCATTTCTTTAATAATTTGCCTGTATGCTGTATTTGAGATTCCAGCCATTGGAGCTAGGACTACTTGATTTTTAATTTCTACATTACCTATTTTCCACATTTTCTTATTTCCACTTCACTGTCTTGGTGTAAATCATATATTATTTCTTCAGTTGTGTCAATATGTAATTCCGTAAATGATATTGGTTCTATTTTTATATGTGCATCAAAAAGAAATTTATTATCTTTGTAGACATTAACTACTTCGTCATTTACGAATCCTAATTCTAAAGCTTCTTTTTCTCCCATATGAACATGTCTTTGAGCTAAAATAGCTCCTTTTTTTAATTTTATTTCAGCTTCTTCTGTAAAAATGATAATCGGAGAAGAATCTTTTAAATCACCACTTTTTCTTGATGGTGGATTAATGCCCAAATAATTAGCGTCATCTTTAGATAATTCTATTTGATTATATTTTCTAACTGGGCCACAAACTCTTACGTGCTCAATTATGTTATCTCCCCATTTTAAATTAACTGTTTTTGTGCTCGCATATTGGCCGGGTTGCTTAAGCTCATTTCTTACAGGTAGTTCATCACTGCCAAACAAAATTAAAGCGACCTCTCTTGATATGTGAACATGTCTTTTACTTACTCCTACTGGAACTATCATTGTTATCACCTAGGTAGATTATAGCATAATTTAATGCATCTTGAATTCCATTTTACTTAATTTTACGCTATAAAAACCTTTTTAGTTTGACAATTGCATTTTTTTGAAATTTTTTAAAATCACATGCTAAGTTATATGATTCTTTACTAGCACTTTTTTTGGAATTTTCAATTTTTTTAGATATTTCTAGTTCTCCCATTGTAAGCCCTTGTATTAGCATGTCTGCAATATTTGTGTCGCTATTGTCTGTTTTAGTTTTCATTTTGATTCCCATACTTGCACTTATCCTTGCAAACATATTTGGCTCAACTGTGTCATCTTCATTTAACATATTTTTAGCTTTTATTTCAAAATCTTTATAGTCTTTTAAAATATCTTCTACAGCATCTATAATTTTATTTTCCTTGCCATCTAATTCTTTTAATAAAGTATCACAACTTTCTTTGCCCATTTTAGCATTTTCGTATACATAATTTAATAATTCATTTGTTTCCATAATACCTCTTTCTAGATTTAGTTTGGTATTATTTTTAATTATTATGTAAATTGTCAATTATTTTTTTCTTTATTGCTATGTTTATTGGAATGGTTGATGCTAATTTTGTAATAAATAGACTAATTAAAATTATAGTTAAGGTAATTTCAAAATTTATTTTTACAAGATTGTTTACAGATATTTTAGTACTAACTATGTTATTTATTTTTAAACTTGTTAAAAATACAATTAAAATTGATAATATACTACTTATGATGCCAAGAGCGTAGTTTTGGGTTAAAAATATTTTTTTAATTTGTTTTTTTGATATTCCAAGAGTTTTATATATACCAATATCTTTATTTTTTTCCAATACGTTTATGTAAGTAACAGTTATAATTAGGATAATTGACACTATTAAAGATATAATACTAAATATAGTTAATGTTATGGTTATTGTGTGTATCAAGGTTTTAGTAATCTCCAGAGCAGAAGAGGCATCATCAATTAAATTATAATTTTTAAGTTCTCTTTTTAGTTTTTCTTTGGCTTTGAAATTTTGTGGATAAATGTGAATATCTGTTATTTCTCCAGAAAGAAGATTATTATTATAAAGTATTCCACTTAAAGCAGAAAAGTAACCATTTGTACTGTTTACAATACCAACAATTTTTAAAATATTATTTTCTACCTTTATTGTCTTATTTAGTATTTCATCATAAGTCATTTTATCAAGACTTAAATAATCTTTCAAAGATTCACTTATAGAGTTTTCATTATTTAATAGAATTACTATTTCATTTTTTGCTTGCGGCATTTTTCCTTTTATTATTGAAAAATAATTTTCACTCGGAATGATGTACGAATTTTCCAGAAATTTTTGTTCTTTGGTTTTGCGGTAGTAAGTTATGTATACATCATCAATATTTTTAATAATTTCTAGAAGGTTATCATCTATTTTATTTTTTATGAGGGTATAATCAGAAGTAATCCCTATTTCACTTTTATGATATGTATTATTTAAGTTCATATTAAACGTAAGTTTTTCTTTTGGTATTATAATTGGATACGAAAATAAGGCGTCTTTTTCCAAACTCTTTATTTCTTCATTTAGACCGTTATTTATTCCTAATACTAAAGTTAAACTGGTTAGGCCTATTGTAGTTGCTAATACTGTGAGAATATTTCTTATTTTTTGTTCTTTTAAGTAACCTATAGATATTTTGAAAATGTCTTTAAAACTTAACTTTCTTTTATTTTTAGAAATTTTTTTATGGACATTACATTCTTTAGTAACTTTTCTTTTATTTATAGTCCCATCTTTTAAATAAATGATTTCATCTGCATAAGTATTAGCTAGGGCTTCATTATGGGTGATTATTAAAACTAATTTTTCTTTTGATAATTCTTTTAATATTTGCATAATTTTAATACTATTAGCCGTGTCTATAGCACCTGTTGGTTCATCTGCTAGATAAACTATTGAATCAGATAAAATACTTCTAGCGATTGCTGTTCTTTGTTTCTCACCGCCACTTATTTTATTTGTTTTAGTATTTTTAATTTTTGATAAGCCTAGTTTGTTAATTATCCACTCATTATTTTTTGTAATTAAATTTAGATTTTCTTTTATACTAAGAGCATCTATAAGATTATAATTTTGATATATGAAACTTACATAGTTTGTATGATAGGTTTCACTTTTTATATCTTTTATGTTTTTATCGTAAAAATACACTTCTCCTTTATCTGGAACTTCAATTTTACCAATAATATTTAGTAGTGTACTTTTTCCAGAACCAGATGCACCTAGCACACAAATTAATCCTTTATCAGGCAAAGTTAGATTGATATTTTTTAATACTTTGGTATTATTATATGATTTATTGATATTTTTTAATGTAATCATTTTTACCTCCTCTATTAGTTATTGTTGTAAGAAGAGGCTCCATTTCCTTTTTTTATTTTAATTTTCTATATGAAAAAAGCCTTGTTAGGCTTTAAAGATGTGTTTACCAATTAAATAATTAATAAGTGCTGTTGATGTGCAAGATATTGTTTTTGCAATTAGATTTGGCAATCTTATAAAGTGAATGCAAAAATACAATATTGAACTATCAAAAAATATTCCTGCTATTCTAGATAAGATAAAAATATTAAATTGTTTTATTGCTTTTCTTTTTGTTAAAAATGTTCTTTTGAAAACGTATTTACTATTTACATAATAAGAAAATAATACGGAAATAATAAATGCGAGGGTGTTAGAAACGAATAGAGGTAGCTTTGCATAGTTATACAGAACTGTAAATAAAACAATTTCTATTAAACCAGCGATTGTCCCAAAAAAGCAATACTTAACAAATTGTTTTTTTATTAAACTTTTCATCTAAAGAATATAACTTTTACTAAAACAGCAATTATTAGACAAACACCTAATATTGAAAGAACAATTTTTCCTTTGTCATCTAATTTTTTAATTCTCATTCTATAGATAAATGATAGACCAACAAGAATAAAGAAAATTGTTGCAACAATATCAAAATGAGCAAATTTAAAATAGAAACAAATTAAATATACAATTGGATAAATTATGGATATGGTTGTGATTGGGGCACCAATAAAATAGCCTTTTTCACTTTTTCCGCAAATATCTAATGTGTTAAAGTATGCTAATCTTATCATTCCACAGATTGAATAAAAGATAATAGCAATCCATGCGTAATAGCAATTTTTGGGAAGTGCACTTACAGTTAATACTAGTGGAAATACACCGAAAGCGATTAAATCTGATAGTGAATCTAGTTGTACTCCATATGTGCTTTGTTCTTCTGTTGATTTGTGTCTTCTTGCTAATTTCCCATCAAAACCGTCGCAAATTCCTGATAATATTAAAAGGAATATTGGTATTAATTTATTACCATTTATTGCAAATACACATCCTAATAATGCCATGCAAGTTCCTGTCATTGTTAATAGATCACAGTCTCTATAAAAACCTATAAATTTCTTTTTCATTTTACTTCTCCTTCTTAAATACGATAAGTTTACTTATTATATAGTTTGATATTACTATTATAATTTGAACTAGTATTTTAGTCAACAGATCGTCTATTTTTAAATATTCTACACCTAGTACCATAAGCCCGGAATCTAGTAGTAGTGTTAATACTCTAGAACCAACAAATTTTAAAAATTCGTTAATTTTATTTTTATTTTTACTATGGAAGACAAACCATCTATTTGTAAAATAAGCAAATATTACTGATAGCCCCCAAGATAAGATATTTGATATTAAATAATTAATTTTTAATGTTTTAGAAAAGATAGCATATGAGCCAACCGACACGACTGTTGTTAATCCGCCAACGATTAGATAATTCCAAAGTTCTTCATTTTTATGATAGATTCCCCATCCCCAATTCCAAAATCTTTTTATTATATTTGGTTTATATGTTTCATAGTCAAAGATTTTGTCTTTTTTTATAAAGTAACTTTTTTCAGCTATGTCCAGTAATGGTTTATCATGCGTGCTGTCACTATACATTTCTAGTATTTTAGCGTTAGGGTATTTTTCGTAAAAAGCCTTTACTTTTTCTTCGCCTCTATTATTAGGTTTATTAAACTTTCCAGTTTTTTTATTTACGTCTGACGCTATTAAATCTTTTACGCCTAATTCATTACACGTCCGTTTAAGTAAAAATTCTGGTGATGCAGATATTATAATATCTTTGTCATGTTTTTTTTCTAAATAAAAACTTTTAATTTTTGTTTTATTTATTTTCCAAAATTCGTTAACTAAACAATCTATATTTTTAAATTTTTTTAGATATGAAAATATATATTCTTTCAATTCTGTGTCAGTTATATTTTTTGATTTGTATGCTATAAATTTAATAAAAATTTTTGGTAGCATTTTATACATTGATTTATCTTTTTTTAAACAAAATTTGAAGAAATCTATCGATGAGTCTCCGTCATAGATAGTTCCGTCAAAGTCGTATAAATAATATTTCATTTTCACATCACGTAAATATTGTATCAGATATTTAATTTAATTTAAACTACTTTTCGTCTTTTCTGATCAAATTAATGATAACTTCGGCTTTTTCTTTCCAATCGTTTTCTTTGGCTTCTTTGTCTAGTAGTTTAATATATTCTTTATCATTTCTAATCTTATAAGCTTTTTCTAAGCATTTTATAAAGTCTTCATGATTTTTTCCAATAAGTACAGATTTATATTTTCTACATTCTTGCATATCTGTAGTTACTATTGGCTTATGAAGAGCCATATATTCAAATATTTTTACTGGGCTTGTTGATTTTGTTATATCATTTAAAATGAATGGAATTGTTAAAATATCGCACTTTTCTGCATAATATTTTAATACTTTATAATCTCTTGGACCCATGAAGTAAATGTTTTCTTCACCATTTATATTTTCATCGAATGCTTCATCATATTTAATTCCGAATAATATAATATTATATTTTTGGGTTTTAGCAATTTTTTTAATTAGTTCATAGTCAAACCATTTTGCTAGTGCGCCATAATAACAAACATTGATTTTGCCATTGTTAAAAATTTGCAATATATCATCTTCTATTTTGTAGTCTTCGAAATGCTGAAAAAATTCATAATCTACTCCGTTTGATGAGACAGCAAGATTTTCTTCACCTCTTTTTTCTTTTACGTCCTTAGCTAATTCATCTGCTGTTGTTATAATGTAGACATTCTTATTATTCATTGCATATTCATATTTTTCAATAATATTTTGAGGCAGATTTTTTGTCCCAGCAAGTTCTGGAGAAAGATGATCTATGTATTCATATATAAATTTATATCCGTTATTTATGTAATCTTCGATGTTTTTAACAGATAATTTCCAGTCTGTAGAATATAATTGAATATATTTTGGGATATCCATTTTGTTTAGTTCCTCGGCTAATATTTTGTTTAATTTTATATTATTGTAATTAAATAGATATAAGTTATTTTGAAATTTTTTTAATATTTTTACTTTATCAGTCATTGTTGTTACTTCATAAATCACTAAACAATTATTTTTACTAAGATTATTTGCTATATGCTGCGGTCTTTGAAAAAGTGGTACATTATAGCCAAAACTACTTCTCCATAAAATTATTCTGTCATACTTACCAGATAACATTTCTTTTATTTCTTTGCGGTATTTATTGGGATTTAATATAACCTTAAAACTTATTTTATCTAAATAGTTTGCAATTACATATGCTCTTAATTTTTTGCAAAAGCCGATAAAACCATATTTTTTGTATACATTGATAAGTTTTGATAATTTTTCTTTCATAATATAACCTCATATTTTTTTAACTAATTGTTTTTTCTATTTTTATTCTATCAAATTTCAGATATAAAAAAAAGTGAAACGTATTTATTTCACCTTATTTTAAAATGTAATTTTTATAGAATGATGATGTTGCACTCATATTATTGTAAAAATCATTAAAACCATATTCTTCTGCAAGAGTTTTTTTGCCAGAAAATAAATTTACTCCTAGAGCAATTTTATCATCAGGAAGTTCATATCCTAGACTTGCTAAAATTGTTGGATAAATGTCCATATTTGTAAATATTCTGTTTGTTGTGTTCTCTTTTTTTATAACTGGATTTATAAATGCATTATAAATACGTCTTTCATTATTAGCTAGTTTTACACTTGAACTCATTGATAAGTGGTCGCCAAGAATAACTATCGTTGTGTCTTTATAATAGTCTTGTTTTTCTAACCAATTAATAAAATTATTAACTCTTCTGTCGGCACATTCTATTGTTCCGAAGTAGTCATCGCATTTATTAGGACAGTCGCTTGAACAATGTCCATCAGGTGAGTGGGTGTCAATTGTCATTAATGAATAGTAGAATGGTTTATCTTCTTGTGATAGTGTGGTTATTTCATCTTTTGCTATATCATATAATTTTTGATCTGTTAATCCCCATCCAACGGCGTCTTTAGATTCAAACATATTTTTTTCTTTATAATAATCATAGTCATGAATTGTGTAGTTGCCATGGGCATTTAAGTAGCTACCAATACCACCAAAAGTAGAATTTGATCCTAGTGAAAACATCATGTTGTATCCTGATTTATCTAATATGTCTCCTAATGCTAATATGTTTGAATAAGTGTAAGTTAGTGAATTAACGTTTGAAATTGTGGTTTTAATATTTATACCGCCAGTTGTTGCTAATAGTCCTGCTGTTGTCCATGTTAAGCCATTGATAACTCTAGCACCACCCAATTTGTCAGTGTCTGAAAATGATGTGTTATTTTCAGCAATTTTTGTTAAGTTTGGAATATAGTTCTTTTTGTACTGGCCACCCTTTTCAACAGCTGCAAATGTTGATTCCATTGATTCAAGATAAATTACAATAAGATTATTTTTCTTCTTAGGTATTTTTATTTTATTATAATCAACTTTAACATAATTTTCTTTGATGAATGTTGAATCATTCTTTTGTGATTTTATGTAATTGATAATATCAAGTTTTTTTTGAGCATATAGACACGCAACTACGATTTCACAAATTCCGAATATTAATAAAAGAATTCGATATATTTTTTGTTTTTTCTCATCTTTTAAAAATTTGAAGAATAAGAAAAATGCGCAAGTGTAGATTAGAACTGGTAAGATTACCATAATTATAAATTTAAGTATTGTATTAAAATCTGTCCCGGATATTGGCGTTGTTAAACAAAACATTATTTCTTCAATGGTTGGATTTGCAAATTGTCTAGTTAGCCAGAATAACGTGCAAATCAATAGCATTGGAATTAAAGTTAATATGTATAATAAAATCTTTTTAGTTTTCATTTTTAAATCTTTCTATTATAGCATTAACTATATATTCACTTGCATGACCATCACCATAAGGGTTGCTAGCTTTACTCATTTTTTCATATTCTGTTTTATCAGTTAATAATTTTTTAGCTTCTTGATAAATTATAGTTTCATCTGTACCAACTAATTTTAGAGTCCCAGCTGCAATGCCTTCTGGTCTTTCGGTAGTATCTCTTAATACTAATACTGGTTTGCCAAGACTAGGTGCTTCTTCTTGTATACCGCCACTATCTGTCATTATAATATAACTTTTATTTTGAAAATTATGGAAATCAAATACTTCAAGTGGTTCAATTAATTTTACTCTATCACAATCTGCAAATACCTCTTTTGCAATATCTCTTACTTTTGGGTTTAAATGGATTGGATAAATAACCTTTACATCAGAAAATTCGTCAACTATTTTTTTAATAGCTCTAAATATATGGTACATAGGCTCACCAAGATTTTCTCTTCTATGAGCTGTTAACAATATTAGTCTTTCATTTGGCTTAATCCATTCAAGTTCTGGGTGTGTATAATTTTCATCAACTGTTGTACTCATAGCATCAATTGCTGTGTTACCTGTAACATATATTTTAGATTCATCAATGTTTTGTTTTAATAAGTTCGATTTACTTAATTCGGTTGGTGCAAAATACATATCAGTCATGCAATCAACCATTTGGCGATTCATTTCTTCTGGGAATGGGCTATATTTATCATATGTTCTTAGGCCAGCTTCGACGTGTCCAATTGCGACTTGATTATAGAATGCAGCTAAGGCTCCAGCGAAAGTTGTTGTTGTGTCGCCGTGAACCAAAACAATATCTGGCTTGCATTCTTTAATGACATTTTCTAAGCCTGTTAATGCTCTTGTTGTTATGTCACCTAATGTTTGCCCTTGTTTCATAATGTTTAAGTCATAGTCGGGCTGAATTTTAAAAGTTTCAAGAACTTGGTCTAACATTTCACGGTGTTGTGCTGTTACGCAAACTATGCTTTCTATTTCTTCCCTTTTTTCTAATTCTTTTACAAGTGGAGCCATTTTAATTGCTTCAGGTCTTGTTCCAAAAATACTCATTACTTTTATCATTTTATTTTTCCTCCATTTTACTTAATTTATTTATAATGACATCGTATAAATCGTATGTTGTATCCGTATTTACAATAATATTGTTTATTTCTGGCGATATACTATTTTTGTAAATATATTCTTTCACCAAATTGTAAATTAGTCTTTCTTTATAAAAATAACAATCTTTTAAATCATCATTTTTATTAAATTTTTCGATTTCATGATACATATCAACTAGATTCTGAGATTTTATGCTATCACAATTGTTTAAACACATTATATATTTTTTCATAATCGAGTTAATAGAATAATTCTTTCTTACATTATTTGTTAAGAAGTTTCTATCATATGTGGATGGAATTTTTTCATTATAAGCGTTTGTATGGTTGTTGATAAAATTATAATCTTTTGTTTCAAGATATATTTTTTTATTAATATAACCAGTTATTTTTCCATATCCTATTAATATTGTTGGGTATCCCATCATTAACGACTCTAATACTACTCTACCGATGCCGATTATTCCGTTATATTTATTATTTACGGTTTGATATAAATTATTTGAGTATCCAATATAGTTTATTTTTGAATTAAGTTCTTCCTCGGATATAAAATTTTTTAATTCTTCAACTTTATTGCCGTCCCCATAAATATCAACTGAATCAATACCGAATTTTTCAATATTCAATATCATTTTTTTTATTTCTTCTATTTTGTCGTCACTGATTCTAGAGATTAAAGCCCATTTATGGTTGTTTACAACAGTTGCTTTAGGGAATTTCTTTTCATCTATTGGATTTGGTATTAATTCGATGTTTTTATATCCGATTCTTTCAAAACAATTTTTGCCATTTTGAGTTACAGTTAAAAGTTTTGCTACGCAATTTTTTTCAAAGGCGTGATAAAATATTGGACCACTTATCATTGTTTTTAAAAAGTTAAAACTTCCTTGGCCGTGATATGTATATAGTAATTTAACTCCTGTTAATTGACTTGCAAATAATGAAGCAAAAAAACAATAATATGGGTGTACTTGTATAACATCAATTTTATTTTCATTAATTATTTTTACAAGCATTTCAACATCATTGCAAAACTTTTCTATTGTATCTGCATATGAAAATGAAAAATCTGTATATATTTGTGCGTTTTTCAAATCTACATCTTCTTTGTAATTGCCGAAGCAAAAAATCATTTTGTAATTTTGGGGCAAATTGCTGTAATACGTTTTTATTTGTGTTTCTAAACCTCCCATTGAGAAGTTATCTGAAACAACTAATATATTCATATTTCCTCCTATATTTCTATAATTTCTTCTTCCCTATTTATTTTTAATCCTTTTTCTAAATAAATTTTAATAGCTTTGCTTGCTACAACTTCATCATAATCTACAAGTTGCAGCATGCTATTAGAAATTGTATCCTTACTTATTTTTTTACTACTACGAATATAGATAAGATTTTTATTAAGAAGCTCTTCTTTAATCAGTTTTAGTGTTTCTTTTGATAAATTGCTTGCGTCTTTAACGTAGAATTCTACAAGACCTATATTTTCTGATTTTCCTTTTAAATTAAATGATAGTAATTCTTTTTTCCATCTATTTTTCCAAATTTCTTTGTTAAATGCTTTAGCAGTTTCAACTGCATTTTTTCTTATTTTTCCTTGCTTATCAATATTATCGATAATATTTTCAAGAGTTTCTAGCACTGAGTTTTTATCAGGTTCAACTAGATAACCATTTAGTCCATTTATGATTAAGTCAGTAAGACCACCGATTCTTGTACATACTACAATATTTCCAGTAGATAGTGCTTCTAGGCAAGATAAGCTTGTTCCTTCACTATATAAGGTTGGAACAAGGGAGATATCAGACATTTTATAAACCTCATGCATTTTTTCAGGTTCTTTACTATAGCAAAATAATCTATCTGGATATTTTGCCATTTTTGCTTTAATTTTGTTAACGTCTTCATCGAAACCTTTACCAACAAAATGGATTTCGACATTGTCATATTTTTTAAATAAGTCATCAACAATATCTAATAGAAGATACATACCTCTTGGTTCATATAGTCTTCTCGGATAAGTTATAACTATTTTTCCAGGCTTTTTAAAATTATTGTCTTCTTTAAATTCTTTAGTATTAACATAATTTGGAATTACTTTTATTTTTTGATTTCCTAGTTCATAATCTATTGTTTGAAACCAATTTGCTGTATTTGTATCAACTGATATCATCTTATCACAATTCATTGCTGACTCGATAAACATTCTTTTAGAGTTCCAAAAAGAAATTGCATTATGATTCTTATTAGATGGATTATCCCATGCAATTCCATGACTTATACCAATTGATGGTGTAATTTTTTGAGGAAAGCATTCGTAGAAAGCTGATAAGATATGAAGCTGACTTTTACCCGCTGTTGCTATTTTATATAAATCTACCTGCTCATCTAGATATTTTTCGCTGTAGTTTAATGGTGTAGTTGGATTGTATAGTCCAATAACGTTTATGTTTCTGAATTTTTTAAAAAATGGTTTTTCAGCATTTTGATAGATATCAAAGTTATAGCCAAGTTCTTCACAAATTTCATTAAGGTCTACTAAATATCTTTCTGCACCACCCGAATAATAATTCGTTCCTAGATAATTAAAGAATGTAGCTGCTTTTGCTGTTATACTTCCCTTATTTTCATAGTTTGATAATAATTTGATTTCAGTTATTGTGTCTTTAATATTTTCTAGATAATCTTCTAATTCATCAATTGTTACATTATAGCAGTTTAAAAAGTAAGACACATTTTCTTTTTGATCTGTTACGAAGATAAAACTTTTTGATAAAAAATGCATTTTAAATTCTTCGAAAGTTAAATTTTGACATTTTTCAATTTTGTCATCGTTATTTAAAATAAATATGTTAAAATCTCTTTTATTAAATTTTTCATGTGCTTTTTCATATATTTTTTTGCTTTTAAAAACAATATTTATTTTATATGGTTTAAAATTCAATTGGGTAATTTTACCTGCATTTTTTGTAACAGGAATAGCTATTGTATTATTTTTCTTATTTAATTTTTTTTCATTTAATTTTCTCTTAATGCCACTGATTCCTGAATCTTTAAATATTATCATCGCATTAACTAGTGATACTAGTTTATACTTTCTTAAGATGTTATACGCTCTTATGTCTTTATTATCCATTTTACTTTTCCTTCTCCAATCCTAAATATGTTAGATATTCATCACATATTTCTTTACCACCTATTTTTTTGATTTCTCCGTGGTCTATCCAGACTATTTTATCACACATTTTTTGAATTTGATCAATAGAATGCGATACAAATAATACTGTTGTTCCTCCTGTAATCATGCTCATCATTTTCTTTTCACTTTTTGCTTGAAAGGCAATGTCACCGACAGATAGTATTTCATCAACAATTAATATTTCTGGTTCTACTATAGTTGCTATTGAGAATGCTAATCTAGCTGTCATACCCGATGAAAAGTTTTGAACAGGAACGTCCATAAAGTCTTGTAATTCTGAGAACTCTACTATTTCATTAAACTTAGAATCTATTAATTCTTTTGAATAGCCCATTACTGCACCATTTAAATAGATATTTTCTTTTGCAGTAAGCTGTGGATCAAATCCAGCTCCTAATTCAATCATTGGGCAAATATTACCATATGACTTAACTTTTCCTTTGGTCGGTTTCATAACACCAGCAATGATTTTTAGTAGTGTAGACTTGCCTGCTCCATTTGTTCCAATAAAACCAACTACTTCACCTTTTTTTATTTTAAAATCGATATGCTTCAAAGCCCAAAAATCATTATTAATTTTCTTCGTTTTTTTATCTTTTTTAAAAAGGCTTATAAAAGCTTGCTTTAGAGAGAAACCTTTTTCTATTCCTAAGTTGAATCTCATTGACACGTCTTCAATACTAATCATTATTTTTTCATTTTCTTTTTTCATAGTTCCTCCATTAAACATAGTAAATGAATTTGTCTTGATTTTTCTTAAAGACAAATGCGCCAATTAATAGAGTTAAAATACTGGCAACTGCGCATCCGGCAAATTGACCAGCTGTTGGCATTTCATTGTATAAAATTATTGTTCTTGCAAAATTTATAAATTGGTAAAGTGGGTTAAATTTCATTATAAATGTTAATGTTTCGTTGCCAATTATTTTTATGTCATACATTATTGGTGTTAAGTAAGTCCAGATACTAATAACTATACCATATATGTAGAACATATCCCGCATAAATACAGAAATAGCTGATAGTAGAAATCCCATTCCAAGCGTGAATATGAATAGGCATAGAAAAGCGTATGGTAGAAGTAAATGATACCAGTTTAATCCTGTATCTGTTAAAAGTATAACACCATATAATGGTATAAGTGTTAATAAGAAGTTAATTCCGACAAATAAACATTTTGATAAAGGAAAGATATATTTTGGTATGTAAACTTTATTTATTAATGAAAAGTTTGCAACTACACTACTCATTGCTAAATTTGATGCTTCACTAAAATAGTTAAAGAAGGTTAGGCCTATCATTAAATAAGCTAAATAGTTTACTCCAGTTGTTGACATTTTAAACACATTTGAAAATACAATTGCAAGTACACTCATCATAAGGACTGGATAAAGAATGCTCCATAAAACGCCTAATATGCTTCTTTTGTATTTTACTTTAAAATCTCTAGCTACTAGTTGTTCTAATAAAAATTTATATTTTTTTAAACTTAATACGATTTTTTTTGTCATTATTTCAATCACCTTTCTTATTATAGCAACTATTTCTAAAGATTACCAGATATACGAATTTAAATAAACCTAAATTTTGTCTTATACGTTTTGGTTCTTTAACCATCCTGTAAAGCCATTCTAAATGCGTTTTTTGATATAACTTAGGTGCTCTTTTAGTGTAGCCTGATATTACGTCGAATGTTCCACCAACTGGCATGATTATTTTAATGCTTTTAAGTTCTTTCTTGTTGTTTAAAATAAAGTTTTCTTGTTTTGGTGAGCCAAGAGCTACAAGAAGTACATCTGGTCTTTTCTTTTTAATATCTTTTAATGCTTCTTTTTCATTTATATAGCCGTCTTTAACGCCACAAATTGAGATACTTGAATGTTTATTAATTATTTTCTTTTTAGCTTCTTCAACAACGTGTTTTTTAGAACCATATAAATAGACTTTTAAATTATTTTTTTCTGATAGTTTTAAAAGTTCATCTACCATATCTACTCCAGTTATTTGATTATAACCGATGTTTTCTTTCAGTTTTAGTGCAAGAATGGTTCCGATTCCATCTGGTATATTATATTTTTGGCTGTTAAACTCTTTTACGGCTTTTTTATTTTTGCAAAAATTATACATTATTAATGGATTAAGATTGAAGATTATGTTTTGTTTGTTATTTTTTATATCCGTACTTAATTCATTGATCATTTCCCCTTTTTTTAATTTTGGTACGTTAAATCCGAGGATTTTTGTTACTGTCATTTTTTTCTTATATTCATTAAGAGCTATTCCTATAATAAATGATAGTGGAATTATTGTAGATGATGCATTTAGGAGATTTCCGCTGAAGTATGCGCTTACTAAGAATATGCCGATACCTAAAAGATACATTAAATTTAAAAAATTTAATCTTTTTTCTAAATTAGACAAGAGTTTAAATGCTAGATAAAAGTAGCTAATAAAGTATGGGGATAAGAAAATTATGGTTCCAATTATTCCAATGCTATAGTACTGCATTATGTAATCTTGTTCAATGTTAACTATGTTTATAATTTTGTTGTAACCTATTCCTAAATATTTATTTAAAGGATTTGCTTCCTCAAAGCTGACATGTTTTATGATTCTTCGCTCTATATATCTTGAATTTGCGAAATCAATGTTTTCTTTATTTAGTTTATCCCAGAAATCTTTGTCATTTTCATATGGATAATATCGGTTAATAAAGTTCATATTTAAATTTTTATTTTCTAATTCATTAACTGTATTTTTATCTAAATTTTCCTTTTTTACTTGTTTCTCTTTTTTTATCTTTTGCGGTTTGTTTTTAGTTTCGACAATTTCGGTTGTCTCTAATTTATCATAGAAGTCTTTTCTTTTTAAAAGTGGACTATATGCTAGTAGGATATTTGATGTAATGGTTATAATTAACAAAGTTAGTAGAAATTTATAGTTGACTTTTTCTTTTTTGGTAAGTATTAAGAATATGTAAATTATAAAAGAGACTACAATAATTATTAGCGGGCCTATACTTGATAGTCTGTTTCCGATTATTAGCATGGCAATTATAGTTAGTATGCATAGTACTTTGTCATATAATTTATTTTTTTCTTTAATTTCATTTAATAAAAGTGGAAAATAAAGTAAAACAACAGCCACTATTTGGTTTGCTAAATGAAATAGTCCTTTACAAGAAACGTTTTCAAAATAAATCTCTTTATTATTAAACCAGTCTAAAATACTGTATGATATTTTTTCAAAACTGTATGATGAGTAGCCAATTTTAAACAAATCGCAAATTATAATATTTAGTGTTATAAAGCATAGAATTAGTTTTATATATTTAATTGACTTATGGTAGTTTATATTAAGTTTATGGACTGTGTAGATGGTGAAAACACTAAGTAACATTTTCCAAAAGTATAGTGTTTCATCTAAAAAATTATTTACATGAATGTCGTGAATGATAATGTATATTAGGCTTATGCCAAAATAGATAAAGAGATATTTTCTTTCCTTTTTAGTGCTTAGTTTAATAAAAAGAATTATAAAGTATATTGTTATTATTAATGTCTTTATTAAAGTTGATATGCTATTATAAAATATGTGTAAGTCTAAAATTATAAAAAAAAAGTAAAGACTTAGAAAAATTGTAATTGCAAGATTTTCTATATTGTTTTTTTTCATCTTTACCTCCACGAACTATTTAGCACTTATGCCAATTGTTCCCTTAAATGTTCCATTATCATTTTTATCGTCTGTATAGTAAATGTTGATTGTGTATGTATGTACTGAATTTTTTCCCTGATTAAATGTGCCAGGGCCCATTGTTATATTTGTAGTTCCATTAAGTTCTTTTGCTGGCTTTATGCTTTCAATAATTGTTCCTTTATTAGTGTAATTATTACTTACAATGTTGTATTTTAATGAGCCATTTTTAAATGTATTTTCATTAATTACTAGTGTTACATAGTATGATATATCCTCTGTGCTGTTATTTGTCCCAGTTAGTGTAAAAGTTTTACTAACTACTGGAGTATTTTTTGCTTCCGGTTTCGAAAACTCAATAGTGTTTGACCCACTAAAAGCAATGTTAATATCACCATTTTTAAGTTTTAGGTTTTCTGGTTTTGCGTTACCACTATCATTTACACTCAAATATGAGTAACTTCTACCAATTGCAATTACTACTAAGATTGCTACTAAAAGTACATTAATAATTAGACGTTTATTTTTTTCCATAGTTATCACCTAATTATAATTATAGAGGAAATATTTGTTTTTTGCTAGTATTAGTTGATTATTTTTAGTGTTTTTACAAATTTTATATTTTTAATTTTTATGATAACTTCTCCATAATAATCATAAATTATTGATATTTATTTGTTGAGGAGATGATTTTATGAAAGAAAAAATAATAGTATTAGCACTACTTTAATTATTGCTCTACTTGTAGAATGTGGAATATTACTTTTACTACTTACTTATATATATTTTGATAAGAAGAAGTTAAAAAATTGTTAAATTTACTAAATATGGTATGGTTACAATAATAAATAGTAATTAAAAAGTTACGCTGCGGCGTAATTTTTTGCTTTGAAGGTAATTTATTACGCTACAACGTATTTTTTGTTTTAAATAATTTATGAAAATATAAACATTGAAAATTTAATTTTTGTAAAGCATTTTCAAAATAATTTTGACATTTTAATTTTTGCTAGATATAATGTGGTTAGTTATATCCTAAAAGGAGGATAATGATATAATGAGCGCCAGACCCTATATGGGTGACGAGGCCAGTGGAGTATCGAAATATTCGGCGGGTGCCACTGCGGTAGGAAAATCGTTAGATTATTTATAAAAAATAAAATCAAAATTATAACAACATAGGTAATCTTTCCAGCGTTTTTAGTGTGCATTAAAGGAGAGATGATTATGTGTGGTATCGTAGGATACGTTGGAAAGAAAAATGCAATTAAGGTTATTATTAGTGGACTTGAAACTCTTGAGTATAGAGGTTATGATTCTGCTGGTATTGCTTATAGGAATATTAATAACGAGTTAAAAATTGTTAAAGAAACAGGAAAGATTGTTAATTTAAAAGAAAAGTTAGATTTTAATGAAGAGTCTCATTTAGGGATAGGTCATACAAGATGGGCTACTCATGGTGAGCCAAATAAGGTTAATAGTCATCCGCATAAAGTTGGTGATATTACTTTAGTTCATAATGGTATTATTGAAAATTATGAAGCTTTAAAGAAAAATGATTTGCTTAGTGGTTATACTTTTGAAAGTGAGACTGATACAGAAGTTGCTTGTGCTTTAATTGATGCTTTATATAAAAAAGAGAAAGATATGATTAAGGCATTAATGGAAGCTCAAAAGATTCTTATTGGTAGTTATGCTTTTGGAGTTCTAGTTAATGGTGATGATAGACTTTATGCGATGAGAAAGGACTCACCTTTAATTGTTGGTATTGGTAATGAAGAAAACTTTATTGCTAGTGATGTTCCAGCTATTTTGGCGTATACAAATAGATATTATTTGCTTGATAATAATGATATTGCAGTTATTGATGATAAGAATATTAGTGTTTATGCTGCTGGTAAAGAGAAAAAGATGAAAGAACAAGTCTTTGAGTATGATATTGAAACTGCTTTAAAAGGCGGATATGATCATTTTATGCTTAAGGAGATTTATGAGCAGCCTGAGGTTCTTGATAAGACCATTCATGAGTATTTAAAAGATGGTGAGTTTAGAGGTTTACCAGATTTAACTAAGTATAACAGGATTGATATTGTTGCTTGTGGTAGCGCTTATAATGTTGGTTGTATTGCTAAGTTTATTTTTGAGGATTATGCTGATGCAGAGGTTAATACTTATATTGCTAGTGAGTATAGATATAAGAAGAATTTCTTAGATGAGAAAAGTTTACTTATTGTTATTAGTCAGTCGGGTGAAACTGCAGATACACTTGCTTCTTTAAGATTAGTTAAGGAAAAAGGTGTAGACACGCTTGCGATTGTTAATGTTGTTGGTTCTTCTATTGCTAGAGAAGCTAAAGAAGTTTTATATATTAAGGCTGGACCAGAGATAGCTGTAGCTACTACAAAGGCTTTTACTGCTCAGTGTGCACTGCTAAGTTTACTTGCATTTAAGATGGCTAGTGATAAAAAGTTATTAAGTGATGAAGATAAGAAAAAGATTGTTAATAGTTTCTATACTATTGGTGATGATGCAGATAATCTACTAAATAATGCGTCAAATTCTAAAATAATTGCTGAAAAAATCTATACTTCTCATGATATTTATTTTTTAGGAAGAAAGGTTGATTTTGCGGTTGCTTTAGAGGGTTGTTTAAAACTTAAAGAGATATCATATATTCATAGCGAGGCTTATCAATCTGGTGAGCTTAAGCATGGGTCTATTGCTTTAATTAGTAAGGATACACCTGTTATTAGTATTATTACTGATGATGATATTGCGCTTAAAACTCTTAGTAATATTAAAGAGACTAAAGCTAGAGGGTCATATAGTATAGTTCTTTCTTCTGTAAATGATGAACATATGAAAGAAGCTGCTGATGAATTTATTGAAATTAGAAAAACAAGTTCATTTGTTATGCCAATACTTCCGGTTATTTATTTACAATTAGTTGCTTATTATGTTGCTAAGTTAAATGGTTGTGATATTGACAAACCACGAAATTTAGCTAAGTCTGTTACTGTTGAGTAATCGTTTATTAAGGCATTCAAAAACTGATATAGAATTTTATAGGTTCTAAAAAAAATAGTGTGAAGTAAATTTTTAGCAAACCTGTATGAATAAAAGGAAAAGTAGTGATTTTTTATGTAATAAATTTATCACTAGTTTTTTTGCACATTTTTGATGTTTTTAAGAAGTATTTAAAAATTCAGTTTGAGGTAAAAAATATATTTTGCTTTTTTTCGGTTTGAAGTCATTTTTAAATTCTTTACCCCTTCATTTTTTTATTAAAAATATATAATATTCTTGCTCTTAATAATTTAAAACTTCTATATCCAAATCCATTTCTTTTTATAACCTTTATTTTATTATTTATTCCTTCTGTAAATCCATTTGAATATCTATCATCTATAAATGAATTAACTATATATTCTCGCCATCTTGATATTGTTCCAGCTGCTTCTATAAATTCTACTATTTCACTTGCTACACACTTACTTACCCAGACTATTAATTGCTCGCTTACTGTTTCGTATGTAGCATGATTTATTATATCTAAAAATTCTTCTTTTAAGTTATAACCTTTTTTTAACTCTGGAGATATAGATAATATTTTATTTAATAATTCACTTGGAAGTATGTCTACCATATGCCCATTTTTATATCTTTTTACTAATACCCACCAATCTATGTCATTAGAATATTTTCTTAATAAACTAACATTCTTTTTATTTTTTAATATTTTATATTCTTTGCTTTTTATATCATAACTTTTTTGTAACCTTATTCTGATTTTATCTAAAGCATCCATTATGTATGTGATATAATGGAATCGGTCAACCACATATTTTGCTTTTGGGAACATTATTTTGGTGACCAACAAATATGGTTCGTACATATCTGATATGACGAACTCCACTGAGTGCCTATTATTACAGTATGTAAAATACTTTATTAGGTACTCTTTTTTTCTACTTGGTAATATATCTAATACTTTTTTATGTATTGGATCATTTAATACAAATGCATATTTTCCTTCATTTGTATCGGCTTTAAATTCGTCAAATGATATTACTCTTGGAAGATTTATTATTCTCTCTGGCATCAACTTACTTATCTTTTTTAACTCATTTATTACTGTCTGTGACGATACTCCACACTCTTCTGCAATACTCTTAAAATTTTGATTATATTTTAACAATTCTTTCCTAATTTTAATTAATAATGATTTTGAAATATTCCCGTTTTCTGTATTAATATTTAAATCCTCTGTAAAAATATTTCCACAATTATAACAATGATATCTTTTTTTATTTATTATTAAATTCACCTTTTGTTCACAAGATTTTAAATACTTACTCCTTATTGGTTTATTTTTTCCATGCACGCTTGAAGTAAATTTATTACATTTCGGACATCGTACTTTTTTCTTCCTGTTTTCTATACTAACTTCTATTATTCCATCTTTTTCCTTTACATCAATAATTTTAATTTCTTTCTGATTTAAACCTAACAACATATAATATTCTTTCATCTTTACTCCTTAAATTTTACAATTTAAGTATATATTGTTTCATGAAAAAAGAGGCTATTTTTAAGCCTCTAACTTCACACTATTTTTTATAGCTTTTTGTAGTTCACTTCACACTACTTTTTATTGTTTTTTATTTTTTCGCGTTCTATTTTTTAGTTTTTTACTTCACACTATTTTTTATAGAACCATTTTATATCAGTTTTATTTTTTGCCCTTTTTATCGTGAATAAACAAAATATCAGTTTTTAAAATTAAAGTTATTAATACTATAAGTAAAATTATGTAAAGAATAATTGCTTGATGGTTGTCTCCTAGTGCATAGAATATTGAGATAGATGCACATAAGGCGTCAATAGCGTACATAATTAGAACTGTTTTCTTTGTTGATTTATTTAGTTTAAGTAATTGATGATGAATGTGTTCTTTATCTGGTGTGCCAATATTGCCACCTTTAAGTAGTCTTCTAAAGATAGCTAGGATTGTATCAATAATTGGTAAGAATAAGATAAGTAGGGGTACTATTAAGGATGTTACTGTTGCTGCTTTAAATCCTAAAAGGGATATTACTGCTATCATAAATCCTAGAAATGTGCTTCCAGTATCTCCCATAAAGATTGATGCTGGATTAAAGTTATATACTAGAAAGCCTAGGGTTGCTCCTAACATTATTAAGCATAGAGTTACATCTAAACCATTTAGTCTATTTAAGAAGTAAGCAATGATGGCGATTGTTAGAAAGTATATTGAACTTGTTCCAGCGGCTAAACCATCTAGACCGTCTATTAGGTTAATAGCGTTCATTATTGCCGTGATAAATAAAATGGTTACTGGCTGGCTGATAGCACCAAAAGATATATTAAGGCCAAATGCACTCAACTGTGAAATGTAGATATTTCCATAATATACTACTACTGATGAAGCAAGAAGTTGCACAATAAATTTGTATCTTGCTGATATTGGCTTTATGTCATCAAAGATTCCTAGAAGAATTATGATAAAACCACCTATAAGAATTGAGTTCATTTGAACTGTTGGTTCTGCAAAAAATATATAACCGATTAAAAATGAGATGAATATTGCAAGTCCTCCTAATCGTGGCATAGGCTTTTTATGAACTTTTCTTTCGTTTGGATAATCAATTGCGCCAACGTGCTCTGCGATTTTTTTGACGATTGGCACTAATATTACACTTGATATAAATGTAACAAGTAAGATAATTAGAATACTATTTCCGTTAACTGCATATTTCATTTAATCACATCCGTTAATATTATTATACACTACTCTTTCTTAAATAAAAAGAAATTTAGTAGGTAATATCTACTAAATATAATCCGTTTGATGGAGCTGTTGTGTAGCCTATGGTGTTTTTCTCGCTTTCTAACATTTCTTTAATGCTTTCTATGTCTGCTTTTTCTTCTCCTATTTTGATTAGAGCTCCAGTTAGATTTCTAACCATGTATCTATAAAAACTTTTACCAGTGAATGTGATGACTAAAATGTCTTTCTTTTTCGTGAACTTTATTTTATAGATAATACTATTGTAAGATTCTCTATCTCCACTTGTAAATGCTTTGTAAGAGTGAAAACCTAGTAAAAGTTTTGCAGCTTTTTTCATTTTTTTAATATTAAGATTATGGCAATAGTTATATAAGTAGTCATTATCCAAGGCATCAAATTCACCCATATTTATAACGTACTGATATGTTTTTGTTATAACGCTAAATCTAGCATGAAAGTTATCATCTACTCGTTCACAATAATTAACGTGAATGTGAGGCTCAACAAGTGAGTTTATTGCGCTTTGTAATCTATCTTCTGGAATATTTATGTTTATATCAAAGTGAATCATTTGATTGTAAGCATGAACGCCTCTATCTGTTCTTCCAGCTCCTTTGACTACGACAAGACTTTTGTTTATTTTAGTTAGGGCTTTTTCTAGAGTTTCTTGAATAGTTTGTTTATTTTTCAGTCTTTGAAATCCATAGAATTTACTACCATCATAGCTAATGCTTGCTTTATATCTCATTAAAATACACTCCTATATATTGCTTTTAATAGTTCTTTTGTTTCCAAATAATAATCTAGATCTGCATTTTTTTCTTTGTTAGCTTCGTCTATAAAATTAATAATTTCATTTTTAGGAATGAAACCTGCTTTAATACCATTTATGATTGTGCCTTGATATTTAATTATTTGATTTTTCATAACAATAATGTCTTTACTTATATTATTTAAGAAGATAGGATTATTGCTTATTATAATGAACTTTATTTGCATCGATGCATTTATTAGTCTTATGAAATTTAAAAATTTATTTTTATATTTTTCACATATACAGGGGTCAACATTGTAAAGTATTATTACTTTAGGTTTTTTGGATATGGTATATAGTAATTTTGTACACATTTCTTCATATGAACTTAATTCATTTATTTTTTTCTTGCTAATGTTATTTAATTTTAAATTATTAAAGTATTCTGTAATTTTGACATATGTTTTTACTTTTTTATTTGATTTTAGGATTAAGTAGTTAATATTAGGAGATAATATTTGAAGGTCATTTACTTCACCAATAAATGAAATAAAATTTTTGTTTGATAAGATAATATTGTCTTCATTTAAGTACATTATTTCCATATTTCACCTATTAATGCTTTTTCGTCATAGCAATCATTTTTTAGTAAGTCATAGTAGTTTAAACCATTGCTTAATTCAATTATGAATGGCATTTTCATTCCGTATTTACTTAAGAGTTTTTCGTCTTTTAGAAGAATATCTGCTTTCCCATAATCAGCTACTTTGTAGTTATCAATTATTAAGAGGTAGTTACCTAGTAAAAGTTCTTCTTTGTTATTAGTTATATTTAAAATAGTAATATTATTTTCTTTGGCATATTTTAGAATTTTCATTTTGTTTTCAATATTTAAGTATGTTAGGAGGTTATCTATTCCAAGAATACTTGGATTGATTATTAAAAGTGATAAAATTTTAATAAGGGCTTTTTCGCTTTCTGATAATAGATTTATTTTAGATACTAATAATTCTTCTATATCAAAATATTTTGCCAAGTTTTTGATTTTTTCAGTTGATTGCTCTCTAGCAATACCTAGTTTGTCCTGATAATATATTAATTCTTCTTCTGCATACTCTGTATTAAATTTTTGGTCATTGAATACTGCGGCTATATTTTTTTGTAAATAATCTAGTGGTAGATTTTTTAGGTTTTGTCCATCAATAAAAATATCTGTTGATGGTATTTTGTTTATTAATTTTTTTAGTAGGTATGTTTTGCCTGATGATGGCAAGCCAATTATGTTTACGACCCCATCTAATTTTATATTTAGCTCATATTCTTGTATTACTAGTTTTTCCATTAGATATTCCCCCATCCATTATAATTATTATAACATAGCATTTTACATATTCAAGAAGCAAATAAAAAAAATTAGCAAATTTGCTAATTTGATAGGTATTCTATTGCTGCATTTAATTGAGTATCTTCTACAGTCTCGCCTTCTTCAGTAATTTCTGGTAATTCATTTTCAATGTCTGGCGTTAACCCAATTCCGTCTATGCAGTTGCCTTCTGGAGTAAGCCATCTAGCTGTTGTATATTTAATCATAGATCCATCGCTTAAGTTCGATGTTTGTTGGACTTTACCTTTCCCGTATGATTTAGTACCAATTAATGACGCATTATAACTATATTTTAAAGCTGCTGCTAAAACTTCTGATGCAGATGCTGAGCCGCCATTAATTAGTATTCCAACTTTATATGAACGATGCTCATCTGTTTCATCTTTAGTTACTTCAGTTTTATTTTTATTTTCTAGTGAATAAATGGTTTTGCCTTTTTCAATGAATAGTTCAGCTATTTTTGTTGCTTCATTTAAGTAGCCACCTGTGTTATTTCGGACGTCAATTATTAAAGAATCTATTTTAGATGCTTCTAATTTTTGAAGTTCTTTATTAAATTGTTCATATGCAGTGTCTGAAAATTTTGTTAGTGTTATATAGCCGATATTTTTTTCATTTTGCTGGATAACTTTGCTTGATACAGCTGGATTATAAAGAGTTTTTCTTTTAACATTAAATTCTAATTCTTCTTCGCCCCTTTGAATTGTTATTTTAATTGTATCTTTTTTACTTTCTTTTATTAATGAGCCAAGCTCTGCAGAAGTCTTATCTATAACATTTTCGTCATTTACTTTTATGATTTTATCACCAATTAATATACCAGCTTCCTTTGCTGGGGTATCATCATATACGTTTACTATTTCAAATTCATCATTTTCGTTCTTAGTAAATAACACACCGATTCCTTCATATGTTCCGGTTAAAGATGACGTAAGATAAGATTTACTGCTTTCATTTAAGTATGTTGTGTAAGGGTCACCCAAGTAATTAAGCATTCCTTTAATTGCAGAATCTATAAGGGCTTCTTCGTCAACGTTATCATAATAATTATCTAAAATTTGATTATAAGATTTTACAAATTCTTGAAGGTGTTTATTATTTGAGGTATTTTGTTTTCCAGTATTTATATTACGGTATGCGATATAACCGGTTCCAAGACTCATTATTAATGAAGAAATTACGGAAATAACGATTACTTCCCATAGTTTGAATGTTGGTTTTTTGCTTTCTTTTTTCATACGACTCTCCATAATAATAATATCATAGTTTTTATATTTTTAGTTATAAAAAATAGACTTTTACGTCTATTTTAATACTTTGTCATAACTTTCAGTGTATGTTGCAGTTACTTTGCCATTTTTAATTAGGTAAAGTGCGCTACCATTAACTTTTACTTCTTCACTATTTGCTGGTTTTTTATTTGTTGTTTCTGATACAGCAATTTTATTTAAACCATCGTTTAAGTCAATAAAATAAAGTTTTTTAGCATCATCTGTTGCTCTATATGTTTTAACAATATTATTATATACTGCTGCGTTATCATCTGTACTATCATAAATAATTACATAGTACTCATCGTATGGACGATTGAACATTGTACCAATGGTTGCTTCGTCATAATTAAATGATACATCAATATTGTTATTGTCATCTTTTTTATTTAATACTTTTTCCGTTAGGAAATATAATCCTGCTGCTATTAAAGCAATTACAACAGTAATGATGATTAAGTTTCTTATTTCACTTGAATCTTCACTTTCATATTTTTTTAATTTTTTTTGTTTCATCTAAACCACCTTGCATATATTATATCACATGTTTATTAAAAAAGAAGCCTTTTTATTTTGGCTTCTCAAATATTACTTCATGATATCGTTAATTCTTTTGAATTAGATTGATATTATGAGGCAAATCGTGCACTAAGTAATATTCGTGTGCACATTAGTATTTTAGTCATTTTTGATGGTATTAATTCTACCAGTTTTTTCCATTTCGTCATTATCGAATTTGGCTGTTAAACTTAAACCTATTACTAGTATATAACTTAAAAGATAAATCCAAAGCATTAATACAGCAATGTTAGATAGACCTGCGTAGAAGATATCATATCTAGCAAAGTGTGAAATGTAATAGCTATATATTTCAGTTGTTAGTATCCATCCCGCTGCTGTAAATATTGCTCCTAAATTAATTTGTGATGCAGGTATACTTTTATTTGGTGCCATAGTAAATATCACTTTAATAAATATAAATATGATTAGCCAAGAAATAGGTCCCTGCATGATTTCTAGGAGATTGGTGATTACCGATTTAATGTTAAAGTAATCGATTGCGTCAATTATTTTTTCACCAAATACAGGTACTAATAAAATGAATAGATAAAGAACTACGATAAGCAGTGTCATAAAAATTGCTTTTATTCTTCTTTTGATCCATGATGTTTGCTTACATCCATAAATTTCATTTGCACTAAAGATTATAGAGTCTGCCGCATTTGATGATAGGTATGCCATTGTTATAATGATTGTTAATAATTTTGCATCAATTGTTTTACCATCTATAATAGGAACAATCATGTTAACTATATTATCGCTAAAATTACTTTTAATTAATTCGATAATTGAGTCAATGGATATATTAAATAGTGATGCTCCGTAGCCGATTAATGTTACAGTTGGAACTAATGATAATATTAGAAAGAACGCTATTTGTCCCGGTAGAGCCATCATGTATGGTTTATTGAGTATTATCCAGACGTCTTTTAATAATTTTTTAAAATTATTTTTTCTCTTTTCAATTATAGTATTAACTTTCTTTTTCATTGGCCTCAATCGTTTCTTTATTTTCACGCATTTGAATGCTTGCTTCATTAATTACGTCATCTAGTAATTTAAGGTCATCTACTATCATACTAAAACCAATAGCTGCGCCATATTCGTATGGTAGTGTTTTAAATTCTTTGACTAATTTTTTAATATAATTTATTACTTGTTTTTCGTTATAACCTACTAAATATATCATGAACTCATTTCCATCAGTTCTCATAATTTCTGAATTATCAAGTTGTGTTTTAATAAGTATTCCGGCAGAGGCTTTTATTTGTTTGTCGCCTTCTTCATGACCGAATGTATCATTTATATATTTTAAATTATTTAGGTCAATTACAACAACTGCTTGTGGATAAATAGTATTTTTATTCCATACGTCCATTTTTTCATTTAGGTAATTACGATTTTTTAGGCTTGTTAACATATCAATAAATTTTAGTTTCTCATCTTTACGAATTTTTGTGTCTAATTTAATATGTTTTTTTGAAGTAATAACGATACTGATAATTATTATGCAAATTGATACACCAACTAGAATGTATTTTGCAATTACGCCAGCAATATTTTCTTGGGCGTTTGTTTGATTATATGTACTTAATCCTTCAGATATAATTTTATTATCATCTAAGAATAATGAATAATTACTAAATAGTTTATAGAATGCATCGTCATTTGCTAGATATCTAAATTCCATATTATTTGGAATAAATCCACTGTAGTTAATAATACTATTTTTTATTTTTTTATTATGATATAAGTTATAAGCATTAGCATCAATAGCTATGGTATTTCCTTTTTTGTATGCTTTTATTAGGTTACTAACGTTTTTAACTTCTTTTATTTGAACTTTACTATCTAAATAATTTGCTAATTTGCTACCTTTTATTACGTATATTGTATCATTTATATATGATATATCAGATACTTTATTACTATTTTCATAACTACTTACTATGTAGTATTTGTATGGTAAATTAAGTTTAATAGGGTAGTCATTTAATGTTTCATCTGTGTTGTTTATTATGATGTCTATATCTTTGTTGTTATATGCTTTTATTAAACTACTATCACTTTTATATTTTGTATATGTAAATTCAGTATTTACAAATTTACTAAAGTCTGTAAGGTATGAGAAGAGAATTCCACCTGTTTTATTGCCGCTTAAAGATGCATATGCTGGATTTTCTGTGAACCCTATCTTATATGTTTTACTGGTTAATTTATCTGTATCTAGTCCGGTAAGTGCTAGTTTTTCAACAAATAAATTATAAAGGTTTGTATAATAAGATTTTTCATATTTATCATTATACCAAATGTTATAGAATTTATTTACAATGCTATTTAACGTTTCGTCTGTTCCTAGATGAATATAGTAGTATTTTTTTAGTTCTGATAAATGATAAGTGATAACGTAGTTTTTTTCAAGAATTTTATCGATATATTCATTTAGAGGCACTAATGCATAGTCAATTGCATCTTCTTCTAGGCCTTTACCTAAGGCATCATCACTATCATATGTTACAAAGGTACTAGTAATTTTATAACCTTTTGACATGTAAGCGATGCCTTCATTTAAGCCACCAATCTTTTTGCCGTTTAAATCACTTGGCTCATTAATTAATTCTTTATTTTTTGAAATAAGAACATAATGATCAGTAAATAGTAATAATCCATTATCAGGCTTACTTTCGGATACAGTAAGGCCTAGTGAAGTGTTCGTTTTATAGTCAGCTACATTCTTATTTATGGATATGCCATATTCATTTGATAATTCATCAAAGAATTCATTTACTGTTCCTTTACCATCTGTGCTAAAAACATTTAAGTTATTTGGAAGATATATAGTAACGATACTTGTTTTATTTTTGTCTATCCATTCTTTTTCTTTAATGCTTAACTGATTACTATTTTTAAATGATGTGAAGTAAATTATTCCACCTGTTGTAATTAGTAGCACGAATATTATTATAGTTACTACTATTTTTTTATTTTTTTTCATAGTATCCTACTTTCTCTCACTTTGCTTAATCCATGATATAAGTGTTGCATCACTTTTTTTGTAACCCATTAGTGGGAAGAATTTTGCATTGTCATCATCAGCTGTGTTTGTGAAAATAAAGTTAATATCATAGAACTCTTTTTCTTCTGTTGTTAAGTATTCTAATGATTTAATAGCAATCCCTTGAGCATCTTCAGTTGTTCCTTCTTTAAGTTCAATTGTAAGATAAATTATTTTGCCTTTTAAATCAAAAGTTACTTTATTTATTTTTTCATTTTCTTTGATTTTTTCTTCGATTTCTTTTTGTTTACTGTCATCTATTTTAACATTTTCGATTCCGTATAGTCTTTTGCCATATACATCTGTTCTTGTTTGCTCAATGAAGTAGTATACAAATGCTGAACCTATTAATATAATGCAGATAATACTTACAATCATAAGGATGCAGTATATACGATTGTTTTGATAGAACCCCTTTAATTTTTTCATAATCTTTCACCTCTTTAAGTATCTTTATTATACTATATTACTTATTACTTTTCAATTTACTCTTTGAAAGAAAAGAAAAAGCAATTTTTATGCTTCTTCTAACATTTTTTGAAATTCTTGTTCACTCCAAATAGGAATATTTAACTCTTTAGCTTTATCGTATTTGCTTCCTGGATTTGCACCGACTAATACGGCTGAAGTTTTTTTCGTTACTGATGAACTCCATAATCCACCGTTTTCTTCAATTATCTCTTGTATTTGATCTCTAGTGTAATTTTCTAGAGTTCCGGTTACAACTATTCTTTTACCATTTAGAAATGATGATTCGTTTGTTGTTTTTCCAAGATAAGTCATGTTAACATTTACTTTTTTTAAATCTTCAATTACTTTTAAATTATCTTCGTTTTTGAAGAATTCAGTTATGCTTTGAGCAAGGATTGGGCCAATGTCTGGGATGCTATTTAATTCTTCGAATGTAGCGTTTGCTAGATTGTCTAAAGTTAGATATTTTTTAGCGATTAGTTTAGCATTTTTTTCACCAATTCCTTTGATGCCAATAGCAAATAAGAATTTTTCTAAAGAATTTTGTTTTGATTTTTCAATAGATTCTAATAAGTTATCAACGCTTTTGGGGCCAAAACCTTCTAGTTCGATTAATTCTTCTCTTCTATCTTTTAAGTTATAAATATCGATTAATTTAGTAATGATTCCCATGTTGTAAAAGTCTTCAATTATTCTTTCTCCAAGACCATCAATGTTCATAGCTTTACGATCGGTGTAGTGAATTAGAGATTCAATATTTCTGGCTGGACATTTATCGTTTGGACATTTTAAATCTATTCCAGATAATGTTGGCACTAATTCTGCATTACAGATTGGACATTTATCTGGCATGATAAATTCTTTTTCATTACCGGTTCTTTCATTTAAAACAGGACCCACTACTTCTGGGATTACGTCTCCAGCTTTTCTTACAAGAATTGTATCACCAATTAGTAAGCCTTTTTCTTTAATATATTCGCGGTTATGAAGTGTTGCTCTTCTTACAGTTGAACCCATAATTTTAATTGGTTCGAATACTGCATTTGGTGTTATTAAGCCTGTTCTACCTACTGTACAGATAATGTCAGTTAATTTTGATTTTACTTCTTCTGCCGGAAATTTGTATGCGATAACCCATTTTGGATATTTAGCAGTGTTGCCAAGTTCTTTTTGCATGTGAATATCATTTACTTTAATAACAATTCCATCTATTTCGTATGGAAGTGATTCTCTTTTCGCAGTCCATTCTTCGATATATTCAAGGATTTCATTAACATTGTGAACTAGTTTTATGTTAGGGTTTACGATAAATCCAAGATGTTTTAAATCCATAAGTGCTTCATAATGGGTTTGTCTTTTTGTTTCAGGGACATGATAAAGAAAGGCGTCAAGGTTTCTTGATTTTGCGATACTACTATCTAATTGTCTGATACTACCTGCGGCAGCATTTCTGGGGTTTTGAAATAGTGGTTCACCATTTTTGGCACGTTCTTCATTTAGTTTTTCAAAGCTTTTCTTTGGCATGTATATTTCTCCACGAAGTTCAATGTCTACTGGTTCAGTTAGTCTTAACGGAATTGATTTAATTGTCTTAACGTTGTGAGTAATATCCTCACCAATGGTTCCATTTCCTCTTGTTGCAGCACTTTTAAATATTCCTTTTTCATATGTTAAGGATACTGCTAGGCCATCTATTTTTAGCTCGCAAACGTAACTAGGGTTAGGAAATTCTTTACGAATTTTTTCATCAAAAGCAACGATTTCTGCTTCATTAAAAACGTCAGCAATACTAAACATTTGGTGTTTATGAGTTACTTTTTGAAATTCACCAATTACTTCGCCACCTATTTTTTCTGATGGAGAATCTTTCCTCTTTAATTCGGGATATTTTTCTTCAATATCTAGTAGTTCACTCATCCAGTTATCATATTCTCTGTCAGTTACAGTTGGATTATCTAGTGTGTAGTATTCTACATTTGCTTTTTCAATTAGTTTTATGAGTTCATCATATCTTTCTTTCATGTTATTTTCCTTTCAGATTACTCTTTTATTATAATCTATTTATTTATATTTATAAAGCAGTTCTCTTTCTTTTAAATATCTTTTTAAAAATTGGTTATCTAGACTATATAGGTAATCTATAATGTCATTAAATTCAGTTACTTTTTGTTCTTTATAATTATCAGCTAATATTAATTTTAAGTATGGACTATTTTCATTATTTTTCCTTATTATGTGAATGTTTTCGTCATAAATGTTTGGAGCATGTTCAGTTGTGAAATAGATTAGATGAACTTCTTTTTTAGATGTTTCTTTTATAAAGTTTATGATATCTAAGTCATCGTTAAACTGTCCTTTATTTTCATTAAAATTATAGTCCATAAGTACTATTTTAGAATTATTTTTAAAGATTGTATAACTTCTTACATTTTCTTCTTCATGGGTAAAATAGTTTAATAGTTCAAAGTTTTTGTCATTTAAAATTAGTTTTAGTGTGTTAATTATAAAGTATTTTGTGTTAGGATTATCCATAAGATATTTAATGGTTATAGGGTTTAATAGTGAGATGTATTTCATAGTACCTCCTATTTATATATGTTGTAAGTCTTTAACCAATTTCCTTTTTTTAATTAACTTTTTTGATGCATTTGTGATTTTTCATCAATTTCTTTACACCTGTTTTGAAGGCAACAGAGATTAGTGAACCTTCACATTTAATGACTACACCAGTTCCATATTGTTCATGGCTAATAATGCTTCCTTCAGCAATATCATTGTTTTCATTTGTGTACATTTCTTTTTTGTTAATTACTTTATTGTCTTCTTTTGGTCCGATTTTTTCTATTAGTTTTTCATCTATTTCGTTTATAAATCTTGATGGCATGTTCATGTTGTCTTTTCCGTAAAGCATTCTTCTTTTGGCGTTTGTTATATAAAGACGTTCTTTGGCGCGGGTAATTCCTACGTAGCAAAGTCTTCTTTCTTCTTCAAGATTGTTTTCCATTAGAGACATGTTGTGAGGAAAGATGCCTTCTTCCATTCCGACTAAGAAAACTACTGGAAATTCTAAACCTTTAGCACTATGAAGAGTCATAAGGGTTACAGTATCGCCATCTTCTTTATGATTTGAAATGTCGGCGATAAGAGAAACTTCTTCTAAAAAGTCTCCTAAATTAGCTGAGCCAGTTCTTTCTTCGAAAGATGCTGTTATACTTTTAAATTCCATTAGGTATTCTAATCTTGTTTCATCTTCGATAGCTTTACTATTTTCTAGTTCTTTTTTCATTCCAGATAGTTCTAGAACTTCTTCGATTAATTCGGTTAATGAAACACTATCGCTTTTTTTAATTAATTCTTCAACAATACTTTTAAATTCTAGTTCTTTTTTTGAATCAAGTGCATCAAACATGCTGATATTTTGCTGTTTTGCTCGTTCTTCGATGATAGCAATAGCTCCTTCACCAATACCTCTTTTTGGAGTGTTAATTACTCTTCTTAGACTTATTTCATCGTGGGGATTATAAATTAATCTTAAATAGCTAATAAGATCTTTAATTTCTTTACGATTATAGAAGTAGTAGCTACCAAAGACTTTGTAAGGTATGCCTTTTGCTAGAAAAATTTCTTCGATAGCACGTGACTGAGCATTAGTTCTATAAAGGATTGCAATATCTGTATTTTTATATCCTTCACTTAGTAAATGTTTTATTTCATCTATTACTAGAGCTATTTCATGTTTTTCGTCATAGGCACGCATGTATTTAATTTTTACACCGTCGCCATTATCTGAAAATAATTTTAAGTCTTTACGTTCTGTATTGTGTTTAATTACTTCATTTGCTGCTGATAGAATGTTGTTAGTACTGCGGTAATTATGTTCTAATTTAATAACTTTTGCTCCTTTAAAGTCTTTTTCAAAATTAGAGATATTTCTGAAATCTGCTTGTCTAAATGCGTAGATGCTTTGGTTCATATCACCTACTACAAAGATATTTTTATATTTATTAGATAACATTACTGATAGTTTATATTGTACTGGATTAGTGTCTTGATACTCATCTATAAGGATATATTTATATTTATCTTGATAGTGTTCTAGGATGTCTTTATGTTCTTTAAAAAGATTAACCGGTAATAATAGTAAATCATCAAAATCAACAGATGCACTAGTTTTAAGTTTATTATTATATCTGTGATAGACTTCAACTACTATTTTATCCATTGGGGTATTAAATAGTCTATCTAGTTCACTATCTGTAAGCATTTGATTTTTAATAAAGCTTATTCTGTTTCTTACATATGATGGTGAGTATTGTTTAGAGTCTAAATTCATTTCTTTTAAAAGCTTTTTTATTATTGTATTTGTATCGTCACTATCTATTATTGTAAAATTGCTTGGCAAACCTAGTACGTCATGGTTTTCTCTTATAATACGGACTCCTAGTGAGTGGAACGTACCAATAAATGATGAAACGTCACCAATAAGGTTGGATACACGATCACGCATTTCAGCTGCTGCTTTGTTAGTAAATGTTATTGCAAGAATGTTATATGAGGGTATGCCTTCTTCTATTAGGTAAGCAATTCTAGTTGTTAGTACTTTAGTTTTGCCACTTCCGGCACCAGCCATTACAAGTACTGGGCCATCTATAATTTTTACTGCTTCTATTTGTTCTTTGTTTAAATTTTTTAATAATTCCATAATTGTGCCTTTCATTTTCTGATATAAATATTATAGCAAATAAAAAAAAGAATTCCAAGAAAAATTTAGCGAACAATTGTATTTTTCTTAAATTCTTTTACATATATTTTGAATCGTCTTTGATTAGGCCTTGAGCTATTAGTTTATAAAGCATTTTTTCATAATTATATGGTTCTTCGGTAAAGGCGATTTCGTGAAGTTGATTTTTATTAATGTAGATATTTGTATATTTAGCATTTGATGCTGTGATGATTTCTTCTTCTAATAATCTTTTAACAACGTTTTTATAAGATACTTTATAGGTGTTACTATAAGCAATTATTTCATTGAAGTGAATCTTAATACGTTTTTCGCCAAATTCAAGTTTTAGAGATTTTTCTGGCATTAAAAGGGAACCAGCGAAACTTTCAGATAGTTCTTCTTTGTTATTATTTGACATGATTAGAAGTTCTCCTAGGTATTTTGCTACTTGATATCTTTGTTCATAGCCATCTTCAGCGGTAGGAACAACAATTACAGGAATTCCATTAATTATTTCATAAAAGCCTAAGAATAAGTCTTCGCTCACTTCTTTAGGGATAGTTAAAATTATAATATTGTGATTTTCTAGTAGGTATATAAGATTATGAATTGGTGCTTCAATTGGAATTTGAAGAAATATTCTTAGTTTAGTTGCTAAACTTTTAGCTTCTTTTTTAGAGTTAACTAAATGAACGCCAAATTTATTGTGTAATGTTATTCCCGATAAATTTAATAAGCTAAAATAATTTTCGATTTTTGTGTTAATGTAATTTTTTATATTTTCTTTTTTGATATTAGAAGTTTTTTCTTTAAAGAATATGTTGTCAAATTTTATACTTACAGATGTGTCAATATTTAAAAGTTCGTCAATTGTAGTACCGTAGATTTTAGCAAAGGCTTCTAAACGGTTTAGAGAAGCAATTATTTTATTGCGTTCATATTTGAGAATAGCAGGAGCTGATACGCCTATTTTTTTACCAGCTTGTTCCATTGATAAGCCCTTTTTTATTCTAAACATTTTCAAATTTTCGCCGACAGTTTTTTTCATAAATCACCTCGTTAATATTTTTCATTTATAATTCTAACTCTTTAACTAATAAATTTCAAGTTTTTTGCATAAAATTAGATATATAACTTTACTATTTTTGATTTTTGGGTTATTCTTTAATTAGGAAAAATAGCGAGTGTGGGGTGTAAAATGGAAGAAATTGTTCGTATTTTAAGAAGAAAAACTGTTAATGATTGTTATATGAGGTATGATTATGAGTCTTTGAAAAAACTTATTTTGGAAGAAGAACCAAATATTGCGGATGTTGATAAATTTATATTTGAGCTTGAACAAAAAGGTTATATTTATTCATCTAATGGTTTTTATAGGGTGGTTAGAGAAACAACTAAAAAAGGAATACTTGATGTGACGCATCGAGGTACATTATTTATCATGGATGGTGATAAAAAAAGACACGTTGATTCAGGTAATTTGAAAGGTGCTTTACCTAATGATGTGGTCTTATATGATACTTTAGATGATGAAGTTAAAATACTTAAAGTTCTTAAGAGAAACTGTCCAAATGTTGTTTGCGAGGTTGTTCAAAAAGAAAATGGTAAGTATAAGCTTGAACCTAAAAAAGTTAGAGGCATGCTAAATATTAATATTAGTCAGGATGTTTTAAGTAAGCTTGGTAATGGAAGTTATGTACTTGTTAAACTTGATAAAGAAATGAAATACGGCATGTATGATGGTGAAGTTGTTAAACCAATAGTTTTAAATGGGAAAATTGATAGAGATTTAGCAATGGTTGCATTTAGTAACGGGTTTGACACTGAGTTTTCGCCAGCTTCAATGAAAGAAGTTAAAGCACTACCTAATGAGGTTACTTCTGAGGAGATTGAAGAGCGAAAAGATAATGATTTTAGAGATGAACTTATATTTACGATTGATGGAGCAGATACTAAAGATATGGATGATGCGGTTAGCTTAAAAATGCTTCCTAATGGGAATTATGAGTTAGGTGTACACATTGCTAATGTTTCTCATTATTTAAGAATGTGCCCTCATTTACTTGCTGAAGCAAAACAAAGAAGTACTAGTTTGTATATGCTTAATACGGTTATACCAATGCTTCCACCCAAATTATCCGACTGGTTATGTTCATTAAATCCAAATGTTCCTCGATTAGCAAAATCAGTAATTATGGAAATTGATTCGGAAGGAAATGTAGTAAACTCCAGAATATGTGATTCGGTAATTAACTCCAAAAAGAAAATGACTTATGATGATGTTAATAGAATATTAGAAGATGGCACAGTTCCTCCTGGATATGAAGATTTTAAAGATACTTTATTACAAATGGATAAACTTAGTAAGATTATTGGTGATAAGAAGTTTGATAATGGTGAGGTTAACTTCTGTTCTTCTGAAACAAATGTTGAGCTTGGACAAGACGGTAAGGCAGCTAAAGTTAGTAAGGTTACAACATTATCTGCTGAAAAGTTAATTGAGAGATTTATGATTCTTGCGAATGAAACCGTTGCTAGTTATGTTGATATGATAGATTTACCATTTGTTTATAGGGTTCATGAAGGGCCTAATCCAATTAAATTACAACAGGCGTTAAAAATTATTAATACTTTGGGGTACAATATTCCAGAGGGTAAAATAATGAAGAGTCCGAGACTAATTAAAGATATTTTAGATAAAGTTAAGGATAGTGACCAGTTTCCTCTACTATCTAGTTTATTACTTGTTAGTATGAGCAGGGCTAGATATTCAAAGGATAATATTGGACATTTTGCTTTGGCATCTAAGGCTTATACACATTTTACGAGTCCAATTAGGCGTTTTCCAGATACAATGGTTCACTTCTTATTAGATTATTATAATGACGTAGCTTTAGGTAATAAAACTGTTAGTATTGATACTTTGAATAAGTTAGAATGTGATTTAGAGGAAGCTTGTGATTTTGCTTCTATTAGAGAAAGACAAGCTGATAGAGCTGAATACCAAGCAAGCAGACGTAAAATAATGGATTATATGAAGTCTTTAGTTGGTGAGAGTTTTGAAGCGGTTATTAATATGATTGACAGAAAAGAAGTAAGTGTTACTACGGATAGTGGTATTAGTGGTACGATTCCATTTAGAGATGTGCTAGGTGATAGTTTCTTCTTTCACGAGAATAATTTTATGCTTATTGGCCGTCATTCAAAAAAGAAATACAAGATTGGTAATAGGGTTGTAGTTACTGTTAAGGGTGTTAATGAATTTGAAGAAAAGGTATTATTTACTTTAGATAAGAATTTATCAAGAGCTTATGCAGAAAGCAAAGAGGATTATGGTTGTAAAACTATGAGAAAAAAAAGGAAAGCATAAAAAAAGGAAGTTGTTGCTTCCTTTTTAGTTTTCTTGAATTTCTAGGTTGTTTGTTCTAATGTGTTTTATGAACTCTGTTTTGAAGTTTTCTAGTTCTTCACTTGTTAGAGTTCTTTCTTTTGATCCTAAACTATACCTAATTGTAATTTTTTTATTGTTATCATTTTCGTATATATCCATAAGTTTATAGTTTAGAATAATTTCATTATGATATTTACTTAGAATGTTTTCTAGAGTGCTATAAAGCATGTCTTTTGGAGATATGATTGTATAGTCTAAAGTTGATACTGGATATTTACTTACTACTTCGTATAGAACTGTTTGATTTTCTAATTCTGTAAATAAGTCAAAGTCGATGTCAAGGGCGATGAATACTTTCTTTTTATTTATTTTATTGGTAATAGTACTGTTAAATACTTTGATTTGACCTAAGCATTTATTTAGTCCATAAATGTCCATTGTTAAATCGTTTTCATAATATTCTTCGGCTGTTCCTTCTTTGAATTCCACTTTAATATTTTTTAAATCATTAAACAAATTATAACAAAGAGTTTTGATTTCATAGTAAGCTTCTTTAATTTTATCAGCGTCTTTTACTAGTAGTAGAGATAATCTACGGTGATTTTCTTTATTATTTATGGTTGTACCTATTTCGAATAAACCGAATTCGTTATAATTTTTTAGATTTACAGTTGCTGCTTCAAGCATTGCTAGTGATAGGTCTTTTCTTAGGATGTTATCATCGGTTTTACCTAGAAGGTAGGTGTTTTCTAAGTTGATATCTAGTTTCTTTAAGAATGCTGATTTATGCCATAGATATGTATGAATTTCGTGGTATCCTTTATTATTTGCTAGATATCTTTTTGCTTCGTATTCATCATTAAAGACTTGTTCATTAGGAGCAAATGTGCAGTCCATTTTTAGTGGGATGTGCTCGAAGTTTTCATATCCATACATACGTGAGATTTCTTCGACGATATCTGCGGCAATTGTGATGTCTTTAGTTGATCTAAATGTTGGAGCAATTATTTCAAATGAATCTTCTTTTGGAGTTACTTTGAATTCTAGACTAGTTAAAATTTTAGTTACTAGTTCGTCTTTAATTTCAAAGCCAAGACTTTTATATAGATAGTCTTTCTTTAGTTCAATATGATTTTCTTCTTGTTTTTTTGGATATACGTCAGTAATGTTTGAGGCAAATGTTAAGTCTTTATTTTCATCTTTAAGAAGTTTTATAAATCTTCTTGATGCTAGCATTGCTAGGTTTGGATCTAGGCTTTTTTCGTATCTAGCACTAGCTTCTGTTCTTAGGCCTATACTAAGAGCTGTTTTACGAACTGTGTAAGCATTAAATGTAGCACTTTCTAGAACGATGCTTGTAGTGTCTTCTACTATTTCACTATCTAAGCCACCCATTACACCAGCAATTGCGAAGTACTTTCCGCCATTTTTAATCATTAAGTCTTCGTTTGTTAGGTTTCTTTCGGTGCCGTCTAGAGTTGTGTATTTATCACCGTTATTTGCTAGGCCTACTTCAATATTTTTTACGACTCTAGCATCAAAAGCGTGCATTGGTTGTCCTAGTTCAAGCATGATGTAGTTGGTTAAATCTACTAGTAAGTTTATAGAACGCATTCCAGCATAATATAGGAATACTTGCATCCATAACGGGGTTACATTGTTTGTAATGTTTTCCATTTTTGTACCAATGTATCTGTAGCAGAGTTCTGGATTATTTATTTTAATGTCTAAGTCTTTAACGGTTGGTGTTTCTGTGTATAGGTCAAGTGGTAAAAGTTCATGATTTGTGATTGCAGCAATTTCTCTTGCTATTCCGTAGTGGCCCCACAAATCTGGTCTATGTGTTAGGGATTTATTATCGATTTCAACGATGATGTCGTCAATTGGCATTAACTTTTTTATATCAATACCTACTGGAGTATCTTCAGGAAGTTCGATTATTCCAGAGTGATCATCAGAAATGCCTAGCTCTTTAGCACTACACATCATACCATAAGAGTCTACACCTACTAGTGGTCTTACGCCTATTTCGATATCACCTAAGTGTCCACCTACTTCAATTAAGGCACTTATTAGTCCTACTTTAACGTTAGGAGCACCGCAGACAATTTGTTTTATTTCTTTGCCATCATCAACTTTTAAGATATGTAGTTTAGTTGATGAAGGATGGTCATTTACTTCAAGTATTTTAGCAGTTACTACGCCATCAATGTCTTTTCCTTTTACTTCAACGCCTTCTACTTCAGCAGTTCTGATTGTAAATTTATCCCATATTTTTAAGAAGTCGATGTCTTCACTATTTTTGATATGCTTTTTTAGAATATTACATGATATTTTCATCTTTTCACCTACTTTATATTAAATTTTTCTAGATATCTGATGTCTCCACTATTTAGGATTCTGATATCGTCTATTTTATATTTCATCATTGCTAGTCTTGTTAGACCTAAACCGAAAGCAAAGCCTGTGTATTTGTCTGGGTCAATGCCGCCTTCTTTTAATACGTTTGGATGAACCATACCGCATGGGCAAAGTTCTAACCAGCCTGAGTTTTTACAAGTTGGGCATCCTACTCCACCACATACTGTGCATGAGCAGTCTAATTCGAATCCTGGTTCAGTAAATGGAAAGTATCCTGGTCTTAGTCTAACTTTAACGTCTTCTTTAAATACTTCTTTTAGCATTCCTTCCATTGTATATATTAGGTTAGATATTGAGATGTTTTCTCCAACAACCATTCCTTCTAATTGGAAGAATGTGTTTTCGTGACAAGCATCTAAATCTTCATTACGGAAGCATCTTCCTGGAGCACACATTTTAATTGGTGAACCATATTTAAGCATACCTCTAACTTGAAGAGCGCTTGTTTGTGTTCTAAGTAGCATTCCGTTTGATAACCAGTATGTGTCTTGCATATCTCTTGCTGGGTGTGTTTTTGGAACGTTTAAAGCTTCAAAGTTATAATATTCACTATCCATTTCTGGACCTGTTAGAACGATAAATCCCATATTTTTAAGGATGTCGGTTACTTCTTTTGCAACGATTGTTACTGGATGAATGGTACCTGATTCTTTATCCACCGGAAGTGTTGGATCAAAAGTTTTTAAGCTTTGAGTCGTGCTCTTATCTAGGGCTTCTTTAAATAAGCTTTCTAACTCGGTTTTAGTTTTATTAAATAGTGGGCCATAGGTTTGTTTGTCTTCTTTAGTCATGTCTTTGATTGTGCTCATAAGGCTCATTATTTTGCTTTTTTTACCAAGATATTTTGATTTAATATTAAGATAGTCTGCTTCAGTTTTAATAAGTAAGCTTTCTTCTTTAGCGTTTTTGATTATTGTTTCAATTTTCTCTTTCATATTTCCTCCCATAAAAAAAATCATAAACTAAAGGACGAATAAAATCCGCGGTACCACCTTAATTCATGATTTACATGCTCTTTAATCTTAACGCGATTATACGCTTAATGCTCTGATAATTGAAATTCATTTATTACCTCTCTTTGTAAATACTCTCAGCTTATTAATATTTACTCTCTGTAAAGAATATAATAGACTACTAGGGTTATCTTCTTCGCATTACAAGTTAGATTTTAACATTAATTTTGCGATTCGTCAACATTTTGAGCATCAATTAGATCACTGTATACTTTTGGAATGTCCAAAGGACTAATTTCAAGGTCTTCTAGAATTTTGTAGGCTGTTTCAATGCTCATTTTTAAAAAGGCATCTGGCTCATTTAAAATTGTTTTTATAAGTTCTTGTCTTCTTAATTTTTCTGGTTCTTCTTCATATATTGATATTAAGGTTTCATTCATTGCTTTTAATTTATTAATCATATTTTCACCTACCTTATTCCAGGAATGTATTGTTCTGAGTTGTCAATGAAGCCGAGATTACCTGTTATTATGTTTCTTATAAGTGTTCTTTTGAGGATTCTTCTCAGTTCTCCATTTATATAAATATAGTATTTATTATGTTCTTCATCTTTTAATATACCATTTTCGTTCATAGTTATTATACCACATGTACCAACTATTTTGTCTTCATCTTTTGGGTTGTTATCTCTAATTATTTCAAAATCTAAAAAACGTTCTCTTTCTTCTTCAGTAAAAAGAATATTAATAATTCTAAGAATGTAAGACATTATGTTAATGCCTTTAAATGATGAATTTCGGATTTTTTCTAAAAATAGGTCAAAGCGTTCTTTAAATGGTGTTTGAAATTTTCTAGAACTTGTTAGTTCTTCGTATTCTCTTAAGGCTGCGCTGAAGGTTGTTTTATCTTCTTTTTTTATATCATTATACACTTTCCTTAAAATTTCATCAAATTCCATGTATGTATCAAAATTTTGATTACGGCATACTAATCCTTTAATTGGTGAGCCAACTTTGGCATTGAATAAATCGCCAGTTAATATTTTCCTTGATGAGTCAGCTTCGATGATAAATTTACCAACACGAAAACTTAAATTTTCATGGCCATCCCCATATTTATTTTTCCAGTTGAAGCATTCTCTTTGAAAGTTTATTCCAAGTTTATGAAGCATTTTAGCATAAATGGCATTAAATTCGTAACATACTACTTCGGGAAAAGTAGGTGTTATTGATTCTATATAGTCAATCATTCGGTGCTTTTCTGCAGCTAGGCCTCTTTGCTTGGCAGCAAAAAACTCGTCATTATATGAAAGGATTTTACACATTTTAATATATATGTATATTGCTTTTTCTAGCTTTGTGTAGCTTTCAGGCATGTCTTTTACTAAGACTTGCTCTAACTCTTTATTAATCGTAGTACTATTTATTAAAGAATTTTCATCATTTAGGTATTTGTTTACTGATTCAAAATCTAGTATTTCATAATTAACAATGGAGGCTATTCTTTCTTCTATATGTTCTGGGAGAATATAGTTTTCAGTTACACCTTCTCTTAAAATGTACCTTCTGATTATGTATAAAAATACTTCTTTAGGGATAGCATCTTTTTTATTTGGAAGTTCTAGATATTTTTTTGCGTCTTCATCACCTAGTTCTAGAAAATTTATGATTTGCTGGGCAGATACAGTATATATTTTGCCATCAACTTTAGCTTCAATGTTCTTATTTTGAAGTGATGCCTTGAAGGATTGGTAGCTTATTAAATCAATTAGTTTTTTGTATCTTTCGTATGTTGTTTTATTTAATTTTATTAGTCCTTTACTTTGGGCGACTTCGATTGCTTCTAAAAATGGTATTTTTTCGTATTCATAAGTGTCTTCATCAATAGAAGCACTTGAACTTATAGAAAATTTATAACAGTTTTTAAAAATTTTATAAAGTGTATTATATGTTTCTTCATTTGTTAGAGCGTAGTCTAAAAGAGCTACTGGATACTGATTTTTACCAACTACTATTTTATTTGTATCATTATATATTTTATCAAATGTTTGGTTGTTTAATAAAATAGTATTTGAACTTTTTTCCATAGTATCACCTTGTTAATATTTTATCATGACTTAAGCATAAAAAAAAGACGCCTAGCGCCTTTTAGCAAATAATTACCATAAGTACAAGAATTACGATAAACATTGCAAGAACGAATTTCCAAATATATTTCATCCATTCTTTATAAGTTATACCTAAGTAAGATAAACCGATAAGTAGAACAGCTGAACTTGGAGCAAACATACTTGCTAGTCCGTAAGTTGATTGTAACATTATAGGAATTTGTTTTGCAAAGTCAGAGTATGCAGTTGTTAGATAGCTACCAACTAGGCTTAATGTGTATTGATATTCTACTGTGAATAATGATGTGAATAAGCCGGCGATAGTACCTAGGATTGCATTAAACTTACTTGCAAGTTTCATGAACCAATCTACAATAGTAGGAACTACTGGGAACATTACTGCAATTTCTAATACTAGGTATGCCATTAACATAACTACTACTAGTTTACCAGATTTTTTGAATCCTTCAGCAAAACTGCCTGCGAAGTCATCAAAGCTCATTTTGTATGTCCATTTAATTAGTAATGCAGCAATTAGCATTAAAATTTGCATTCCGAAGATATCCCATTTGCCAAATGCTTGAACGTTACCTAGAATGTAACGGAAGATTGTAGCATCAAATACTTTGCATTCTAAAATCTTATCTGTTGCTGTACTAAATATAGTTACGCCCCATGTTTCCCATGGAAGATATGCTAAAATACCAACAATAGCAGTTAAAGCAAGAATAGTTGCTACTGGCCATACAGATTTCTTTTCAGTAGTATTTTTAGTTTCGTATACTTCTTCAATTACTGCAATATCTTTTTTGTTAGCTTTTTTAATTTTACGAATATGTAAAATTGTGAATAAGCTAAATAGTACGAATGATACACCATAGATAACTAGTTTAACCCATAAGTAATCAGTGTAAGATGAACTTAGGGTGCTTACGTTCATTCCAGCAACTTTAGAGTTGTATACTGAACCTAAGATACCAATTAAGATACTACCAAATGTAGTGATAAATCCAGTCATTTTATCTAATCCCATTTTTCTTAGGATTGTGATAAAGAATGGTGCTACGCTTAGCATTACGAAGTATTCATTAGTTACTGCAGTTATTGCAGATAGAATAAATGATACTAATAGTACAAAAAGATATTCCTTTCCACTAAATGTTTTTGCAAGACTATCAGTTAGTTTTTGATATCCGCTACATTTAGCAAGTACTTGATAGAATGCTCCAAGTACGAATAAGAATGTTACTAATACAGTAAAGTAATACATTCCAAGTAATCCGTAGTTGAAGAAATCAAATATTCCTACACGAGTTATTTCACCAACTTGAATTGAGCCACTATAGAAGTATCCTTGTGGGATGATCCAAGTTAGGATAACAGATAGTAATACCATTAAACCTGAAACTTTGATTAAGTCATGCTTTTCCCAAAACTTTTTCATTTCTAACCTCCTCTACTTATCATTATAACACGGATATCCTTTATTTAAATAGGTTTTTGACAATTTTTTGCATAAAAAATAGGCTCTAGTGGCCTATTAATATAGTTTTGCTCCTGCTGGGATAGCATCATCAACTATTAGAAGGTGTAAGCGTTCTTCTCCTTCTTCACTGTGTACTGCTGAAATAAGCATTCCGCATGAGTCTATTCCCATCATTTTTCTTGCTGGTAAGTTAGTAATTGCAATTAGAGTTTTACCTATAAGCTCTTCAGGTTCGTAGTAAGCATGAATTCCACTTAGGATAACTCTGTCTTCACCTGTACCATCATTTAGAACAAATTTTAGAAGTTTGCTTGATTTAGGTACGGCTTCACATTCTTTTACTTTAACTGCTCTAAAGTCTGATTTACTGAAAGTTTCAAAATCAACGTAGTCTTCAAATAAAGGTTCAATTTCAACTTTGCTAAAATCAATTTTTTGAGTAGTTGTTGTACTTGGTTTATTTATTACTTGTTTTGCTCCTTGTGGTTTCATTGTTGGGAATAGGATAACATCTCTAATTGATGCACTTTCAGTAAAGAACATAACTAGTCTATCAATTCCATAACCAATTCCACCTGCTGGAGGCATGCCGTATTCAAGAGCTTCTATAAAGTCCATATCGATGTCATTTGCTTCTTCATTTCCAAGTTCTCTTTCTTTTAATTGGTCTTCGAAACGTTCTAATTGATCAACTGGGTCGTTAAGTTCTGTGTAGGCATTAGCAAATTCTTTACCACCAATGAATAGTTCGAAGCGGTCAACAAATCTTGGGTCTTCTGGATTTTTCTTTGTTAGCGGAGAAATTTCAACTGGATGGCCATATAAGAATGTTGGTTGAATTAATGTTTCTTCTACGTATTTTTCGAAGAATAGATTGATAATGTGACCTAGTGTTTTTTCATGTTCAGCTACTTCTATTTTGTGTTCTTCTGCTAGTTTTAGGGCATCTTCTACAGTGATTGTTCTAAAGTCAATACCTGTTTTCTCTTTGATTGCATCTGTCATACTAACTTTTTTCCACTCACCTGCAACATTTATTTCATTACCATTCCACATGAATGTGTCTTTATGGAAGATATCTTTAGCGATTGTTTTAAACATACTTTCAGTCATTTCCATCATTCCATCTAAGTTAGAGTATGCTAGGTATGCTTCCATTAGAGTAAACTCTGGGTTATGCATTGGGTCCATTCCTTCGTTTCTAAATGTTCTACCTATTTCGTATACAGCTTCCATGCCACCTACTAGTAATCTTTTTAGAGGTAGTTCTAGAGCTATTCTTAAGTACATGTCTAGATCTTGAGTATTATGATGAGTGATGAATGGTCTAGCTGATGCTCCAGTTAGTAATGTGTTTAGAATAGGTGTTTCTACTTCAGTGAATCCACGATTATCCATGAAATTTTGAATGCATCTAATAATTTTTGGTCTTAGGAATGCTACTCTTTTAGATTCTTCGTTCATGATTAAGTCTACGTATCTTCTACGGTATCTTTCTTCAATGTCAGTTAGTCCGTGGAACTTTTCTGGTAGTGGTCTTAAGGCTTTAACTAGGTGAGTGTATTCTAGACATTTAATGGTGATTTCACCAGTCATTGTTTTCATTACTCTACCTTTAACGCCGACGATGTCACCAATATCAGCACTCTTAAATAAAGTGTATGCGTCCTCACCAATATCGTTGATTGAAATATAAATTTGAATTTTGTCTGTTTTGTCTTGAATTGTGAAGAATGATGCTTTACCCATTTTTCTTATAAACATTATTCTTCCTGCTACAGTGTATTCGTCAGTTATGTTTTCAAATTCGTCATGTTCAACATCTTTATATTTTTCTTTGATGTCCTTAGCAAAAGCAGTGCGGTTAAATACATGACCGAATGGGTCCATACCTAAACTTCTAATTTTTTCAGCTTTTTCTCTTCTAATTTTTTCTTGATCAGTAAGTTCTCTCATATTATTCCTTCTTTCTAATAAAAAAAGTTAATGATTAAAGGGACGATTTTGTTCGTGGTACCACCCTTCTTTAATCATTAACTGATTCTCTTAACTGATAACGGCAGCTTGCCGGATATTCTCTCCAAGGTTTTTATTCATATTAGGTTACTATTAACTTCCACCAACCGTTAATTCTCTATAAGTAAGCGTTAATATTACTCGTCCTTTTCATCGATTTATGCCTAGATAATACCAGAAGTTTTAGTTTTTGTCAACTTCTTCGTTTAAAAGTTCATAATGAAGGACAACGTTTTTATCATAGTACATGATTCGGCCACTAGGTAAAAGGAGCATTCTTTTAATTCCTAGGTTATCAACAAATTCTAGGTTGTGTGATACTACTAGCATAGTGCCTTCGTAATCTTTGAAGGTGTCAGCAATAATTAATTGAGTCATTGGGTCTAAGTGGTTTGTTGGCTCATCTAGTAGAAGCGTATTTGCTCCTGACAAAGCTATTTTAGCAAGTGCTACTCTAGAACGTTCTCCTGGGGATAAGATATTTATTTTTTTGAAAATGTCATCATTTGTAAATAGGAAGCTACCAAGAAATCTTCTTAGTTCATAATCAGTTAGGCCACTATCACTAAAGTTTTCTTTAATAGTTTTATCTTTATTTAATAGGTCATGCTCCTGCGCATAATAACCAATAAGTGTTTTTTCTGATATGTTAATAGTTCCTTCTAAAGGACTTAAAATGTTCATGATAAGTTTTAAAAGAGTTGTTTTTCCAATACCATTTTCTCCAACTATTAGGAATTTTTCGCCTCTAATAAGATCAAAGGTTAAATTTTGGTAAAGTAGATTCTCTTCTGTGTACCCGAATGTTAGGTTGTTACAACTTATAGGAACCAAATAACTTGGATATTTTATGTTAATTTTAAATTTTGCGTATTTGTTTTTCTTTTCGACTTCTACTTTTTCGCTTAGTAGTTTTTCTAGTTTTTTCTGTCTATCTTTAGCAATGTTCGCTTTCTTTTCGTTGCCTCTTATGTAACGAGCTATTATTTCTTTTAGTTTTTCTTCTTCTTTTTGCTGTTTATCGTGAAGTCTTGATGTTGCTAGTTCTCTTTCCTTTTTGATTTTTTCGTATTTTGAATATGAGCCATTATAAATGATGCCTGTTTTTTTATTTTTATCTATATATAATGTTTTGTTTGTAATTTCGTCTAGGAATGATGTATCATGGGAAATTACTAAGATTAGTCCTTTATAGTTTTTAAGATAGTCAATAATGTAGTCTTTAGTGTCTAAATCTAGGTGGTTTGTTGGTTCATCTAATAAAAGGGTTTCTGGTTTGGAGTATAGAAGTCTTGCAAAAGCGATTTTTGATTTTTGACCACCGGATAAGTTTTTGAGTTTTAAATCTAATAGGGCATCATCAATGTTCATACCAGCGATTATTTTTAGTAATTCACTTTCAGCGTTGTATTGTTCATAGTATGTTAATTCATCTTCTACTTTAGTGATATCTTTCATGTATTTTTTTAAGTTATGTTCATTTTTTTCAGTTGCTATTTGTTCATAAAGATTAGTTAGTTTATTTTCTAGCTCTTTAATGGGTCTAGCAGATAGGAGGTAATCAAAAACAGACATTTCTTTATCAAAGTTATCTTCAATAACTTGTGGAAGGTAGCCGATTTTTGATGATACAGTTATGGTCCCTGTGTCTGGTGTAAGCTCGCCTAGGATAAGTTTAAAAAGAGTTGTTTTACCAGCACCGTTAACGCCAATTATGCCAACTTTATCATTTTGATTAAATTCAACAGTTAAATTTTTATAAACTTCGGCAGTTCCGAAACTAAGAGATAAATTGTCGATTTTCATGTTAACCCTTCTTCCTTTATACGATTATATAGAAATTTGTTAATATTTTCAAATTATTTTACATAGATTTAGTTAGAGGTGAATTATGAACGGACAGTTTTATAAGAATACTGGTTATCAAGAACCACTTAATTTAGCGACTGCACCAATTGGTAATGTGGATAACGAGCAAAGTTATATTGAAAATATTTTAAGACAAAATAAAGGTAAGAAAGCTAAAGCATATTTTTCTTTTACAGATTCAAATGCGTGGCGCGATAAGGTGTTTGAAGGGATAATTGAAGAGGCTGGAAAAGATCATTTAGTTATGAGCGACCCAACTACTGGTAAATGGGAACTTATCTTACTTATTTATTTAAATTATGTAGAGTTTGATGAAGCGATTAACTATAATAAAAACTATGTTGATAAATATTAAACATAGTTTTTTAATTGCTTTTCTTCTTCTTTTAAAGTTGTGCTAGGTCCATGACCTGGATAAATGGTTATATCTTTATCATATTTTAAAATTTTGTGGATGCTGCTTTGCATTTCTTTGAAGTTACCTCCAGCTAGATCGCATCTTCCAATTGTTCCTTTAAAGATAAAGTCACCGCAGAATAAATTTTTGTTAAATAAGAATGATATTAAGTCATCTTTATGGCCTGGCGTTTTTATCATTTCAAATGTAAAGTCGCCTATTTTATTTTGACCTTCTTTTAAGTTTTGGTAATCATAAACTTTGCAGTTACATTTTGCTTGTAGAACACCAACTGCGCCCACATGATCAAAGTGATGATGAGTTATTAAAATACCTATCACTTGTTTAGTTATGTTTGGTATTATTTTTTCTGCTTCGTCTCCTGGATCTATTACAAGAGTTTCTTTATCATTTTCTAGTATATAACAATTTGTTTCTAAGTATCCTACTTTTACTATTTTTATTTGCATTTAAATCACCTTTATTATTATAGCAAAGATATTTTATTTTTCATAATGACGTGATATAATTTTATTAGAAGGTAGGTTTTAGTGTGGAAACTATTTTGTTAACTATAGTGATTTTTACCGGCATTATTGTCGTTACTTATATTATTTTATACAATAACATTCAAGCTTTTAATATTAAGATTAATGAGGCTGAAAGTATTATTGATGATTTACTTAGAAAAAAGTATGATAATTTAGATAATATGAAAAGTATTATTTTAAGAGAAACAGATTTACCAGAACAGACATTTGAAGTTTTTGAAAAAATTAAAAATGTGAATATTTCAAGTTTTGATTTAGATAGAAAGTTAACCGAAATTTATAGTTTGATTAATCAGATAAAACTTGATTATGAGAAATTAGAGAATAACGAAGATTTTAGTAATTATTTTGAAGATGTTTATGAAATTGATGAGAAGTTAGAAGCAGCAAAGTCATTTTATAATAAGTATACTACCTTGCTTAATACAGCAATTAAGAAGTTTCCATCAAACGTAATAGCTAGTTTCCATCATATTAAAGTGAAAGCATATTTTGATGGTAAAGATATGTTTGATGAAGAAATTAAAGATTTTAAGTTATAAAAAAAGCCACGTATGTGGTTTTTAATTTAGGTCCCAGTTTATTTTTTCTTCACCATTTTTTTCTAGGAATTCATTTGTTTTAGAAAATGGATGGCTTCCAAAGAAACCGTATCTAGCACTAAATGGTGATGGATGAGGAGATGTTAATACTAAGTGTTTAGGATTTGTTATAAACACTTTTTTACTTTTAGCAAAATTTCCCCAAAGAATAAATACTACTGGTTCTTCTTTTTGGTTTATTTTTTTTATTATATAATCTGTTAAGTTACTCCAGCCAATATTTTGATGAGAGTTAGGACAATCTTTGATTACTGTAAGTGATGAGTTTAAAAGAAGTACTCCTTCTTTAGCCCATTTTGTTAAGTCACCACAGTTTGGTTCAATTATACCTAAGTCATCATATATTTCCTTATAAATATTTTTTAGTGATGGAGGAAGCGCTACACCTTTTTGAACTGAAAAAGATAGTCCATGAGCTTCGCCTACTCCGTGATATGGATCTTGGCCTACTATAACTACTTTAACTTTACTATATGGTGTTAGTTTTAAAGCATTAAAGATATTTTCTTTTGCTGGAAAGATATCTTTCGTAGCATATTCATGCATTACGATATCCCAAAATTTGTGGAAACCAGGACTATCCCAGATTATTTTTAATTCGTTATCCCAATCGTTGCCAATCATGATTCACCTAATACATTATTTTATTTTCAATGGCCCATGGAATAAAGTGGTCTTTAATTGCTGTTGCTAGTTCTTCTTCGTCATCATTAATTCCATGCCATTTATATTCAATTATTTCATCGTTAGGTAATAGTTCTACGTCGATTTTTTTATGGGCTAGCATCATGTGCATTTCAATTGTAAGACTTGGGTCAGATAGAGCAGGCTCTCTAAAGCAAAGAATTTCTTCTAATTCTCTTTCTTCAATATTAAAGCCGTTAGCTATTTCTTCTAAGCATTCTCTTCTAGCAGCTTCTTTGAAGGTTTCGCCTTTTTCAACGCCACCACCTACAAGGGTGTATTTGCCTTTTTTTGAGCTTCTTTGACTCATACTAACTAATACTTTTCCATTACTAATGAAGGCAGTGCCTACTACATGTATTAAATTATCCATTTTTACTCCTTATTTATGATATGTTTCATTGTTAATTATTTTAAATCCCCTGTAGATTTGTTCTAATAGAATTGCTCTAAATAGACCATGTGGAAATGTAAGGTCACTAAATGATAGTTCGTAGTCTATGTTATCAAGTACTTCTTTACTGATTCCATTTGAGCCACCAATAATAAAATCAATATTAGCGTTTTCCATTAAGTGTTCATTTAGAAATTTAGCGAATTCTGGTGAACTTAGTTTTTGGCCTTTTATAGTTAAAGCAACTTTGAATGATTTTTTAGATAGTTTTTCCAAGATTTTAGTTCCTTCTTTTTCTATTCCATCATCATTTATTTCAACTATTTCTAATTTATGATATTTGTTAATTCTTTTCTTGTAATCTTCTGCCATATTAACTAGGTATTGTTCTTTTAATTTACCTACGACAATTAGTTTTATCATACTTCGATTAACTCCGTTTTTTCTTTTGGTTTTGCTGCAATAATGTTGGTAAACTCGATATTGTTTTCTTTAAATGTATTTTCGATTTGTTTAAGTGCAAGTTCTGGTGTGTTGTTTTCTTCACTAAGGTGGGCTAGAATTATCATTTTAGTGCTACTACCAATTATCTTACTTAAGTAGTAAGAAGATGCTTCATTTGATAAGTGGCCTGTGTCGCTTAGCATTCTTTGTTTTAACCATGCTGGATATTTACCATGCATTAACATTTCAATATCGTGATTACTTTCCATTATATATAAATTTTTATTTGATATTTTTTTAAAGTTCTTTTGATTAATATAACCGGTATCTGTTATGTTGACTATAGATGAGCCGTTTTCACTAATGATATAGCCACGACTGTCTGTTGTGTCATGGCTAGTTTTAATGTTTTCAATTTTTAATGTGTCTATCTGAATATCATCAAATAATATTAGGATATGGTCATAGTCTTCTAAGAAGGGAAGATCTTTAAACATAAGTGCTGACATTATGATTGTTGGATGATATTTTTTTACGAGATTGTTAAGGGCACTAACGTGGTCTGAATGGGTGTGGGTTATTAAAATGTAATCTATATTAGATAGGTCAGTGCCGTTTTCTTTTAATTTTTCATTTAGATATTTTACATTAGTTCCAGCGTCTATTAGAAGTTCATGGTTTTGTGTTTTAACATATACAGAGTTACCTTTTGAACTACTTGCTAAGACACTAACTAACATTTGAATACGCTTCTACATGGATTAACGATTTGTCCATATGTACTGCCTTTTCTAAGTTCGAAGTGTAAGTGCGTTCCAGTTGATGAACCGCTTGATCCCATGTAGCCAATGATCTGGCCACGGCTTACGGTGTCCCCTACTTTTACTTGGATGTCTTTAGTCATATGGGCATATTTTACAATTAATTCGTCATTATTATATGAGACAAATACGTAGTTTCCATATGATCCACCACACATATCTCGGTATCCACTACCAAAGTTAGGACATGTGTTATGAGTTTCGATTACAACGCCATCAGTTGAAGATCTAATTGGCGAACCAAATCCTGAACCGGAGATATCTATTCCTTTGTGATATGAACCCCATCTTGGTTCTACCCAGCTTGTAATAACGTATGGGCTTGTTGTTGGCCAGTACCATGTATCACTACCAGTGTTAATGTATGTTGTACTACCACCACCTATATACGCTTTAGTACCTTTTGCAACAATTTCGTTTACGGTTGGGGTTATTTCACTTTTTTTGGTGATAACTAGTTTTTCGATTGCTCCGTTTTTATACTGAATTTCTTCGGTAACACGGTTAAGTCCATTTGAACCTTTTTGAATTACTTTAGTTTGACCTCTATACATTGTGTCGTCGTTTTGATATTCGGTTTCGTAGTTGCTTGGAATGTCTTCGATTACAACGTTTTCATTTACGATTGTTACAATTGGTGAGATAAGACCTACAGATACCACTTGTCCTGGAGTTAGTAAGGCGTTAGCATTGGGAATGCTTGGGTTTGCGATTAAAAATTCTTCAATGTTCAATGTGTTATCTTCAAGAATCTTATCGATTGAGTCACCCTCTTTTACGGTGTACTCTTTTTGTTTTTCGATTGTACCAAATAGTAAGAATTTACTGATATCATTTTCATTAGTGAAGATATAGTCATTTGTGTTTAGATAAGTTTTTTTAATTGTTATTTCTTCATCCCAATAAATTGATTTGATTTTCGTACCTGTTTCGGTTATTTCACTTTGGGTTTTATTTTTATATTCGTCTAGTTTTTGGGTTCCGATGAATGATGCCATTGTGTCATAAAAGGCACTTGCAAAGTCTTCCTTATTTAGAACTTGTAATACTACTGGTTCTTTTGATTCATCATCATATTTAATCGTTACTGTGTACCCTTCAATTGTGAATGGTTCATTATATTCAATTGTATGGTATATTTCATCAGCAGTTTTGATGTTGTCACTGTAGGTTGTTTTTTCAATTGTTTTTAAAGTTGATGGTGGATATACTTTTTCAACATTATACTTGTCCTTAATTTCTTGTTGTTTGTCGTCTACTAGTGCTAGTAAATCGTCTTTTGAGTCTAAAAGACCTACTGATTTACCGTTTAAGAAGACCTCGTAAACGTTTTGTGGTTCAGTACTTGTTTTACGATTTGAGCATATAAAGATTACGAATGCTCCAAGGATAATTGTTGCTAGTAACGATGTAATTATTTCTTTCGGTTTCATATTACCTTCCTTTATTTTTCTTCATTTTTCTTGATGTAGTTTCTGAAGTTTGACATGTCTCTTTCAAAGAGTAGTTCGATAGTTCCTGTGCTACCATTACGATGCTTTCCTAGAATTAGTTCAGTAACAGATACGTTTGATTGTTCTGCTGCTGATTTATTGTAGTAATCATCACGATATAAGAATGCGACTATATCGGCATCTTGCTCGATTGAACCAGATTCTCTTAAATCACTCATGATTGGTCTTTTGTTCTCTCGAAGTTCTACAGAACGTGATAACTGGGCTAGAGCAATTACTGGTATTTTTAGTTCCATTGCCATTGTTTTTAGGGAACGTGATATTTCAGATACTTCTTGTTGACGATTTCCTTCGTATTTTGCTCCGCCTTGAATTAGCTGTAAGTAGTCGATTACGACCATTGCTAGACCTGGTTCTTTGGTTGCAAGTCTTCTACATTTTGCTCTTATTTCAGATACTGTCATACCTGATGAGTCTTCGATGTAAAGATGGGTATCGCCTAGTTCACTCATAGCTTCATTAACTTTACGCCAGTCGTTATGTTCTAAGCGGCCTGTTCTAAGTTTGTTAAGTTCAATGCCACCAGCTGATGCAATCATACGCATTGCTAATTGCTCGGCGTTCATTTCCATGTTGAATATGGCAACACTTTTTTTAGTATTTATGGCAGCGTTTACTGCTAGGTTTAAACCAAAAGCAGTTTTACCCATTGCTGGACGAGCTGCTAAGATGATAAGTTCGTTTGGATGGAACCCACTAGTCATTTTATCTAAATCATAGAATCCAGATGGTACACCAGTTATATCGGTTTTATTTTTTGCTAAACGTTCTAGTTCTTCTTGGGTTGAACGTATAACCTCACCGATTGATTTAAATTCTCCAGCTTTACGAGCTTTGGTAACACTGAAGATTCTTTTTTCTGCGTCATCTATAATGTCATTTGTGTCTGATTCTTCATTGTAAGCATTGGTTGTAATGTTTGTTGTTACGTCAATTAGTTTTCTTCTTAAGGCTTTGTCTCTAACGATATCAATGTAGTAGTCAACATTTGCTGCAGTTATTACAGAATCAATTACATCACTTAAATACTCGATACCACCAATAATATTTATAGAGCCTTTTTTCTCAATTTCATTTTTAACAGTTGCTGAATCTAATGGAATTTTATTTTGATGAAGTTCATATATTGCTTCAAAAATTCTTTTGTTTGCTTCACTTAAAAACATATCTGAAGAAAGCTCTTCACATACTTTTTCTAAGGCGTAGGTTGTTAAAAAGGCACAACCTAAAACATTCATTTCAGCTTCTAAGTTTTGTGGGAGTTTTCTTTCAGCCATTATTACACCTCTTTTACTTCAATTTTTGCTACGGCAATTACTTTCTTGTGAAGTTCGATGTCAACGTTGTGAACTCCTAGAGTGTCAACCGGAACAAGCGGTTTAATCATTTTTTTGTCAATGTTAAAGCCTTTTTTATTTATTTCTTCAGCAATTTGTTTTGTTGAAATGCAGCCAAACATTTTACCTTCTTTGCCAGTTTTAACTTTAAATGTGAATGTTATGCTTTCGATCTTCTTTTTAATTTCTTCACATTCTTTTATTTTTTCTTCTTCATTTTTATTTCTTGTATCTATTTCTTTTTTTAGACGCTCACTACTTCCGTCAGTGTATTTGATAGCTAAACCATTTTTAATTAAGAAGTTTTGGGCATAGCCATCACTAACATTTATTACGTCGTCTTTCTTTCCTTGTTTCTTTACGTCTTTTAATAATATAACTTTCATAGAACCTCCTTAACTACAAAGTATTATATCAAATATATACAAAAAAAGATATATTTTGGGTTTTATCTAAAAATAAAAACGCATATTCCTATGCGCTATTTTGTTTATTAATTATTTTACAAATGGGATTAAAGCCATAAAACGTGCTCTTTTAATTTGCATTGCAATATATCTTTGATGTTTTGCACATGCTCCAGTCATTCTTCTTGGCATGATTTTGCCTTTTTCATTGATATATTTATTAATAATAGCTACGTCTTTATAGTCTACGCTTTTACCAGCGCACATTTGACAAATTTTCTTTTTCTTACGATAAAATTCAGCCATTTTAATTATTCCTTTCTAAAATGGTAAATCATCATCTGTTAAAACTACTTCTGAACCAAAGTTTTTAAATGGGTCTTCAGTTACGTCTGTTGTTTCAATTGGACTTTGATTTACGTTATTGTTAATAGGTGCCTCAGTAAATGAAGCACTGCCGGTATTATTTTTGCTTCCTAAGAATGTTACGTTATCTGCTACTACCTCAGTAACGTATCTTTTTTGGCCATCTTGGCCATCATAACTTCTAGTTTGAATGCGTCCAGTAACTCCAACAAGTGAGCCTTGAGTACAGTACTTACAAACGTTTTCTGCTTGTTTACGCCAAACTACTACAGGAATAAAGTCTGCTTCTCTTTCACCGTTAGCATTAGTAAATGTACGATTTACTGCTACAGTGATATTAGTTGTTACTTGACCGCTTGCAATAGTTCTTAATTCTGGAGTTCTAGTTATTCTTCCTACTAAAGTAACATTATTCATTTTTACTCCTCGTCTAATTTAATAATTAGGTGTCTAATAATATTTTCATTGATTCTAGCTTTACGATTTAATTCGTTGATAATGTCGTTATTAGCTTCGAAATTAAATACATAGTAGAAACCACTAACTTCTTTATTAATAGGATAAGCAAGTTCTCTTTGTCCCATTTCTTTAGTGTTAGTAATTTTGCCATTCATACTTGTAATGATATCAGAGAATTCTTTTACAGTATTTTTAACAGCAGCTTCTTCTAAAGTTGTTTTAACAATGAACATCATTTCGTAATTTTTCATATTTACCTCCTTCTGGTCTATTGGCTTATATTTACATATAAGCAAGGAGCTTTCGCTCATGCGTTATTATAGCATACTCCTTAATTATATGCAATTAGTTTTTTTATTTGTTTTACTTGTTAATTAAGTCTTTTATTTTGAGTCTAATTCTTTGGATTGTGTTATCAATTTGTTTAGGTTCTTTTCCTAGTATTTTGGAAATATCATGATAATTAAATCCTCTTATTAATAGTTTGTAGACATCATTTTCGTTTGGTGAAAGAATACTATCTATTTTTTTGACTAGTTCTTCGTATTCTTCTTTTTTAGTCATATTGTTTAGTGGCTCTTCACTAGTGTCACCAATAATCTCAGTTAGTGGTTTTTGAAAAACGTCATATTCGTAGTCTAAACTGTAAGCAGATGTGTATATTTTATTTTTGATTGTTTCTGCTTTTCTTACTGCGTTTTGAATTTTTCTTTCAACGACGATTGATATGAATGTTGGAAGGCTTGTTTCTTTTTCACAGGAATATCTGATGATTGCATCGGTGAATGCTAGGTTAGCATCTTGCCTTACTTCACTTAAATCCATGTTAAGAGCATAGAATGTTTTTTTGTATTTGTTAATTATTATGTCGATAATATAACTATATTTTTCGAATAGAACGTCTTTGGCATTCTCATCATTTTCGTTGAACATTTGGCTTAATTCATAATCATTATATTCCATTAGTTACCTATTCCAAATAAAAGTATTCCAGCTGATACTGATGCGTTAAGTGAGTTCACATGTCCTTTCATTGGAATACTTATAATTACATCACTATTTTGTCTTACGATTTTTGTTAAGCCAAATCCTTCACTACCAATTACTAGGCATATTTTATCTGCATAGTCTACTTTGCGATAGTCTTCACCATCTGCTTCTGCTGCATAAACAAAGAAGCCTTTATCTTTTAGTTTGTTAATTGCTGCTACTAGGTTATTTACCATTATAATGTTTACGTTTTCGATAGCACCTGTACTTGTTTTCATTACTGTATCAGTTACGCTTACACTGCGATCTTTAGGTATGATAATATTCTTAATGCCTCTTGCTTCACATGATCTGATGATTGCCCCAAAGTTGTGAGGGTCTTCAAGATGGTCAAGAATTAAGACGAAGTTTTCATCACCGATGGCATCCATTGTTTTGTATTCGTAGTCATGCATGTCAAAGATAATTCCTTGGTTGTTTTTCATCATCTTATCCATAATATTTGGTTCTGTTATGACATATTTTAGATGATGTTCTTTTAAGGATTCAATTATTTTTTCATCATGAAAATTTTTACTTAGATATACTTTTTTTATTTTAGTTTTGTCTAGTTCGTTAAAAACGTTTTTTCCACATACTCTCATAATATTTTCTCCATTATTTCTTTTAATCTTTCTTTGTTATTTAAATATAGATAGCCGATTAAACATTCAAAACCGGTTGACATATGATAAGTTACTATGTCAGTTGTTTTACTTTTATGGCTTGATGCGTTACGGCCTCTTTTTACTATTTCAATTTCTTCTTCAGTTAGAATGTTTTCGTTAATTAAATTTTCTAGTATTTTTCTTTGAGATGGTGCAGTAATGTAGTTAAGAGACTCTTTTTGTAAGTCATTTACTTTATAGATTTTTTTGTTTATTAGATACTCTCTTATATAAAGTTCAAATACGGCATCACCTAAATATGCTAAGGATAAGTTGTTCATAAATATCACTTTAAAGAATATACCATATTTTTAGGTAAAAGTAAAATGAAGAAAATAAAAAAACTACGCTGACGCGCAGTAATTATTTTTCTTTAGCAACACTTAAAGCTCCGCTTGAAACACTTTCGGCAATTGTTAGTAATTCAGCGCCGGTTAGTTTGTTACTTGAGATGTAAAAGTCGATTTTATTGCTTGTCCAGTATAGAGAGTTTGATGATAAAGCTCCCATGGTCTGGCTTAGTAAAAGCGGTTCGCCAAAGACGGGGATTATTTCAAATTCATCACTAGCTTTTGAAACTTCTTCAACTAAAGTGAATGGACTATCTCCGGTAAATGTTAGGATTACTCTGTTTCCTTCGTCAGTTGAAACAACGTCTTTACTGTTTAGATAGGTATTTTTAGGTAAATATAATGGATATACAATATCATCTATTGTTTTACTAGTTTCTTCTTCTAATGGAACGTTGTTGTCTATTAAAGATTCTAATTTAAAATAGTCATCTTTGAACGTTGGTTTAAAATCTACAGATGAGTAATTGACAGTTATTTTTATATTACCACTTTCGTCTAGAATTTCTACTTTAGTAATATCTTCATCTTTGTTTAAATAGATTTTTTCACTTACTAGATTGGCATTATTTGGATAATTTACTTTAGCTGTTATTATGTAGCCGTCATCGTTTTTTTCACTTTTGCTTTCTGAGTCGTTTTTAATGTCTTTAACCAGAGAGTCAATTAGATAGCCTTGTGAGCCGTTATCTGGCCACTCTGATTGGAATTTGAAACTTTTATTTAAACTAGGCGTTACAACATATACGTCTTCACCACTTTTTAGAATTACTTGTTCATGATTATTTATTTGGTTTACTAAGTTAACACGATAATTTTCTTTGTCTTTTGCTGCGGTTACGTTGTAGGAAAAGACGTCTTCGTTGCTGGTAATACTCATTGTTCCTTTCATTAGGTAAGAATTTTTCTTTTCTATTTTAGTGACAAAGTTTTCTTTGATGTCACCACTTGCTTTTTTACCACACCCGGTAATCATAAGTACTAATAAAACAAATACAACAAACTTTTTCATTTAACCTCCTATCTAATAATATTTTTAAGTTTTGCTTTTATGCACTTATTTTAAAAAATTTGAAGGTTATAATTTGGTGTATATTTTTATTTTGATAGTCCATACTATGAATAGAAAAGAGGTTAAATATGTCGACGTTACAAAAGATTTGTCTATGTATTACCATAATTGGTGGTATTAATTGGGGATTAGTTGGTTTATTAGATTTTAACTTAGTTGAAGCTATTTTCGGTGGAGAATCTATAATTCCAAGAATTGTTTATTCACTTGTTGGGTTAACGAGTTTGATTAATACCGGCATACTAATTATGGATTTAGACGATCATGAGGCCTAAAATTTAGGCTTTTTTGTATTTTAAAAGCAGCTTTGCACTGCTATTTTTTAGTCCATTTTTTCTAGTTCTTTGTAAGCTATTTTACCTACTAGAGTTGTTGGAAGCTCATCGATGTATCTAATTTCTCTAGGTATTTCAAATTTTGCTAGATTTTCTTTCATATACTTTTGAATGTTATTTTTAGTCAGTAGATTATTGTAGCCTTCTCTAAGAACAATAAATGCTTTTACAATTTCACCTTTTGATTCATTTTTAACGCCAATAACCGCACATTTCATAATTGCTTCATGATTAGTTAATATTTCTTCGACGTGTGATGGATAGACATTATATCCACTTGTGATAATCATTCTTTTTAATCTAGATTTGTAGTGAAATAGCCCTCTTTTGTCAACACATGCTATATCTCCTGTATGAAGCCATGTTTTACCGTCCATTTTAAATAAAGTATTTTGGGTTTCTTCTGGTTCTTCGAGATATTCTAGCATAACATTTGGCCCAGAAATAACTAACTCGCCATCTTCTCCTAAAGGAGTTTCTTTTTGGGTATTAATATCTATTATTTTAAATTCTGTGTTAGGAAATGGATAACCGATGACGTCTGATTCATCTAGTATGCCATCTGGTGATAGGGATACAACACCAGATGATTCAGTCAATCCATAACCGATTTTTAATTCAGTTTCACATCCATATTCTTTTAAAAAGGCATTTACTCTATTTTTAAGGTCTATGCTCATGGCATCTCCACCACATACGACTAATTTTAAAATGTTTAGTTCGTTTTTGCGAAACTTCATTTTTGAAACTGCATCATATAGAGTTGGAACACCACAAAGAACGTTGAATTTATATTTTCTTAAGTATTTTTTAAATTTTTTTGCATTAAACTGAGGAATTAAAATAGCACGCATTCCATTGTATAGCGGTGTATGAGTACAAATTCCAATACCGAACGCGTGAAAGTTAGGTAAGAATGTTAGAAAAGCATTTTCTGGTTCTAGGGCTTCTGGCTCTGTGTATTTACTTTGAAGAGCTTGAGCATTAAATGAGTAGTTTGATATTACAACTCCTTTTGGTTTTCCAGTAGTTCCTCCACTGTAAAGAATTACTGCTGGATCATTTGATGATACTAATTCATAAGGGTCTTCTTCATAATTATTTGCTTTAGAAATAAAGTGATCCCATAAAATTATTTTTTCAGTTTCTTTAATATTCATTTTTCTGCCTTTAAGAAGCCAGTATAAAAGAGCAGTTATTCTTTCCATCGATTTAGTTGCGCTTGTAACAATTACTTTTTCTAGATTTGTATTATCTATAATATTGCTAACTTTTTTATAAGCTATATCGATGCATAACATGACTTTTGAGTTGCTTTTATTTAAGTAGTATTCAATGTCTTTCTCACTTGATAGTGGATGAATCATATTAGCAACTGCGCCTATTTCATTAATTGCATAAAACATGGTTACTTCTTCTGGGGTGTTTGGCATGCATATTGTTACTTTATCGCCTTTGCTTACGCCTAGAGCTTTTAGAGCTTTTGCAACTTTATTAATCTTTTTAATTAGTTGTTTATATGTTATTTGATTGTTTTCATATTCGATCGCGGTGTTGTAAGGATACTTTAGAGCACTTTCATATACGGCATCATATAAACTTCCTTCAAAGTATTTGACATTTTTAGGGAGTTTTTTATGATGGTAGTGCCATTTATTAATTATTTTTACGCTTATTTTACGGTAGGTATTACGAACTTTTAAGTATAGTTTTTCAAACATTTATGTTCCTCTTTTCTACTTAAGCTTATGTTTAAATACATTATAATAATATCATAAAAGGACAATAAAAAAAAGAAGCACTAGTCTTCTTTGTGTCCGGTATTTTTAGTTATGACAGTGCCACCTTTTTCAGTAACATTATGTTTAGCTAGTTCTTCTTCTACAGTTTGATTTATTTCATTTAATACTTGTTTTGTGTATACTTTTTTATAAATGCTTGTGAATTCCGGTATTTTTACTGGTACTATTTCTTCGGTTACTTCTACTCCAGATATATCGCCCAATTCTTGATAAGCGTGTACCATTTCACTATTTAAACCACTTTTTACTTGTTCGATTCTTCTCTTAGCTGATTTAATTTCAGCTTTTACTAGAGTTAGATATTCATATGCTTCATCTGTTTTCTTTCTTAATGAACCATTTAATTCAAAGATTGCTTCTAGAGAAAGCGGTACTATTGTTTTGTTATATCCAAATTTTGATTCGATGTCTTTATAAATGTGAATTAAGTTTTCTCTGATTGAAGTAAATATTAATTGAGCATAACGAATTAATTTTATTTCAAGGTCAGTTACTTCGGGTTGATTTTTAAATAATTTGTTATTTTTATCTATGTATGCTCTATATGTTTTAATATATGATAGTTGTAAATCTTCACTGATAAATTCCTTATATTCTGGAATTAAACGTCTTATCTCTTTAAAATCAGTTGCATCTAGAGATACTAAATGAGCTATTTTATCTTCGTCAAAGTATTTTAGATTTACTAAGGCTTTAAAATATTCATTTTCTGATTTGTTAACTGCTCTTAATAATGTTGCAAGGTCTTCCTCGCTTAATACTCCTGTGCCATTATCAATTAATGTAGTTTCTTTTAACTTTTGATTTAGGAATGGAAAACTTCCATGTGGCAAAGTAATTCTCGTTTTTATATCGCCTAATTTTCTTTTTAATTCACTTATTTTTAGTGTAAGACTTTGAAGTTTTTGAGTGCCATTTGGACTGTTTAAGACGCCAAATATAACTTCATCACGATTGCTGATTTCAGTTTCTTCAAGGTTTCTTATCTCATTAACTCTAACATGACGATATTCTTCTTGAAAATCTTTTAAAAGTTCTTCAAAAGTGGCAGTACTTAGGAAAGCCATTCTTTTTGATGTTATGCCTATTTCTCTACTTATAGCACGAATTCTATTATTTATTTTTTTAGTTTCTTCTTCGTTTGCGGTTTCTAATGCTTTTTCGTTTTTAAATCTTTCTATTTGTAACTTCATTTTTTTTCTTAGAAGTTCTCCACTTTTGGTTTTGATATAATCGCTTTGATTACTCATTAAAAGCTCATAATAAAATGAAAATCCTTCGTAATCATCTAATAGACTTAGACAATCTAAACGCATTTTAGCTCTTTCTAGCGCTTCTCTATTTCTTAAATCTTCAATTATTTCTTCTGTTTCTTGTTTTTTTAACTTGGTAATATCCCTCATCATAAAAAATTCCCCCTTTAAATTGTTATATAGTGTATCATATTTTGGGGAGTTTGTCAAACGTACGTTCTTTTTTAAGACTATTCAGTGTATTTTTTACCAATTGTTAGGTTTTTGTTAAGAACTTCGTAGCTATCCACAATTGAAATAAAAGCTTTAGGATCTATAAGGAGAATACCTTCTTTTAGTCCAAAATAGTCTTTCGTATCAATTGAAGTCATGATAATTTTATTTTTGCGGCTCGTGAAACCACCTTTAACGTTAATTTCAGTTAAATCGTGGTGAAGCTCGTTTATTATATAGTCTTTGACTGCGGTTTCTTCTGTTGTAATTATAAAGAAAGTTTTACTTGTACTAGCTCCTACTCTTGACATTGTTGCCATGTAATTGATAATTACTATAAGAACCGCTGAGTAAAGTGATGTTTCGAAGTTAACTACAAAGCCTGTTAATATTATGATTAGTGCTTCAAATACATAAGTAAAAGTTTTGCGTCTATATATTTTTACAGAGTTGAAGATATCTTGTAATAGAAATATGCCACCCACTGAATAACCTTCTTTAAAGATTAAACTATGTCCTAAGCCTGTTATAACTCCGGCTGTTATGGTTATTATAGTTTTGTCCATGTTATAGATATTTATATGGGCTGGGATATTTTGGGTAAAATAAATAATTATTGGGATAAGCAAGCTTGGAATCATGTATTTTCTTGTGTTTTCAACGCCAATAGATAGTGATGATACGAAAATAAGGGCTAAATTTATAATAAGTAAAAACATTGGTGCGCTGTAGTCAAGATAGTAATAGACAAGTGTTCCTAGCCCATAGATTCCATTGGGTACTAAATCATATGGAATTATAAATAAATTAAATGCAAGTGCGATTAGAATGCAGCCAGTAATTATATTTAAATATTTTTTCATTTTTTACCTCTTTATTCTTAAATAATTTTCCATAAATGGTAGTATGTCGCCATTTAAAACAGCGTCGGCATTAGCAGTTTCATATCCTGTTCTTATGTCTTTTACTAATTTATATGGTTCTAGGACATAATTTCTTATTTGACTACCAAATTCGATATTCATATGATTTTTTAATTTATCGTATTCTTCGGTGTTTGCTTCTTCCATAAGCTTTTTTAGTTTACTTGTTAAAACGCTTAGCGCAGTAGCTTTATTTTTGATTTGGCTTCTTTCATTTTGACAGGTTACGACTATACCAGTTGGCAAGTGAGTTACTCTTACAGCACTATCTGTTGTATTTACTCCTTGGCCGCCTTTACCACTTGAACGGTAGACGTCTACTCTTATATCTTCATCTTTAATTGTTACTTCGTTTGTCATTTTAATTTCCGGTGTGACATTAACTGAAGCAAATGATGTGTGCCTTCTTTTATTGGAATCAAATGGACTTATTCTTACTAATCTATGAACGCCTTGTTCACCTTTGAAGTAGCCATAAGCGTAGTGGCCTGTTATTTTGATGGTTGCACTTTTGATACCTGCTTCTTCTCCTTTTTGGTAGTCTAGTTCTTCATATGTGTAGCCATTTTTATCACAGAACATTTTATACATTCTAAGTAGCATGCTAGACCAGTCACAGCTTTCCGTACCACCTGCACCTGGGTGAATTTCTAAAAAGCATGGTGCATCATCATATTCACCAGTAAATAGTGTGTTTATTTCGAGCTCATTTATTTGATTTTTAATTATTGTTAAATCTATCTCTTTTAGTTCATCGTCACTTATTATATTAATTAATTCTAAATAATCATCTAGTTCATTAACTATATTTTGATATGTCAAAATTTCCTTTTGAAGATTTACAAGTTCACTATTTAGAGCAGTGCTTTTTGAAATGTCTTTCCAAGTGCTTTCTTGATTTAATTCTTCAGTAATTTCTTTTATTTTTTGACTTTTGGCATCTAAGTCAAAGTGACCTCCCAATATTTGAGATTTGTTTTTTTAACTCTGATAGAGTTTGTTCTAAATTTTCTCTATTCATATTAATTACCTCAATGAAATTATAGCAAAAAAAAGAAAGAAAATAAAGCTTCTTTCGTTAAGTGAATATGAAAGAATTTAACCATTTATCAAATTCATCTACATCTTGATATTTTGGTAAATCCTCATCACTTTCGGCATCCAGGTATGCAACTATTTTTCCTTCTTTAATAAGTATAACTGATGGAGCCATTTTTACTTCATTGTAAATAAATGTATTTTCCATTTCTTCATATGGAAGATATAGAAAACTTAAAGAATACTTATCCATTACTTTTTTGAAGACTTCATCACATGGAGTTTCTAGTATGCAATAATTGTTGTAAGTGAAAACTATAAATGATTTTTTATTTTCTTTTAATTTTTCAATATCTTCACTTTTGACATTTATAAATTTACTTTCTTTGTAATATTCTTTTTCTATAGAAAATTTTGAATAATTAGTGCAAGCTGTTAAAAAAAGGCACATTATAATTATTATAAACTTTTTCATTTTGTAATTTTATGAAGACTATTAAAATCTAAATTATAGTATGGTACCTTGCTGAAGTTGTAGTAATCTTTACCATTTATAGTTTCTTTTACTTCTATTTTATTATTTCCTTCATAATACCAGTAACCACCAATATCACGAATTTTTGATTCATCCCATCCTAAAGATACAAGCATATTTTTTACTTGACCAGCATAGCCACCAGCACCACATATTATAAAGATGTTTTTATCTTTTGGAAAGATTGATTCTAAAATATCCATACTTTCTTCATAGTTGGGAATATATTTATCATCCTCTGTTAATTTAAATAAAGCATCCCCTGTATAAAGACCACTTACGTTTTCCTTTTCTTTTTGTTTAATGTATGCTTCTTTATAGTTCGCTAGGTATGGAGCTGGAATAATTTCAAAACCTTTTATATATCCTGATAGATATCTATCTCCTCCTTTATTTTCCCAAGTAGCAGTATCAATAAGCATACGTACATCTCTATAAACAGTATCTGTTCTGTTTAAATAATTATCGATTGTCTTTTCATTAATGTTTTTATCTATGCCATATTCTCCTCTTAAGCCTTCTGATAGTTCTGGAGCTGGTAATGGTTTTTCAATTACTATATTTTGTTTAGCAATTAAAACGATTACTAATACTATGATTGCTCCTATTAGTCCACTAATTAGACTAGTTAATATTTTATTTTTCATTTTTTCCTTCCTTTCTGATTTTATTTTAGAAAGAAAGCTATATTATTTCAATTAATTGTAGGTTTAATTTACTCAACTTTAGGTTGAAAAAAAGATTGCAAGTGCAACCTTATTTAATTTTTCTTGATTCTAGGTAATATCTTTTATCGTAGCTGTGTCCCATTGAGAATGTTTTTCTTGGAAGGCTTCCATCTAATATTACTGTTTTAAATAATTCATTTTTAGGCATAGCTTCGAAGATAAATCCGACATTGCCTTCTTGTTTGGCAAGATTTTTTGTTGTTTCTTCACCATGAATGTAATCAATTTTTCCTTCATTATTTTTTAGATATTCATCTAAGAATATTTGAATAGAACCAACGGCAATATTAGATTTTGGATTTTCAATATACCATTTTTCATCTATTTCGTTAGTTATTACTTCGATTTCTTGACCATTTCCGTCTTTGTTAATTTGATAGTATTCTTTTAAGCTATTTAATAGTTTTTCTGGGTCTGTATTAAAGATTACTCTGTTTATTGCTTCAAATTCTAGAGCAGGGCTATGTAGATTAACTAATTCAACTAGAGCATATCTTGCTGGATTATTTAAGTATTCCTCTTCACTCATTGTTTCTTTTAATTTTTCATAGCAAGCTTTAGCAGTTGCTAGTGAGTGATTGCCGTCACCCATTGCAAATAATAATACTTCTTTGTCAGTGATTCCATATTTTTTAGAAAAGGTTTCTTTGTCAGCTAATGCTTTTAAGCCATTATCTACTTCGTCCATTGCTTCATTATTTAGTAAGTAACCTTTAACATGTCCACCATTTTTCATTAAATCAAAATCGTAAACTTTGTCTTTTTCAGATACTTTATTTTTTAAATTTTCAATTATTTGTTTTTTTTCATCATCGATAAGAATCATTATGTGTGGAAGTTCTAGTGGAGCGTTCTCTCTGATTTTTACTCTTGGTGGTATTCTTTCAATAACTGTTTTTTCTGTTGCTCTAATTGGAGTTTCTGCTCCTTTTTCATATGAATATGCTTCTAGGTCTACAACTCCTATAAGGCCTTCTCTTATCTTGCCATCGCTTTGAGTTCTTTCTAAATATATCATGCTGTCTTTATATTCATTAAAGAAATCAGAATTTAAAAGTTCTTCCATATTATTATTAATTTTTGTGATTCTTTCATCTATATTTTCGTCTTCTAGGTATATTTCTGGAAGGGTTAGTTTAAGAGTAGATGGCGCGTCACCTACTATTTTTTCAACGTCATTCCAATATTCTGGTTCACTTGTATATTGGTCGCAAGCTACTACGCTCCACTTTGTCATGTCAGCGCTTTTTGGTAGTAAAATATTTCCTCTTTTAAAAGGTATGTTCATATTATCATCTCCTAACAAGATTATATATTTCTGCAAAAGAAAATGCAACTTAATTATTGCATTCTTTATTTTTTTTAATTTCATATTTATTTAAAAGCTTAGTGACTATTTTGTTAAGTTTATCAAATATGTATAGAGAACAAATTAGAAGTACGCCAAATATTAAGGCAATTTGAAAGTTAATTGCTTTGATGTTAAAGAAGTTAGATTGGAAAATTGCACAGTATTCAAAGCCAGCTAGTAAAACTAACCATAAGGTAAACCTAAATGTATTAAATGGATCACATAGCTTGTATAGAAAGATAAATCCTGATATTCCGGTTAGAAAGACAACTAAGCTTGATACAATATCTTCTGGTAAATCAAAAGCAAATTTAAACATTTCAACGATGATAACATTAAATACAACGGTTAGGGCTGCTGGGACGCTTTTGCCGATAACTTTTATTAAGAAATTTCCTTTGACTATATCAGTGTTAGGTTCTAATGCTAGGATGAATGATGGAATACCAATTGTAAATGTTGTAATTAAAGTAAGCTGGATTGGAATGAAGAAATATTTGCTTCCTAGAACTATACATAGTAATACTAGAAGAATAGTAAAAATTGTTTTTACTAATAGTAGAGATGCACTTCTTTCAATATTATTAATCGTTCTTCTTCCTTCTGCTACTATGTGGGGAATACTGCTAAAATCTGAATTTAATAAGACAAGCTGGCTTACGTTTCTAGCTCCATCTGTTCCACTAGCCATTGCAATTGAGCAGTCTGCTTCTTTAAGGGCTAGAACGTCATTTATGCCATCACCTGTCATAGCGACTGTTTTTCCTTGTTCTTTTAGGGCTTTAATTATTTGTTTTTTTTGTTTAGGGGTTACTCTTCCAAAGATATTATAGTTAAGCGCTGCATCTTTGATTGTTTCGTCATTTAGCGCTGAAGCATCTATTCCTTTGATATTTTTTATTCCAGCTTCTTCGGCAATTGACATAACCGTATTATAGTTATCGCCTGAGATTATTTTTACTTCAACACCCTCATTAGCAAAAAAGTCTAAGGTTTCTTTAGCATCTTTTCTTACAACGTCTTTTATTAGAATGTATGCTAGTTTTTCAACTTCTTTAGGGCGATCTGTAATGGACTCGCTTGATTTTGCTAATAATAATACACGATATTTTTTTTGAAAATTTTCAATTTTGGTTTTTTCATTTTCGTAGTCTTCTTTTAAAATAAAGTCTGGAGCTCCTAAGTAATATGTGTTTTCTTTTTCAAATGATACTGCAGAAAATTTTCTTTCAGATGAAAATGGAATTGTTTCTTTTACTTTCCAAGTAGTTTGTTTGGATGTGAAAGCGTTTTTGATAGCGGTAAATGTGGCACTGTGATCTTCCGCTGATGCACATATTTCGCCGAGTATTTTATCAATTTCCTTTTTAGTATGTCCTTTTTCAATTATGGTGTCGTAGACTTTCATTTTTCCTTCAGTGATTGTTCCTGTTTTATCTAGGCAGATTACGTTTACTCTTGCTAGAGTTTCAATACAGTATAGTTGCTGAACTAGTACTTTGTATTTAGATAGTCTTATTACGCTTACGGCCATTACTGAGCTTGTAAGAAGAATTAAACCTTCCGGAATCATACCAATTAAGGCCGCTACCGTAGCGATGACAGATTCATATACACTGCCAGTTATAGTTATTTGATTTATAAAAAATAGAATGCCAATTGGAATTATTAGAATAGATAATATTTTTAATAATTTATTAAAGGAGCCCATTATTATAGAGTTTGCTTTTTTATCATATTTAGCTTCTTTTGATATTTTGGCAATATAGTTGTCTTTTCCAACACTATTTACTTTGGCGTAACATGAACCACTTATGATAAAACTTCCTGATAGAAGCTCGGAGTTAGTATCTTTATAAATTGGATCTACTTCTCCAGTTAAAAGCGATTCATTTACTTCAACTTTGCCATTTAAAATTATGCAGTCGGTTGGTACTTCGTTACCTATTTGTAAGTATATGATATCGTCAAGAACAATTTCTTCATTGGAGATGAGTCTTTTGCGAGAGTTTCTAATAACCGTTGTTTTAGTAGATGCTAGAAATGATAATTTATCTATTATTTTTTTTGAGGTTATTTCTTGAAAGGTACTTATTATAGTATTACAAATTATAGTTCCCATGAATAAACAATTCTTTAGTGAATAAAAGAACTTATTATATATTAAACCGGTTATTATGATAGAAGCTCCTAAAAAAATGTTTAGAAAATTAAAATATGTAAAAACATTACTATATATTATTTGCTTTATTGTTTTGGTTTGTGGTTGTTCATTAACGTTTGTTAAGTTTTCAGCTACTCTTTGATTAACTTGTTCATTAGTTAAGCCTTCATCATATTTAGGATTAAATCTTTTTGTTTCCATAGGTATCACTTTCCAATTTTATTATAACACGTATGATTTTGGTAATATATTGTTTGAGCGTCCGATAAAGAAAAAAAGTGTCAAGAAAGCGACACATTTTTTAATTATGATGAAGAAAGCAGTTATTTTCGTGCGAATTTATTATTCCGATTGCTTGTAGATATGAGTATATAATTGTGGAGCCAGTAAATTTCATACCACGTTTTGTTAAGTCTTTTGAGATGGAATCTGATATGGGTGAAGTTGTAATGTTTGTTTCATATATTGGATAACTATCAATAAATGATAATAGATATGTAGAAAAAGTTCCATATTCTTTTTGAATGTTTTTAAAGATTATTGCATTGTTTATACTCGCGTTTATTTTTAGTTTATTTCTTATAATGCCCTTATCATTATATAGTTCTTCTTTTTTTATGTCTGTATATTTTATAATCTTATTTATATTAAAATTGTCATAAGCTTTTTTAAAAATTTCTCTTTTGTTTAACACACATTCCCAAGATAGTCCTGCTTGAAACATTTCTAAGATTAACATTTCGAAAAGGTAGTTATCATCTAAGTTAAGGACTCCCCATTCGTTATCATGATATTCTATATATTTATGGTTATTTAGATTACACCATGAGCATCTTTTCATAATTTTGTTTCTCTCTTATATGTTTTTGCCAGGGGATGTTTTATTCTTTTCACTAATATATTTGCTTGCTGTTTTAGCTAATTCTTCTATTTTTTCTAAAGCTTCACCTATAGTTTTAGCATCAATTATTACTTCATAGGTTTTATAAGGGTCTGCAAATTCATTGTATTCTTCATTATTATTCTCTTCTATTCTATAACTATCTTTGATAAAATCATAAACTTCTCTGCCGACTTTTACTGATAAGCGAGCACTCCTAAACCAATCATTTGGCATCTCAATAGCATAAGATTTTTCTGGATACCCGCTAACTTTAATTTGGTATTTATTGACTATACTAGCAATTTTTTCTCTTAAAATTTGATTTATTTTTATTGTTTCTTCATATTCAAGACGACCTATGTCAAATATACTCATATCCATGTCTATTTTATCTTCTGGATTTTTTTCACTTGGTGGAGTTTGCTTGAAAAAACTTTGAGCTATCTTAATTAGTTTATGAGTTTGTTCTAGAACTTCTTCAGCTGTATTACCATTTAGTTTAATAATGTAATTTAAACAATTATTACTATCATCATGTTCTACATTATGGATTTCATAATTTCCATCAATGAAATCATATAGATTATCACCTATATTTATAGTTAAAACAATGCCACCTTTATCTATATAATTTAAAACGATGCCATAGGAATCAGATAAAGCGATACCACCTTTTGATATAAAATTATATTTATTAATTATAGCATTTAATTCATTGACAAAGCTCCTTGCCATGTTGTGATATTTAAAACTGGTTAAGTTTGATAAAGGAATATTGTTATCAAGTGGTACTAGAGGTGATTCAGTGCGAATGTGTTCTTCTAGAATTTTCATAATTTCTTCATATAATTGAAAATCTATTTTGTAATCTTTGGTTTCTTCTAGACCTAGAATTATTTTATATATTTCATCATCAGTTTTAAATGAGTAGTTACCATCACTTGTTTTATATAAACCAGTTCCAAGAATAAATCTTAATACTTCTATATTGATTTTAACTTTATTATTTTCTTCATATTCCTTTACTGCTGGGTCATATCTATTGAGAACTTTATTGAATGAACTAAATAGTGGTTGATAAGATGATTCTCCATTTGTGAGTATTCTAAATAAAGTTGCGATTTCTTCTTCATTTAAAATTATTTTGCTCTTTCCGTCCCATCTATTATCTGTCATGTAATTTATTGCTTCATTTTTATCTTCTAAAACTGTTTCTGCCATGTATTCGAGGCTTTCTCTATGACCTGCAAAATCTTGTGCATCAATAGTATTAAAAACAGGATAACCGAATTGACGCAAAATTTTTCTTACATTTGTTTCGCTATTGCCTTCAAATAAAATAATGTTATAACTGTTTTTTACTTCGTCTGATAATTCTTTATATGCTTCTTTTCTTACTAATAAAATTGAATCATCTCCAAAATGAATATCACCATAAATCCATGAATCTCCCATATTTAAACATCTAATGTTATCATTAGTATGATTTTTAAGAGGTTCAAGAACTATATATTTTTCATTACCCCATGAGCCAGCACCATCTCCTGTGGAGTGAACAACATTATTTAAAGTAAAATGGACTGTATGCCTATGAACTAGAGAAGTTACTTTAGTTTTAACTCCTTGATAGCCAATAATAACCTCACCAGTTCTATTTCCATTGTAATTATTTACAATAGTATGATTTTTCGGAAAAAAACCGGTAACATGAACCATCACGTTTTCGTTATTTTGCTCTAAGCCTTCCGGAATTTTTTTGCTTATATCAATAATTAGTTTTCCTGTTTCGTCAAGTTTAAAAATGTTTTCTGATAATTTTTTTGATTCAATACTGCTTTCTAATGTTTGAATTTCTTCTTCCAGTTTTTTTATTTGGGCATTTGTATCATTTAATTTTTTTGTTTCTTCTTCAATAATGTGGTTGTAATAATCTATATCTTTATTAAATCTATCAATAATTGATTTATTTCCTAAATTTTTTAATCTAGTAAAGAAATTTTTCTCTTTTTTAAGTTGATCTTTTAATTCATTTAAGCGTGTTAAATAATTCTTAATTATTCCTTCAGAGGTTTGACGATTAATTTTTAGTGTTGCTAATTTGCGAGTTTTACCCGTAATTTCTTCGGATATTCTTTCTATTTCTGCATTTTGAATGGTTTCTTGTTTATACTTTTCTAACTTTTCTTTTGCGGTATTCATGTTTTCACCTTATATTCCTTATAACCTGATTTTATCTAAAAATTTTAGAATTTTCAATAAATGTTTTTATAGTTTTGTACCTTTCGTTGGTATTTTTAGATTTGATATATCTATTTTTTCTAATTTTAATAGTTCTATTTTATTTTTGATACCGCCACCATAGCCAGTCAGACTTTTATTAGTTCCAATAACTCTGTGACAAGGAACTATAATGCATATAGGATTCCAGCCTACTGCTCCGCCGACTGCTTGTGCTGACATTTTAAATTTATTTATCTCTTTGGCTACTTTTTTAGCAATATCATTATAAGTAACAACTTTTCCGTAGGGAATTGTATTTATGATATTTATTACTCTTTCTCTAAATGATGTTAAATTATAAATTTTTATTTTGGGAGTAAAGGTGGGAATTTGTCCTTCAAAGTACATGTCTAACCATTTAATTGTTTCTTTAAATATTGGTAGTTCTTTTTGAATACATTGTTCTAGATGTTTTGATTGGTCATGTGATTTTTCAAAGTATAAACCAGTTAGATACTCACCATCACTTGTTAAGATTATATTATCAAAATTATTAGGTGTTTTATATTCAGTTGTGTATTCTTGCATAATTTCTTCCTTATTTTTTTATCAATATTATTCCTAGTACAATTAAAAGACTAATAATTAATTTTCTTTTTAGACTTTTTTTATCTTTGTCTATAAAATATTCATATATAGAATTTGTTATCATTGATAGAGTTAGAAGTGGGGCGACAATTGATATATTTCCATATTCATAAGCTTTAACTGATGATATTAGCATCATGGCCCATGAGAAACTTACAATCATAAATTTCTTTTTATCATATAACTTAAATTCCTGCTTTAAATCCTTTATTGAAAGTTTACTTACTATTTTTATGATTAATGCTGGTATTAAAACGGTTATTACTGTGTATAATCCTATGTTGAAATTATCAGAGATATTAACATTTATGAACATAGCTATTGCGAAGAGAAAATTAGAAATTAAAGACATGATAAAGTATTTGTTAAGTTCAAGTTTTCCTTTATTATTTGTGGATAAAAATATATTTGCTAGAAGTATTAGAGTAATACCAATAATTTTAGTTAAAACTATCTTTTCTTTTAAAAATACAAAACCAAATATTACTAGAAATACAGTTGATAGTTGTTTAAGCATGCTGAAGGTGGATGGTGCTAGACCATATCTTGCTTCTATGTTAAGTCTATCAGTTGCCGCATATATTATTGTTACTGCTCCTAGCGTTAAAAGTATTTTTGGATTTAAAGAAAATTTGAATGTAAATAATGTTGATAAAAGTAATGCAAATAAGGCAGTAAATATCTCTAATAAGATAGTTAGCGCTGAAGCGTTTTTCATGTTCCTATTGGTTTCTTTAAAGCATTGCGCAAATAATAAGGAAAATATTAAGTATATTATTACCCATTTTATGTATTCCATATTTATTTATCCTTTTCTGTAAAATTTATATTTTTTAGATATTTATAACCGTTCTTTATTTTGTCTTCAATATTATTTTGTGAATTAAAAATTTTGTAAATTTCGTCCATTACTAATTTTTCCCCGTCATAAAGTGTGTACAAGTATGAATAACCTTTTTCTTGAAATTCAAATATTTTTTGAAATTCTGTATTATTTAAAATTGGTGATGTTACGATTTCACTGTAGAGCCATGGTAAATGTGGACTTTCAAATTCTTCCTTTAATGTTTCTGGATAGAGTTCTTGCCACTTTTTAAACCATAGGAAATGAAGTGTCTCATGTGCACATGCTTTTGTTAAGTTTTTTTCGTTTAAGTGTGGATTAATATAGAATGTTTGCTTATCTAAATTTCTTGGAAAAAATGGTAACATACCGACATAACAAACTATTTCTTTTAAATCGTTAGGCCATTTTTTATTTAAGTATTTTGAAAGATTAGTAAAATACGCATCATTATACTTGTTCCATATGTCTTGATACTTTAAGCACATATTATCAATATTTTGTGAATTACTTGTGTAATAGTTACTTACAGTAGTTTTTATTATTGTGGATATCTCTTTTTTTGAAATATTTTTGCGGATATCTTGTAATTCTAGGTAATATTCTTCTAATAAATTGTGGATATCTAATGTTTTATCACTTTTATTTAGATAGGCATTTAAAATAATGCTAATATTTTCTTCTAAGGATATTTTTTCAAACTTTAATTTAGGTATTACCATAGTATTCACTTCCTGATTTAAATTATATCATAATATTAATTATGAAAATAAAAAAGTCAAATTAGTTTTGACCTTTATCATTTAGTTTATATAATAAATCTGCCATATTTTTACCAATAGAGTGCATGGTATTTTTTCCTTTTTTGTCATTTGGTACGAATGATTCATCTGCAAACTTAAATCCCCAGTAGTTACCTGTTACAATTGGCATGCTGTTATAAGCAAAATATTTATTAATTCGATCTACTGCGTGATTTGCGCCAGCTCTATACATTGTTGCAATAGCTGATGCAGGTTTGCCAGTAAATAAATTTCCATAAACTTGTCCTGCATAAAATACTCTATCCAAAATAGCTGTTAAAGCTCCATTAGGTCCTGAAAAATATACAGGAGAACCAATAATTATACCGTCTGCTGCAATTATTTTTTCAATTAATTCGTTGGCACAGTCATCATTAAAAAAGCATCTAAATTTTTTAGAACATCCGCCGCAACCAATACATCCTCTCACTGGTTTTGTGCCTATCCAAAACCATTCAGTGTCTACATTATTTTCTTTTAGACTTTCTTCTACTAAACATAAAGCCTTGTAAGTTTCACCATTTTCATGTGGGCTTCCATTTACTAATAATACTTTCATATATTAATTCGCTTATTTCTCACTTTCTTGTTTAATTTTTATTAATGATTTTTCTATTTCTTTAACTGTCTCGTTAGTATCTCTTCTGTCATTTGTACCTTTATGAGATATAAAATTATTCCATTCTTCTAGAGCTTCATTAATATTGTCTTTATTTATTTTATCATTTAGAATAGCTTCTGCTGTTTTTTTATAGTTCATTATTGCGACTGCACCTAATGCTTTGTAGTAAGATTTTTCTGGAATGTTAGATATTTTATAATAATGTAATGCTATATCATCATTAATTGGTCTAGGGTTACTTACAATTATTTTATTAGTTCTATAAATTGTTGTTGCTCCTTCAAGCTTTACTGTTTCTGCATCTTCTGGAATTTCGACGTCATATATTGTGTTTCCACGGTGTAGCCATCTTAGTATGCAATCCTCACTGCAATAATTAAATCCACCAAAGTCTTTGCCACTATTTGCTGATGGATTCCAGTTATTAGCTACATTTATCTCATTTAGTTTATATTCAAAGCCACCAGCGTTTGAGGCAAGTCCATCCATTACTCTTACATATTTTTTCATTTTTGTTTCTCCTTCTTTACTTTTTTATTTATATATGGAAAAAAGTGCTTTTGTTTAGGGCTTTTAACTATTTTCCACAACAATTTTTATATTTTTTGCCACTTCCAGAAGAACTTTGTACTCCCATATTATCTGTATTATTTATACTTATAGTATTATTCGTATTTCCTTGTTTATCAGACTAGGTCACATCTATATTATTTGTATTTATGATATTATCTGTACTATAAGTATTTCTCTAACGTGGACTTATTGTTGACTTTGTCCACATCCGTTCATCTGATATGATTATATGTTTTTTGCTTTTTTATCCAATGTGCAATTTATTTATTTTCAATTTGCTTTGATTCACTTAATAGTCTATCAAAATCAGACACATAATTCTTATCCTGTATAATTCTATATTTTTCATATTCGTTTTCCGCTTTTTCGACTGCTTTTTTATGTGAGATTTTTCCTTTTCCTTCTAAAACTTCATAATGAAAAACTTTTAAGGCATTTTCTACTTCATTTTTCCAATCTTCCATGTACATAATTATACTTCTTTCTGCATTATTTTCAGCAATATCCAAAAATAAGTTTACTAAATTATTTAAATTTTTAATTTCTTGTTCATTTAAATAGTTCTTGGCAATAATTACATCAGATTTCAAAATTTTTCCATTAGGTGAGTTTTCCCAAGTAGTAAGTCCCATATTCTCTTTTTCAGAATCTGCCCTGTTATAAACTATTTCAGCAGCAGTATTTCCAGTAATTGCATAATGAAATTTATTTTGAATAGTTTTATAAAAAGTTATTGCAGTATCACTATTTTTATCGTAATCAATGGAACATTCAGCAAATATATCAGTAATTTTTTGATAAAACATTCTTTCACTTGTACGGATTAATTTAATTCTATCAAGCAATCTTTTAAAATACTCTTGATCGGATTTCTGAGCTTTTAAAAATCTCTCATCATTTAAGGAAAAACCTTGAATCATATATTCTTTAATTATTTTATTTGCCCAATTTCTAAATTTAATTGCTTTTTTAGAGTTAACTCTAAAACCTATTGAAATGATCATATCAAGATTATAGTATTTTGTATTATAAACTTGTTTGCCATTGTTACCCATATGTTCCATTTTGGAACATGTGCTGACTTCTTCAAGTTCTTCATCTTCATAAATATTGTTTATATGTTTCGTAATTGCTGGGCGTTTAACATTAAAAAGTGCTGCTAATGCTTCTGTATTTAACCAAACATCTTCATTTTCTAATAGTACTTCTACTTTTGTATTGCCCTCTTCATCAGAGTAGAATAAGATGTTCTTTTCACTTCCAATTAATTTATTATCCAAATTTATCCCTCCTTTTCTAAATGGTCTTATTTAATTTATCGTAATTATTATACTATTTTTTACATTATTAAACAATTGATTTTTTGAACTAGTACCTCGTCTATAATTATTTTTCTTCTATTAATTATTGGCAAATTAAAAAGCTGGCGTGAATACCAACTTTATATTGTTTACATAAATGTCTGCATAAAAATTTTGCTATTTTATATGTTATTTACCACAACATTGCTTATATTTGCGTCCTGAACCACAAGGACATGGGTCATTACGGCCTATTTTCTTTTTTTCATTTACTTTAGGTGTACTTTTTAAGGTTTCTTTGCCATCGTTAGTTTGACCTTGAGGAGCTTTTCTTGGTGCTATTGTTTGTTTGATTTCTACTCTCATTAATAGGTTTGCTATGTTGGCATCAATGTTATCTAGCATTTTTTCAAATATTTCGTAACCTTCTAAGGCATATGCTTGAAGTGGATTTACTTGTGCATATCCTCTTAAACCAATACCTTCTCTTAAATGTTCCATAGCGTTAATATGTTCAATCCAAGCATCGTCAATTACTTTTAAATTTATAAATCTTTCAAAGTTATTTGTAACTTCTTCAGGGATTTCTTCTAGTTTTTCTTCAAATTCTTTTATTAGTTTATCTCCAACTATGTCGCTTACGTCGGTTTCTTTTTTGTTTTTGATTTCGTCAATTTCGATTGTTTCTTTTCTTAGGTAAGCGTTGTTGAAGTGTTCTTTTATTGCTTCTAAGTCTTTTTCTGTTAAGTAGCCTTCTGGTGCGATATGACTATCAACAAATTCATCAGCATAATCTCTTAATGTGTCTTCTGAAATTGTAGTCATATTTTCTGCATCAAGAATTTCGTTACGTTTTTTATAAATGATTTTTCTTTGTTCAGAAACAATATTATCATAGTCTAGTAAGCTTTTACGCATATCATAGTTGTTTCCTTCAACTTTCTTTTGTGCTGATTCAATACTTTTACTAAACATTTTTGATCTAATTGGCATTGTTTCATCATATCCTAGGTTTTGAATCATTGTTTTAATTCTGTCTGTTCCGAATCTTCTCATTAGTTCATCTTCAAATGATATGAAGAATTGTGAGTATCCAGGGTCTCCTTGACGACCAGCACGACCTCTTAACTGATTATCAATACGTCTTGATTCGTGTCTTTCAGTACCAATTACACATAGTCCACCAAGTTCTTTAACGCCTTCGCCTAGTTTAATATCGGTTCCACGGCCTGCCATGTTTGTTGCTATTGTGATTGCACCTTTTTGACCAGCTTTGGCGATTATTTCAGCTTCTCTAGCATGGTTTTTAGCGTTTAGTACTTCGTGTGGTAGATGTTCTTTTTGAAGTAGTTTACTTAGGTGTTCGTTTGATTCTACTGAGATAGTACCAACTAGGATTGGTTGTCCTTTAGCGTGAATTTCTTTAATGAAGTTTACGATTGCATTGTATTTACCTTTTTCAGTTGCAAACATTAGGTCTGCCATATCTTCTCTGATACATGGTTTGTTTGTTGGGATTTCGATAACATACATATTATAAATGTCTCGGAATTCTTCTTCTTCAGTTTTAGCTGTACCAGTCATACCTGATATTTTACTATACATTCTAAATAAGTTTTGGAATGTGATTGTTGCTAATGTTTTAGTTTCTTCATTAATCTTTACACCTTCTTTAGCTTCGATAGCTTGGTGTAAACCTTCACTAAATTGTCTTCCTTGCATTAGACGACCAGTAAACTGATCAACAATTAGGATTGCTCCATCATGAACCACATAGTCTACGTCAACTTTCATACCATAGTTTGCTTTTAGCGCTTGATTTATATGGTGTACTAATGCAGTATTTTCTGCATCATATAAATTATTTAATTTAAAGTATTTTGCAATCTTTTGACTTCCAGATTCAGTAAGCATTACTGTTTTTGTTTTTTCGTCAACAGTGAAGTCTTCTTCTTCATTTAGTTTTTTAACTGCACTGTCTGCCTCTGTATATAGGTTTGCTGCATTGAACTTACCACCAGAAATGATAAGTGGTGTTCTTGCTTCATCGATTAGGATTGAGTCGATTTCATCGATAATACAGTAGTTAAGGCCTCTTTGCGTTCTGTCTTCTTTACGTTGTACCATATTATCTCTTAGATAATCGAAACCGATTTCATTGTTTGTTGAGTATGTTATGTCACAGTTATAGATTTCTCTTTTTTGTTCTGGACTAAGTTCTCTTAGGTTTACGCCTACAGTTAGGCCTAAAAATTCAAAAATTGGACCCATCCATTCTGCATTACGTGCGCTTAAGTATTCGTTTACTGTTACTACGTGAACTCCTTCACCAGTTAAAGCATTTAGATATGCTGGTAAAATTGTAGTTAAGGTTTTACCTTCACCAGTTTTCATTTCAGCGATGTTACCATAGTGGATAGCAAGACCACCTAGTAATTGGACTCTATATGGTTTTTCGCCTATTTTACGATATGCAGCTTCTCTAGCAGTAGCAAAAGCCTCAACTAGAATATCATCTAGGGTTTTGCCATTTTTAAGTGCTTCTTTAAATTCAGCAGTTTTTCCTTTTAATTCTTCGTCTGACATTTTTGAGTATGTTTCATCTAAACTCTCAATTTTATCAGCTATTTTATTGAATCTTCTTAATTCTTTATATTCAGTATCTACAAGTTTTTTTAGTAAACTCATAATATCACCCTCTCAAGTGATTATTATATCAAAAAAAAAGGACTTTTACATCCTATTTTGTATTAATTATACCGTAGTTGCCATCTTTTCTTCTATAAAGAACAGAAATGCACTCTTCATCTATGTTATTAAACACGTAAAAGTCGTGTCCTAGAAGTTCCATTTGAAGGATTGCTTCTTCTTCATCCATTGGTTTTACGTCAATTTTTTTTCTTTTTACTATTTTATCTTCATTTTCCTCTTCTGTTACCTCAAAATCAAAGATGAAGTCAGGGACTACTTCTTTTTTATATTTTGCTTTTAATCTAGTTTTATTTTTTCTGATTTGTCTTTCTAGTTTATCAGTTACTAGGTCAATTGCTGCATATAAGTCTTTGTTTTTTTCTTCTGCACGAAGTGTAAATTTTGTTGTAGGAATGGTGACTTCGATAATTTCTTCGTTATCCTTTACTTTTATTAAAGCAGTTGCTTTAATGCTATCTGGTGCGTCAAAATATTTGTTTAGTCTTCCTAGCTTTTCCTCAATATAATTTTTGATTGAATCAGTTACTTTAATTTTTTCTCCACGAATTAAAAATTCCATATTCATCCTCCTATAGTGATTATAGCATAAAAAAAAAGAAAAAACTACAAGATTGTAGTAGTTAAAGTGACAGTAGACACTTCGTTTGCTTGTAGTCCTTTTGCTGTTTCAATAAGTTTAAAATCAACAATGTCGCCCTCATTTAATGTTTTATAGCCATCTTTAAGGATTGCAGAATAATGAACAAATATATCTTCTAAATCTCCGCACTCGATAAAGCCGTATCCTTTTTCGTTGTTAAACCATTTTACGGTACCTCTCACGCTAAACACCTTCCTTCTTAAATATTTTTACTTCCCTTCTTTGTGCACAATGTTATCATCTAAAGATTGCTAGGAAGCTTTTTCCGGCATCTTTTGCATGACACGTATATCTTATCAAATTTATGGAAGTAATTTTTAAATTTTGTTTGAAATGATGGTTTTTTTGTTTCAATTGATATTTTGGAATTTAAAAATTTGGTGAATTCATATTTGAGGCATTTTTTTCATTGTTTGGGGCTAAGTTTTAAAAATATAACATTTATTCTGGTATGATGATATCGGAAGTGAAGAAGTGAAAGAAAAATTTATTGTAAATATTGTTAATTTAGCTAAAAGGAATAAAGAATATTCTGATGAAGAAGTTGCTATCATGAGATATGCTTTAGAGGGTATTTATTTAACTTTTACTAAGATATTGGTTATTACATTAATTGCTGTAGTACTGGGACTGTTTAAAGAATATATATGGTTTGTATTACTTTATACACCAATTAGAAGTGTTAGTTTTGGATGGCATGCTAATACTACTAAACAGTGTTGGATAGTGTCGATACTTGCATTTATATTAATACCCTACACATTTAGTATTATTACAATAAATATGAGTGCTAAGATTATTTTACTTACATTTTCAATAATTATGTTTGCTGTGTATTCTCCGGCTGATACTAAAAAAAGACCGATAGTAAGTAAGAAAAGAAGATTATTATTTAAAGTAGCTAGTTTAATTATTACGTTTATATATTGTTACTACTCTTTAAATAATGATAATCTTATTGGTAATTTAATGATTGCATCTTTGCTTTATCAAAGTATGTTAATTAATCCATTAATATACAAGTTATCACATCAAGAGTTTAATAATTTTAAAGCCTATAATCTTAATGAATAGATTTTATGTAGGAAGAAAGGAGGCAGTTATGTTAGGAAGTATTTTAAAATTTATTGCTAGCCATATTAGTTCAACATTCTGCATTGCTGTAATTAGTGATGAACCAGAATGTCCTAAATCACTTATTAAGTAATTTATAAAAAATTAGATGTACCAAAAATATAATATAGAAAGGGTACTTAACACACACATAAAAAGTCATCTTAATTGGTGACTTTTTTAATTGTTATAATAGTTTTAAAATTTTTGTCTGATATAATTCTTTTAATTTTGATATCTTTATTTAGATTGCTAATGTAATTTAAACCTAATCCTGAATTTCTGTTTTTAGTGCTATAATTTTTTTCACCTAATTTATCGATATCGACAAAATTGTTAAATGAGTTGGTAATGTCGATGGTGTAATAATCATCGTCTTTATATAGTCCCATACATATTAGTTTTTCTTCAGTATCGATACTGGCTTCAATTGCATTATCTAGACATATAGCAATTATTTCACATGTATCTAAGTAGATATCAGTATTTTCATCTAACTTTTCAAAATCGATTTTATTATCCATATAAAATTTAACGTTGTTAGTTTCGGCAAGCTGCATTTTTAAAAATATAATACCTTGCAAACCTGAGGGAAATGAACTAATGTTATTAACCCACTCTTCTTCTTGATTATATTTTTCGTATATTTTTTTAATTGCACTTTCTTTATCTTTGGCGCGATCTATAATGAACAAATCATTTTTTAGGTTATGTTTCAATGTTCGGTAATTGTCAGCAGTTTTTTGATAGTTATGTAAGTTATCGTTTAAATATTTATTTTTGATGATAAGAGCTTTATTATCGTAGATTTCGTGAATAAATATGTATGAAAAGTATGATATAAAAATGATAAGTACTAGTAAGGATATATAATACTTGTAATCAACATAGTTATATACCATCATTATGTTGTATGCATGAGCTACTAGTATTAACATACTAAAATATATAAGGATTTTCTTGCTTCCTTCTAGTAAAGTTAGTAATGATTTTAATGTTCTATTTATTCTTTTGGTTTTAAATATTTTGTAGTATGTATATGAAAATAGTATGGTGAGAAATAATTTAGACTTTGTATTCATGTTTAATTCTTCAATATTTTTACATACAAATGATATTGTGATTGATAATACTGGGTCTAGTACAAATGATATTAAGGTCATCAAACAGTTTTTGCAGATTGTTCTTAACCATGATTCTTTAAACATTATTTTATACATTACTAGGTAGATAATTGCACTTATTAAGGCATTTATTGCGATTATGGGATTATACAAATTATTTACCGATATTATAAACGAAGTTAAAAGTATGAGAATGCAGTTGTTATGAGAAAATTTTATTTTATTATCAGAAAAACTTTGATATGCAAGAATGTAGACAATTGTTAATAAAATAGCTGATAGGTATAAGGTAAAAAAGTGATAACTAAAAATATTATTCATCTATTTTGCCTTTATTATTTCTAAAGTTTTTAGAGCACATGTTTACCGTTTCGCCAGTTGATAAGGCAAAGTAGCCTTGACCCCAGTTATATTCCTGAACATAATCATTATTTACGATGCATGCTCTGTGTACTTGTCTAAATCGGTCATCAAGTTTTGTTAAAGCATCTTGTAATGTCATGCTTATTGCATATTCTCCTTTTGTTGTTTTGATAATAAGTTTTCTGGAAGTAGTTTCTCTATAGATATAAATAATATCTTTTACAAATATTTGTAAGTCTGATTGACCATTTGTGTAGAAAAATTTGCGATTATCAAATTTACGATTTACTATTAATGATAATTGTTTTGTTAGGTCTTTTTCTAAATTGTGAAATTTTCTTATAAAGCAAAATACTTTAAATAAACTTTCGTAAACGGTATCAAACATTTTATCATGATTGGTTATGAACAATATTTCACTATCCCAATCATCTTTTCTTACTTCTCTTGCGATGTCTAGTCCAGATTTGTCTCCTTGAATTTCAATGTCTAAAATATAAATTTTTGTATCATGAGAATCTTTTATAACAGATTTAAGCTTAGGCGTATATCTTTCATAGGTCTGTATTTCATAGTTGCTATCATTTTTAAACATAATCTTATCAATAATATTTTTGTAAATGTCTTGATATCCTTTTTCATCTTCAACTATAATAAATTTTATCATACATTTCCTCCGTGCCATTTGCCCGACAAGTTAATTATACTACAAAAAAAGAAAACGGGGTCTTTATTTTCGGCGTTTTCTTCGTTTTTTGTGGATTTTTAGGGATTTTCTCACTAGTAGTAGAATAATTATTATGCTTAATGCAATTATGCACTGAATTGTCCATGTTAGAATTATAAATAAATAGTATTTTTGATTTAGCTTTTTGGCTTCTTGTTCGGAATTTTCAAGATTTTGGTAATCTTTGAGAAACTTTTTTGCTTCTTTTTGCCATTTTTTATTTAGTAATGTTGGCTTTTGATTATATCTTTTTTGATATCTTTGAACTAATTTAGTTACTTCATTACTTACCTCATACAGTGATGGTGCGGGATTGGCCGGTTCATATAAGTTAAGTGAGGTAATGTAATTTGCAAGTGATAATAGGAATTCATCATTTTGCGTTTTAGTCATTATTTCAAGAGAATATGGCAAGACGTCACTATCAAAACCTATAGGAATTGTTATTGCTGGATAATTTATTGTAGATGATGCGTGAGCGGATAAATTAATTATGCCTGTTGTACCTACTTTTAATATTTTGTTTTTACTTGATGGATATATGATGGCGTCTAACTTATTTTCTTCCATAACATCTGCTATGTAGTCTTTATATTCTTCTTTTAATTCATCTTTGTAAGTTTGATCTGTTTTAGAATTACACTCTTTTTCATAGCCTTCTAAACCTGGAGTAAGCTTTGCTAGTTCTTCGAAGGTTTTTATATTGCCCTGATGATTTAAGATATATTCATTAAATTTGTCACAAAACTGGTAACCACTATAAGATTTTGCAACGTCGCTATCTACTGTAGTTGTGTAGTAATTTTCGATTACCTTGATAGTGATGCCTGAGTCTTTTATTTTATCTAGGGCGTTTGTTAAAAGTTTTTTTACTTCTTCATTTATTTCTTTATTTTCTGGTAGTGTGTTATCATCGTTTCCATTTAAAAATGTTTCTGATATTCCAAGGGTTATATTTTGTGGTTCTATTTCAGTAATTTTTAAGTTTTCTGAATCGTATGTTTTGTTATCACTTTCATCTTTACCTTTTATGATGTTAGTTATGGTTACGATGTCTTCAACCGTTTTTCCTATAACACCTGGTGTGTCTCTTTCAAGGTCATATGGGATTATCCCAGTTCTACTAATTAGTCCTAGAGTTGGTCGATAGCCAATAAGGCTTGCTGCTTGAGCAGGGAGTCTTACGGATGCATTTGTGTCCGTTCCAATAGCAATGGGGGCAAAGTTTAAAGTTACACTTACTGCTGAACCACCACTTGAACCATATGATGAGTATGCTAAGTTATAAGCATTTTTTACTGTACCATAGTCGCTTGATGAGGAACTGGCATAAAAAGCAAATTTGCTCATATTAGCTTTAGCTATTATTATTGCGCCTGCTTCTTTTAATTTTTGTATTATATAGGCATCTTCATTAGGATAGTTATCGCTTAATGCTTTTGAGCCGGCAGTTGTTGCAGTTCCTAGAACGTCAATATTATCTTTTACAATAATGGGGATGCCATGAATAGATGATTTTATTTTACCATTTTGTCTTTCTATGTCTAATTCTTTTGCTTCATTTATAGCGTCTTTATTAATTGTTATTAAAGCATCATATTTATCATTATATTCATTAATTCTTTCTAAATATAAATTTATAAGTTCTTCACTGGTGATGATTTCTTCTTCTAATGCTTTACTTAATGATGATACTGTTTCTTTTGTAATGTCAAGTGGAGCTTTTGTTAGTGCTAAAACATTAAGAGGAAATAATATTAAAAAGAGGATAAAAATCTTTTTACGCATTTCTAACCTCTCTTTGTAAATCTCTTTCTTTTATCGTCTGTCTTTTATCATAGTTATGTTTTCCTTGACAGATACCTAGTAGTACTTTGGCGTGATTATTTTTAATATAGACTTCTAGAGGAATTAATGTGTATCCTTGCTTTTGAGTTTCTTCTTTAAGTCTTTTGATTTCTGTTTTGTGAAGTAGTAGTTTTCTTGTTCTTCTTTCTTCATGATTAAATCTATTGCCTTCATCGTATTTAGCAATATACATGTTTATTAGATAAGCTTCATCGTTTTTTATTTTGGCGTAACAATCTTTTATATCGGCACTGCCTTTTCTTAATGATTTAATTTCTGTACCCGTTAAAACTATTCCACATTCGATTTCTTTTAGTATGAAATAATTAAATCTCGCTTTGCGGTTTTTGATTTCCATTTTGATCATCCTCCAGTAGTATAAAGTCAATTGTTTTACTTTCTTTACTTGCACCTACTACTTTAACTCTTACTTTACTTCCAAGTCTATATATTTTTTTATGTCTTTCACCAATAAGAGCCATTAATTCTGGTAAGTAATTGTAGTAGTCTCCTTCAAGTGTGTTAATATGGACTAGACCTTCAATCATGTTTGGTAGTTCGACAAAGAAACCGAAGTTAGTGACACCGCTTATGTAGCCTTCGTAGACTTCGCCAACATGATCTTCCATGTATTCAGCCATTTTCATGTCATCTACTTCACGTTCTGCATCTACTGCTGCTTGTTCTCTTTGACTGCAGTTTTCGGCCATGTTTGGTAAAACACTTTCATAGTAGTTTATAGTTTGAATGTCCATTTTGTTTTCAAATAAGTAAGTATGAAGTAGTCTATGGAGTAATAGGTCTGGGTATCTTCTTATTGGGCTTGTAAAGTGAGTATAGCATTTGCTACCTAATCCAAAGTGACCGATATTTTCTGATGAATATACTGCTTTTTGCATGCATCTAAGTAGAAGCGAAGCAAATATTTGATGATTCGGAACGTTTTCTAATTGAGCTAGTATTTTTTGCATTGATGTTGGAGTAAAGTTTTTAAAGTTGCCAGTAAGTTTGTAGCCACTTAATGATACAAGGTTAATAAATGAGTCGATTTTTTCTGATTTAGGGGTGCCGTGAACACGATAGATTGATGGTAAATCCATGTTGTAAAGGTGAGATGCGACAGTTTCGTTAGCAGCAATCATGAAATCTTCAATTAGTTTTTCTCCGTCTTCTCTATCATATGTTACGACGTCAATACATTTTCCGTTTTTATCACAAATTATTTTAGGCTCTTCAATTGAGAAATCGATGTAGCCTCTGCGCTCTTTATTTTTTCTTAAGATGTGTGCTAGTTCATTCATTAGTTTTAGTCTTGAAACGTATGGTGCGTATTCTTCGCCATATGTATCTCTCATAAGGATATCGTTTACTTTTTTATATGTCATTTTTTTGCATGATTTAATGTAACTTGGGAAGATATCGTAGTTTACAACGTCACCTTTAGCATTTATTTGCATGACGCATGAGATTGTTAGTCTTACTACGCCTTCATTTAGAGAGCAAATTCCATTTGATAGTTTGTGAGGTAACATTGGGATAACACTGTAGGCTAGATATGAGCTTGTTCCTCTTGTGAATGCATCTTTATCTAGCGGACTATCTTTTGTGACATAATGGCTTACATCTGCTATATGAACGCCCAGTGTATATAAATTGTTTTCTGTGCTTATGCTTATGGCATCGTCGATATCTTTGGTATCGTCTCCATCAATTGTAAAGATTACTTCATTTGTTAGGTCTTTTCTTCCAGTTAGTTCTTTTTCTTCAACCATGATTGGTAGTTCTTCTGTTTGTTTTTCTGATTCTTTAGAGAATTCTTCAAAGATGCCATATTTGTAAGCGATAGTTTTTATGTCAACTCCTGGGTCATCTTTATGTCCAATAATTTTTACTACTTTGCCAATGTAGTGGTTTGGCGCTAGTTCTTTTTCTAGATTTACTAGGACTTTTGTACCTAGAACGCAATCTTTGGTAGTGTTTGGATCTAGGTCTATTAAAAGTTTGGACTTTTCGTCGTCTAATATAAGAATAGGTTTATCTTTTCTAATACTGTATTCGCCAATAATATTTTTAGTGTTTCTTTTTAAAATTTTAATTACACGGCCTTCAGTTTTGCCTTTATATTTGATAAGTTCAGCTAATACTTCATCTCCATTTACGGCATCATTAAGGTTTTTGTAGTCGATATAAAGATCGTCACCATCTAAAAGAAGAAAGCCATTTCCTGCTTTATTAATGCTTAGTTTTCCACATTTTAAATATTCACAATTTTCTAAAAGTAGATATTTATCTTTTTTAGTCTTGTAAATTTTGTTTTCCTCAATAAGGGTATCTAAAGTTTTTTGTAAATCTTTTAGTTCAAGTGCACTGTGTAAATTTAGGGCATCGTTTATTTGGATAAGTGTCTGGGCATCATGCATTTTGCTTAAATAGTTAATAATTTCTTCTTTCATATAGTCCTCCAATTATATTTTATCATATTTTTGTAATGTAAACTAAAAAAAGCACCGATTAGGCACTTTCTTAACTAATATAAATTAGGAATGATAATACAAAGAATGCTAAACCAAGAATTAATGTAAGACGGCTAATTACTAATTCTGAGCCTCTTTCTTTTTGATTAGCAAATAATTCTGTATTTCCTCCTGATATTATTTGACTAGCATCACTTGCTTTGCCACTTTGAAGTAGGACAATTGCGATAAGTAATACTGATACAATTAATAAAATAGTTTCCATAAAATCACCTGACTAATAAAGATGTTACCATATTTTATGAGTTATTTCAAGTTTACTCTCCTATTTTTTCTTCAATTCTTAGTAGTTCGTTATACTTTGCTATACGTTCTCCTCTACATAATGAGCCAGTTTTTATGTATCCTAAGTTTAAGCCAACTGCCATTTGTGATATAAATGTATCTTCTGTTTCACCACTTCTGTGTGAGATGATCGTTTTAAATTCAGAATTTTTAGCTAGTTTTATGGTATCTAACATTTCAGTTATTGTACCTATTTGGTTTGCTTTTAATAGAATAGCATTATTATATTTTTCGGTTATTCCTTTTTGTAAATATTTAATATTTGTGACAAAGTAGTCATCTCCAACTAGCATTATTTTGTTGCCAATTAATTCAGTAAGTTTCTTTATTGAATCTGTGTCGTCTTCACTGAAGGCGTCTTCGATGCTAATTATTGGATAGGTTTCAGTTAATTTTATGTAGTAGTTTATTAGTTCTTCTTTAGTTAGTTCTTTTTTGTTTATTGTGTATTTATCATCTTTGTAGAATTCACTTGCGGCGGCATCTAGTGCTAGGTTTACGTCTTTTCCTGGGGTGTATCCACTTTCCTTAATAGCAAGGATTATGTAGTCTAGGGCTTCTTCAATAGTTTTAAATGTTGGAGCAAAACCACCTTCGTCACCTACTGCTGTTGAAAAGCCATTTTGTTTTAGAATGCTTTTTAGAGTTTGGAATACTTCAGCACCGCATCTTAATCTTTCTTTAAAAGTTCTTTGATTTGGAACAATCATAAATTCTTGAATTTCTAAAGAACTTGTTGCATGAACTCCACCATTTATAATATTCATCATTGGATATGGCATTGTATAAGGGCCATCAAATAATTCATATATTTCTTTATTTTGAGATTTAGCAATTGCTTTCATAATGCAAAGGGAAACACTTAAAATCGCATTAGCGCCTAGGTTTGTTTTATTCTTTGTGCCGTCCAGTTCTAATAGTAAATCATCTAGAACTTTTTGGTTTAATTCTTTACTTATTAAAGCATTTTTAATAGTTGTGTTTACATTGTTTACAGCTTTTGTTACACCTTTTCCGTGGTATCTTGCACCACCATCTCTAAGTTCTAAGGCTTCGTTTGTGCCAGTTGATGCACCTGATGGGACGCTTGCTCTTACAGTAAAGGTTTCTGTGCTAAGCTCACACTCCACAGTAGGATTTCCTCTTGAGTCTAGAATTTCTCTAGCGTATAAATTTGTAATTTTCATTTTTCATACCTTCTTTATAAGAAAATTATAAAATAAATGTTAATCTCTATCAAGTTATTATTTGCGATTTGACACTTTAATGATATAATTAATTATAGGAGATTTTTATGAAATTAGTTGAATTGTCAATTCGTGAATTTGAAAATTTTGCTTATAATCATCCACTTAGAAGTTACGCGCAAACTGTTAATTATGCTAAATTGATGGGTGAAATGGGCTTTTCTTATGACTATATTGGTTATAAGGATGACATGGGTAATATTGTTGCTGGCTCTCTAATTTTAATAAAAAAAATTAAATATGGTAAGTATGCTTATGCACCTAAAGGTCTTTTAGTTGATTATTATAATAGTAGTTTGTTTAAAGATTTCTTTAATGAGGTTGCTAGTTATTATAATAAAAAGGGTTGTGCTTTTATTAAGATTAATCCAGAGATTATTATTGGCGAGTTAAATCCTAAAAGAAGTTTTGCAGCTAATTATAATCAAAATGTTAGAATTATTGATGATTTGAAGAGTTTAGGTTTTAAAAGAAGACGTGAGATTAAACCACTTGATTTTATTTTTCCAAGAATTAGTCCTTACATTAATTTAAAAACTTATAATAGAGATATTTTAACTGATGAGGTTAAAGATATTTTGAATACATCTACGAGTAGTGGACTTATTTTGGAGGATGCTAGTAATAAAGATGTTACATTACTTTATAATTATATTAAGGATAATAGTACGGAGAATATCAATTTTTATAGAAATATGCTTAATATCTTTACGGGAAATACTGGAGCTAATGCTGAACTAGTTTTGCTTAAAGTTGATTATGAGGCTTGTTTGATTCAAACACAGAGGGCTTATGAAAGAGAGCTTGAACATAATAATGAATGTAATGAAAAGATTCAAATAGATAGTAGCCAAGCTGTTTTAGAAGAGAAAATGGCATCTGATAGAAATTTAATTTTAATTAAGCAGCAAGTGGTTCAAGCAACTAATAATTTGAAGAAGCAGAAATATGAATATATTGCAGCAGCATTGATTATGAAGTTTGAAAATAGAATTAGCATAATTGCAAATGGTTATGATAGTAAATTTATGTCTTTTAATCCAATGTATTATATGTATGAAGCGATAATTGAAAGATATAAAAATGATTATGATTTTCTTGACTTAAATGGGCTTGCTAATTCTTTTAGTGAAAGTAGTCCATATTATAAATTTAATGAAACCAAAATAGGAATGAATCCTGATGTTTATGAGTTTATTGGCGAGTTTGATTATATTATTGATGAGGGAAAGTTTAGAAGAATTCAGGGTGCCGGACTTTTATCAGAGGAGTTTAAGCCATCATATAAGTTAGAAAGTGAGCAGTAGCTTGCTTTTTTTGTAAAGAAAAAAACTCTTATCGAGTTTTAGTAGTTTTCACTTTTAAGTTCAAAGAAACTTTGTGGATGATTACATACTGGGCATACCTCTGGAGCATATTTTCCGATTACGACATGACCACAGTTACGACAAATCCAAATAGCATCTTCGTCTTTTGAGAAGACAACTTTGTTTTCTATATTATTAATTAGTTTACGATATCTTTCTTCATGATGTTTTTCTATTTGACCAACTAATTCGAATTTTTTGGCAATATCTTCAAAGCCCTCTTCTCTTGCTGTTTTTGCAAATTCTTCATACATGTCTGTCCATTCGTAGTTTTCACCATTTGCAGCAGCATTTAAGTTTGTTAATGTATCAGGAATGTTTCCACCATTTAGTTCTTTGAACCACATTTTAGCGTGTTCTTTTTCGTTGTTTGCTGTTTCTTCAAAGATAGCTGCTATTTGTTCATATCCGTCTTTTCTTGCTTTTGATGCATAATATGTGTATTTGTTTCTTGCTTGACTTTCACCTGCAAATGCTGCTTGAAGATTGGCTTCTGTTTTTGTTCCTTTTAAATTCATTTTACTACCTCTTTTCTACGCTAATTATATCATTTATATAAAGTTTATTCAAGGCGCATATACTTATACTATGGAAAGATTGCCTTCAGAAACTGAGTCAAAAATTGGGACTTTATTTGCCACTTTAGTTGGTTTTGCTTTAATTGATGGATTTACGGCTTTAGAGCAGAACGCGATTGGCAACTGGTTTATGTTAGTAGGTCAGATTCTGGAAACAAATGCGGCTTTTTTACAGCAGTTTAATCAGCAAAGACAGGTACATCAGTCAAAGATGAAAAGTGATAATGATGCTTTTGAGATGGAAAAGTTAAAGAAAATGGTTGATATCTTGCAAAGAGAGTATGAAAAACTTGCAAAAGAAAATCCGCACTAGGCAGATTATCTATTTGTTCTGAAACGATCTTTTGGATCTAATATTTTCTTTCTTAGTCTAATAATAGCTGGTGTAATTTCAACGTATTCATCATCGTTGATAAATTCAAGTGCTTCTTCTAAAGAGAATGTTTTAGGTGGCACTAAAGCGATTGCTTCATCACTACTCTTACTTCTTGTATTTGACATTTCTTTGTTCTTGCATGGGTTTACGTTAAGATCATTGTCTCTGTTATTAATACCAACAATCATACCAACGTAAACGTCTGTTGCTGGGCCAATAATTAATTGTCCTCTATCTTGTAAGTTAAATAGTGAGTATCCTAGACTCTTTCCTGTTTCCATACTAACTAGTACGCCATTTTTTCTATTTTGAATATTTCCAGCGTATGGTTTGTAAGATGAGAAACTACGTACCATGATTCCTTCACCTTTTGTTTCAGTGATAAAGTTACTACGGTATCCGATAAGTCCTCTTGTTGGTACTTCAAATTCTAAGTGGGTGTAATTTTCTTCTTGTTCTAGTTTTTGTAAAAGCCCTTTTCTTTCTTGTAAGCTGTTGATTATTGTACTTGAGTAGTCATTTGGAGTATTTACTATAACTAGCTCATAAGGTTCGCATTTTTGACCATCTATTTCTTTAAATAATACTTCTGGTTTACTTACACATAGTTCGTAACCTTCACGTCTCATGTTTTCTAGTAAGATTGATAGATGCAGTTCTCCTCTACCACTTACTTTAAAGCCATCTGAGCCCTCTAGTTCTTCTACTTCTAAGCCAACATTAGTTTCAAGTTCTCTTTCTAGTCTTTCTTTTAAGTGTCTTGATGTTAAGAATTTACCGCTTTGTCCAGCAAATGGCCCGTTGTTTACAACGAAGTTCATGCTTAAGGTTGGTTTTTCGATTTCGATTGGTTCTAAAGGATTAACTGTTCCTAATTTGCAGATCGTATCACCAATTGAGATGTCTGAGCATCCAGCAATTGTTACGATGTCACCATAGTAAGCTACATCTTTTTCGATTTTTTTGATTCCTTCAGTTACATATAATTTAGAAATTCTGAAATTTTCTACACTGCCATCATTTTTTACAAGGGTAACTTGTTCGCCATTTTTAATTTTTCCTTTATTAATACGACCAATACCAAGACGTCCAATATAGTCATCATATCCTAAATTTGAAATTTGAAGTTGTAAGTCGTCGTTTTCATTTCCTTCAAATGGTTTGCATTGTTTTACGATAGTTTCTAGAAGTGGATCGATAGTAGTGCTGTCATCATCTAGTGAATATTTAGCAATACCATCTCTTGCAGTACCATATATGATTGGGAAGTCTAATTGTTCATCGCTAGCGTTAAGTTCACAGAATAAATCGAATGTCATATTAACAACTTCTTCAGGTCTAGCGTCTTTTTTATCAATTTTATTTATAAATAAGATTGGTTTTAGGTTATATTTTAAGGCTTCTTTTAAAACAAATCTTGTTTGAGGCATTGGGCCTTCTGCAGAGTCAACAAGTAAGATTACGGTATCAACTGTTTTAATAACACGTTCTACTTCAGATGAGAAGTCAGCATGTCCTGGAGTATCTACGATATTGATTTTGTAGTCCTTATATCTAATTGCACAGTTTTTTGAGTAGATAGTAATTCCTCTTTCTCTTTCTAGATCGTTACTATCCATCACGCAGTCTTTTACTTCTTCGTTTGATCTAAAAGCACCGCTTTGGTTTAGTAAAGCATCTACTAGAGTACTTTTTCCGGCATCAACGTGAGCTACTACTGCAACATTAATAATTTTTTCCATATAATTCACTTCTTTCAACAAACGCATAAATCATACTACAAATCAAGGTATTTTGCAAGAAAAATAGTAAATATGGCGTTATTATGGTATACTTTTTTTAGGTGATTTTATGAAAATCAAAACTTGGTTTAAAAAATATTGGGGGTATTTGCTGGCGTTTAGTGGAGCTTTGGTAGTAATATCTGTTTTGTTCTATTTGCAAGGCGTTGCTCCGTTTGGAGGCAAGAGTTTGCTTACTATAGATTTTTTTCACCAGTATGGACCGATGATGGGCGAATTGTTTGATAGAATTAAAAGTCATTCAAGTTTGCTTTATTCATTTAATATGAGTATGGGCCTGCCATTTTATAGAAATTTTTTTAATTATTTGTCTAGTCCATTTAATATTTTGATGCTTCTTTTTAGTCATAAAGAGATTCTTACTTCATTTAGTATTATTATAGGAGTTAAGTTAGGTTTTAGTACGCTTTTTATGTATATGCTTTTGAAGAAAAAGATAAGAATATCTAATGTTATGTCAGTTTGTCTTGCGTTAGTTTATAGTTTCAGTGCTTATTTTACTGCTTATTATTGGAATATTATGTGGCTTGATGGAATGGTTTTCTTACCGCTTATTGTTTATGGATTAGAGCGAATGTTAATAAATAGAAAGCCACTTGTTTATGTTGCTAGTTTAAGTATTATGATGTTTGCTAATTATTTTATAGCCTACATGATTTGTATTTTTTTAGTTATTTACTTTATTATATTTTTAATTCAATATAATGATAAATTTGATATAAAGAAAATTCTATTTCAGTGTTTAATGTTTGGTGTTAATAGTCTGATTGCTGCTGGAATTTGTGCTTGGTTTTTAGTTCCAATGTATAATGGCCTATCGAGTATAAGTGCAACAAGTGATATTTTTCCTGATAGTCAGTATTATGCATTTAATTTCGCAGAGTTTTGGGCAGGACATTTTAGTGGGGTAAAGCCAACTGTTTTGAGTTCCGATGTTAGTAATGCACCTAATATTGCAGCAGGTTGTTTGTGTATACTTGCATTTTGGCTATTTATCTTTGAAGATAAACTTAAACTTAAAACCAAACTTGCTTATTTAAGTGGCCTTGTGATATTGTTTGCTAGTTTCTATTTTGGACAAATTGACTTTATATGGCATGCTTTTCATGTTCCGAATGATTTACCTTTTAGATATTCATTTGTTTATAGTTTTTTATTTGTGATTATAGCAGCGTATGGTCTACGTAGTGTAAAAGATATAAAGTCAAGATATTTGGTTTATACTGGAATTGTTATGGTTTTATCTTTCATACTTTTATATTTGTACAGTTTGAAGTTTGAAAATATTACTGATAAGATGGTTTTGCTTAATGTAGTTGTTGGAGTGATATACTTTTTATTAATTGTTTTAAATAGATATTATCCAAATATGAAAAGATTTGTACCAGCACTTTTTTTAATTGTTGGTTCTTTAGAAATTATTGGTTCAATTAATACTAATTGGGATATATCACATATTGCTAAAAATTTTTATAATGATTATGATATTAAAAAGGAAATTTTAAGTATTACAAAAGATGAAAAAGATAAGTTTTGCCGCGGGGAATTTACAGAAATGCTATCATTTAATGATCCGTCTTGGTATGGATACTATGGTATTACTTCATTTAGTTCGATGATTTATGAAAATCTTGCTATTTTACAACATAATCTAGGGCAACCTGGCAATGAGATTAATAGTTTTTATTATAAACAGAATACTCCTATATATGATTTAATGAATGATATGTGTTATTATGTTGGTGATTCTATTTTAGATGAGAACTATAGTGCTAGTGATAAAAATGGTTATATATTGAATAAATTAAATGATAATGCTAACTTATTTTATTATGTTAATAGTAACGTGAAATTTTGGGAATATAATAATTTTAATCCTTTTAGGGTACAAAATGATTTTGTTAAAAGAACTACCAATGTTGAGGATGTTTTGGAGAAAGTTAATATTAGTAATGGTAAAAAGTTATATATGGATGATGAACATATTATTGTTAGATATGAAATAAAAGAAAATGTGAATAATTATTATGTTTATAATAATAGTAGTTATATAGATTTTATGTTAATTAATGATGACTTGTATTATAACAATGATGATTATAGTTATGTGTATAACCTTGAAGATATTAACATTAAATCGTATACAAATTATAATGAGAAGTATATTATTAATCATAATGTAAGTGAAAAAAAATCATATTTGTATGTTGGTTTTAATAATTATTTTGAATATGATTTTTATGTGTATAAATTAAATCAAGAAAAATATAAAGAGTTTGTTAATAATTTAGAATCCGTAAAAGTAAATATTGTGGATTTTAAAGAAAATGTTATTAACTTAAATGTTTCTAGTGAAGATGGAACAATTTATTCTTCTATACCATATGATGATGGATGGCATGTTTATATTAATGGTAAGGAAGTAAGCAAGTTTAAGATTGGCAATGCTTTTTTAGGTTTTGATGTTAATGAAGGAGATAATGATATTAAGCTCGTTTATAAAGTTCCTTATCTAGGTATTAGCTTATTTATAAGTTTTGCAGCAATTGGTTTATTATGTTTAGAAATTTATTTAATAAGAAAAAAGTCACTTTAATTGTGGCTTTTATTTTTTATTAACAAAAATTTTATCAATATTTTTCTTTGGCATCATTATTTTAAAATTGTGGATATTTGAGATGTCATATTTTAAAACTGCTCTATCTAGTTTTTCTCCGTCTATACACCATGCTTTTTTAGGGTAGTCTTCAAATTTGAGTTCTATATGATTTGTACGATAAAATTCTAATCCGGATACTTTAGTTACATCTAGAGTAAGAAGCATTGTGAATGTTTTAATAATATCTATTCTTCTTCTGAAGTTACAGAATAGAACCTCAAACGTATCGTCATCTAATTTTACGTCTTTATAAAAATTATTTATACCGGCAATTCTATTTGCGTTTGATATAAGCATGAATGAATAGTAACCTGTCTTTTCGATACCATTTACTTTGTAAGAAACTTTATATAATTTTGTTGGGGTAAAGTAGTCTTTTACACCTTCAATAAGGTATGCTAGGTATCCCCATTTTTTCTTAAGCTTACGGCTGGTTTGATAAGGAATATGCATAAATTTTCCAAACCCAGCAACATATACGAATGGTTGCCCATTTATTATGCAAATATCCATTTCTTTGGTTACACCATTAAGTAATAGTGAGAGATTTCTTTTTATATCTTTGCCATATCCAAACATAACGCCAACATCATTAGTTGTTCCAACTGGTATATGTGCTAGTACTAGTCTTTCTTTTCTTTGTAGGTTTCCTGTAACAGCTTCGTTAAATGTACCATCTCCACCCATAGAAATTACTAAATCGCATTTTTCAAGATGACTAATTATTTCTTTAGCATGGCCTCTATATTGTGTACCAATAAATTTTGGCGTATAGTCGTGTTTTTCTAGTATTTTTTTATATTCTTTTAAATGTTTAGTTTTTAACGTGTGTCCACTATTCGGATTATAGATTACTACACATGATTTCATTTTCTTCACCGCTTTAATTATATCTATCAATTATTTTTATGTCAAATAAAAAAGTATCAGAGGATACTTTATTTATAAATGGAGGGGCCTACCGGATTTGAACCGGTGCTCAGGGAGTTGCAGTCCCTTGCCTTACCACTTGGCTAAAGCCCCGTACAAGAAGATTATACCAGATATGGATAACCTTTTCAACAACTTAAGATAAATTTAAAAAATATTTGTTGCTTCTTGTTTGAATTAATAATTCTTTTCCTTCAGCATTTGCTACTTTGTTTTCAATTGTAATAAATATAGTGTTTTTTATGTTAGCGTTTGATTTTGTTGTCCCACTATATATATATGTTTTATCGTTATTTTTATATCTTATTTTAAGTAGTTTATCAAATAAGGAACGATATTTGTCAGAACTAAAAGTATTAAGTATTGGTAGGCCTTTTTCTAAGTCAGATTCGTATGTTATTACCAGTAATTTTTGAAGTGCACTATTTTCTGTTTTTTCGACGCCAATATATTTTTTGCAATCATTATCTGAACATATTTCATATTCATATTCATAATATGGTACTATTTTGGCGCTTTTTATATTTAGGTATGATTTATTATAGTTTGTTTCGCCAAGATACATTATTTCGTTATAATTTTTATTTTCTTCAATAATATTTTTATCAACGTTTTTTGCACTTACTTTAAATTTAGCATACTCATAAGTATACTTGTTTTCTTCATCAATCGTGGTTGCGTCTAGTACGTTTAATTTAAATGATTTTGTGTTTATTCTATTTGAAATTGGGAAAATAAGAATTACTCTTTCTTCATTGTCTTTTGATACTATACTGCCATTATAAGCTTTTCCAAAATCAATAAAGTAATCTTTTAACGTGTTTTTAAAATATATTTTGTTATTTCCATATGATAGGTATACTTGATCTTGATTTAATACTTTTTCTTTGCCTATACTTTTTAATGATAGGTCTACTATTACATATTTTTCTTTATTATTTATTAAGTTTCCATTATAATCGTAAGCGGTTACATAAGAATTATTTACTCTTATTTGCATGCCATTTACGGTTATGTCTTTTCCTGCTCTATGAGTTGGGTTTATATTGATATTAACTATTATACTAATCAGTATTATGCCACATATAGAACCACCAATAATAGTAAAGATAAATTTATGTTCTAAAATATAATATTTTAATTCACGAATTATTCTTCTTATTTTACGCTCGTATTTATATGTATCTGTCCCTAAAACAAATTCGAATTCTTCATTATCATCTGTAGATATTTCTAGTTCTTTAAGGTCTTTGCTAAAGTTAAATTTCTTTATGTCAAACCCGATTCCTCTTATTAAATACATTAATATAAAGATGTAGTTTGGGAATGAAAGTAGCAAATATATATCTCTTAGGGTTCGTGAGGTTTTTTGGGACATGGTTGCATCAACTAAGGAAGAAATTGTGTTAAAAGCTACTATTAGAAGGATTAAAATTATAATATAATAAAGCGCTGAGTATATATAAAATGTAAATGGTTTTTGCTTTCGGCGCATTAGAATAATCATTATTATTGAAAATGCGATAGATAGTAATGTTAAGATAATTAGTGGCACGGAAATGTAGTTTCCTGCAGTTCCTTCAACAACTTTTATTGTATTAGAAATATAGCTACTAAAAAAGGTCACTATTCTACTAAATTTAGTGGTTATATAGATTGTTATTATACAAAGAATGATATGTATAATTTTAAAGTTTTTTATTAAAAATGCATAAGGTTTCTTAAATACCATAACTCTCTCCTATTATTACCATAATTTTAACACAAAAAGAAAAGAAATTAAATCTATTTCTTTCATGAATTCTTATTTACAATTAACTGACCTTCTCTTAGATATATTGTACCATTATTTTTTAGAAGTTCATTTTCTGTTGTTTCAAATGTATTTGCTACTAACGCTAGAGTGTCACCATCTTTTGTTATGTAGTATGAATAGTCTTTTTTGGGTACCATTATAACTTGGTTTGGATATATAAATTCATTTAAGTCTAATCCATTGAGTGCTGCTAAAAGAGATGGATTTACGTTATAGTTTTTAGCTATTTGATATAAGTTATCTCCTCTTTTGATAGTGTAATATTCATAATATATTTCGTCATCTTGCTTTCTGTAATTTAACATTTTATCACTTCCTAATATAGGTTATTCATATTAGAAAGTTTTGTTAATTAAAAATGAATATTTGATTAGCGGTATTGAATTTCCATTCTGTATTTGAGATTACCTTTTGTTTTTGTCTACCAAATGTATATTTATATAAGGTGCCGTCTATTAGATAGTATACGCTTTCATTAGATATTTTTATGATTTCATCTATTTTTTCATTGCTTATTATTATGTCTTTTCCATTTATGGTTAAAATGAGCTTATTGTTTTTTATAGAATAATCATATAAGTTTTTTATGGAAAAAGTCATTTTTTCCTTTACGAGCTTATTAATAGATACATTTGCTTTTTCGTTATCTTCATAGTAGATGCCACTTCCGTTTTTATTAATTATGGTTATTTTCTTTTTTTTTGGAATAATTTCATATTCATATTTGTATTTTGGATCTAATAAATATACTTTGTTTGCATAAGTTCCTAAAAAGTAAGAATTTGCTGAAATTGGCTTTTCAGTTGTAAGCTCTTTAATGTCATTATTTTTTTTATTAATTAAATAAAATTTATTAAATTCATATTTCTCGTCATAGTTTGCAGTTATAAGGTAGTCTTCATTTGCAAATGATATTTTATTTTCGTAATTATCGTTTTTAAATAATTTAATATTAGTTAATTTATTATTTTCTAGTTTATAGTAGCCTTTGTAATTCCATATAAATATTTCTTCTGTGCTTTTATATATCTCTATGTTATTTTCAGAGTTTATGGGAGTTTCATTCTTTATTTTATTGTCTACTTTTAAAACGTTTTCATCATAGCATAGTTTGTAGCTACTATTAAAAACATTAATTGTGTAGCAATCATCTTCATTCTTAATATTGGTTATAAGTTTTCTTTTTTTTGTATATTTATGGATTATTTGATACGGAATTTCTAATTTTTTGTCTTTGATGGTAAATAAGTATAATTGTTTATTTTTATTGTACTGTTCATTAACTTCAATTTTATTAATCGTATACTTAGTTTCATAGTTACGGGGAGTATTTGATATTATTATAAAAGAAATAAATGTGATTAGTATGATTGAGATAAGTGTTATAATTTTTTTCATAGGTACCTCTTTTGAAAAAAGAACTCATTACGAGTTCTTTTTCTTTGACTCTAACATATAAGAGTTTATTGTTGTTTGAATTTCAGTAAGGGCTTTTTTTGATATGTTTGAGAAATGAACTACTTCTTTCATTGTATCAATCGTTACTGTTCCCCAAATTATGCCTGCATTTATTTGCATGTCATTATATAATTCAGGTGTTATAGAACTGACTTTATAGCCAATAATAAGTCTGTCTTGAGCGATAATAATTCTTTGAGTTGTTAAAGCAAGAACAGCTGTATCAAATATACTTCCATGATCATTGTTATTTTGTGCAGCAAATGCATAAATAACTTCTTCTCCTGGATTTAGGTTCTTGTCTACCAAATCTGAATGTTTTTTTGTTCTCCACCAATTAATTGTTGTTGGATATTTTTTTTTGAATTCTCTAACATAATCATACGTTCTAGCCATATATATCTCCTTACTTAATCATTCCAACTGATTTTAATTTACTTTCTAAGCTTGCTTTGTTAACATATCCACCGATACAATCAACTTCTTTACCCTTTTTAGTAAAGATTGTAAGTGGTGTTCCAAATCCTGAAGAAAGTGGTAAGTCTTTTTCTTTACTCTCAGTACATTTAGCTGGGATATTTAATCCTGAGTTAAGAATCTTATTATATTCATCTTTATCAAAAGAATCAGAATCAATATAATAGATATCAACACCCTGTTCTTGGGCAACTTCATTATAAACAGGTTTAAATTTATTACACCAATAACAAGAGTTTCTTCCAAAGACTGTCATTATAACTTTTTTACTTTTAATCACTTTCATGTATTCATCATATGTTGATACTGTTTTATAAGACACTTCATCTTCTGGAATAATATGATTTAAGTATTTATTAATTTGAGTTTCTAATTGCTTTTCGCTTAAATCTTCTGAAGATGTATATACTAATTCTTTTTCATTTAGGAATATCCATGCTGTCTTTGTTAAGTCAATGTTTTCTTTTTCAAATGATTCTTTATCAGTATCACTAATATTTTCTACATTGATTGTTTTAAAATCAGCAGGAGTTTCACTAGTATTGAATTCTTTTTTAAGATTCTTTAAAGTATCAACCTTAGTATCAACATCTTTTCCTACATAAATAACAGCAAAACTATTTTTATCAACTAACTGCGTATAGCTGTTGTAAGTTTTAATAGTTTCAACACTATTATTTTTGTGGTAGTCAACATAAATTGGAATTAAAAGAATTATTATTATAACAATTGCGATAATCCAGCTTCTTAATGTTCTACTCATATTTACCTCCTATAAGTATTTTATCTTTTTTATTGAGATTTTTCAATAATATATTAAAAAAAACAACCATAATGGTTGAATATTTCTATTTGGTGGAGCCGAGCGGATTTGAACCACTGTCCAAAATACTTTTCATATATCTTCTACAAGTTTAGTTAGTTTATTATTTTTTCAATACCTTCAAACTAACAAAGTCTGTATTGAATATCTTCTAAGAATTCGTTTTAGTACCGAAGAAATACTAAAGTATATTCTGCTAGTATGAACCACCTATTATCTTCGCAGAAAAAAGATTAATAGGTAGTGCTTTAATTGCTACTAAGCAAATGCTAAAGCTGTATTAAAATTAGTATTGTCAGTTATTTTAACTGTGTTGCTATTTTAGGTATAGCATTCCACTTGCAAATATATAAAAATATATTCTGTCGAAACCATACGACCCCAAATACGCATTAATAATAGCAAATTATTTCTGTTTAGTCAATTATTCAGCTATTTTAATAATGTATTCCCCTTCTTTAGAATACATGTATTTTTCCCTAGCATATTTAGCTACGTATTCATCATCTTGAAGTTTTGTTACCTCTGAATTTAATTCTTCTTCTCTTTCTAAGAGAGACTGATATTTTTGTTCTAATTCTTTTGTTTCTTTTCTATTATTTAGAATTTTCCCCCATTGATCAATGCCAAAAACAGCAATATATGAAATAGCTGCCATAATAAATAATGAATATACAAGCATTCTTCTTTTAGTTTTTTTCTTCGCCATTTTAGTCTCCTATTTTAATTCTAGCATGTTTTTATATTTTGGAGATGATAAGCATGATTATTTTTTTAGCTTTTTTAAAAATTTTACATAATTTGGACAGATTATAATATTGATTAGAAAAAGTAGCTGAAGTAAAAGGTGAAAATTACCATTATTAATTTTATATAAAATTAATATATAAGTTGTAGATAAGATTAGTGTAGTTATTGAATAGATGGTTTTATATTTTTTTATGCTATGTAAAAATAAACTAAATAGTAGTGAATAAGTAATTGTATATATAATTGGAATTAGTTGGCTCATTTAAACAGTTTAGCTAAAATTGATGCTTCTTTATCTGTTGTATCACTATAAGTAAAACTATTAATTTGGCCTTTGATTGATACATTCCCTTCTATTGTATCTAATTTAATCATTTCTAAATTTGAACCTTTGATTATAATATTTCCCATTACGCTGTCTAAATCAAATTCTTTTTCATCAAAACTGTTTATTTTTTTTATTCCACTAATAATAATATTCTTTCTGTCAGTTAGTTTAATTATATGGTTTAATGCTGGTACGTCTATTATTTTATCCATAATGCCTCCTGATTAAATATATTACCGAAAATAAAAAAAATGCTAATTTCTTAGCATTATGCAGCTTTATTGTATTCATCAATAATAGCATCTTCAAATTGTTTACGTACGTCTGGGTTGATTGGATGTGCTATATCTCTGTATCCGCCTGTAGCAGTTTTTCTACTAGGCATAGCAATGAATAATCCGTTGTCACCTTCAATGATTCTGATGTCATGTACAGCGAATGCATCATCTAATAATACAGAAGCTATACCTTTCATTCTTGAACCTTCTTTTTCAATTTTACGTACAGTTACAGATGTAATTTGCATAACATTCACTCCTTCTAAGATCTTTAACCTAATTTAATTTTACCCCATTATATTTTAAATTGCAACGTTTTTTACAAAAATGTCATAAAAATGTCATTACTCAAAATATCGGAATATGAGTAACTTCTTTTTTCAATGCCATTATCTACTATGAAAACGTGTGAGTAAATTTCAGTAATATTTCCATAAAAGATATCAGTTTTATTTCTATTTTCTTTTGATATGATTTTTACTTCCTTATTTAAGTGGTTTAGGACTTGGTTTTTAATTGATTCTATCATCTTGGATACCCCACAAACATTAGTCCATTACATTTTATTCCACCAATGCCGTCAGCTCCGTATTTTGTCTTATTCAGTACTGAAAGCAAATCAATTACCTCACCTTTTTCAGTGAGCGCTATTGAGGTTGCGATTATTGCCGGATCTAGTGCATGAATGTTTATTCTTTTTGGGCTTGATGCAAAATTTGCACCACATTTTAAAAGCTCTTCGTAGTCACTTTGACAAGCACCAGCAATTATAATTAATTTATTATTGTCTTTTTCATATTTTCTGGCCTTTTTTACTGCTTCGCAAAAATATTTAGAATTTCGATAATTGTTTATATCATTTTTATTTCCTTTTTTAGAGTAGTATGCGTCATGCCCTGTTATAATTATTATATCTGGTGTATATTCTTTTAATAAACCTTCTATTTTTTGTGGCAATTCTTCTTCTTGTAATACTTTACCTGTAGCTTGCAAATTATACTTTTTATAAAAATTTAAGCAACGTGTTAAATAATCCTTGTCACCATCTATTTGCATGATTTTTGGTGGCATATAAAAGTAATTGCTTCGATCAAGAACTTTAAAATCTTCCATATTTTCACCAAATTTATCTTCATCTTTTTTATTTACCAATACTAAGTCGGTTATTTCTGCATCTGCATATAGTCTTACATCAATACCTTTTAAGTAGCATATATTTTCTTTTATATTAAGTATTTTAAATATCGTATCGTTGTTATAACTTTTTCTGGTTACAAAGTCTCCTTTTTGAAAATTCATATGTTTCACCTAAAGAAGTATATGCTAAAAAAGAAAAAAATTTCTAAATTTGATTAGAAATTTCAATAAATAAGTCAATTGGTATTTGTTCTGCTCTATTTTGGGTTGAGTAACCATGCTCTTTTAATATTTCATTTATTAATTCTAGATTGTAATTCTTTAGGTTATTTTTTAATGTTTTTCTTTTAAATTTAAAGGAGTCTTCAATTAGTTGATTATATTTTTTTAAATTATCAATTTTTTTGGATGCCCGCGTTAATTTTATGATAGCACTATCTACATTCGGAACTGGAAAAAAGCAGTTTCTACCAACTTTAAATAGTTTTGTGACATTGTAGAAACTTTGAATATAAACAGTTATGTAGCCATATTCTCTGCTATTTGGTTTTGCGGATAGTCTGTCTGCTACTTCCTCTTGAACCATTAGTATTATTTCTTTAGGTTCTATTTTACTATCAATTATTTTGGTTATAATTGGGGTTGTTATATAGTATGGAATATTTGCAATAATATATAAATTTTTATAATTAAATTTTTCTAATTCTGATGACAAATCCACTTCTAAAAAGTCTTTATATACTATTTTTGTTTTAGCATTGCTTATTTGATTTAATTGTTTGGAAAGGCTATCATCTATTTCAAAAGCAATAATTTGGGCATCAAATGTTTGAAGTTTTTTTGTAAGATTACCACTTCCTGGACCGATTTCGATTATAAGGTCATCTTTGCTTATATTAGTATTCTTAATTATTTTTTCAAGAATATTTTCATCATATAAAAAGTTTTGTCCGAATTTTTTTTTGTAATTTATTTTTTCCATACTTCATCACAGGTATATAATAACATAAAAACAGATAGTTTCAAACTATCTGTTATAGCCAAATCTTAAAATTTGATATGATATGTTTTTTCGACCTACGTTTGTAATTGCGTAGTTTTCACTTTCAACTAACAAGTCTAATGCTGTTCCTGTTACGCCTCTATCTAATACAATCGCGGTTATATTTTCATTATTAAGGCTAAAATTTACTATTGAGCCGCATGGAAGGCTTGTTGATGATGCGACTATTTTTACTGTACCATAATCTTTGTCTTGATAAGTTGTTGTTCCATCAAGAACATTTTGCCCTGTACAGCCTAATGTTCCACCGCATAATGGGCAATTTGCTGCATAGCCAGTAAGTACGCCGTTATAAGTATCTAATGGGTAATATAAATCGTTATGATTAATTTCATCTATTTTTAATGCCATTGCTGTTAAATCAAGAGTTTTATTTAAGTTGTTGTTTCTTGTTTTAACTTCTTGTTCTATGATTCCGGTTTGAACGCAAACAGCTATCATTGTAAAAATCATTAGTATTTTAGTTGCTTTAAGAATTTTTCTTATTTTCATCTAGCTTCACCTATTTTGATTTTAGCATAATTAATCTTTAATGTCAAAAAGGTCCTGAAAATTGTCTTCTAATATATCTGAAAGTGAAGATTCATCGGTATTTAATGCTTCAGATAGAGTTTTTAGTGTGTAAATCATATATTTTGGTTCATTTGGCTTACCTCTAAATGGCTCTGGAGTTAAATATGGGGCGTCTGTTTCTAAAAGAAAGTTAGTTACTGAAATATCTTTAATTTCTTCTTTTAGTTTGCAATTTTTAAATGTTATAACACCACCGATACCAAGTTTATATCCAAGCTTTATAAAAATATTTGCAGTTTCTTTACTACCATTAAAACAATGAATAATTCCTTTTGTATGATATTTTTTTAGTGTTTCAATTAAATCTTGCGTTGCTTCTCTACTATGAATTATTACAGGTTTATTAGTTTTTTCTGATAGTTTTAAAAATTTTTCAAGTAATGAAATTTGTGCTTCCTTGTTTTCTTTATTGTGGAAGTAATCAAGTCCTATTTCACCAATTGCAATTATTTTAGGATTTGCCAAATTTTCTTCAATGTAATTTAAAGAATCTTCGGTTATTTCGGCTATATTGTCCGGATGAAATCCGAGAGCACCATAAACATTACTATATTCATTTACTAATTCTACAACTTCTTTATTGGTTTTGGCGTTGTAACCGTTAACAACTATTCTTTTAATATTATTTTGACTTAATTGTTCAATTATTTCTTGATAGTTTGATACGTCAGATGGAAGTACGTGTGTATGACTATCTGTTAGTTTTATCATTTTCAATCCTTTGAAATAATACTACTGGTGTACTAACTGTTTGACTATTATACTCGCCAAATGTTTTGATTGAATTAAATGTTGTTTTGTCTGTATTAATTTGTTTGAAAATTGATTCTGATGTTTCAGGCAAGAAGGCTTGTAATAATACTGCACCTATTCTTATACTTTCAATTAAATTATAAAGAACAGTTTTTAATCTTTGCTGTTTTTCTGGATCTTTTGCTAAAATCCATGGAGTTGTTTCATCGATATATTTGTTGCATCTTCTAAATATGTTAAATAATTCATCTAGTGCATCTGCAATTTTAAATTCATCCATCTTGTTAATGATAGTTGCAATGCTGCTTGTAATTGTATTTTTTAAGTCATCATCTATTTCTTCATTAACGTTTGTGTTTTCTACTTGTCCATCAAAATATTTATTTATCATACCAATTGTTCTATTAACAAGATTTCCTAGTACATTAGCTAAATCACTATTTATAGAGTTTTCTAGTAATTCAATTGTGAAGTTTCCATCACTTGCAAAAGGTATTTCATGAAGTAAGTAGTATCTTACTGCATCTACTCCATATTTTTCTACTAAATCATCTGCGTAAACGATATTGCCTTTACTTTTGCTCATTTTGTCCGAAGCAAATAGTAACCAAGGATGACCAAAAATGTGTTTTGGCATTTCTAGACCTAAACAGTGTAACATAATTGGCCAATATATTGTGTGAAATCTTAAAATGTCTTTACCGATTAAGTGAACATTTGCTGGCCAATATTTTTTAAATTTTTCTGATGATTCTCCTTCTGGATTATATCCAAGGAAGGTAATATAGTTTGATAGTGCATCTATCCATACATATATTACATGATTTTCATCAAATGTTACGGGGATTCCCCATTTAAAGCTTGTTCTTGATACACATAAATCTTGTAGTCCGGGTTTGATAAAGTTATTAATTATTTCATTTTTTCTTGCTTCGGGCATGATGAAATCCGGATGCTCGTTTATGTATTCTTCAAGCCATTTTGAATATTTGCTCATTTTAAAGAAGTATGCTTCTTCATTTTTTTCATGTACTTCTCTTCCACAGTCTGGACATTTTCCATCAACTAATTGAGATGCTGTCCAAAATGATTCACATGGAGTACAGTATAATCCCTTATATTCCCCTTTATAAATATCTCCATTATCGTAGAATTTTTTAAATATTGCTTGAACAATTTTTTCGTGGTCTTTGTTTGTTGTTCTTACAAATTCATCATAACTTGTGTTTACCACATCCCAAATATCTTTTATTTGGCCTGCAATATTATCTACATATTCTTGCGGTGTAACATTTGCCTCTAAGGCCTTGCCTTCAATTTTTTCTCCGTGTTCATCAGTACCAGTTTGAAAATATACGTCATAGCCTTGTAATCTTTTAAAACGAGCTATAGCATCTGCTAGAACTATTTCGTAGGTGTTACCTAAATGCGGTTTTGCTGATGTGTAGGCAATTGCTGTCGAAATATAAAATTTTTCCATCTTTGTCCCTCTTTCCATTTTTAAACAAATAAAAAACCATAAATTAAGGACGAAGTTTTCCGCGGTACCACCTTAATTCATGATTTTATCATGCTCTTGTATCTTTAACGCGATTAACGTTTAAACTCTGGAGCCATGTTCATAATTAAAAATCTAATTCTTTTTCACCAACCAAGAACTCTCTTTTAGTTTTTAATTATTACTCTTTCCTTCTTTGTTTAATAATGTTAATCTAACATATTATTTTTATAAAATCAACTGCTTGTTATAGAAGTTTCAATGATTTTTGATAATAATTTACATAATTTTTTGGCTTCATGAGGATTTTCATTGGCATAGTATATTCTTAAAGTTCCAATAATTGTTGAGTTAAAAAGAATATTTTCACTAATTATATTGTTATTTTGATTATCAGAGCCTAATTTTATGATTGTTTTGTTGTTATCGAATAGTTCTATGGGGAGTTTGTATATTTCATAAAAGGTATTTATTATGTTATTTATAAGTGTCTGATAATTGTTAATGTAAGAGTATTTTTGAATTTCAATTTTGTTATCGGTTAATTTTAATAAAATATTTTCATTTTCAGATAATTTTAATTTTCCACGAAGCTCTTTTGGAATAACAATCCTTCCTAAATCATCTATTTTTCTTATAAAAGTAATTCCGTTCATATTATCACTATTTTATTTTGTTACATTTATATTGTTTTATTCCATGTCATTAATAATTTCTTGCAAAAGTTCAGTTATATAATATATGTAGTGTTTTGGAAGATTAATTATTGGTAATGAAATGATTATTTTTTTGAATTGATATCTAATTTTAAATTTTGGATTTATGTTATACATTTTTAAGAATAATTTTTCCCCATTTATATTATTAGAATATTTTTCTGGAATTTGTACCTCTATTTGATTTTTAGTTTGTATTACATGATTTATTTCTAGTTTATTAGCTAATTTTTCGAACCATTCTTCGTACATGTATATAAGCATATCTTCGTCTATTTTACCAAAGCGGTCTTCTAATTCAGATTTTACTTTTTCTAATGTTTCTTTATTGTCAATAGTATTTATTAATTTATGAATTTCAATTCTAACACTTTCTTCATTTACATATTCTGTTTTAATGTGAGTGTTGACATCAAGTAAAGATGATTTTTCATCTTCTTCATCATCAACTTTGATTCCTTTGAGTTCGTTAATTGCTTCTTCTAATAGTTTAGTATATAAGTCTATTCCAACACTATCTATAAATCCTGCTTGTTCACCACCAAGTAAGTCACCAGCGCCTCTTATTGCTAAATCTCTCATTGCTATTTTATATCCGCTTCCTAATTCAGTAAATTCTTTTATTGCCTTTAGTCTTTTTACTGCCGTATCTGTTAGTGTTTTGCCTGGTGTATAAGTTAAATAGGCATATGCTATTTTATTACTTCTACCAACGCGTCCTCTGAGCTGATAAAGCTGACTTAATCCATAATTTTGAGCATCTGAAATTATTAATGTGTTTACATTTGGAATATCTATTCCGGTTTCAATAATTGTAGTACACACAAGGATATCGTATTTATATTCAACAAAATCCTCGATTATTTTTTCTAATTCGTTCTTTGACATTTGACCATGTGCATAGCAAACACGGGCTTCTGGCACTAGTTTTGATATATGAATAGCTTCGTTTTCAATATTTTTGACATTATTATAAAGGTAGAATACTTGACCGTTACGTGATAGTTCCTTATAAATAGCTTCTTTGGTAAGCATATCATTTTTTTCGACTACGTAAGTTTGAACTGGATATCTATCTGAAGGAGCTGTATCTAGGACTGATAGGTCTTTTAATCCGGACATTGCCATTTTTAATGTTCTTGGAATTGGGGTTGCTGATAGCGTTAATATGTTAACATTTTTTTTCATTTCTTTTATTTTTTCTTTTTGTGATACGCCAAATCTTTGCTCTTCGTCTATTACAAGTAGCCCCAGTGATTTGTATTCGATTTTTTCATTAAATAATTTATGAGTTCCAAATACTAAATCAATTTTACCATCTTTTAAACCTTCTAATATTTTATTAAATTCTTTTGTTGTAGTAAATCGGTTTACGATAGCAATGCTTATTGGAAATTGTTTGAATCTTTCTAGAGCACTATCATATTGTTGCTTTGATAGAATTGTTGTTGGGCAGAGGTATGCGACTTGGTAACCGTTTAGGATAGTATTAAATATTGCTCTAAACGCTACTTCGGTTTTACCAAATCCAACATCACCACATAATAGTCTGTCCATTGGAATTGATTTTTTTAAATCTAAAAGAATATCGTCTGAACATTTTAGTTGGTCTTTTGTAGGCGTGTATTTAAATTCACTTGCAAATACTTCTTCTTCTACAAAGTGATTATATTTTGGTGATTTAAGAGTTGCTCTTTCTGCATAAAGTTTTAAGAGTTCTGCTGATATGTCTTTAATTCTCTTTTTTACGGAGTTTTTGGTTTTTATCCATGAGGTTGAATTTAGCTTGTTTATTTTTGGGGGTGTTCCTTCAGCGTCAGAATACTTATAGATTGTAGTTATTTTTTCAACAGGTATATAAACTTTATCATTTCCAGCATAATTTATTAAAATATAATCTTTTTTAAATCCTTTTTTTTCTAGGGTTATTATTCCGCCATAGATACCGATTCCATGAATGCTATGTACAACATAGTCGCCTGGTTTAATATCATTAAAATCTTTAATTTTACGGCCTATTTTTACGGGATTGTGATAATTTTTTGTTTGACTTAATTTTTCAATATCGTTTTCTGATATAAAAATATTGTTATCTATTATAAACCCTTTGTTTAATTTTTCTTTTATTACATGAACATTTTTTAAGTCGGAGCCTGTAAGGGCGCTTGTTAGAAAATCTAAAATTATTTTGTTCGTTGCGTAGATATAGATATTATAATTATTATTATCAGCTTTATTTTTAATAAAATTAACTAGAAGTTCATAGTTTCCGTTAAAATTTTCAATATTTTCACTCGTTATATTTAAAACTCCTGGCTTTGAAAAAGCATAAATATTTTTTTCTGTTGATGGTTTTAGTTCTTCTAGAGTAAACATAAATTTTTCTTTAATGTCATTATTTTCTTTGTATTCTAGTACTTGTTCAGTTAAAGTTTTATATCCTTGTAAAATTAGCTCTTTGTCATAATAGATTAAGTTAGGGTTACTTAATAAATTCAAAATTGATATGTGATTATCACTGACCAGTTCTTTATATGGGTAAATCTCCACCACGTTTATTTCGTTAATTGTTCGCTGACTTTCTCCATCAAAAATTTTGATACTTTCTATTTGATTTCCGAAAAGTTCTATTCTTATTGGATTATCATAATTATATGGAAAGATATCTATTATGTAACCTCTTAATGAGTATTCGCCTGTGGATGTAACAATTGAAGTTTTGGTGTATCCATATTTATCAATTATTTCTTCAAATGATTCACGATTTATTACGTCATCTTTGTTTAATGTTATATTCATTTTTTGTAATATTGATTTATTTGGAACAAATTTTAAATATCCCATTAAATTTGTTATTATTAATTTTTTAGTGTCGTTTTGAATTGCATTTAAAGTTTCTAACCTTTTTATTTTAAGTTCTGGTGATACAGCAAGCGCCATTGTTGTTAAAAAGTCGTCCATTGGAAAAAGAAGAACGTTGTCCATATACGTTCTTAAGTTGTTATAAATAGTTGTTGCTTCATATAATGAGTTGCTTAAAACTATCGTATCATTTTCATTGTTTTCATATTGATATTTTATATATTGTATTTTTAATTCATCTGATAAACCAGAAATTTCTGCATTACGTAAAATATCTGCATATTTTTTTGAAATTTCCATATTGTACTCCTATTAATTATATTTATTCATCAATTTATCAGTTGAAGTTCCGTTGATGAAATCGGCTATAATGCTACTGATTATATTTTTATTATTATTTAATATTTCTAATTCTGATTTAGAAAATTTTTCTAATACATAATTTATTATGTTGCTTTCTGGTTTTGATATACCTATTTTTAGTCTTAGAAATTCTTGAGTATGTAAATTCTCGATTATAGATTTAATACCATTGTGTCCACCTGATGAACTGTTATATTTGAGTTTTATCTTGCCAAATTCTAAATCTAAGTCATCCTGAATAATTAAAATGTCATTTGTGTTTATTTTGTAATAGTTAACAAAATAAGATACTGCATTTCCAGATAAATTCATATAAGTTTTGGGTTTTATAAATAAAATATTGTCTTTTTCGGTTTTTATATTTATATAATATGCGTAATTATTTTCTTTCCAATCTTGACCATTTAAATAATTATCTAAAGCCATAAAACCGATATTATGACGAGTATTAATATATTCTTTTCCAGGATTTCCTAATCCTACAATTAATTTCATAGTTCCCTCCCACTAAATGTTAGTAAATATTGGTGGCATAATTTTTACGTCGTGCTTACAATCTTTTTTTGCCTCAATAATTATCATAGAACCATTACTAGTAATATTAGGATAAATAATTTGAAGTCTTTTAATACCAAACTTATATTTTGTCAAAAGATTAATTAATTCTATTATTCTGTCGGTTCTGTGAACTATATATAGTTTGCCTTTATCTTTAAGCGTGCTATAAGAGACTTTTATAATTTCTTCTAAAGTTATTAATATTTCATGTCTAGCTATTGATTTAATTTTGCTATTGTTTAATAATGAGTCTTTTTCCACTTTAAAATATGGTGGATTACATGTAATTATGTCAAAATTATTTCCCGGGAAATAATTTTTTATATTTTTTAAGTCATCATTTATGATTTTCACATTTTTTATGTTATTTATTTTAACAGATTCACATGCTAATTTGCATATTTCTTTTTGAATTTCAATTCCGATTATTTCAAAATTATTATTTTTTGACAATAATATTGGGATTGGAGCATTACCGGTGCAAAGGTCAAGTATCTTTTTGTCTTTATAGTCAGGTTTTACAAATTTTGCTAAAAGTAATGAATCTAGAGAAAATTTAAAATAGTCATCATTTTGATAAATCTTAAATCCCGTATCATATAAATCATTTAATACTACGTTATTATTCATCAATTGAATATTCCTTTACTTCATTTTCAAAAGATACTTTATACTTTTTATTTAATACATTAACAGATATTACTGTTCCTGTTTGATTATCTATTTTAATTTTGCTTCCGATTTTAGGTAGTTGTTCCTTGTTTTCTTTATATGTTTCATCTTCGTAGGCAAGGCAGCATAATAATCTTCCACAGCAACCGTTTATTTTTGATGGTGTTAAAGCAATATTTTGATTTTTAGCCATGTTTATGGAAATTGTGTCCATTTTTGTTAAATACTTGGCACAGCAAAGCTTTCTTCCACAAATTCCTATGCCACCTATTTTTTTTGCTTTATCTCTCGCTCCCATTTGATGAAGTTCAATTCTTGTTTTATATTTTCCAGCTAAAAATTTCACTAATTCTCTAAAATCAATTCGTTCATCAGCTACAAAATTTATGTAAAGTTGTTTTCTATCAAATGTAAATTCGGAATCTACTATTTGCATTTTTAAATTTAATCGTTTTGCTTCTTCTTTAGCATCTCTTAATGCTGCTTGTGCGTCTTTTAAATTTATTAAGTATTGATTATAGTCTTTTTCAGTTGCTATTCTTACAACTTCTTTTAATGTGTTTTTTATTTCTTTTTCCTCTAAGGTGGTAATTTTACCAATTTGTTCTCCTCTTTCAGTAATTACTATAACGTAATCTTCCCTATTAATTGGTAAGTCCCTTGGATCAAAATTGTATACTTTACTGTTTTCTTTAAATATTACTCCACATACTTTCATGTTTACCTCCCTAAAGCTTTTGCAATTTTTGCTAAAACTAATTCTATATTGACTGAAGCATTTAACCATGTAATTGCTTTATTAAGCTCTATCATTTTGCTATATTTATTTTCTAATTCAATTTCATCAATTTGCGCAATTAGTAATTCTAGTGCTTTAGATAATTTTTCTTTTTCTAAAGTTTTATAAGATCTTATATTTAACATTATATCATATTTATTATTATTTATTTGTTTTTTTAAATTATTTGTTATCTCCTGTATTTCATTATCTTGGATATTTAATTTTGGCGTATTAAAAATTTCACAGCGACTTCTTATAGTTGGCAAAATCATGTTAATATCTGAGGTAAAGAGGATTCCCAATATATTATCACTGGGTTCTTCTAAAAATTTTAATAATTTATTGCTAGCGGACAAATTCATTTTTTCAGCTGATTTTATAAAATAAATTTTTAATGTATTATTGAAAGACATTGTTAAAAATTTATTTTGAATATTTAATATTTTATCTTTGTCTATAATATTATTTTCAGGTTCAATTATTACTATATCAATATTGTTTTCTATTTTTAAGTTTGTGACAAGATTTGCTTGTATCATAAAGTTATATGTATTATTTAATAAATCTTCTTGATTGTTTGTTTCAACCAAAAAAGCATGAGATAGTTTTTTCTCATGAATGCATAATTCTAAATATTCAATAAAATCTTGTTTCATATTTTTCCTCTATATGAAGAAGAAAAAACTTATTGCCAGTGCTATAAGCCCTGGAAAGCCTAACAAAACGATAACAATTATATTAAAATAATTAATAGGAATTAAAATGTTAAATCCTTGCATTATTAAATCAAATCCATATATTAATAAAATTGCAAATAGTATTCTTTTTATAAGTCTAGTTATCATTTTTTCACCATTAAAATATATGTATAAAATGTGATAGTTATGCTATAAGTTTCGTCTGTCTTCAAATGCTCTTTCTAATGTTAATGCATCTAAATAGTCTATTTCTGTACCTACTGGTATACCATAAGATAATCTAGATATTTCAACGTTTTTATTTTTTAATAACTTATTTATATATTGTAAAGTGGTTTCTCCTTCAATAGTTGGTTTTAATGCAATAATTAATTCTATTTTTTTATTTGCATTATTGCATCTTTTAATTAGGTTATCAATGTTTATATCATCTGGGCCTATTCCGTCTATTGGAGATATTAGTCCGTCTAATACATGATATACGCCATGGTATTTTCCCATTTTTTCAAACATGAAGACACTTTTATAATCTTCGACCACACAAATACTGTTTTTATTTCGTGTGGGATTATCACATATGCTACATAGTTCTTGATCGGTTATGAAACCACATATAGGACACGGATGAAGTTTGTTTTTAGCAATTAATAATGTAGAAGCAAAATTTTGAATTTCGATTTCTTCTTTATTTAAAATTGCTAATGCCATTCTTTCTGCAGATTTGTCTCCTATGCCTGGTAGGATTTTAAAATTTTCAATTAGGTCTTCTAAAACTTTAGGATATATCATTATAGTAACCCATTTAGACCATTAGCGTATGCACCAAGTTTTTGTTCTTTATCTTTTTCAATTTTTGTAACTGTTTCATTAATAGCTACCATTATCATGTCTTCTAAAGTTTCTAAATCTTCTTTATCTTTTATTATTTCTTTATTTATATTTATTTTATGAATTTTCTTACTTCCATACATTTCTACGCTTAAAAATTCATTTTGTGTACTATATATGGTTGAATTAATATCACTTTGTTTTTTTTGAATATCTTTTTGAATTTTTTGTGCTTGTACCATTAAATTTTGCATGTTCATTATTTTTCACCTTTTTCTTTCTATTTTATTTCTATTAAATCTTTGCCAAAAATTTCGAATGCACTATTATTATTTTCTTCAACTTCAGTTGAGTTGGATGTTCTTTCAGATAATTTTTCTTCGATATATGTATATTTTTTGTCTTTATTTTTTATATATTCTTTCTTTGCCGTGGTACATTCTTGTTGTGTTAGGCAAATGATTTTATATTGTTTATCGTATTTTGCGTTGTACTCTTCCTCAAGGGTTTCTATATTTGAATTAAATAAGTAAACTGCGGTTTCAGTATTTAGAGAGAGGATAGCTATGTCTTTCGAGACGATTTCTACTTCTGAATCTTCTATTTTGGAAAATAGGTCACTATTTTTATATTTGATATCTTTTTTTAACTCATTCCAATTTTCAAAAAATTTTTCTTTATTTGCTTTACTAGCGGCTATAAATACATTATTTATTCTTATTTTTTTTAACTTTTCTATTTCTGCTTCGTTGTATGAAGAATTCATCAGATTCTTTTTGGAGACATCTTTTTTTGGTTCTATGTTATTTTGAGTATCTTTGATATCAACTGTTTTAGCAGGTGATTTGTCGGTTATTTCCCTGGAAATTATTTCCCGGGAAATAATTTTTTCTGGGAAATTAGCGGATTCTTCGGCTGTTGTAGGTTTTATTTTACTTAATACAACTATTTTGATTAATGTAAGTGCATCTTTCTTTAAATAGCAATTTGATATTTCAAACGCAAGTTCTTTAATTGTTTGCAAGTTCGTTAATATTGCTTTTTGATTTTGAAGGGCTTTTATTTCTTCATTATATAAATAATTTAATATTTTAGAAATTAATAAATTTATTTCAAGGCCTTGATTAGCTATATCGTTAAATATATTTGTTATAGTTTCAATGTTTCCAGAAGATGCTGATTTAAATATTTCTTCTATAGTATTATCACTTATGATTCCAAAGCAATTTTGAATTACTTCCGTAGTGATTTTTTTATTTTCTTTGGATAGCTGATCTAAATAACCTAACGCATCTCTCATTCCCCCGTCTGATAGGTCTGCAATATAGTCTGCAGCCGATTCATCAATGTCAATATTTTCTTCATTTGCAATTGATAAGATTCTTTCACAAATTATATTTTTAGGTATTTTTCTAAAAGTAAATCTTTGACATCTAGATAATACGGTTATTGGAACCTTTTGAATTTCAGTAGTTGCTAAAATAAAAATGACATGCTTTGGTGGCTCTTCTAATGTTTTTAGAAAGGCATTCCACGCACTTTGTGATAGCATGTGTACTTCATCAATTATATATATTTTATATTTAGAATTTGAAGGAAGAATTTTTACGTTATCACGAAGTTCTCTTATTTCTTCTACACCGTTATTTGATGCAGCGTCTATTTCAATTATATCTGGATTCTCGTTAAAATTTTTACATGAGTTGCATTCTCCACATGCAATTCCATCTTTAGCATTTTCACAGTTGATTGCCTTTGCAAATAGTTTTGCTGTTGAGGTTTTTCCGGTTCCTCTTGGACCGTTAAAGCAGTACGCATGTGCTAATTTATTGTTTATTATAGAATCTTTAAGTATTTCTTTTATTGAATCTTGACCATATAAATCGTTAAAGTTTTGTGGTCTATATTTTCTGTAAAGTACTTTATATGCCATTTAAACCTCCTATATTTATTATATCATTTTACGCTTATTTTTCCAGAATTTATTCATAATTTCTTGATATTTATCTTCTTTTTCACTTATGTCTTTTAATTTATTAAATATGGTTTTGCTATATTGATTTTTTTCTGGTAATCTTGGTAATAAATAAAATACATTTTGTATTCTACTCTCCTTTATTACTGACTTGCACATGTCACATGGTTCAACGGTTACATATAGCGTACATTTGTTCAATCTCCAACTTTTAAGTTTTTTATTTGCTTTAATGATAGCTAGAATTTCAGCGTGATTAATCGTTTGCTGTTTAATATTTCTAGTATTATGTGCTTTTGAAATAATTTTTCCGGTTTCATCTATTATTAGAGCTGCAATTGGAACCTCACTCTTCTTTAGTGATTTTTGGCTTAATTTTATTAATTCATCAATATATTTTTCTTCCATAATTTTTCCTTAAAAAAAGTGCACATATTTAGAGGCAAATGTGGCTGCTTTCTTCCGAATCTGACCAGTTTATTGCATAAATATTGCACAAGTAAATGTTATCATACTTATATCTTTGATGCAACTTATATTGTTAATTAATCGATGTTTCACGTGAAACATTGTTGATAAGTGTTGCCTATTGATTTTTATTTATTATCGAAGTAATTTTGCAAAATTTCAAATGTTTCACGTGAAACTATGTTAATAACTTTAATATAAAATTTTTTATATTTATTCTAATGACTGTTAATTATTTTAGTGTTGAATACTCTGATGTTTCACGTGAAACATTTGAATGTTGATATTTTGAAACCTTTTATTATATTTACTATTATATGTAAAATTTTAAAAGCTTCGTTTAATAGTTTCACGTGAAACTATGTTGATAAATCCTGTTTTTATAACAAAAATAACTAGTAATTGGTGGTTTTTACATTAATTTTATATTATATATTTTAATTTTTTTTATGTTTCACGTGAAACCTTGTGGAAAAGTGCAACCTCTTTACTTTTTATGTTTCACGTGAAACATAAAAAAACAAATAGCTAAACTATTCGTTTTTTTCAATAATTTCTTCTTCTTGTTCTTTTTCTTTCTGAACAAGACTTACGGATGATACTTTTTGTCCAGATTTTAGATTAATTAGCCTTGTACCTTGGGTAACTCTACCTAATTGTGATACTTGTTCTAATGGTAATCTAATAATTATTCCTTGATTTGTAATAATCATGATGTCTGAATCATCTGTAACCTTTTTAATACTTGCTATATTTCCGTTCTTTTCTGTAATATTTAAGGCTTTTACACCTTTACTTCCTCGTTTTGTCTTTCTATATTCAGAAATTAATGTTTTTTTGCCATAACCATTTTCAGTTACTATCACTATGTTATCATCATTATTAACATTTTCTATGCTTACGCACACAGCGCTTCCTAAGTTGATTCCTTTAACACCAGAAGCTGTTCTTCCCATAACTCTAATTTCGTTTTCATCAAAGACATTCATTCTACCTTCGGAAGAAGCTAATAAGATGTTTGATTCACCATTTGTTTTTTTAACACCTATTAATTCATCGTTTTCTTTAAGTTTTATACAAATTTTTCCAGTTGCTCTAATATTTTCGAATTCTTCTAGATTTGTACGTTTGATTAAGCCTTGTTTTGTAGCTAGAATTAAGTATTTTTCTTGGTTTTCCACATTTAATTTTATAATACTACTTATTTTTTCATCTTTTTCCACAGGCAATACATTAACTATAGGTAGTCCTTTTGATTGTCTACTGAATTCTGGTATTTCATATCCTTTTAATCTATATACTTTACCTTTATTAGTAAATATCATTATATAGTCATGAGTTGATAGATTTAATAGGTATTCCACAAAATCTTCATCGTTTGTTGACATTCCCTTTACACCTACACCACCGCGGTTTTGAATTTTATATGTATCAGATGTACATCTCTTAATATAACCATTCTTTGTTACTGTTACAATGATGTTTTCTTCTGGAATTAATGATTCATCTTCAATATAATCTATAGCTGTCATATCAATAGATGTTTTTCTTTCATCACCGTATTTATTCTTGATTTCTGTTAATTCATCTTTAATAATTTGTAGCACTTTTGCTTCGCTTTCTAGAATTGATTTTAATTCGGCAATTAATTTATGTAATTCGTTAAGATCTGCTTCTATTTTGTCTCTTTCTAAGCCTGTTAATCTACGTAGTTTCATCTCTAGAATTGCTTCTGATTGAATTAATGTTAGTCCAAAGCGTTTCATTAATGCTTCTTTAGCTACATCATCACTTTTTGATTCTTTAATAGTCTTTATTACTGCGTCGATGTTATCTAATGCAATCTTTAAGCCTTCTAAGATATGTACTTGTTTTTCGGCTTTATCTAGATCAAATTTTGTTCTTCTTACAATGATTTCTTTTTGATAATTAATATATTTTTCAATTATTTCTTTTAATCCAAGGGTTTTTGGCACCCCGTTATCCAACATTAAGAAGCTTATTCCATAATTTGTTTGAAATTGTGTATGCTTAAACAGCTTATTTAGAACAACTTGAGCATTAGCATCTTTTTTTAAAGTTATTGTTATTTTAATACCTTCTTTTAGGTCTGTATGATAATCAGCAATACCTTCAATTGTCTTATTATGAACTAGTTCAGCAACTTTATTTTTAAGTTCTGATGTATTAACTCCATATGGAACTTCGTCAATAATTATATAATGTTTGCCATTTTTTTCTTCTATTTGAGCTTTACTTCTAATAGTTATAGTGCCTTTTCCTGTTTCATATGCTTGCTTAATACCACTATTTCCTAGTATTATGCCACGTGTTGGAAAGTCTGGGCCCTTAATATGATTCATTAATCCTAGAACGTCTATGTCTGGATTATCTATATATGCAATGCAACCATCGATTACTTCACCTAAGTTATGAGGTGGAATATTTGTTGCCATACCTACTGCAATACCCATTGTTCCGTTTACTAGGATATTTGGGAATCTTGATGGTAAAACGGTTGGTTCTTTTTCACTTTCATCGAAGTTTGGTGTGAAATTAACGGTATCTTTTTTGATATCTCTTAATAATTCTAAAGATATTTTTGATAATCTTGATTCGGTATAACGCATTGCTGCTGCACCGTATCCTTCGATATTACCAAAGTTTCCGTGTCCATCAACTAGCATGTATCTGTAGCTGAAATCTTGGGCCATTCTGACCATTGCTTCATAAATACTTGAGTCTCCATGTGGATGGTATTTTCCCATTACATCTCCGACAATTCTTGCACTCTTTTTATGAGGTTTATCTGGAGTGTAACCGGATTCGTACATTGAGTAAAGAATTCTTCTATGAACTGGCTTTAAACCATCTCTTAAGTCTGGAAGCGCACGTGATACTATGACGCTCATTGAGTATTCTAAGAAGGATGTTTTTACTTCATTTACTATGTTATTTTCTTCTAATCTGTCTCTACTATGATCCATTTTATACCTCCTAAATATCTAGATTTTCTACGAATGTAGCATTATCTTCTATAAATTTACGACGTGGTTCTACTTCTTCACCCATTAGTCTAGTGAATATTTCGTCTGCTTGCATTAGGTCATCAACTGTAATTTTTCTAAGAACTCTTGTGTTAATATCCATTGTTGTTTCATTAAGTTCTTCGGCATCCATTTCACCTAAACCTTTCATACGCATAACGTCTGGTTTAGTAGTTGCAGGAAGTGATGCAAGATATTCTGCTTTTTCTTCTTCATTTAGTACATATTTAATCGTTTTTCCGTGCTTAATACAGAATAATGGTGGTTGAGCAGCATATACATGTCCAGCTTCAACAATTGGTCTAAAAAAGCGATAGAATAGTGTTAAAAGTAGTACTCTGATGTGTGAACCATCGACATCGGCATCGGTCATGATTATTATTTTGTGATATCTTAATTTATTTAAGTCGAATTCTTGACCAATCCCTGTACCAAACGCGGTAATAATTGTTCTTATTTCTTCGTTTCCTAAGGCTCTATCTAATCTTGCTTTTTCAACATTTAAGATTTTACCTCTAAGTGGAAGAATTGCTTGGGTCATTGAGTTACGGCCTTTGATTGCACTACCACCCGCACTGTCTCCCTCGACTAGGAATATTTCACAAACTGTTGGGTCTTTTTCTTTGCAATCTACTAGTTTTCCACCAAAGTTAACTACATCTAAATCACTTTTTCTTCTTGTAAGTTCTCTAGCTCTTTTTGCTGCAACTCTAGCTCTTGCTGCAGTCATACATTTATCCATTATAAGTTTTGCTTCATCTGGATTTTCTAGTAAATATCTTTCAAATCCTTCTGAAAAAACATCATCAGCAATTTTTCTTACTTCAGCGTTACCTAGTTTGGTTTTAGTTTGACCTTCAAATTGTGGATCTGGGTGTTTACAAGAGATAATCATAGTTAAGCCTTCTCTAACGTCTTCACCTGATAGAGGGTCGTCATTATCTTTTAAATATTTGTTCTTTTTAGCGTAGTTATTAATTATTCTTGTTAAGGCTCTTTTAACACCATCTTCGTGAGTTCCACCTTCATATGTATTAATATTATTTGTAAATGAATATACAGCTGAGTTGTATGTTTCGTTATATTGTAGTGCTACTTCGATTGAAATGTTATCTTCTTCACCATTAACATATATTATTTGGCTATTTAGAGATGTTTTATTTTCGTTTAACATCTTAACATACTCAATTATACCACCGTTGTATAAAAACTCTTCTTTGTGCTCAATATCACGTAAATCTGATAGGATTATTCTTAAGCCTTTGTTTAGGAATGCTAATTCTCTAAGTCTAGTTTTTAGTGTATTGTAATCATATATGGTTGTTTCAGTGAATATTTCAGGATCTGCTTTAAATCTTACTGTTGTTCCGGTTCTGTCTTTTGAGCATGTATCGATAATTTTAAGTGGGCCAACTGGATGACCACCATTTTCAAATCTTTGAAAGTAAACATTGCCTTCATGATATACTCTTACTTCTAGCCATTCAGATAAAGCGTTTACTACGCTGGCACCTACTCCGTGAAGTCCGCCGGATACTTTATATCCGTGGCCACCAAATTTACCACCAGCATGTAGTACGGTAAAGATTGTTTCGATTGTTGATAGACCAGTTTTACTGTTTGTTCCAGTGGGGATTCCACGACCGTCATCTCTTACTTCTATAACATTTCCTTTATCTACTACTACTTCGATGTCGTCACAGTAACCTGCAAGTGATTCATCTACGGCGTTATCAACTATTTCCCATACAAGATGATGTAAGCCTTTTACACTTGTTGTACCTATGTACATACCTGGTCTTTTTCTTACGGCTTCAAGGCCTTCTAAAACCTGGATATCGCTGTCATTATAAGTATTTTCATTCATATTTTATCACCTTTATCTTTCCTTTACTTATTTTATAAACATTACAATTATTTAATATTGACCTGCTAACTTTGTGTATGTCTGTTGTTGTAATGAATATTTGAATGTCTTTATCTAAATATTGTAAAATGTTGTTGATTTTTGTTTTGTCTAGCTCACTAAATAAATCATCTAGTAATAATATCGGTTCTTTCTTTAGGTTAACTTTGCAATATTCAATTTCTGATAGTTTCATGGCGATTATTGCATTTTTGGTTTCTCCCTCTGAAAGGTAGTCTTTGATATTTTTACCATTAAATTCAAAGGCATAGTCATCTAAGTGAATACCATGATTGGTTTTACCATAATTTAAATCTTTTTGAAATGATTTGTCATACAGATTTTGTAATTCACTAGTTTCGATATTTTTAATATTTGAGATGTACTTTAATTTTAATAGAGTTTTACCGGTGATTTTTTCAAAGTAATATGGTAAATATGTATTGATTTGCTCTATAAAATTTGCTCTTTTTTGACTTATTTGAATATTGAGTTCTATCAGCTTGTTTGTGAGAATGTCTAAATAACTTCTAGGAATCATACTATTAGTCATCATAGATTTTAAGTATGTGTTTCTTTGCTTTAAAACTCTATTGTACATACTTAGTAACTTTAAATATTCGTTGTCAAAAGATGATAGTTCCATGTTGATTAGTTTTCGATGGATACTAGGATTGTCTTTTACAAGTTTCATATCTTCTGTGCTAAACAAAATTGTGTTAATTTTTGATATATAGTCCCCTATTTTATTTATTTGAGTGCTGTCAATAGTTATTTTTTTATTTTCTTTATTAATAACTATTCTGTATGTATTTGTTATTCTGTCTTTAATTTTTGCTTCGATAACAGCATAATCTGTATCATCTTTAATTAATGCTGAATCTGAGTTTGTTCTAAAGGATTTTGTAAGAGATAAATAAAATATAGCTTCTACTATATTTGTTTTGCCACTTCCGTTATTACCAATTATTATGTTTTTTGATTTAGAAAAATCTAATTCTAATTTTGGATAATTTCTAAAATTTGTAAGTTTTAATTTGGTGATTTTCATTTTTAAGCCTCTTTTAGAACAAATTTTTAACAAAATAGGTTTATGCGTACTCCTATATACAGTTAATATTATATCATAATTTAATAGGTTATAAAATAAAAAAAGGCTTTATTTGCCTCTTTTTTTAAACTTTTTTTCGAGAATTAAGGATTTACTTAATTGATTATTCATAATGTTATATGATATATCAAATTCTAACGTTTCTTTGTTGTAAAATTCTACTAAACAATGGTCTTTTTTCTTATAAATATTACTAATATTACCTGCATTTATCCAAGAACACTCTTTTAGTCTTGGTGAGCACGTTGGAAAAAATATAATACTATCTTCTTCTTTAACTATAATTGGAGCTTTATAAGAGATGCCAGTTAATGATTCTGTTCCTTTTGCTCTTCCTTCAATAGTACTTCCATTATATCGACAACTTTCATCCATTAGTTTATTTACTTTTTGATTTATTATATAAGATTTGTGTTTTTCAAAAACTAAGGTTTTCTTTTTACCATAAGGTATTAAAGCAAGCGTATTTTTATTAATATTGTAATCTTTCATGTACTTCACCCCCTTGCTTTTGTTATAACACAGGCGTTTTGTCGAAATTTGTCGAAAAATGTCGAATTATGAACAAAAAAATAAAAAAGTGAGATTTTTTCCCACTTTTAGTATGTTTTAATTGGTAGTATTAACTGAATTAATGATTCATCTTTTACAGATTTTAGGACAATTGGTTTAGAATCTGAATTTAAGAAAATTAATAATTCTTCTTCTTCAAAGGTTTTTAGAGCTTCTAACATATATTTTGAACTGAATGATATTGAGATATCTTCTGAAGTGTTTTTATCTACTTCTACGCTTTCTTCTGATTTTCCAATTTCACTTGCGTATGATGATACGATTAGTTCATTATTTCTTGTTTCCATTTTTACGATATTTTTTTCTTTACTTTGAGTAAGAAGTGCTGCTCTATCTATTGCACTAAAATATTTATCTAATGATGTTGTTAATATAATGCTAAATTCGTTTGGTATTAAATTTGATGTGTTTGGATATGTTCCATTTAGTAAGCTTGATTGAAATAAATATCCGTTGTATTTAAATAAAATTTTGTTATTAAATGAGTGGATTTCAACAGTTTCGTTTGTAGTTAAAAGTTTATCAAATTCATTAATATTTTTACCTGGAATAACTATATTACATGCATCATATTCTTTATCTAATATAATTGTTTTCTTAGCCAAACGATAAGAGTCAGTTGCAATGCATTCTAGTACATTACCTGTTATTTTGAAGTTTAAACCGGTAAGTAATGGTCTTGATTCTTGGGTTGAGATAGCAAATATTGTTTGAGAAATAATTTTTTTTAGAACGTCACTTTCTATAATAATAGGATTACTTGTTTCTTCAAGATTGATTTGTGGATAATCTTCTATATTTAAACAATTTAAATTATACATAGTATTTTCTGTACTAATAATTACTTTTAAATCTTCTAATACTTCTATATTAATGTCTGTATTGGGCATTTTTCTAATGATGTCTAGTAAGTATTTACTTTGAATTACTGTTTTTCCAGTTTCAGTTATACTTTTAATGTTTTCTTTAGGAATAAAGTTTTTAATAACTAAGTCACTATCACTTGCAGTTAGGTATAAGCCGTCTTCTGTTAGTTCAAATAATACTCCATTAAGGATAGGAATAATATTTCTTGGAGAGATTGCTCTCATTACGTTACTTAAACTTTCTAAAATAATATTTTTTTCAATCAATAATTTCATTTTTATTTCCTTCTTTCTTTTTTTATTATTATTGCTGTTGAAAATGTTAATAAGTTAAATTTTGTCCACAATTATGGGAAAAATTTAATGTGTATCGTTTGTGCAAAACTTTTTTAATTAACAATTTTATTTTTAATATCCTCTATTACTTGTCTTATATTGTTTTCATCATTTTGGATTTCATTATTTATTTTATCATATGAGTGTAAAACTGTCGAATGATCACGATTTCCAAATTCTAGCCCTATTTTTATGATTGTTTCGGAGGTTGTCATTCGGCATAGATACATAGCAATTTGTCTTGGATAGTTGATGTTTGAGGTTCTTTTCTTACTTTTTAAATCTTCGATTGTTATATGGTAGTAGTCTGCTACGGCTTTTTGAATTTTTTGGATGTCATTTGTTATATATATTGATTTACCAATATAATCTTTGAGTGCATCAACGGCAAATTCTAGATTTATTTCTTTTGGACCCATCATTGCAGCATATGCGTATAATCTAGTGATAGCTCCTTCTAAGTGTCTTACGTCATTTTCACAGTTTGTTGCGATATATTCGATGACTTCGTTTGGTACCATTTTAGCTACTTCGTGTCCTGTCATTTTGTCTTTTAATATTTTGCATCTTAGTTCAAAGTCAGGTGGTTCAATGTTAGCTGTAAGTCCCCATCTAAATCTCGTTAGTAGTCTTTCTTCAAGTAATTTTAAGTCATCTGGAGAGCGGTCAGAACTAATAATTATTTGTTTATTTGAGTCGTATAGATTGGTAAATGTATGGAAGAATTCTTGCTGAGTTTTAGCTGCTCCACCAAGAAATTGAATGTCATCTATCATTAAAATATCTATGTTTCGGTATTTTTCTTTAAACTGACTTACAATATCATAATTATTATCTTCTTTTTTATTAATACCAATAAAATCAGAAATAAATTCTTCACTTGTTACATATAATACTTTTTTGTTTGATTTTTGGACTATATAATTGCCAATAGCATGCATTAAATGGGTTTTTCCAAGTCCACTTTTACCGTAAATAAATAATGGATTGTATATTTTTCCTGGTTGTTCTGCTACGGCAAGGGCTGCTAGTTGAGCAAATCTATTACTGTCCCCTATTACAAAATTTTCAAATGTGTATTCTGGTTTTAAATTTGAATTTAGATTATCGTTTTCTGGTTCTTCTACTTCATCTAATTCAAAAACTTCTAGTGGTTTTATTTCTTCTGATGATAGGAATTCAATGTCATAAGCTGTTCCAGTTACTGTGCTTACTATTTCTTCAATTAAATCATAGTATGTTTGATTAAGAATTTTTTTATGAAATTCCATTGGAACTTCAATTTGCATGGTATTGTTCTTTATGCCAATTAATTTAGTTTCTTTGAACCAGGTATCGTAAGATAATGGATTAAGTTTGCTGTGTATTACTTCGAGAATATCATCCCAATTTACATTATTTTTCATTACCTCACCCCGGTCCTTCGTTTTTGATAGTTCTATTTTAAATCAAGTCTGTGGAAAAATAAAGAGTGAAAATGAAAAAAATTAAATTCGACATTTTTTTCAACATTTTGTCAACATACATTTCATTTATTTATAAGGCTTTGAGTGGGTTTTCAACAATATCCACAAATTACAATTAACACTAAAAAAAAATATAAACATTTTCCACTTTTTGAGATTTTATAAATTTCAAATTTGTACTTTTTGAAGTTTGATAATTTTAATTTTTAGTATACTTGTCATTTAAAAAAAATTTTTTAATAATTGTAGAAACAAATTTTTATTGACTTGGTGGCTTTAATATAATATAATAGAAACGCTAAATTTGATGTGGAGGTGCAATTTTTTATGAAGAGAACTTTTCAACCTAATAATCGTAAAATGAAGAAAAAGTTTGGTTTTTTTGCAAGAAAAGCTAGTGATATTTTAAATAGACGTAGAGCAAAAGGACGCAAAGTTTTATGTAAGTAAGCCACGTATAGTGGTTTTTATTCTATATGGGTGATTTATGAAAGAAGAAATTAGAATAAAGAGCAAGTTAGAGTTTGATGATTTTTTTAAGAATTCTAAGGGAATAAGTAATAATTATTTTGTTTTATATAAAAGGAATAAGAAGTTAGAAAATGTTAGGGTTGGCATTGCTATTGGTAATAAGTTTGGAAAAGCTTATAAGAGGAATTTATATAAGAGAAGATTGCGTAATATAATAAGGAATAATTATAATAAATTTAATCAAAACTATGATTATGTGCTTTTAATTAGGAAAAGTTGTGATACAATAGACTATAGAGAAATGGAAGATTGTTTCTTAAATTTAATTAAAAAGGTGAAATAATGAAGAAGAAGATGATATTGTTATGTGCAATGATTATGTTACTTGGTGGTTGTACAAAATATATTGCAGATGATAACAAAAAACGTGTTGTGTATGAAGTCACTGGACAGAGCTTACCATCAAATATTTTATGTAAGCCTAGTGATGATGATTTAGCTAGTATTTATGAGAAATATAAAGATAATTTAGAAGTTAATTTAGATAATTTACCTAAGTGTGAAGATATTAAGATTTATGATAGTAAAAATTATAATGGTTTGTGGGTTCAATTATTTGTAATGCCACTTGCTTGGGTAATTGTAAAATTAGGTACATTTGTTAAGAGTTATGGTGTATCTGTAATGATTGTTGGATTACTTATTAGATTAATTTTGATGCCATTTTCAATTAAAGCTACTAAACAAAGCCAAAATATGCAAAAGGCTCAAAAGGATTTAAATAGATTAGAAGAAAAGTATAAGAATAGAACTGATAATGATGCGATGATGCAGAAGAGTCAAGAGATGCTTGCTATTTATAAGAAGTATAATATTAGTCCAGTTGGTAGTTGTTTAATGAGTTTTATACAGCTTCCTATATTCTTTGCGTTTTTAGAAGCAATTAACAGAATTCCAGCAATATTTGAGGAGTATCTTGGAGCATTCCAATTAGGTACAACACCTTTAGTTGCTTTAAAGAGTGGTAATTATTATTATATTATTTTGATTTTACTTATTATACTAACTACTTATTTATCTTTATCATTTAATATGAAGAGTGCAGGTAGTGCTGAACAACAACAACAGATGAAGTTTATGACTGGATTTATGATAGTGTTTATTTCAATTGCTTCATTTAGTTTACCAACAGCAATTGCACTATATTGGATTGTTACTAATGGATTTAGTGTAATTCAAAATTATATTGTAAGTAAAAGGAGAAGTTAATATGAAAGAGTATGTTTATGAGGGAAAAGACCAAGAGGTTGTATTAAAGAAGGTTTTAGAAGATTTAAATGTTACTGAAAATGATTTTGTTTATACAAAAGAAGAGGTAAAAGGTAAACTTTTTAAGGCTGGAACTACTAAGTATCATGTTTATTTAAATACAGATATTTTAGAGTTTGTTAAAGAGTATTTAAATACTTTATTAGCTGAGATGGGGCTTGAGGTTAGGTTTGAATCTAATATTAGAGATAAGCAAATTAATATTAAGATGTATTCAAATAATAATCCTATATTAATTGGAAAGAATGGTCAGACACTTACTGCACTAACTACTGTTTGTAAGGCTGCTGTTTTTGCAAGAATCGGAGTGTATCCTTATTTAAATTTAGATGCTTCTGATTATAAGGATAAACAAGTTAGTCATTTAGAAAGACTTGCTAAGAATATTGCACGCGAAGTTAGAAATACTGGTAGGGAAGTTGTTATGGACAATATGAATTCTTATGAAAGACGTATAGTTCATAATGTTCTTACTGATTTTAATGGAGTGACGACAATTAGTGAAGGTGAAGAACCTAATAGACATATTATTGTAAAGCCAAAAAAAGATTAGAAATAGTCTTTTTTTATTTTTAAGAGAAGTGTGCTATAATACGCACTAGAAGAGGAGTTTTTGTCATGGATAATTCTACAATTTGTGCAGTATCTACTGCAGTTGGGACTGGTGCTATTTCTATAGTTAGATGTAGTGGAGTAGATGCGATAAAAATAGTTAATTCAATATTTAAAGGTAAGGATTTGGAGAAAGTGGATTCTCATACTATTTCTTATGGACATATTGTGTCTGATGGTGAAGTTATAGATGAGGTATTAGTATCTGTTATGAGAGCTCCAAAGACTTTTACATGCGAAGATGTTGTAGAGATTAATGTTCATGGTGGAATAACGACTACTGATAGGGTGCTTGAACTTCTTTTAAATAGTGGATGCAGGTTAGCTGAGCCTGGTGAATTTACAAAAAGAGCATTTTTAAATGGCAGAATAGATTTAACTCAAGCTGAGGGTGTTGAAGATATTATTGAAGCAGAAAGTGAAAAGGCTAGAAAGCTTGCGATAAACCAAATTAGTGGTAAGTTAACTCCTAAAATAGATGGTATTAGAAAAGAATTACTTTCTTTGCAAGCAGAGATTGAGGTTAATATAGATTTTCCAGAATATGAAGAGACCGAGGAGTATACAGAGTCTACGATAAGACCAAAGCTTGAAAAAATAAGTGCAGAATTAGATGATTTAGTGCGTAATTCGAGTAATGGTAAGATGATTAAAAATGGAATTAATATTGCTTTAATAGGTAAACCTAATGCAGGAAAGAGTAGTATTTTAAATGGTTTACTGGAAGAAAATAAGGCGATTGTTACAAATATTCCAGGGACTACTAGAGATGTTATCGAAGGTAAAGTAGTTTTAGATGGTATTGTGTTAAATTTTATTGATACAGCGGGTATTAGAGAAACTGATGATGTAGTTGAAAAAATTGGTGTTCAAAAAAGTTTAGAAAGTGCAGAAAATGCTGATTTGAGAATTTATGTTTTAGATAATAGTGAAAAGTTGGATAATGAAACTTTAGAATTTATAAAATCTTTAAAAGATAAAAAGTTAGTTTTTGTTAATAAGAATGATTTAGATAGCACTAATAATTATGCTGGTATTGATAATGATATTTTAGTTTATGGAAATACTGTTGAATCTGATGGATTAGAATCTTTGAAACGTAAAATTACCCAGTTATTTAGAATCAATGAATTAGAAACTAGTGATTATTCATTTTTATCTAATGCAAGACAGATATCTTTAGTTAAACAAGCTCTTGCTAGTATAAATGGAGCGGTAAATAATACCTATACTGGTGTGCCAATTGATATGTATACGATTGATATTAAAGTTGCTTATGATTTATTAGGCAAGGTTATTGGTAAGACTTATGATGATGACTTATTAGATGAGTTATTTTCTAGATTTTGTTTAGGAAAGTAGGGGAAGTTATGAATTATGATGTTATAGTTGTTGGTGGTGGTCATGCTGGATGTGAAGCTGCACATGCTACTGCTGTTATGGGGTTAAAAACGCTTTTAATTTCTGCTAATAAGAAAAATATAGCAGATATGCCATGTAATCCATCTATTGGTGGAACTGCTAAGGGTATTGTTGTTAGAGAGATAGATGCTTTAGGTGGTTTAATGGGTAAGGTTGCTGATGAGACACATATTCAAATTAAGATGCTTAATAATGCTAAGGGTCCTGCTGTTAGATCTTTAAGAGCCCAAGCTGATAAGATTATTTATCCTAGAGTTATGCTTGAAAAGTTAAAAAATACTCCTAATTTAACAATTATGGAAGCTATGGTTGAAGATTTAATTGTTAATGATAATGCTGTATCTGGTGTGATATTAGAAAATGGAAGTTCAATTAATTCTAAAGCAGTAATTTTAACTACAGGTACTTATTTAAATAGTAAAATACTAGTTGGTGATACGTTTAAATTTGAAGGACCTCATGGGGAGAGAAGAAGTAATAATTTAAGTAGAAAGCTCGCTGATTATGGATTTGAAATTCAGAGACTAAAGACTGGTACACCTCAAAGAATTGAGAGAAGCAGTGTTGATTTTTCTAAACTTAGTGAAGAGTGTGGCGATGATTGTTATTGGACTTTTAGTTTTGATAATGGGCCATTTTATGATAAAGACAAACAAGAAAAGTGTTATATAGTTTATACTAATCAAAATACTCATAAGATTATAAGGGATAATTTGTCTAAATCTGCTATGTATGGTGGTTATGCAGAAGGTATTGGTCCAAGATATTGTCCTTCAATTGAGGATAAGGTTGTTAGATTTGCGGATAGAGAGCGTCATCAGTTATTTTTAGAGCCAGAAAGTTTATATTATGATGATTTGTATTTACAAGGATTTTCAACAAGTATGCCAATTGATGTGCAAGAACAAATGGTTCATAGTTTAGTGGGTTTAGAGCATGCAGTTATTAAGAAGTATGCTTATGCAATTGAGTATGATGCTATTAATCCATTACAATTAAATCCTTCTTTGGAAACTAAGGTATTAAAGAATTTATTTACTGCTGGTCAAATAAATGGTACTAGTGGTTATGAAGAAGCTGCTGGTCAAGGTATTATTGCAGGAATTAATGCAGGATTGATGTTAAAGGGTAAGAAGCCATTAATACTTAAAAGAAATGAGTCTTATATTGGTGTTTTAGTTGATGATTTAGTTACTAAGGGGACTAAGGAGCCTTATAGATTACTAACTTCTAGAGCTGAGTTTAGGTTAATACTTCGTCATGATAATGCGGATTTAAGACTTAGAAAGTATGGTTATGAAGCTGGATTAATTGATGAGGAAAGATATAACAAACTTCTTATTAAAGAAAATGCAATTAATACACTTCTTGAGGAACTTAAAAATGTTAGGGTTAGTAAGAATACGCTTCCAGAAGCTTTAGGTTATTTAAAGGATAGTTTGTCAACTGGGTATAGTCTTTATGATTTGTTAAAAAGACCAGAGGTTAAGATTGTAAATTATTTAAAGGGTAATTTAATTAAAGATTATGATAAAGATGTACTTGAACAAGCAGAGTTTTTTGTTAAATATGAGGGATATATTAATAAGGAATATCAGGAAGCTAATAAGCTATTAAAACTTGAAGAAAAAGAGATACCTGCTGATATTGATTATGATAAGATTAAGAATTTAGCTAGTGAAGCTAGACAAAAATTAAAATTAGTTAGACCACTTACTTTAGCGCAGGCATCAAGAATTAGTGGAGTTAATCCGGTAGATATTTCAGTGCTTGCTGTTTATTTGAAGAAGGAGTATAACAAATGAGTGAAAGTGAGTTTATAAGTTCTTTAAAGGAGTTAGGTTTAAGTGTTACTGATGAACAAATAAATAAATTTAGAGTATATGCGAGTGAGCTTCTTTCTTATAATGAGCATACTAATTTAACAGCAATCCGTAATATAGATGAAGTTTATTTAAAACATTTTTATGATAGTTTGACTGTTTATAAAGTTTATAAGTTTACTGATGAAAGTGTGCTAGATATTGGTACAGGTGCTGGATTTCCAGGAATTGTTTTGAAGATTATGTTTCCTAATATTAAGTTAACACTTTTAGATAGTAATAATAAAAAAACTACTTTTTTAAAGTATGTTTTAGGTAAGTTAGGAATGGAAGCTAATGTTATTAATGATAGAGCAGAAAAGTATTATTTATCTGGGGAAAGATTTGATGTTGTTATTTCAAGAGCAGTTGCCGATATGAGTATTTTGAGTGAACTAGCTATTCCTTTTTGCAAAGTAGGTGGCATTTTTATTGCTATGAAAGGGAAGAGTAGTGAAGAGATTATTAATTCAGAATACGCGATTGAGTTTTTAGGCGGAGAAATTTGTGAAAAAGAGGAGTTTTCTTTACCTAAAAATGCTGGTGAAAGGACATTAGTTAAGATAGATAAGGTTAGTAATACACCAAATGGTTATCCTAGAGTTTATGATAAAATACGTAAATCTCCTATTGCAAAAAATCAAAAAATAAAGTAATATTATATTTAGAATAGGATGGGTTGTTTTATGAATAGAGAGCCGTTAATACAAAATGTTAATATAGATTATATTATTCCAAATAGGTTTCAGCCTAGACTTTCTTTTGATGAGAAGTCTTTAAATGAGCTTGCTTCGTCAATTAAAGAGCATGGTATTATTCAGCCACTTGTATTAAGAAGACTTGGTGATAAGTATGAGATAATTGCGGGTGAAAGACGTTATAAGGCTGCACAATTAGCGGGGCTTACTGAAGTTCCTGCGATAATTTCAAATATTGATGATAATAAGAGTGCTGAAATTGCATTAGTTGAGAATGTTCAAAGAAGAAATTTAAATTCATTAGAGGAAGCTAAAAGTTATAAGAAGATACTTGATAAGGAAAGTCTTACACAAGAGGAACTTGCTAAAAAGATTGGAGTATCACAGTCAACAATAGCTAATAAGTTAAGATTACTAAATTTAACTAGTGAAGCACAAGATGCACTAATGAATGATAAGATTAGTGAAAGACATGCAAGAAGTTTACTTAGTGTAACTGATCCTGAGAAGCAAAAAGCACTTTTAAATAAAGTTATTTCTGAAAGATTAACTGTTAGACAGTTAGATGATGAGATAAAGAAAGAAAATGGCTCTGTTAGTGAACCAGTGATGAATAATGTTCCTGCTTTTGAGGAGTTAGGTAATTTTAGTATTGATAACACAAGTGCTGCTCCAAGTAATCCAGTGGAAAGTCAAACAGGTAATATATTTAGTAATCCAAGTGCTAATATGTTTGATTTTGCTCCTGCTAAAGAGGAGAAGCCAGAAACTTTTGATTTAATGCAAGAAGAACCGGTTAATAAAACAGTTGAAGAAAATGCTAACGAGCAAAAACAATCTAGTCCTGCATTTAATTTATTTAATTTTAGTAATAATACACCAGATTATCCATCTCTAGAGGATGAAGTTACTAATATGAATATGGAACCTATGGATAGATTAGAGGAATTTAATCCATTTAATAGTAGTGCTAGTTTAAATGCTTCTGAAGAGAAAGTGGAGGCTCCAGTAGAAGAAGTTAAGAAGGAAGAAGAAAAACCAGTAGAACCTCCAAAGAAGATGATATTAGAAAATAACTTAGATTCTGTAAAGGAAGCTTATAATGATTTTGTTAATGAATTAAAGGAAGCTGGATATAATGTTTCTAGTGAAGACTTTGATTTTGAAGATTTGTATCAAATGATAATAAAGATAGAAAAACAAGCTGATTAGGCTTGTTTTTTAGTTTGTGATTGGCTCGGTACCACGTTTAAAATAATAGAGAATATTTTTGCTTGATGTAGTAGACGTGCCACTTATTGGATCAAGGGGCATAGCGATTATATTATCACTTGGAGTATACCATGATGATTCTTTATCTTTTAGATAGTTTTCGACATTATCACACCAAATATTTTTAATTTTAGATGAGTAGGCTTTTGGAACTGCTCCATTATAATCAGATCCCGCCCATACGAACATTAAAACGTCTGGATTATAACCAATAACAAGGAAGTCATTATCTGTTGTACCACTTTTAATAGCATATTTTTTTGTTAGTCTACTATTTAAAGATATTATTGTTGGTGATTGATAGTCAATAAATGATGCGTTATATGTGTTTGTAAGCATTTCATTTATTATAAATACATTGTCTTTGTTTAGTACATCTTTGGTTTTATTTTTATGTTTATATATAGTGTTACCTTCATAGTCTTCGACTTTTTCGATGAAGTATAAATCGTTGTATGTACCGTAGTTTGCTAGGGTGTTATATGTTTCGACGTAATCTAGTAAGTTTAGTTCTACTGCACCAAGAGCTAAGGCTGGAAAAGCATTAATTTCTTTTTTTAGACCAGCTTCTTTTAGTGTGTTTACTAGTTCTTCAGTACCAATAAATAGATGAGTTTTTACGGCGTAAATATTGTCTGAATAGGCTAGAGCTGCTGCCATAGTGATATTTTTGCCTGCGTAAATGTTACTGTAGTTCTTTGGAGTGTATTTTTTATTTTCTGCAAAAACAAAGCTTGTTTCTTCACTTTTAAATGTACTTGCTTCAGTCATGTTATTGTTTAGTGCTGCATAGTAGAGAAATGGTTTAATTGTAGAACCAACTTGTCTTTTAGCAAAAATTGCACGATTAAATTGGCTTTTAGCGTAGTTTAGACCTCCAGCTAATGCAAATACTTTACCGGTTGATGGTTCAGCCATGATTGCAGCAAGTTCAATGTTATCTTGATTTTCATTTTCTTTAAAAGTATTGTCTAGTTTTTGTTGAGCTTTTATATCTAGATTTGTGTATACTTTTAATCCTTTTGATTTTATTAAATCTTTGGGAATGCTTGGTATACTATTTAGCTCATTTAAGACAGCATCATAATAATACATAAGAGTTTGCATATTGTTTGTTTTTCTTTGGCCATAAATTTCTATTTTTTTTGAAAATAAGTTTTTATAAGTTTTTTCATCAATTTTTTTATTTTTGTACATGGCTTCAGCAACTATTTTAGCTCTTTTTATTGATGCTTCATAGTTGCTTACTGGGTTATAGTTTTCAGGACTTTTAGGTATGCCAGCTAGGATAATTGCTTCTTCTAAGGTTAGCTCACTACTTTTTTTGTTAAAGTAATAGTTACTTGCATTTTCGATACCAAAGTTTCCTTGTCCATAATTTATTGTGTTAAGATAGCCTTCTAAAATTTCTTTTTTAGAGTAGTGGACTTCTAGGTTGAGAGTTAACATGGCTTCTTTAATTTTTCTTTTCCAAGTTTGGTCGAAGTCTAAAAATAGGTTTTTAACATATTGCTGAGAGATTGTGGAAGCTCCTGCAGTTATAGATTTAGTTTTAGCATTTAAATATAGTGATTTTATGATTCTCAAATAGTCGAAACCGAAGTGATGATAAAAGTTTTTATCTTCAACAGAAATTGTTGCATTTATTAAGTCATTAGATATTTCGCTTATATTAGCCCATTTTTTGTTGTTGCTAGTTTGCAGAATTAGATTGTTTTCATTATCGTATAGTGATAGGGCATTTGCAGAGTTTAGGGTTATTTTAGGACTGAAGTAGGCGTATGTGTAAAGACAAGAGATAATTACTGTAAATGTTATGATACAAAAGATAGTTAATTTATATATAAATTTAAGTTTTTTCATGTTTCACCGTTTATTATTATGGTAAAAGAGTTTGTTTTTATGCTAGAATGGTTGTAGTGATGTTTAATGATTAAAATTGAGTTATATAAAGATGGAGATTTAGTATTAAGTTCTGATGGTAAGATTGATGATAGATTACTTGTTTTTGGTAATATTGTTTATGATTTAGATAAAGATGTTCTTATTAGAGAAGATGCTAGTTTTAGATATTTATTAGATTTTAAAAATAGTACTAGTGAGATTATTATTAAAGAGCAAGATTATCATTTGAATTTAAAGATTGATGTTCTTAGTGTAAATAATGAGAATAAGAGAAGAGAAATATACTATAATATTGAAAGTGAAACACAGATAAACAACAGGATAGTGTTAACTTTTGATTAAGTATATTTTTTTTGTTGACAATGCAATATAATATGATAAAATTATGTTTGTTTAAAAAGCCATTATCATTTATTTTAGTGAAACATATAATGGTTTTTAGAGGAGGATATAGTTATGGTAAAACTTACAGATGAAGAAAAGGAAACTTTGTCTTATGATGATGTAGCATATTTAATCTTAAACGATGAAAAAAAGAAAATTAAAATACAAGATTTATTTAAAAAAGTAATTAAAGTTATGGGATTACCTGAAAGTGAATATGAAGAAGGTATAGGTGACTTTTTTGAACTTATTACGACAGATAAAAGATTTATTATATTAGATAAAGGATATTGTGATTTGAAGATAAATCATAGTACTAAAGTTATTATTGATGATGATGACGATGAAGAGTATGAAATGATGAATGAGGAAGATATGGATACTGAAGAGGAATCTGAAGAAGAGAACTATGATGATGAATCTATGGATGATTTAGATAGTGATGATGATTTAGATGATTTAGTAATTATTGATTCTGAAGAAGAGAATGATGGAGAGTTAATGTAGCCTACTCTTATATAAAGAAAGAGGTTAATATGATAGAAAGATTAGAGTTATTAAAAAAGAGATATGAGGAGTTAAATGAGGAATTACTTAATCCTGAAGTGTTAAGTGATTTTTCTAAACAGATGAAACTTTCAAAGGAAAAGAGCAGTATTGAGCCTTCTGTAATGAAGTATGATGAGCTAAAAAAAGTTACTGCAGAAATAGAAGATTTGAAGTCTTTGGTTAATGACCCAGAAATGCATGAGATTGCATCAATGGAATTAGACGAGAAACATGCTCTTCTTGAAAAGATTAAAAGTGAGCTTGAGATTCTTCTTTTACCTAAGGATGAAAATGATGGTAAGGATATTATTATGGAAATCAGAGGTGCTGCTGGTGGAGATGAAGCTAATATTTTTGCTGGTGATCTATTTAGAATGTATAGTAGGTATGCTGAAAAAAATAATTGGAAGATTGAAGTATCTAGAGAAGAAGAAGGAACTAGTGGTGGATTTTCACAGATTGAGTTTTTAGTTAAGGGAGATAATGTTTATTCTAAACTAAAGTTTGAAAGTGGAGTTCATAGAGTTCAAAGGGTTCCAGAAACTGAGACACAGGGAAGAATTCATACTTCTACTGCGACTGTTTTAGTTATGCCTGAAGTTGATGATGTTGATGTTGAGATTAAGCCAGAAGATGTAAGGGTTGATGTATATCGTTCTAGTGGTAAGGGCGGACAAGGTGTTAATACTACTGATAGTGCTGTTAGAGTTACGCATATTCCAACTGGTATTGTTGTTACTTGCCAAAATGAAAGAAGTCAAATTAAGAATAAGGCTAGAGCTATGGTTGTTTTAAAGAGTAGAATTTATGATATGCAACAACAAGAGAAGAATAAAGCAGCTGGTAGCGCTCGTAAGAGTATGATTGGTACTGGAGATAGGTCAGAGAAGATTAGAACTTATAATTATCCACAAAATAGAGTTACAGATCATAGAATTAATTTTAGTATTATGGAACTTGATAGAGTTATGGATGGTAATATTGAACCTATTATAGAGGCATTAATTGCTGAAGATACTAGAATTAAGATGGAAAATGCAGAATGAAAAGGCCAGATTTTATAAGTATAACTGATTGGCGTCTTTTAGAACAGAAGTATCAGAATATGGATTATCCAATTAGAAGGATTGAAAATGGTTATCCGATTCAGTATTTGATTGGTAATGTGGATTTTTATGGATATAAGATTATGGTTAATAAGAATGTTTTGATACCGAGGTTTGAAACAGAAACGCTTGTTGAAAAGACACTTAAATATATTGATGAGTATAAGTTTAATAAGGCTTCTGTGCTTGAGATAGGTACTGGTTCAGGATGTATAAGTGTTGCTTTAAAGAAAGAGAAGGAAGACTTAGAGATTACTGCTACTGATATTAGTATTGGTGCTTTAAAGATAGCTAAAAAGAATGCTAAACTTAATAAGTGTAAGATAACTTTTATAAAGCAGGATGTTAATAAGTGTAAACTTTTCAACAATTATGATGTGTTAATTAGTAATCCTCCTTATTTAAAAGAAACAGATGTTTTAGATGAGAAGACAAGGTTTGAACCACATAATGCTTTGTTTGGTGGTAAGGATGGACTAAAGTTTTATCCAGTAATTTTTGGAGTAGCTAAGAAATATTTAAATAAGAAGTTTTTAATAGCGCTTGAAATAGACGAAGATAATGGTAAAGAAATAAAAACACTTGCTAAAGAAGCATTTCCTAAAGCTAAAGTAAAATTGGAGAAAGATTTAGCTGGAAGAGATAGATATATTTTTGTTATAAATGAATAAAAAGTTTGAAAGTCACCCACTGTTTAAGTGAAAGGTGATTTTTTTATGAAGAAATTGTTAATAATAATAGCTGCTGTTATTTCGGTGGGCGTACTTAATAAAAGTAAGAATGAATCAGTTGTTATTCCTAGTTCATCAATTAGATTTAGGGTAGTTAGTAATAGTAATGCTCCTGGAGATATTAAAACTAAGTTAGATTTAAAGAGAAAACTAGAAGATTATTTATATGATAAAGTGGCGAGTGCTAGTACGGTGAGTGAAGCAGAAAAAATAGTTTCAGGGGAACTTGATAATATAACTGGGTTAATAAAACAGAATTTAATGAGTGATAATTTTACTGTTAGTTATGGAATGAACTATTTTCCAAGTAAAACTTATAAAGGCGTAGTATATGATGGTGGGTATTATAATTCATTAGTTGTTACTTTGGGTGATGGAGAAGGTGATAACTGGTGGTGTGTTTTATTTCCACCACTTTGTCTTATGGAAGAAAATGAAACGACAAGTGATGTTGAATATAAATTTTTTGTAAAGAGCATAATTGAAAAATTTAGATAATATACTTAACTAGGAGGCATAATGTTAAGTATTTTTTTTATTGGGCTTGCTCTTAGTATGGATGCTTTTGGATTATCAATTGGTATTGGTATGCAGAAGATAAGTAAGAGAACATCTATTTTACTTCCTTTATGTGTAGCAGTGTTTCATTTTGTAATGCCGATGCTGGGGAATAGTTTTAGTTTTTTTATTCGAGATATTCTTTATTTTGATCCTAGTTTTTTAATGGTCGCTGTATTTTTTTATTTGTCTATTATGATGTTTGTTACTAGAAATAATGAGGATAACGTTATTTTAAAGAGTTTTATGAGTATTTTATTTACGGCTTTTAGTGTTAGTATAGATAGTTTAACTGTAGGATTAGGATTATCTAGTATAACAAATCATTATATTGCAAGTTCAATTATTTTTAGTACATGTGCTGGATGTTTAACTTACATTGGCCTTATGACTGGCAAGTATTCAAAGAAGTGTTTAAAAAAGGAAGCTAATGTTTTTGGAAGTGTATTACTTTTTATTCTAGCAATTGTAAATTTATGTAAAATATTCTTTAATTAGTTGATTTAAAAAGTCAGTCATTATATATTAAAGTTGGATAATTATGTAAAGAGGAAGAGATATGAAGAAATTAATTATTGAAGGCAAGCATGAGTTATCTGGAACTATTAAAATAGGTGGAGCTAAGAATAGTGTAGTTGCACTTATTCCAGCAGCAATGCTTACTGATGGGAAATGCGTTATTTATAACGTGCCAGACATAAGTGATGTTCATAGACTTATTGAGATGATGGAAAAATTAGGATCATCTATAAAATTTGAGGGGGATACTCTTTATATTGATAATAGTAATTCTAAGAATGCTGTTATTGACGAGGAATATGCTTCTAAATTAAGGGCATCATATTATTTTATGGGAGTTTTGCTTGCTAAGTATGGACATGCAGAGATTTCTTATCCTGGTGGATGCTCAATAGGATCTAGGCCAATCAATTTTCATTTAAATGGATTTGAAAAGTTGGGTGCTAGTGTTAAGATTAAGGATAATAAGGAATATATTGTTGATGCTAAAGAGCTTAAAGGTAATGATATATTTTTAGATTTTGCTAGTGTAGGAGCTACGCTTAATATTATGTTTGCAGCAGTTAAAGCAAAGGGTGTAACGCATATTTATAATGCTGCTAAAGAGCCAGAGATAGTAAATGTAGCATCATTTTTAGGTACGATGGGAGCTAAGGTTTATGGTGCTGGAACTAGTCAGATAACGATTGAAGGCGTTGATACTTTAGATGATGGTATTGTTGAGGTTATACCAGACAGGATTGAAGCTGGAACTTATATTATGATTGGTAGTCTTCTTGGTAAGAATTTAGTAATTGAAGGCGTTATTAAAGAGCATTTAGAGTCTGTTTTAACTAAATTAATGGAAGCTGGGTGTGATATTAAGATTGATGGGACAACAATAGTTGTTAATAAGGTAGATAAACTTAAACCAGTAAATGTTAAGACACTTGTTTATCCAGGATTTCCAACGGATTTAGGTCAACCAATGAGTACTTTACTTACTCAGTGTGAAGGTGAGTCTTTATTTGAAGAGACTATATATGAAAACAGAATGAGACATATTAAGTATTTAAATGCGATGGGAGCTAATATAAAGTTATTTGATAAAAGTGCAATTATTTTTGGTAAGTCTGATTTATTAGGTAGAGATGTTGAAGCAACTGATTTAAGAGCAGGAGCGGCGATGATGGTTGCAGGGATGATTGCCGAAGGAACTACGAAGATTGTAAATATTGAACATATTTTAAGAGGTTATGAAAATATCGTTGGAAAGTTATCTTCAGTAGGGGCTAAAATCGAAATAATCGACGAATAGTTGTTGAATATTTGAAAAAATATGATATAATACATAAGAAACGAATTTCTATGGCTTAGTAAAAGTCATGGCGGAAGGAGATGCGAATATGAAAAAGGGATTACATCCAGAAACTAAAAAGGTAACTTTTAAATGTGTTTGTGGTAATGAATTTGAAGCAGTTTCTACATTAAAGGCAGAGTCATTTACAGTTGATACTTGTAATGCTTGTCATCCATTCTATACTGGTGCTCAAGGAAAGCATAAGAAGACTGGTGCAGTAGATAAATTTAATAAAAAATACAATTTGGACTAAGAGTAATATCTTAGTTTTTATTTGCTTATAAATAAGAGAAATAGTATAATGATGGTGGTGATAGTATGAAAGTAGCAATAGGAACTGACCATAATGGTCCAGCTTTAAAAGAAGAAATTATAAATAATTTAAGTAATATAGCAGAGTTTATTGATTGCAGTCCAGTCAATGATCCTTTAGATGATTATCCTGATTTTGCATATAAAGTAAGTGAGATGGTTGTTAGTAAGAAGGCTGATTTAGGTATTTTAATATGTGGAACAGGTATTGGAATGGGTATAGCTGCTAATAAGGTTAAAGGTGTTAGATGTGCCCATGTAACAAATGTAGAAGAGGCTAGACTTAGTAAGATGCATAATAATGCAAATGTGATGGCAATAGGAGCAAAGAATCCTGATGTATTAGAGATGGTTAAAACATTTTTAGAAACTAGTTTTAGTAATGAAGAAAGACACATAAGAAGATGTGAAGAGATTATAAAAATAGAAAATGGAGAATATAATGTATAAGACAGTAATTTATATTTTATCTGTTTTACTTAGTATATTTATTGTTTCAGGTATTAACTTTAATAATTTTTTTAAGGCAAATCACGTTTGGGAAGCAAGATGTTTTATAGTTGTAATTAGTTTTATTATGGGATATTTATTTGGAAGTTTTATTATAGAGTTTTTAAGTATAAGTGCAATTGTATAGGAGATTTTATGAAAAAACTTTTAATTGTTATTATGTTTTTGATTCCATGCAGTATATGTAGTTTTTTGTTTAAGAGAAAAGCTACTTTTTTTATTGATAAAAATACTTTTAAAAATACAAAAATTGTATATTTGCAAGATAGAAATTTATATTTAGATATTAATGATTATGTATTTGGAGTGGTAGCGGCGGAGATGCCAGCTTTATTTAATGATGAAGCTTTAAAAGCACAGGCGGTTGCAGCAAGAAGTTATTTATTAAGTTCTAAAGATAGTGATAATTTATATAGTACTAATTTGAATGCTCAGGCTTATTTGGATATTTATGAATTAAAAAAAAGATGGGGTAATGACTTTAATAAGTATTATGAAAAAATAATAAATGCAGTAAATGATACTGGTAATGAGGTAATTTATAAGAATGATAATATTATGAAGACATTTTATTTTGCGATGAGTAATGGATATACAGAAAATTCTGTAGAGGTTTTTGGTACTAATGATATAGAAAGTGTACCATCACTTTTAGAGGTTAATTTAAATAATTATGAGGTTAGTAAGAGTTATAAACTTAATGATATATTAAGTAAGTTAGGTGTAAGTTCACTTGATAATTTAATTATTAAAAGAAATAATACTAATCATGTTAGTGAGATGTGCGTTAAAGATAAGTGTTTTAGTGGAGTTGAGGTTAGAAAATTACTAAATTTAAGATCTACTGATTTTGAGATAAAAATAAATGGGGATGATGTAAACATTACTACTAAGGGTTATGGCCATGGTGTTGGGATGAGTCAAAATGGGGCTAATTTGCTTGCTAAAGATGGTTATAGTTATAAAGAAATACTTAAGTATTATTATAAAGATATAATTATTAAAGATTTTTAGTATAAAATAGATTTTTTTACTCACACTTTTATTAGGAAGGTGCGAGATGAAAAGATATAAGTTAAAAAGTTCAGTAGTAGTATGTATTTATTTGTTAAGTGTAGGAGCAATTATTTCAAGTTTGTATTTGACTGCAAAGGTTTTAAAAGCATCAGTTTATAGTAATGATAACTTGTCATATGTTTACCGAAATTTAATAGATGATACAGTTCCAGTAGTAAGCACGGATGATGGAAAGGTGATTAAACCATTTGGTGGTGAAGAAGTGTCTGTTGTAAAAGGATTCTATGAGAAGGATGCTGAAAGTAAGGCACAAGAGCAATCTATAATTTATTATCAAAATACTTATATGCCAAATACAGGTGTGCTTTATGGAGCTAAAGAAGAGTTTGAAGTTTTAGTTGTTGCTGATGGTACTGTTGAAGATGTAGTAGCTGATGAAGTATTAGGTAATGTAGTAACTATTAAACATACAAATAACTTAATTACAAGATATGAAAGTTTAAATGAAGTTAATGTGATGGTTGGTGATACTTTAAAAAAAGGCGATGTTATTGGGACTAGTGGTGAAAATAAGATTGATAGTACTTATAGTAATATGCTTTTATTTGAAGTAGAACATAATGGAACTTATGCTAATCCAGAAAATATATATGGTATGAATATTAAAGAACTTTCTTAGGTGATTTTATTTATACTTTTGAGTTTACTGATGAGTATGTTTTAATTTATTCTCATAAAAGTAAGAGGATAATTAAAGAGGAATTGCCAGATAATATTATAGTAAATAACCATATATATGATTATGTGAGATTAAAGAGGATTGTATATAATATTACGTCTAAAAATAATTTGGTTAGTAGTTTGTTTAAGGTAAAGTATAATATTTTATATTTTGATAAGTTAAAGCCTTGTGAGGTGTATTTATATAATTCTTTGTTTAATTTTATTAGTAATGTAAGTATAAAGTTTATAGATGCATTTTCTTTGTTTGATAGTGATACAGTTATTGTTAGTGGAAAGGTGCCATATTATAGGGGAAAGTGGTTTAATAAAAAGCAAGGGGAGTTTACTTTAGTTGGTGCTGGATTTAAGAGTATAATGGAGAAATATGTAAACTGTAAATTTTATGTTTATGAAAATAGTGAAACAATACTTTATGAAAAGATTTAAGTATTGTTTTTCTTTGGTTTTAAGATATAATTATTATATAGGAATGGTGATTATATGAAAGTTGTTGATGGATGTACTGCGTGTGCTAAGATGGCTTATAATTTTAGTGAGCTTAGTTTTATTTATCCAATAACACCGTCTAGTCCAATGGCTAGTCAAATAGATTTAATGGGTAGTGAGAACCAAAAGAATGTGTTTGGAGATACGGTAAATGTTATTGAAATGCAAAGTGAAGCTGGAGCTGCTGGAGCAATGCATGGAGCACTTAATGCGGGAGTTTTAGCTAGTACTTTTACAGCTAGTCAAGGACTTTTATTAATGATACCAAATATGTATAAGATGGCAGGGGAGATGCTTCCAGGAGTTATTCATGTTGCGGCGAGAAGTTTGTCTACGCATGCACTTAGTATTTTTGGTGATCATCAGGATGTGTATGCAACAAGAACAACAGGCTTTTGTATTTTAGCAAGCACTAATGTGCAGGATGCTTATAATTTAGCAATGGTAGCGCATTTATCGGCAATTGAGGGAAGTCTTCCATTTTTACATTTCTTTGATGGTTTTAGAACTAGTCATGAATATAATCAAATAGAGCTTATTAGTGATAAAGATATTAAGTCAATGATTAATTATGAAAAGGTTAATGAGTTTAGAAATAGAGCACTTAATTCTGGTAAGGCGATTACTAAGGGTACTGCGCAAAATGAGGATATCTATTTTCAAGTAACCGAAGCTAGAAACAAAGATTATTTAAAGATGCCAGATATAGTTAACTCTTATATGAAGAAACTTAATAAGATTGCAGGAACTAATTATAAACCATTTAATTATTATGGTAGTAAGAATGCTAAGAAGGTTATTGTAGCAATGGGATCTGTTTGTGATACTATTAAAAATACAATAGATATGTGTAAAAATGATGAGTATGGTTTAATTGAGGTTCATTTATATAGACCTTTTAGTACAGATTATTTAAAGAAAGTATTACCAAAAAGTGTGCGTAAGATTGCTGTTTTAGATAGAACTAAGGAAAGTGGTAGTGCTGGTGAGCCTTTATATTTAGATGTGTTATCTGCTCTTAGTGATGAAAAGATAAAGATAGTTCATGGAAGATATGGATTATCTAGTAAAAATACGACACCAAGTGATATTTATGATGTTTATAAGATGCTTGATACAAAGTTAGTAAATGATTTTGTTATCGGGATAGATGATGATATTACTAATTTATCTTTAAAGCATTTTGAGTTTAATTATAAAGAGAATTATAAGGAATTTAAGATATTTGGATTTGGTTCTGATGGACTTGTTAGTGCGTCTAAAGACATGCTTAAAATACTTGGTGAAAGAAGTTATGTTCAAGGTTATTTTGAGTATGATTCTAAGAAGAGTGGCGGAGTAACTATTTCTCATTTAAGAACGAGTAAAAAGTTAATTAAAGCACCTTATTATGTTACGAGTCCTAGTTTAGTTGTAGTTTCTAAAGATGAATATTTTAAGAAGTTTGATTGTTTAGATGGTTTAGTTATGGGCGGAACTTTGCTTGTTAATACTTATAGGACAGAAGAAGAGTTTAATAAGTTTATACCAAATGAAGTGAAGAAATATTTAATTGATAATAATATAAAAGTGTATTTAATTGATGCTGGAATGCTTGCTAGTAAGTATGGTATTTCTGGTAAGATTAGTTTAATTATGGAAAGTGCTATCTTAAAGTTATTTGGTTTTGATGATTATGAGAAAGTGCTAATTAAGAATGTTAAGAAGCGTTTCTTTACTAAGGGTGAAGATATAGTTAAAGCAAATATTTCATGTATTAAGGAAAGTAAGTATTATTTAAAAGAGTGTAAGATAGATAGTGCTAGTACTTATGATATGAAGTTTGGCAATACAGTTTTTGATTATATTAATTCTAGAAGAGGTAATCAGTTAAGTACGCGTGATGTTTATGAGATGCGAGATGGAACTACAAGAGGTGGGACTAGTGCTTTAGAGAAGAGAAGTATGGCTAGTATGGTTCCTAAGTGGGATAAGAATAGGTGTATTGAATGCGGTATGTGTAATATTGTTTGTCCTCATGCAGTTATTAGACCTTTTGTAATTGATAAGAATGATAAGTATGCAAGTGATGCAAAGGATAGCTTAGATAAGAAGAATAAGTTTATTGTGGCAGTAAGTGAGAGGGATTGCACGGCTTGTGGTTTATGTGCTAATATATGTCCTGTTAAGTGTTTATCTTGGGGAGAAATTGACGATAAAAATCAAAAAAGAGCAGATGATTTATTTAAGAATTATGAAAATGATGTAACAAGTGCGAATAATATAAAAGAGGTTTCTTTGAAAAAACCATTATTTGAGTTTTCTGGGGCTTGTGCTGGATGTGGTGAGACACCTTATATTAAGTTATTAACGCAGATTGTTGGTAAGAGACTTGTTATTGCAAATGCTACTGGATGCTCTAGTATATATGGGGCATCTTGCCCAAGTATGCCATATAATGTTTCTTGGGGTAGTAGTTTATTTGAGGACAATGCTGAATATGGTTACGGAATGCTAAGAACTTATGATAAGTTACATGCTAGAGCACTTAAGGAGCTTGAGGGTAATAAGGCGGCTGCTAATCTTTATAAGTTTGTTAAGGATAATGAGAATGATTATGAAAAGATTAATGCTGTATTAGATGAAGCTAAGAAGTATGTATCTTCTGATTTGGTTAATTATTTAACACCAAAGAGTGTATGGACTATTGGTGGAGATGGCTGGGCTTATGATATAGGTTTTGGCGGTTTAGATCATGTGCTTTCAAGTAATAAAAAGGTTAGAATTATGGTACTTGATACTGAAGTGTATTCTAATACTGGTGGACAATCTAGTAAGAGTACACATATTGGAGCAGTAGCAGAGTTTGCTGATATGGGTAAGGATACTTATAAGAAAGATTTATTTAAGATTTGTATGGGGTACCCTAATGTGTATGTTGGTCAGATTAGTTTAGGTGCAAATATGATGCAGGCGATTAAGACTATTAAAGAGGCTGAAGAGCATGATGGACCGTCTATTATTCTTGCTTATAGTCCTTGTATTGAGCAAGGAATTAAAGGCGGTATGGGTAACTCTATTAATGAGGAGAAACTTGCTGTAATGTGTGGTTATGTTACACTTATGAGATACTTTGATGGTGAGCTTCATATCGATAGTGTTGAGCCTGATTTTGAGAAGTATGATGATTTTTTACGTAATGAGGTAAGATATAATGCGTTAATTTTGAAGGATAAAGAGAAAGCTGATGTGTTATTAGAAAAAAATAAAAACGCTGCAAAAGAGCGTTATGAATATTATAAAAATTTATTAAATAAATAAAAAATGGAGGCTGCTTAATAAGCAGCCTCAAAGAATAAAAAGGGGTTGGCTAGTGTGATACTAGCACCAATTCGCCTATAAGTGAATTGGTGATTTATATACTAACCGAATGAGACACTTTTGTCAAGCGTTTTTAATAAAAAAATAATAAAAGATGGTGATTACAATGCTAGAAGATATAAAAGGAATTGGACCTAAAAGTTTACTTGCTTTAAAAGCACTTAATTTATATACAAAAGATGATGTTATTAATTATTTTCCTTACAGATATAATGTTTATACACCAGTCAAGTTAAGAGAGTGCTGTGAAGGAGATACGTGCACAATTACAGGATATGTTGAGTCTGCAGTTAAAGTATTTTTTATAAGAAAGAATCTTAATAAATTATCTTTTGCATTTAATACGGGAAGTGAACTAGTAAATGTTACTATCTTTAATAGGGCTTATTTAAAACCAAATATTAAAATTAAAAGTTATATATCAGTAATTGGTAAATATAATAGAAAATCTAATTCGTTTATGGCGAGTGATATTAAGCTTACACCAATAACGAAAACGGTGATTGAGCCAGTTTATCATTTGAATCAAGGGATTAAGAGAAATAATTTTAAAAAATTGATTGATGAGATTTTGGATAATACTGTAGAAATTAAAAGTAATGTGCCAGATTATTTAATAGAAAAGTATAATTTTATAAATAAAAAAGAAGCTGTTACTAATGTGCATAAACCTAAAGATATTAACAGTTTGAAAAAAGCAGATTTGCATTTAATATATGAAGAGTTATTTACTTTTATGTTAAAGGTAAGTTATTTAAAAGAGAAGAATGCAAGTGATGGCAAATTTAACATTAAGAGTTTTGATGAAGATAAGGTTAATAATTTTATTAGTAGTTTGCCATTTAACTTAACTGATGGACAAATGCAGGCAGTAAGTGATATTAAGGGTGACTTTTTATCTAAAAAGAAAATGAATAGATTAATTTTAGGTGATGTTGGTAGTGGTAAGACGATAGTTTCTTTTATTGCACTTTATATGAATATGCTAGCGGGGTATCAAGGCGTGCTTATGGCACCGACTGAGATATTAGCAGTACAGCATTTTAATAATATGGTAGGTTTATTTGGAGATAAGTTAAATATTCAGTTACTTACAAGTTCAACTAAAAAAGGTGAAAGAAATAAGATTTTACAGACTTTAAAAAATGGTGAGACTCAAGTTTTAATTGGTACGCATTCTTTACTTAATGATGAACTTGTTTATAATAATCTTGGGCTTGTTATTACAGATGAGCAACATAGATTTGGTGTTAATCAAAGACAGACTTTACAAGAAAAAGGAAAAGATGTTGACGTGTTATATATGAGTGCAACCCCAATTCCAAGAACACTTGCTTTAACTATTTATGGAGATATGGATATTACGGAGATTAAGACTAAACCTGGTGGCAGAAAAGAAATTATTACTAAAATTTTTAAAAACAGTGAACTTAAAAATGTTTTAGAGAAAATGCTAGATGAAATTAAAGCTGGGCATCAAATATACGTTGTAGCTCCTCTTATTGATGATGAAGAGGATGAAAAGATGAATGTTAATTCTTTGAAAGATAAGTTTGATGTGGCATTTAATGGAATGATTCCCACGGGCGTATTGCACGGAAAAATGAAACCTAATCAAAAAGATGAAATTATGAATAGTTTTAAAAATGGTGATACAAAAATATTAATTTCAACAACTGTAATTGAAGTTGGCGTTGACGTTAAAAATGCGACGATGATGGTTATTTTTAATGCGGAAAGATTTGGCCTTGCTACACTTCACCAGTTAAGAGGTAGAGTTGGGCGTAATGACATGCAAAGTTATTGTTTTTTGATAAGTGATTATGATGCTGAAAGATTAAAAGTTTTAGAGCAGAGTAATGATGCATTTTACATCAGTGAGCAAGATTTTAAGCTAAGAGGCGGCGGAGACATTTTTGGAATCAGACAAAGTGGTGAGCAGAGTTTTAAAATTGCAAATTTAAATAGGGATTATAAGATTTTAATGCAGTGTAAAAGTGATGCTGAGGAATTTTTGAAGAGTAAGAAGTTAGATGATTATAAAGCACAGAAGGATATTCTCGAAAATTTAACTATTGCTTAGAATTTTAGAATTGTATATAATTATATTGGTGAGGATATGAATAGAAAAGAATTAAAAGAAAAAGCTAAAGCTATGATTAAAGGTCATGTGTGGGATTTAGTAATACCGTTTGTTATTGTGTCTTTAATAAATTCTCTTATTGGAACACTTTTTGGAGTAAATAGTGATAATATTTATGTTAGTACAAGTGCACAAATGTTATCAACGATTATTACATTACCACTTAGTTTTGGAGCTACTGCTTATGTAATGAAATTTGTTAGAGGCGAAGAATGTGATATTAAAGGAATGTTTCAATATTACAAGATGTTTGGCCCAATATTTGGTGTATGGTTTTTAACTTCATTATTTTCAACATTGTGGGCATTACTTCTTATTATTCCTGGTATTATTGCGGCATTAAGTTACTCAATGGTAAATTTATTAATGATTGATGGAAATCCGAATCCGATGGATTGCATTAGAAAAAGTAAAGAAATGATGAATGGTTATAAGATGGATTATTTTATGTTAGTTCTTAGTTTCTTTGGATGGTTGTTACTTGGAATTTTTACTTTAGGAATTTTATATATTTGGCTTGTTCCTTATATGAATGTTACATTTATTTTGTATTACGAAGAACTTAAAAAAGTTAAATAATTTTGTTTTTTGTAAATTATTAAAAATTGTGATTGACAAAGATTAAAAATTCGTTTATGATTATTTTAGCATGGTAGAGATATCATGCTGATAACCTTAACGAATTCAATGTTAAGGTGTATCAACCAAAACCCCCTGAAGAGAGCGAAAGCTCTCGTTTTTTGTTGTATGAGTGAAAACAAAGGTATATAAAAATTTAGAAAAAATAAAAATATTATTATTTATTAATTAAGTGTTATTTTTTATTTATCTATATTTTTGACCAATTCTGAAATATCAATACCAAGTGTACGTGAGATTTTTTCTAAAATTTTAAGAGTCGGAGAATATTCTCCTCTTTCTAATCTTCCGTAATATGCTTCACTTATTCCACAATAATTGGCAAATTCATATTGTTGAAATCCATTATTTTCTCTTAATTCTCTTAAATGATATCCGAATTTTACATTAATCTTTTCTTTCTTCATAAAAAAACTCCATTTTTATTATACGTCATATATAACGTATGTCAATTACAAATTTTATGATATATTAAGTGTGACAGAGAGAAATAATTATTTTTAGGAGGTATAATTATGAATAAAGAAATAATTTTTAAGACAAAATCATTTAGAAAAATTCCTAATCCATATTATTTAAGTGATGAAGAGGCAATGAAAGGTTCCGAAATGTACTATATTGTTTGTGATGTTAAAGATGTCCCTGCTAACATACCAATGGATACTAATCCAAGAGAACAAAAATTAACCACCGCTGTTGCAAAAAAAATTAGAACTAGCTTAACAACCCCTGGAGCCAATAATTTTTATTTATTGAATAGAGGACTATTATTATCAGCAGAAAAGGTTACATTTAATAGCAAAAATGAAACAGTAAATGTTATTTTTTCTGATACAAGTGTACATGGCGATATAGATGGAGGACATACTTATAAAATTATACAAGATTGCCAATCAGAATTAGAATATGGTCAACAATATGTTAAAATAGAAATCCTTACAGGCGTTGAGGATATGTTTCAAGAATTAGCAAGCGCTAGAAATACTTCAACTCAGGTTCAAGATAAATCTATTGCTGAATTATATAATAGATTCGACATTATAAAAAAAGCTATTCAAAATGAACCTTTTAAAGATGAAGTGTTTTTTGAAGAAAATGCAGAAGGAAGCATTGATGTAAGTGATATTTTAGCATTATTAAATTTATATAATATTGAAAGATATCCTGATCTAAATGATTATGCAATAGTTTCATATAATGGAAAAAAGCAGTGCATAGATTACTATATAAAGCAACATATGGATAATGGAGAAACAATACAAAATCCATATGTAAAAATGTCTAAGATAATGGTTGATATTTTTAAATTATATGATCAACTTGAAATGAAATCTAGAGATTATTATAGTGGTGGAATATCTGGAAAAAAATATGCATTGGTTGTTGGCGTTAACAAAAGAAAAGATGGAAAACCTGCCTATAAAACTAAGTTTTATAAAAATAATACGGATTATATTACACCAAACGGGTTCCTATTTCCAATAATGGGGGCTTTTAGAGCTTTGGTGGATGTTGATGTTGATGGATATTATTGTTGGAAGAGAGACCCATTTCGTGTATTAGAAAAAATTGGATCAGATTTGATGGAAACAACAGTAGATACAAGCAGAACATTAGGAAATAATCCGAATGCTACAGGGAAAAATAAAACTTTATGGAAAAATTTATATATGTGTGTAGCAATGGAAACGATGCATAAAGATTAATTGAGGTGATATTTATGAATTTTAGGTTAAGTGAATTATTATCAATTTATAAACCAGAACAATTAAATGCATTTCTTAGAAAATGCTTAAATACAGATCTAGAGAATAAAAATTTATTATACGAAAATATAAGTGATAATTGGACATGTGTTGGTGATACAAAATATAATTTATCTGCTATTAATATGCTTAAAGATTCTGGCAAGGGTTTAATTGAAAGAATAACAAATGGTATTGATGCGGTTTTAGAAAAAGAAAAGGAAAAAAATGGTATAGTTTCTCCTAAATCGGCTGATGATATAATAAAAGTTGCTTTTCCACATTATTATGAGAATAAAGAAAATATAAAGAAAGGAAAATCAAATAGGCAAAATGCGTGTGAAACTGCCGATAAAGTTATAGTAGCTATTAATGATAGTACTAAATCTAACAGACCTACAGTTGATGTTGTAGATCAAGGATGTGGAATTAGTGGTGAAAAATTTGGCGACACTATTCTATCTATACACAAAGGAAATAAATCAACTACTGATAAAAATTATCTGATTGGTGCATTTGGTCAAGGCGGCTCTACATCATTACCATTTTCTTTTGCAACAATTATCATTTCAAAAAAAGAAGAAAAAATATATTTTACAATTGTAAAAAAATGTTTATTTGCTGACGTGAAAATGGATACATATATATATTTAACTCCAAATGGGCAAGTATCTTTAATTGAAAATGATAATTTTGATTATAAAGATGACTATATTAAAACATTTATTAATTCTGAGTCTGGTACATTAATAAGAATGATTGATATGGAAATACCTCGTGAATATAGGGTTAATGATGTGGCTAAACCTGGCATGCTTGGAGATTTTATAAATACTGAATTATATAATGTTAGCATACCTGTAAAAGTAGTGGAAAATAGAGCTGATTTTATTAGTAATGTTCATAAACAAAATAGATATTCGTACGGTTCAAATAATAAAATGCTAACATGGGAATATGCTAAAAAAGATTATTTTGGAACAATAAGTATTCAACATAATTCTAATGAATATAAATTAAATTATTATTTTATTCTTCCTCCTGATGAATTAGATTGGGCAAAAGATGCAAAATGCAAAGATATTTTTAAACAAGTTAATGTTCATCTTGATCCGATAATTTATACTGTAAATGGACAATATATATCTAGCGAAAAATTTACTAAATTAAAAAATGCTGGATTAAGTTTTTTACAATATAGGTTGATAGTTGACATTAATTTAGATATATTGGGAAGGATAAATATAGATTTTTTACCACCGATAGGTCAAGAATTCAGGATTCTGATTTAACTAACGGCTTTTTAGATAAAGTAATAGAAGCCTTAAAAAATGAAAAAACAATTGTTGACATGAATAATTATATAGCAAGCCAGAGTGTTAATTCTAATATAGATGCTGAATTAATTAATGATATTAGCAGTAACGTTAAAAGTATTTATAATAAATTTTTAAAATCGGGTAATAAAATACTAAATATTAATAAATGGCGTCATGTTAATCCTACTCAAGAAGAAATATATTATGATTCAATAAAGGAATTTGAAATAACTACCTCTAAGCAAGTTTTCTATAAAAATGAAAGCGTTAATATTGTTGTAACAACAAAAGCCAAAAAAAGTGTCAATGACAAAGCTAAAATTTATATGTTTGTTGACGGTAAACAAAACTATAATCATTCTGAGTCTGTTATGAATGGTAGAATTCAATATACTTTAAATGATATTTCGATTGGAATGCATAACATTCAATTTGATTTATATGATGATAATTTTAATCTTGATAAAAGAAGTAGTACATTTGAATTTTCAGTAGTTAATGAATTGAAAGAACAAGCGGAGAGTATTACAAACGCTAAAGATTTAGAATTAAATATACAACTTGTTGAAGATAAAGAATTAATTGTAGATACTGTTAAAAATGAAGTAGACAAAAAAATAGATCTTTATTTATGCTTAAATCATGATTTGTTGGTTAATAATTTATATGGAAAAAGTGCTAATAATGATGAAATACAAGTTTTAAAAAATCAATTATTAGAGCCAATTATATTATTTACACTTTTTTTAGGTGATAATTATGATAAGATTGAAAGCAATGATAAGAAAAATGAAATTATTCTATCTTTTTGCAATACATTTTACATTACAAATAGATTAAAATGAGAATAGATTAGATAATATATCCAGTTTTTTAGGTACCGACAAACACTTTATTACGGTAATTATAAAAATATAATAGCTATAAAAGGACGATTTTAAGGAAAATTAACGCGTATAAAAATTCAAAAGGCGAGCCCCTTTAAGATAACAGAGACTATTGTTTTTTTATGAAATTATGTACAAACATTAAATTTAGAGAATTTAAAAAGTATTTTATTGATTTCAGTTATATTTAAATTTTATGCTATAATTATATAGGTGATACTTTTGGATACAATAAATAATATATTTATTATTGTTTTAATAATTATAATTGCATTTGTATATATTTCGTTTATGGTTTTAATTATTTTTAATAAAATTAGAAAAGCAAAAATTGACCGTGATGACTATGGCAAAGTTAAAACATTTTATAATGATATATTAAAAAAGAATCATCCTGGTTATATTAATGAATATTATGCGGCTGTTGATTATTTTGAAACTTGATTTTTTAAATAAAGAAATTAGCGGGATATTAGTAGTTATTTATAAATATTATGATGAAAGAGGTGTATGGAAGAAATGAACTCAGTAGATAATAAATATAAGTTACCTAATGTAGCAAATTATATTAACGATGAAAGATTACTTAACTCTATAAATGATAGTAAGTTAAATGCATTTATATCATTAACTAATAAAAATAAAATTAATAACATTTCTTTTGAAGATTATCCTAATTGTTTAGTATATGGTATTCAAGGTTCTGGAAAGTCTAATTTTATAGAAAATATTATAGTTAATATTTTATTAAAAAGTACTCCTGAAGATAGTAAATTCGTAATTATTGATACGAAAAGGCTTGAATATAATTCTTTTAATGGATTACCGCATTTGTTATCTCCAATTATATCTGATTCTAGCAAGTCAATGATGGCCCTTAATAAAATAATAGTTGAAATCCAAAGAAGATACGATTTGCTTTTTGAAAGTGGATTAAAAACTATTGAAAAATTTAATTCAACAGTGGATACATCCAATAGTTCTGGTTTACCTAAAATTTTTGTTATTATAGATGATTTATTAGATTTGGTCGAATATTCAAAAAATGAAATTATTGAAGTTATAAGTTCAATAATTCAAAAGGGGAGACAGGTTGGTGTATATATTATTGTTGCAACAAGTAATGTTAATAGAGATATGATGGATATCAGTTTTATAAATCTTTTTTCAAATAGAGTTTGTTTTAAAGCATATTCTGAACGAGATTCAAGATTATTGTTAAATAAAAAAGGTGCTGAAAACCTAGGTGAATATGAATATTATTTTAATTCTTCACTTAATATATATGATGGGAAATATAATTCTTATAAAATTGATGATAAAATTGTTACTGAGTTAGTAAATTATATCTCACATGAACGACCAGCTAAATATGATAATTCTATTACTGAGTTATCGGTTGATGATATGTATAGAGCGGATACTTCTAGCGGGGAATATGATGATCCGATGTATAATGAAGTAGTTGATTTTGCTATTCAAACCGGAAAAATAAATGCCTCATTAATTCAAAGAAGATTTAGATTCGGCTATAATAGAGCTGCCAGAATTCTTGATCTTTTGGAAGAAAGAGGTATTGTTGGTCCGCCTAATGGTTCTAAGCCAAGGAAAGTTTTAATAAAATCTGATGATAGTTTGAACCTTCAAAATAATGATGATTTGGATGCACAAAAAACAGAAAGTGGTGTTTATGATAAAAAATTAAATGATAATTCTAATACAGCCACTATTATTATGTTAGCTCTTATTATTTTGGTAATTATAGTATTAATTAAAAGTTTTTTCTCATAGAATTAAGTGAAATTCAAAACTATATTTGGTTTAATAAAATTAATTTTGAAAAGATGCTACTTTGGTATCTTTTTTTGATTTAAAAATATAAAAATAAAATTATAAAATTTTATTTATTAATTATATTGTTAGTGTTATAATTTTGCTAAGAAATAGGAAGTAGTAGAGGTGGTATTATGACTCCAGGAGAGGCTAAAAGGGGATATTCATTTATAAATAAAATAATATTAGAATTGCCCGCAACATACGTTGATGAATTAAATAATTTAATATATGGTTTATATAAAAAACATAGTGATGAAGTTGATTATAAAAGAGTATTATATTTGATTAGTGATTCTTTTGATGATAGTGAATATGAAAATTCTAAAGAAGAGGTTCTTAAAAGTTTTATTGAGTTTGCGGTTAAGGATGATGAAAGTAAGAATTTATATATTAAACATTTAAAAAATATTCTTATGTATATATGCAGTAATAAAAAATTGGTTGATAGTATTTTAAAGCCTTATTTAGAATATGATGAAAAGTTAAAAAAAATAGATAAAAATAATAAAGATAATTTTATTGATCAGAAGTTAGATAGTTTAATTGGTTTGGATAATGTTAAAAGTAAGATTAAGGAGTTATCTAATTTGGCTTATGTTAATAAGTTACGTAAGGATAAGGGACTTAAAACTAGTGGGGTTACAATGCATATGGTATTTACTGGTAGTCCGGGCACTGGTAAAACTACTGTTGCTAGGATAATTGCTGAATTATATTATAATCTTGGTGTTATTAAAGAAAATAAAATGATTGAGGTTTCGCGTGAAGATTTAGTTGCTGAGTATTTGGGACAATCAGAAATTAAAACTAAGAAGGTTTTAGAGAGTGCTATGGGTGGTGTTTTATTTATAGATGAGGCATATTCTTTAACTAAGAATAAGGATGATTATGGTTCTGCAGTGGTTGATATTATTTTAAAGTTTATGGAAGATAATCGTGATAATACGGTGATTATAGTTGCTGGTTATCCAAAAGAAATTGAACAATTTATTCAGTCTAATCCAGGCCTTAAATCAAGGTTTAATACTTATATTAATTTTGAGAATTATAATAGTGAAGAGTTACTTAAGATTTTACAAATGCTTATTAATAGTAACGATTACAAGATTTCTGATAAGGATTTGAAGAAGATTTTAAAGCAATTTAATAAAATTGATACTAAAGATGTTTCTTTTGCTAATGGTAGATATGTAAGGAATTTATTTGAGGATGCGATTAAGAATCAAGCTTCTAGGATTTCTATGGATAGTGGTTTAGATGAAGAAAAGTTACAAACTTTAATATATGAGGACTTTTTTAAGGATTAAGGAGTAGGAAAATGAAAAATAGTGTTATTAATTTTGATGATAAGTTAGTTTCTAAAATTAAAATGAAAAATAGTTCTGTACTAATTTGGGGATTCTTTTGTATATTATTTGGACTTATCTTGCTTTTAACTTGTTATCCTGAAACTTTAAATACTGATTCTGCTCAAAATTTTTCTAGTACTAAAACAGACCTTTCTTATTCTAAGCTTTCGGTAAAAATTGTTTCGTCATCTTTGCTTAGTGATGATAATAAAGATACGTTTCATTTAGTTAGTGATGGCTTAGATTTTTATATAGTGAAGCTTGGAACTGATGAATATCTTGAAACAGAAAAGCTTCGAGACTATACGAATAATCCTAGTGGTACTTGGCCAGAATCAGTGACACTTTATGGTACTCCGGTTGCATTTACTGATGATGTTATTTCTAAAGCAATTGATTATTATAATAGTTATGATTTATCACCATATTTAACTGTGGACAATTTTTCAAGTGTTTTTGGTGATTATTATTTGGATACTACTGTTAATTCACAGGGTAATGTAGCATTATTGGCTTTTGCGTTTTGCGCGATTGAAACACTTGGGTTAGCATTTATTTTAATATATTTGGTAAGAAGCGAAAAAGCTTTAACATTTTCAATAATGTTCTTTATTGGAAGCTGGTTTATATTATTGGCAATAAATATGCCGGCTGATTTTGAGGATGATTCACTTTTATTTGCTGGACTTTATTTTGTTGTTTTAGCTACTATTGTTATGATTTATTTTATAGTTAAAAATAACAGGAAAGGAAAAGGGGGATTAAATGTAAACTTTAATAATGGTGAGCAAACTAAGAATGATGAAATAATTAATAATGTTTATCTTGAAAAGACTGATGATGAAATTTTACAATCTGTGTATGATGAATGTGAAAAGTTTTTTGAGATACATGCCATTAATTTTGCTTATTGTGGTGGACATAATTTACTAAATTTTAAAAATGATCCTTATGAAAAACAATTCGAGATCATTGAAATAACAAAAGCTGAATTTGTAATGAGCTTGTTTGTTTATATTTTATTACAGGCAAGTGAAAAAGAACATAAGAAGGCGGTTATGTTTTTAAGAAATATAGATGCTGATTATCTTGATGAAATTAAAAAGAATTTTGGTTTAAGTAATGAAGGACTTAAAAAAGCACTTGAAGAGACAGATAGTTCGTATGCGGCGTATGATTATCGTGAGTGGAGAAAAAGTGTGTTTTATAATCTTTCTAGAATGCGTGATTATGATTGGGATTTAAAAGAAGAGGAATTCATAGCTTTTTTAACAAATTTACAAAATGCATATAATGCTTATGTTAAACCAGAAAAAAATTTAGATTTAATTGGTGAATATACAAAAACGTCTGTTGATAATGCAAAATCAGCGTCAACAATTAATATTTTTGCATTTTGGTTACCACTCGTACTTATTATACTAATGGTTATATGTTTCTTTATAGAATTATTTAGTGATGGAGAGATGTTTAGATTTGGTTGGTGGTCTGTTGCTGCATTTATAATATTAATAATATGGGCTGTTATTGGTAATACTGGAAGAATTAATACTTGTCCTAATTGTAAAAAATGGGGTGCTTTAAAACTAGAACATGATTATATAATTGATTCATATGAAACTTGGAGAACTAAGACGATTACAGAAAATGGTAGAAATTATACAAAACAGGTTGCTGTAAGAATTGATAAACATGAGGAACATTATGTTTGCCAGCATTGTGGAAAGAAAGAAACTAGGTATAGAGAAACTGAAACACAATTATAATATGATGAACTGAATAATAATATAAATTTATTCAGTTTTTTTCTGGATTTCTTTTGGTATATTCCTTACTTTATGATAAAATATATCTTATATGAGGTGATGTAAATGATAAAGGGAAAGCCTTTTGTTAAGTGGGCTGGTGGTAAGAGACAGATTATTGATAAGTTAAAGTTTTATGCACCTAATGAGTTTAATACTTATTATGAGCCATTTGTTGGTGGTGGGGCTTTGCTTTTTGAGTTATCACCTAGAAGTGCTGTTATTAATGATTGTAATAAAGAACTTATGAATGTGTATGAGTGTTTGAAGGATGCTAAAAAGTTTGATGCGATGTGCAGAGAACTTAATCATCATGAAGCAAATCATAGTGAAGAGTATTATTATGAAATTAGAAATTTAGATAGGGATAAGGCTAAGTTTAATAGGCTTGCTGATTATAAGAGAGCTGCTAGAACTATTTATTTAAATAAGGCTTGTTTTAATGGCTTATATAGAGTTAATAGTAAGAATGAGTTTAATGTTCCTTTTGGAAAGAAGACTAGTGTTAATACTTATGAGGGTCAGAATTTAGGAATTATTTGTGGATATTTTAATTATAATGATATAAAGATGCTTTCTGTTGATTTTGAAGAAGCTGTTAAGGATGCTAAGAAGGGGGACTTTATTTATTTTGATCCACCATATGATTCAGATACTTCTATTTTTAATAGTTATACTGAGGAAGGCTTTGGTAAAAATGAACAAGTTAGGCTTGCTAGAGTTTTTAAGGAGTTAAGTGATAGAGGCTGTTATGTAATGCTTTCTAATAATAAGACTGGTTTAATTAGTGAACTATATAAAGATTATAATATTTATGTTATTGAAGCTAATCGTAATATTAATTCTAATGGTAAGAAGAGGGGCAAGGTTAAGGAAGTTATTATTACTAATTATGAGAATAATATGAGTTTTGATGAGAATGAAGGGTAATGTTTTATCCTTTTTTTGTGATATGATATAATTTAAAAGAGACAGGTGATTTTTATGGATAAAATTGATAGTATGTTAGATTATTATTCTGGGGCGAAGGCTTATTCTTTATTTTTACTTAATCAGTTTGTTGGTGATGAGTATGATGGTAGTTATATTCTTGATAAGAAGAATTATAATGCAGCTAGAGTAGCACTTATTAGTAATATACTTCTTGGAATAAAAGAAGATATTGTTACAAAGGCTCCGGAACTTAAGTTTGAGACACAGATATTTGCAGATGAATTAGCTAAGTCGGTTAGTATGATAGCAACTAAGACGGATAACGGTTATGTAATAGATGGTTATAGTTTTAGTGATGCTGCGACTGTAGTTGCGATGATTCGTAATAAGCTTGCTCATGGTAATTTTATGTTTGATTTAGATCATAACAGGGTTATTTTAGATTTTGCTGGAAGAGGAGTAAAACTAAATATAGATAAGCTTGCTACTTTTGTAATTTATTCTCTTAAGAATTATTTTAGAAGAGTAAAAATGAAAGTTTGTGAGAAAAGTTTTGTTATGAATGAAAAAGCAGAAAAAAATAGAACTAAACCTTTGAAGGATAGTAAAGAAGTTAAGCGAGTTATATCTAATTTTAAAAAGGTGGAAGTTACTTTGAAAAGTAAAGATGGGGTAATTATTAGTAAGGATCTAGCGGATATGTTAGATGAGGTAATTGATGCTTATAAAAATACTTCTAATTTAAAAGTTTTTACTTTGTTTAAAGATATGGTTAAAGATAAGTATGATTTTGATTGGGATGTAAGATATGTTAAGTTTGATGATCTTGATGAGTTTGCAGATAGTTTGTTTGAGGTATTAAAGGATCAAGAATATACTGAAGCAGTGAATGCTATAGGTGATAAAGTTTTAAAGAGAGTTACGGAAGGGAAGAAGTTTAGTGAGATAAGCGCTTCTTTTAATGATTTTATATTACTTGAGGCTGCGTATGACTTGCAATCTACTGATAAGGATAAAATTAGTAATTATATAGCAAATAAATATGGTAATTTCTTTGTTGCTAGTAATGAAGAACTTGCTGCTGCTGCAATTGGTTTATTTAATTCTTTATTTGGATATTTACATGATGATTTGTTAGATAATGAGAATGCTTTTACTAATAAAGATAATTCTGGTTTTGATTATAGTACGTTAGATTTTTCTGCATTTAATATTAGTTATTTAAAAGCTGATAATGGACCGATTGATACTTATAAGGAAACTTATATGGGAGCTTCTAAAAGACTTGCTGCTATTCAAAGTAAGATACAGAAAAATACTGAGAGTTTAAATGCGGTTAAGTTAAGTGGAAATACTAAGGCACAGGCAGTACTTAGTGCTAATTTAAATAATGATAAGATTTTAGAAGCAACTATGATTAGTGATGTAGCATCAGCTAAAGCAACTTATGATGATGCGGTAGATTATGTAACTGATAATAGTTTACTTGTTTATAACAGAGGTATTATTAATGGAATAAGAAATAGTATTGCTCATGGTAAGTATACAGTTATACAGACTGGCTCTTTTGATAATATTAGAATATTATTTGAGGATATTTATGAAGGTGAAACTACATTTAAAACAGATATTTCAATTGCAGATTTTTTAGATTTTATATATTCTAGTGAAGCTAAAGTTGTTTCTTTTGTAAAGAGTAAAAAGAAAGTCAATGAAGTAAGTATATAGTTTAGAATAAAGCCTGTTTTATTGTAAATAATAGTAATAAATGATATAATTTTTTGTGAATTAAGGTTGTGATTTAATGTATAGAAAGACATATGCACTTATTGATTGTAATGTTATAGAAGATAATGTTAAAGCAATAATAAAGGAGTACTCTTCTTATAAATATTATTTTGGAGTGGTTAAAGCTAATGCTTATGGGCATGGACTTGGAGTTATTAAGTATATGCTTAAGGCCGGCATTAATTATTTAGCAGTAGCTACTTTAGAAGAGGGATTAGAAGTTAGAAAAAGATATAGTGATGTCCCTATATTAGTTTTAGAGCCAGTTAGTGCTAGTGATGCTGAGGTTGCTTCAAAGAATAATATTACAATAACGATAGATAACAAAGATATTTTTGATGAGATTAAGAAAAAGAAAATAAGGGTTAAGTTTCATTTGAAGATTGATACGGGAATGAATAGATTTGGTGTTAAGTCTAGTGAGGTAGCTTTTTATATTTATAATAATTCAGACAAGAATTTATATATGGAAGGTGTGTTTACTCAGTTATATTCTGGAGTAGGAGATGAACTTAATAAAGAAGTATCTAGATTTAAAGATATAACTAAGGATATAGATTTAAGTAAGGTGGATATTGTTCATTTAGATAGAAGTCTGACGATGGAGCAGCATAAGGCATTTGATTTTGCTACTGGAGTAAGATTAGGCGTTGTAATGTATGGATTTGCGAAAAGATCATTTCCACTTTCTTGGAAGAGAAAACTTTATAATAAGTTAACTTTTAAGAAGTATGTTCCGGATGTTAGTCCTTTAAAATTAAATACTGCATTTAAGTTTGTTACTAATGTGATGGAGATAAAAGAGATTAAGCCTGGAGAAGGTGTTGGATATGGTGGGATGTATGATGCTAAATCTAATATTAAGATAGGGATTCTTCCTTATGGATTTGCAGATTTTGCACTTATTAAGCCATATTATGTTGAGATTAATGGTAAGAAGTATAAGACTATTACTAATTATATGGATATAACTTCTGTTATAATTGATGATGATGTTAAATTAGGTGATGAGGTTATTATATTTGGTGATATGATTGGTATTCGTGAGATTGCTGGATATACTGGAGTTAATGTGTATAAGTTAATTTGCAGTGTTACATACAGAGTACCAAGAATTTATGTTTATAATGGAAAGAGGATAGAAGATGAAGAAGTTTAGAGCACTTATTATTGGAAATGATATTAATGCTTATTATTTAGCTAGATGTTATCATGAGTTTACGGGAGAGAAAGCAGATTTGCTTAGTATTATAATTCCTGGTGAGAAGCCTTTTGCTTATACGAGATATACTAAGATTTTAAATATTAAGTATGTAGAGAATTTATGGGATGAAAAAGTATTTTTAAGTGAATTAGATAAGTATTATGAAGAGCATAAGAAGGAGAAAATACTTCTTGTTAGTAGTAATGAGACTTATGGTGAGTTTATAGCGAAGAATAAGAGTAAGCTTAAGAGTAAATTTTTCTTTAATTATCCTAGTGTTAAGTTACAACATACTTTGGTTAATAAGGAAGACTTTTATAAGACGTATGCAGATAGTGTAATTGATTTACCAAGAAGTATTTATTATGATTGTACTCTGGATGAAGAGATCAAACCTGAAGATATTACTTTCCCAGTAATTGTTAAACCAGCTAATGTTATCTTATTTAAGCATATTAATTTTGCTGGTAAGAAGAAGATTTATAAGTTAGATACTATGGAAGAGTTACTTGATGTTATTGATAAGTTTAAGAAGGGTAATTATACAGATACAATTATTATTCAAGAGTATATACCTGGTGATGATTCACATTTATTTGATGCAGTAGTTTATGCAGATAAGAATAAGAAGGTGAAGATGGTTTCTTTTGCTCAAATAGGTCTGCAAGAGCATGCTCCTAGAATGATTGGTAATGCAGCGGTTATTATTAATGGGTATTCACAGTATCCTGGGGTAGAAGAGCAAATTGAGAAGATTAGAAAGTTTACTGAAAAGATAGGATATCAAGGATTTGCTGAATTTGATATGAAGTATGATGCTAGAGATGGTAAGTATAAAGTAATGGAGATTAATGCTAGACAGGGAAGATGTTCATATTATATTACACCTGCTGGATTTAATTTGATTGAGTTACTTTATAAGGATTTGATTGAAGGCAAGGAACTTGAATATAAAGTTTGTGATAAGGAAGTACTTGAGACGTTTGTACCTAAGTATGTGGTTAAGAAGTATATTACAAATGAAGAGTTTAAAAGGAAAGCTTTATCTATGTGGAAAGATAGAACCGAAGCACTTAATTATAAAAAGGATAATGGTTTCTTAAGAAAATTACTTCTATTAAAGATTAAATATAATTATATTAAGGCTTATAAAGAGTTTAAATGGGACTGGAAATAGTCCTTTTTTCTTTTATTTTATATGTTTTTATGATAAAATTTGGGTATATTTGAGGAGCGTGAGGGTGTGGAATTTATTTGCTTATTTATTCCAGGAATTATTTCTAGTAGGATACATTTAAAATATTTTAGTAATAAATCTACTGAAGAAAAAGTATCTCTATATTTGATTTATACTTTTATTATCAATATGGTTACGTTTACTTTTATTAATTTTTATTGTGAGGATGCATATACTGTATTTAACAATGATTTGTTTTCATTTAATTTTATTATGAAGTTTATGGCGTTTTCATTTGTAATTTCGGTAGTCCTTCCTTTAGTTTATTATTTTGTAACTAAAAATGTTAAGGTTAAGATAAGAGTTTGTAGGAGAAAAAAATGAAGAAGGTTTGGGTTTTTGGTAATTATATTTTGCTTTTTATTGCGCTTGTAATTTTTAATGGTACAAGATGGGTAATTGCGAATTTTTCTTTTGAGTCATTTGATGAAATTCTTTTTACGATTACGTCTCCTTTAGAAGGAACTGGTAATGGAATGATTTGGGGGTTTATTAAAGAGAATTTATTATGGCCATTAGTTGTAGTTTTACTAATTATGTTATTTAGATTTATTTGTAAAAGATACAATCTTGAAGTTAGTTTAGAGATATTTAAGAAAAAATTTAATTTTGATATGCTACATTTGAAGTTTTATAAGTTTTTAAAATTTGTACCAATTATTTTGTTTATACTTGCTTTTACGTTTATGGGAAAGAAACTTTATTTTTTTAAATATTTAAAATATCAATTTATGGAATCTAATTATATAGAAGAAAACTATGTTGCACCAGAAAGTGTTAAAATTACATTTCCAGAGAAGAAGAGAAATTTGATTTATATTTATCTAGAGTCTATGGAGATGACTTATGCTGATAAAGAAAATGGTGGAGCATATGATACTAATTATATAAGTGAGTTATCTAGTATTGCTAAGAAGAATATTAATTTTTCAAATACTGATAATTTAGGTGGTGCGTATGTTGTTGGACCTGCTACTTGGACGATTGGTGCAATGGTAGCACAGACTACTGGTCTTCCTTTGAAATCTCCTTTTAATGGAAATATGCTTACTAGATATTATGATAATATTTTGCCTGGTGCAAGTTCTCTAGGAGAAATTCTTGAGGATAGTGGTTATAAGAATTATATAATGTTTGGTTCTAATGCAGAGTTTGCTGGTAGAGATGTGTATTTTAAGAATCATGGTAATTATGAAATTTATGATTATTATAGAGCTATAGATGATGGAATAATTGATGATGATTATTATGTATTCTGGGGATTAGAAGATGCTAAACTTTTTCCTTGGGCGAAGAAGGTATTAAAAAAGATTTCTAAAAATGATGAGCCATTTAATTTTACACTTCTTACTGTTGATACACATGCAATGGATGGTTATACAAGTGATTTTTGTAAGGATGTAAGTGATGATGTATATTTGAATGCTGTTGCTTGTTCTAGTTATCAAGTTGGGGAGTTTATTAAATGGTTGCAGAAACAAAGTTTTTATAAGGATACTACAATAGTGCTTGTTGGAGATCATTTAAGTATGAATAATTATTCTTTTAATAATATAAATGGTTATGATCGTAATGTATATAATGCTTTTATTAATAGTGCAGTAAGTAGTGATAATACTAATAACAGAGTGTTTTCAACTATGGATTATTTTCCAACAACAATTGCTGCTCTTGGGGCAACTATTGAAGGCGATAGATTAGGGCTTGGTACTAATTTATTTAGTGATAAGAAAACTTTAATTGAAGAGATAAGTAAGGATGAAGTTTATAAGGAATTATCTAAGAATTCTAGGTATTATAATAAATGTTTTGTAAATAATGAATGTAATTAGGTTTAATAAATAATAAATTGAAGATAATAATACTGATGTGTATGAGGAAGTATATTATTTTTAATTTATTTTTATTTTATGGGATAGTTTTAAGTTGTTTGATATCTAGTAAAAGCTATGCTTATGAGACTAGTAATGTTGTGTATCCGGAAGGTGTTACTACACTTAATTTTAGTGATAGAATAACTGATAAATATTTTGATAGAGTTTGTTCTTATGATGATTGTTTTGATTATTTGGGTGGTGATGTGAAAATTTTTATGAAGGATTTTAGTAATTACTTAGATAGTAAAAGTAGTACTGAATATAAGGAAATGATATATAGTAAAGGATATCCAATTACAAAAATTTATTATTCTAAAGATTAATTTCTTCAATATATTCTTTTCCGTATTTTTTAATTTCTGTAATAAATATAGATGGGTTGTTTTTGGGTACTAGTAGATAAGTATAGTTTTTTGATCTAGTAAGAGCAACATAGAAGAGTCTTCTTTCTTCTTCGTCTTGGTAAGAGTCTGTTTTAATTATTTTGTTTAATAGTTTGGGATTAGGTATTCTAGATGGAAAGCCATTTGTTTTGTTTTCAAGATTTATTATGATGGTATTATCAAATTCTAGACCTTTTGATTTGTGAATTGTTAAAAATTTGAGATTTTCAGTTTCTGTAATATTATAGTCGTCTTTGTCTTTATTATTTCTTCCCATTATAAGAGTTGTACCAAAGAGGCTAGGAATAATTTTATTTATAACATTTTGTTTATTTAAAAAATAAATTATTTTAATTGGTTTATTTAGATTTTTTTGACAGATTACAGTTTTTTCAATCTGTTTTTTATTTTGCATTATAAATTTATTTGCTAGGTTAATTGTTTCTTGATTATTACGATAGTTCATAACTAATTTTAGGATAGTTATTTCTGGGATGTATTCTTTTATGTTTAGAAAGATACTTAAATCTAGTCCGCTAAATCTGTAGATAGATTGATAGTCATCACCAACAAAGAAAATTTTGGCATTGTTAATTTTTTTGATTGCTAGTATTAGGTTAAGCCTAGTGTATGATGTGTCTTGAAATTCATCTATTATAATAAATTTATAAGGAACTTTTTTGGTTTTGCTAGATATGAGTTTTTCAGCATTTATTATTAAATCATTAAAGTCATGAGTACCAGATGATTCTAGTTCTCTTTGATATATTAAATAGATATCAAGTATGATTTTTAAGTAGTCTTTATTTATAAAGTGGGATTTATTATAAAGGTTCCATAGGTTATTAATTGAGGAATAGTTGGCTTTATATAGGTTAATAAATGTTTTTATATATGTTTTTAGATTTGAAATGGCTGTTTCAATACATATTCTTTTAATGATTTGAGATGTTTTTTTATTTGTTTTAGCATAGCTTTCAAAGTATTCATTAATGATATAGTTTAGGGTGTTGCCAGCAAGATGGTAGTTTTCATCTTTAATAATATTTATAGCTAGTTTATGGAATGTGGAGATTTCTATTTCTTTGTCACATTTCTTTTTAATGTCGTTTACTGATTCATTTGTAAAAGAGATAACAAGGATATCTTTTTCTTTGTAGATATTATTATCTATAAGGTAGTTTATTTTATTAATTATGGTATGTGTTTTTCCAGAACCAGCACCAGCGATGAGGAGGGTATCATTAAGTGATAGTACTGCTTTTTGTTGTTCTTCGTTCATGTTTATTAATATATGGCATTGTTTAAGTTAAGTCAAGAAAAAAGAACATTAATCAATTTTAGTTAATGTTCTATCTAGTAGTGAATAAAGATAGGCGTTTACTTTTTTATGAGTTTTGTTTTTAATGTAATCTTTATATCCATTTAATTGCTTTTTATAAGCTGTATCAGCAACGTTTTTAAGTTTGTAATCAATTATATCAACATGGTCATTATATTCAAGCATGAGGTCAATTACACCTGCTTTTTCACTTGTTTCATTATCATCTATAAATTCATATTCTTGGTATATTTCAGCTTCATTTATTTTTTTAAAGATATCATTTTTAAGTAGGTTTTCTAGAATGCTTTTTTCGATAGGACTAAGTAAAGTATAATCTGGATTTTTTAGATTGGTGTTCTCTAACATGTAGTGCATTTCAGTACCAAATTTCATGTTATTTTTTTCTTCTTCGGTGATTAGTTTACTTGTTTCTTTTGAAAAGTGTTTTTCTTCTAATGGATTTGTTTGATATTCTTTTTCTTTAATATTTAATATTTCACTTGTATTAATTAGCCCATCTAAGTTAATATTTTTAGATATTTTGTAGTCTTCATTAATTTTTGGAATACTAATATTTGTGATGTATTTTTCGATGTACTCATATACTGAATTAAGGATATCTTTAAATGATTTATATTTCATCCTATCTAGATCGTCGATTACTTTGTCTTTATTTGTTATATATATTTTGTCACTGTCAAGGCTTGTTACAATAATCATTTTTTCTTTTGCTCTAGTAAGAGCTACATATAGAAGCCTTATTTTTTCAGATATTTCATTTCTTAAGTTATCTTCTTTGAAGATAGTGTTTATAAATGTATTAGAGAATCCTTCATTATAGCTAGGTATTATTAGGCCATATTTTTCATTATATAGAATTTTATCTTTAACATCCATTAAATTAAATTCTTTATGGAAGCCAGAAAAGTAGCAGATTTTATATTCTAGACCTTTTGATTTATGGATATTAGTAATTGTAACGGAGTTTGAGTCATTAATTATTGCAGGTAGTTTAATTACTTCAGAGCTTTCCATTAGGTTTTCAAAGAAGTCTTTCATTTCATAGATGTTCATACCGACGTCATTTAAGCTTTGGGCTTTTTCTAGAAGATTGTTAAGAATAATACTTCTATATAGAATATTACCTTTAGTAATCATTTTGTCATAGAAGTTAAATTCTTTGATGATTGTTTCGATTATTTCAGAGTTGCTCATACTGTCAATATTTTTGCTGATTCCTAAGCATTTTTGATATATTTCTGTGTTAGTTAATTGCTTATTTATTAGATTATTATAGATTGTGTTGTCTTCAATATTATAAAGGTAACTACGGGCAATGCTAGTGTAATAGAAGTTAGTCTCTACATTATTTTGTTTGTTTTTAATGTTTATGATTAATCCTAAAATATTATTTATTAAACATACCTCATCGGTGAAAAGAATGTCTTCGTCTTTATAAATATTTAGTGGGATTTGCAGATAGTCAAATACTTTTTTGTAAGTATCAAAGCTGCTTGTTCTATCCATAAGAATGCAGTAGTCTTTGAATGTAATGTCTCTTTGAACTTCACCATCAAGAACTTGGTATTTATCTTTAATTTTCTTTTTAATATCATTACCAATAATAAATGCTTCAATTTCTTCTTTGGTATGATCTTTATCTTTTTCGTAGTTATAGATTTCTAGGTTATTGTTATTTTTGTTGCTACCAAAGATGTAGAAGCCTTGGTTACCGAAGATTAGACGGTGTTCTTTATGATAGTTAGCATTTCCAATGTAGTCATCCATTATGTGATTAAAAATATCGTTGATACTGTCTAGAACTTGTTCTCTTGAACGGAAGTTTTTGTTTAAATCTATTTTTCTTCCACCATCTTCGTTTTTGTATTTATCATATTTTATTTTGAAGATATCTGGGTTAGCATTACGGAATCGATAGATAGACTGTTTAACATCACCAACCATATAAACATTGTTATTTTCAATTAAAGAGATAAATGTTTCTTGCATGTCACTGGTATCTTGATATTCGTCAATCATAATTTCTTTAAATGAATTTTTAAGATTTTCACGAACTTCTTTGTTTGTTTTGATTAATCTGATTGCTAGTTTACTAATGTCGTTAAACTCAAACATGTTTTTTGAATATTTGTAATTTTCAGTTTCTTTGTGTAAAACTTTGATAATATCAACAATAATACTAGCGTCGTTTTTAGTACTCTTTAAATTGTTTATAAGTACTTCTTTATCAAAATAACATAGTTCTTTTATAGATTTAGTAATTTCACTAATTTGAGTTTTATAATATTTAGCTTTTTCACCAGAACCGTTAGGTAGTCTGGGCATTGTGAAGTCTAGTGATAGTCTCACGGTATTATAGTCTTGGGCTTTTATTAGTGGCTCTAGAACTTCAAAGAATTTTTGATATGTTTTTTCTTCTATTTCATAACCTAGATTTTCAAGACTGTTTTTTATTGAATTTATTTTATTTTGAATAAGTTTTTCATATGAGTTAAATAGATTTTCCAGGTTTTTGTCAGTATAGTAGTTATCAATATAGTTATTTAAAAAGTCTTCTTTATTGATAAGTAGATCTAGGGATGAGTCTATTGCGAGAATTTTTTTTCTAAGAAGTTTGTCATTTTTAACGCAGTATTTTGTGACGAAGTTAATAAAATTTTCATTATTTTCTTGATATTTATCTTCAAATATTTTATCAATTAATTTTTTCTTTTCTAGTTTAATTATAGATGCATCGATGATACTTAGGCCAGCATCTAGCCCTAGGTAGTAGTGATATTTTTTTACTAGAGATAAGACGTAGGCATCAAATGTTGTAATGTTAGCACTTTCGATTAAATTCATTTCTTCAGATAGTTCTGGTAGTTTGCTAATTGCTTTTTTTATTCTTTCTTTCATTTCAGCTGCTGCGTTATTTGTAAATGTTAAGATAAGTAGTTCATTTATGTGAACGCCTTTTTTAAGTTTAGTTATTACACGTTCAGTTAGAACGGCTGTTTTACCAGAACCAGCACCTGCAGAAACAATAATATTACTTCCTTCAGTGTTAATTGCTAGTTCTTGTTCTTTTGTCCAATTAGGCATTTTCATCACCTCTTAAAAATTTTAGTTCTTCGTCTGGATAAATATATTTATTATCTTTTTCTGTTTTAAAACAGATACTTTGGTATTTACAGAATTTGCAACTTATGTTGTCGATGCCTTTAATTTTTGGTTCGATTTTAAAGCTCGCGTTATCTATATTTTGAATCATTTCGTCTATTTTTTCTTCAGCAAATGTTCCTAGATATTTTAATTCATCTTCAGTAAGTATTTTGGCGTATCTACTAAATCCATTTTGTGTAAGAGTCATGCTTTTAATATATTCGCTGCTTTCATATGTTGGGTCAAACTCAGATATAAGGCTTTCATTACCAATGGTGTAACCATTTAGTTTTAAGTGGTCATTTATTTGATCTATTTTGGTTTTTCCAGGTTTAAAATTGATAATTGGACTTATAATATTTTGCAGATAGATACCAACTATTTTACTCTCTGGATATAAATTTTGAATCAGATAAATATATGTTGGAAGCTGGAGTTTAAGGCCGTATGGAGCTAGTCTTAAATCAATATCGGTTTCACCAGTTTTGTAGTCGATTAAAACAATTTTATCATCATACTTCATTATTTTATCTATAATACCAACAAATTTAACTTTATTTTTAGTGATTTCAATGTTTTTTTCACATTCTATTTCTTTATAGTTAGTAATGTTTAAATGTGAGTTAATATTTTTGACAACGTTTTTAAGTTCTTCTAACATTTTATTTAAGAAGACTTTGTTTTCTAAAGTTAAGTCATAGGGATTTTCTTTTAGATAATCTTCTGTTTCTTTACTAAAGTCAAAGTTTTCTTTAAACATGTTTTGTAAGATATGATGGCATAAAGAGCCTGCATAGGCATCAAAGGTTTGCTCGTAGTCATCGAGTTTTAAAATGTAAGAGCAGTAGTATTTGAATGGGCACTCATAGTAAGCATTTAATTTAGTATATGATAAGTTTAGTTTATCGTACGTAAAGTTTATTTTGTGATAGGTATTATCATATGTCATATATTCTATGTTTTTATATGTGTTTAACAATATAGGGATGTTTTCATTAAATGTTCCATATTTGATATATTCGTCTAGAAGAGTGCTTAAATTATATTTATTGCTTTGATTTGAGTACATGCTTGGTGTGTATTCTTTTTTTATAACTTCTAGTTTTAATTCTTCGATAAGTGGAGATGTTTTAGTACTACCTTTTAAGTTTTGCTTGCATGTTGTAATGGTTAGATTTTTTGTATTACTAAGTATTTTTTTCCAAATGATAAATTCGTTGTTATTTTTTTGATATGTTTGTTCTAAATATGGCATTTTTTCAATATCTGCTATATAGTCTTCATCTTTATAGTTATGTGGAATTGTTTCTTTATTTAAGTTTATTAAGTAGATATAATCGTCTTCTTCGGGAATATCATTTTTAAGGTCTATAGGATTAATTGCGTTAGTAAGTTTGTCACTTTTAAGTTTTGTATGTTTAAATTCTTCTTTTAAAACGTCTTTAATTTCCGAGATATCTTTATTGAAACTGTATTTGTTTAAAACTTTAATAATCCCATTCTTAATTTCTTCATTTTGTATTTTTTCTAAATCTAAATTATTTAAAAAGTTTAGTCCTTCAGTTGTTTCATATAAGGTTTTGGAGCTTTCAATGTTGATTGGTAAGTGATAGTTCGCGAAGATACGTTTAATTACACTTGTGTTGGTAGCATTAAGATTAGCAATGTATACTTTGTTTAAATCTAGATTTTTTTCAATTATGTCATTTGCGATAAATTCTATTTCATTGTTAATATTTGTAAATTCATAAACTGGGTGAGAGTAGTTTTTTTCTGAAATATTAGTGATTGTAATATTTGCATTTTCTTTTAATAAATCAATAATATGCATAGTCCATTTATCAATGATAATAAATCCCTCAATTTCAATATTTTTATTTTTAATAGAATTTACAAAGAATCTGTCTTTAATAAGGAGTTTTTTATTTAAAAGTTCATTTTTTAAAGAAACTAGATTATTTAGTTTATCATTTTGGTAGTTTATATCTTCAATATAATACATGTTTTTAATTAATTCTTTAGCATTTTCATAAGTGTAGTTTTTTTCTTTGATAAGGTAGCAAATAGTTTTTTCATCATAATCAAATAAGAGTTTTTTAATGACCTCATCAATTCCAAGAATTTTTGTTTTGTATAGATTATTTTGTTTACTTAATTTTTTAATTACTCTTTTTTTATAGCTTTGAGGTACGATTATGTAATCTTGTATCATTTAGCACTTCCTTTCAATGATGCTTTCAATGTTTATTATACAATTTTTTAAGTTTTTTTAAAATAAAAAGAACGCATTATTTTGCGTTACTTTATATTTAACATATGTGATACGCGAGTTATCATTGTTGAATCAAAATGTTCTGCAGTTATTAATGGATTAATATTGCATAGTTTAGCAAGATTTATTACGGATAAAGCAATGGGATCGTTTGGTTCATTTTTAATAAAGTTGTACCATTTAATCTTGTCTTTGAATCCTTTTTTGATGGCGGTTTTGGTATCTTCTTTTTGAAGTTTAATTATTTCATTTTTATATTCATTAATCGTCATATTCTGATGTTACTCCAAAATAGCTTTCCATTGTTATCCAGTCACCATTATTATATAATGCTTTTGCTAGTTCTTTACCAACGTATCTTATATGCCATGGTTCATATATATAACCGGTTTCATTAGTTTTTCCTTCTGGATATCTTAAAATATATCCATATAGGTATGCGTTTTTTGCTACCCATTTTCCTTCATCAGTGTTTTTAAATGAACTATCGATTGTATTTAAATCAAATGCTAAACCGCTTTGATGTTCAGAATGTCCTGGTCTTGCTGAGAAGGTGTCGGCTGCAGTTTTACCTCTTCTTTTTACATAACTATTATATAAGTCATTTTGATAGTCATATGAGCGGTAACCACTTTGAGCCCATAAATTTAGATTTAGGGCTGCCGCATCACTTTTCATTTGTTTCCAGTTTTCGTATGCTTCGTTATTTAGCGGTTCTCTAGCAAAGCCGTCACTTGGTACACTTTTAAATGTGTCTTTGGGTTTCCATGAACTATCTAGTGGATATGTTTTATTAACGATAAGATATCCGTCAATGTAATAGGCGCCGTCTTTGTATTCAACTGTATAACCTTTTGATGTTTTGCCAGTTTTATTTGTTTGACTACTTATATTTTTTTTAGTAGTGGCGGTTGTTGTTGTAGTTTTTTTTCTTGTTGTAGTTTCTTTTGTAGTGGTTGTAGTAGTACTAGTTGTAGTTGTAGTTTTACTAGTGGTGCTAGTAGTTGTTTTAGGTTTATTCATATTATTATCAGCCTCCTTTTTGGGGGTTATAATACTAACAATAATATATGAAATTAAACCGAGAATAATTAATATTAGGAGAATGTTGCCATATTTTAATTTAATTCTTTTTTTCATTTTACCTCTTGTGTATATTTTATGCCGTTAAGAACTGGAATAGAATTTATAAGTTTATTGTATGCTTCTTCATAGTTATCTGTGGCAATTTTAAGTATATTTATATTTGGCATGTTTAAGTCATTTGCAAGTTTTAAATAGGCGTTTTGTTGTTTGACACTACTTTCTAGAGAAAATGATTGATATTGATGATGCTGACGAACAAGTCTTTTTTCATAAAGAGAAGTGTCTTCTAGATATAAAACAACAAAATAAATATTGTAGTCTAAATCATTAAGTTTTTGGACTAGTCTTTGATAAACGTCATCAAATTTGTAATCTTTAAAACCAAGATTTGCATATACTTGTTCAGTGAAAAATGTACGATCAAAGATTAGGTTGAGTTCTGTTTCTTCTAGAGTTTCCATGTAGTTAAGTAAGTTAAGATACATTTTTTTATTTTTAGCATAACCAGTTATAGTTTTATCTTTAATGCCAGTTAGTCTGTAAAGATTTGAAGATGCCAGGTTGTCTCTTAAAAAGTTAGCCATTGTGCTTTTACCAACGCCTTGTGGTCCTTCAATTATTATTATATTTCCTCGATTATTGTTCATTATTTACCTCTTCATATTTTATATTATTTTCATTTAAGAATTTTGTGATAACGGACGCAGTGATTGCGTAGCTTAATGTGCGGTTTCCAGTTCTTTTGTTTCCTAGTGCTATACCTAGAACTTCGCCTTTGGTATTTAGTACCGGTGCACTTTCCATTCCGTCTTCAATTGGTGAAGATAGTTCAAACATTGATATATTTTCTTTAATATCAAAAATATTTCTTGTTATAATACTCTCAACTGGGAAAATGGGAAAGTTCATTACTTTAAAGTCACTTTTTAGAGTTTTATTTTCTTCATCATAAGTAAATGCTTTATATTCTGGAAAGGCAAAACCCACTGCACATGTGCTTTGGCCAATTTCATAATTTTTGTTAAATTTAGGAAACTTTTTAACAAGAATATTTTCATGATTTGAAAATTTAATGACTGCTAAATTTAGATATTCGTGTTTTATAATATTTACTTTTCCTGGGTTTTCAGCAATGTCAATGATGATATTTAGAATGTCAGTTAAAGTGTCGTCTTTGATGCCATATTCTTCTAATTTCTTTGCTAGTTTTCTTCCTTTTAAATTTTTTATTTCTTCATATATTGGTGGATATGTTTCTTTAAGTTCATCTTGCAGTTTAAATAGAGAAGCAATACTTGCTGTTGTTAAAATGTCTCCGTCGTTATTTAGGACTATCAGTGTTGATAAGCCATTAATTATTTTTTTGTCAAAGTAATAAAAACCAGTTGCAAGTGGTCTTGTGAAATTTAGTGTTTCTTTAATAGCAATCTTATACATAATTTTATCACCATTTTAATTATACTTCACATTTAAAAAAAACACTAGTTGTAAGTGTCTTTTATTATTTGAAATAGTCCATAAATTTCGATTATAAGTGAAAATGTCATAAGGACGACACAAAATATATCGTCTATATCTGCATATCGATTTATTAATAGTGAACTGATTAAGCAGAAAACTCCAATACCAATTATGATAAAGCCTTTTAAATTTTTTTTCATATTCCCACCTTGTTTCTAATTAGATTATAGCAAACAAATGTAAATTAATGCAAGAGAAAAGCATTTATTTACAGAAGATTATCACGTTGAAATTAATAAGTTTTGTTATTCTTAAAAATTAAGTGATAATTTTGGATTTTTTTTAAAACTTTTGTTAAAATAAATTTAGAGGCGATTGATAATGAGTAAATTTAATGCTACTGTAAAAAATGGTATATATATAATAAATAAGGGCGATGTTTTTTTAGATGAGGAAGCTAATGTAATAGAAGAAAAAGTATATATTCTAGTTATAGATTCATACAAGGAAATATATTTAAATTTGAATTATGGAACGTATGACTTTGTGAAAGGTGACAAAACTATTTTTGAAGAACTTAAACCTTTTGCGGTGGTTAATAATTATGTGGAAGATCATCCACTTATTGGTGAAAAAATGATTTATAAAAATTATTATGTGATTGATAGTTGTAAAGACAATTATGATTTAAACAAGCTTAAAGAGGTACCTTTTGTGAATCTTAAAGAATTAATACAAAATAATATGTATGATAATCCTAGAAATAGAGAAAGAACTGAAGAGATACTTGAAGTAATAAATCTTTTATAAAATGCACTTTTTAAGTGTTTTTTTATTGACACTTGTTTTGATTATAATTTATAATTAAGATGACATTTTGCAAAAAACTTTATATTAAATACATTATGTGGCTACATATTTTAATATGTGGTTTTTTGCGTTGTAAGAAAGGATGTGAATTTAAAATGTCACTTATATGTGTGGACAACCTGAGTAAAACTTTTAGAGTTTCAAGAAGAAGCAGTGGATTAAAGGCTGCTTTAAGGTC
>CAKOJR010000004.1 GCA_934090735.1 uncultured Bacilli bacterium
ACTAAAAAGTTTAATATAAGTGCAATTAACATTCCAAAATATACAGCAGTTGATACCACTTCATATGAAGGAGAATATGCATTAGAAACTAAAGAATATACTTTCTACTATGAAAAGAATAATAGTGCCGGAGCAGTAGCTCATCATTATATCATTGACGAAAATGGTAATAAAACAACAGATAAGTTATTTGAAGATGAAACTATAACTGGCAAACTAGATGAAGAATACTCATTTAGTGCAAAGACTGATTTAGGTGCTTATGAATTTGTAGAAAGTACTGGTAAAGTAAGTGGTATTCTAACTGAAGAAGTACAAGAAGCAACCTTCTACTATAAGTTAAGAGATGCTAAAGTAATTGTTCACCATTATGAAGAAGGTACTACAATTAAAATTGCTGAAGACGAAACTATTAATGGTAAAGTAAGCAAAGACTATACTACTAAAGAAGCAGATGTTTATGGATACATTTTAGCAAGTACTCCAGAAAATGCTAGTGGAATGTTTACTGATGAAGTAACTGAAGTAATTTACTACTACAAGAAAGATATGGGTAAAGTTATTACTAAATATGTTGATGAAGATGGTAAAGTACTTTTAGAAGAAACTACTACTAATGGACAAGTTGGTACAGACTATCAAACTAGTCCAGCTACTATCACTGATTACGAACTAATTAATACAATTGGTGAAGCAAAAGGTAAATATACCAAAGAAGATATCGTTGTTACCTATGTATACCAATTTGTTATGGGTGAAGGTGGAGATGATACTCCAAAAGAACCAGATATTCCATACACTGGAATTGAAAGTGATAGTTATCTATTAGAATATAGTCTAATGGGCACAAGTGCTTTAGGACTTATATTACTAGCTATTTTAAAGAAGAAATTTAATTAGTTTCTTCTTTTTTTGGCTTTTGTCTTGGAAAAATGGGCGGTTCTATGTTATAATTCTTAAAGGTGATAAGAGTGGAAGAAGTATTAAAGAGAATTCACGATTATAGTTTAGAAGAAATAATGGGTGAAAGATTTGCTCGTTATTCTAAATATATTATTCAAGATAGAGCAATTCCTGACGTAAGAGATGGACTAAAACCAGTTCAAAGAAGAATTATCTATGCAATGTATAGAGATAAAAACACATATGATAAACAGTTTAAGAAATGTGCTAATGCCGTAGGTAACGTATTAGGTAAATACCACCCACATGGGGACTCAAGTGTATATGACGCTTTAATTCGTATGAGTCAAAGCTGGAAACAAAATCATATCTTAGTTGAAGTAGATGGTAACAATGGATCAATTGATGGTGATGGACCTGCTGCTTACCGTTATACAGAGTGCAGACTATCTAAAATAAGTGAAGAACTACTTAAAGATATTGATAAAGATACAGTTATGATGGCACCTAACTATTCTGATACCTTGCTAGAGCCTACAGTCTTACCTGCAAAATTTCCTAACTTACTAGTTAACGGAACAAACGGTATTTCTGCTGGATACGCGACAAACATCCCACCTCACAATCTAATCGAGGTATGTGATGCCGTTATTAAAAGAATAGATAGTCCTAATTGTCATGAAGATTCAATCTATGAAATAATTAAAGGTCCTGACTTCCCAACAGGTGGAATTGTTGAAGGACTTGATGGCATTAAAAGTGCTTTTAAAACTGGTAGAGGAAAGCTAATTGTAACAAGTAAAAGTGAATTTCAAAAAAATAAAGGCAAAGATCAAATTATAATTTCTGAAATTCCTTTTGAAGTTAATAAATCTTTATTAGTTAAAAAAATTGATGATATCCGTTTTGAAAAGAAACTAGATGGTATTGCTGAAGTTCGTGATGAATCAGATAAAGACTCAAACATTAGAATTGTTATTGATTTAAAGCCAGGAGCTGATAAAGAACTTGTCTTAAATTACTTACTTAAAAATACAGAACTACAAACAACATATAACTACAACATGGTATGTATTGATAAAAGAAGACCTAGACTACTTGGTATCATTCCAATTATTGATGCCTATATTGACCATCAAAAAGACGTTATCCTAAAAAGAACTAACTTTGATTTAGCTTTTGCTAGAAAAGAAATGCATATCACAGAAGGTCTAGTTAAAGCAATAAGTATACTAGACGAAGTAATCGCGGTTATTAGAGCAAGTAAAAATAAACCCGATGCTATCGAGAATTTAGTTAAAAAATTTGATTTCACAACCGAGCAAGCAACTGCTATCGTTATGTTACAACTATATAGATTAACTAATACAGACATTACTGTTCTAAACGAAAAACTAGAAAACTTAAGAAAAATAATTGAAGAACTTACTGGTATTCTTAATGACGAATCTAAACTTAAAGGCGTTATTAAAGACGAGCTAAGAAGAATGAAAAAAGAGTATGGAGTTCCAAGAAAAACTGAAATCAGTGAAACAGTCAAAGAAATAAAAATTGATCAAACAGATCTTATAACAAAAGAAGATGTTATAATTGTTCTAACTAATGACGGATATCTAAAGAGAGTACCTATTAAATCACATAACTCTGCCGATGGAGAGACTGCTCTAAAGCCTGGAGATTATGTAATCTGTTACAAACAAACTAACACCTTAAACAAATTATGTATTTTCACATCTCGTGGTAATTATTTGTATTTACCAATTCATGAAATTCCATCATGCAAGTGGAAAGATCTAGGCAAACATATTAGTAACTTTGTAACAATTAGCCCAGACGATAAAGCTGTAAGTGCCTTTATCATAAATGAAAATATAACTAATCCAGAAGTAACTATGTTTACTCGTGATGGTATGGTAAAAAGAACTAACTTAAATGACTTTATCGTAAGCAGATACTCTAAAGCCTATACAGCAATAAAACTAAAAGACACAGATGAAGTAGTAAACGTATGTATTACTAAGCCTAATGTACTTATCGTTACTAAAACAGGTTACTATTTAAACTATATGGCTAGTGAAATTCCAGTAAGTGGACCAAAAGCAGCAGGTGTTAAAGGAATTAACTTAAAAGACGATGCTGTTGTAAGTGGTATCTGCTATAGTGACACAGATGAATATATTGACATATTTACTAATCAAAAAACTGCTAAAAGAGTTAAACTAACTGAGTTAAATATGTTATCACGTGCTAAAAGAGGAACAACTTTAATAAAGAAAGTTAAATCTACTAACTATGAAATAATTAAAGCCTTCAGTACAAACGCTAAAGACATTATTGGTATTAAATCAAAAGATGATATTTATCTAGTTAAAAATAGTGATATCCCAATTATGGATAAAGAATCAACGGGTTCAGTAATCCTAAAACAAGCAATTAGTGATGTCTTTATCTCTAAAGACCTTGATATTATCAAAGATGAAGATATAGAACTACCTAAAGTAAAAAAAGAAGAAGAAAAAATTCAAGAGCTTACAATTGATGACTTCTTAAATGACTTTAAACTATAACATAAAAAGCCACCTAATGAATATATTTTACTAGGTGGTTTTTATATGGATAAAAAAGAAGCTTTTAGAGAATTTATAAAAAGTAAACCATACTTAGTTACTAAAGTTAAAAATAAAGAAACATCTTGGCAAGATTTATATGAAATCTATGATTTATATGGAGAAGACGAGAGTGCTTGGAATAAGTTTAAAGATGATGATAGAGCAGCACCACTTAGTGAACTAGCAAACTTAGTAAAAAATATTAATATGGATAATGTTCAAAAATATATTAATAATGCCCAAAAAGCAATTAACGTTATTCAGGAGCTTACGAACAAGCCTGCTTCTAACACTAATATAGTAACACCTAAAACACCACGTGCGATGGATAAATTTTTTGGTGATTAAATGGAATTTGGACTTATCGAAAAAATAAAAAAGAATCCCAAAGAATATGAGTTCTTAAAAAGAAATTCCTACTTTTATAGATATTTAAATAGAGACCCAAATTATTATAAAGAATTTAATAAAGCCTTTAAAAACGATGAACGAAATAAAAAAATGAGTAAAACCGAAAATGTATTAGATACTTTAGACACAGCATCATCAATTCTAAAAATAATGAAATAATGTTTTACTGGAACTAACAAAATTCTTATAAAAAAGACATTGACAATAAAAATCTATTAATTTATAATATTGATAGAAAGTAGGGAACTTAAAATGAAATTTAAAAGTAATAAAAAAGGTTTTACATTAGTAGAATTGTTAGCAGTTATCGTTGTTCTTGCAATCATTATGATTATTGCAATCCCGTCTGTATTAGAAAATATGAATAATGCTAAAAAAGGATCTTTAAAAGTTTATGCAGAAAAAGCTTTAGGAAATGCTCAAAGTACATATCAAGCTGATGACTTACTTGGCGCATTACCATCTTCAACTAATACATCAGACAACAAAAAATACTTACAAGATAAATGTTATTGCTACTCACTATCTGCAATAGGCCTTACAACAACAGGAAGTTATAAAGGCTACGTAATTATAACTCTTGACCCTAATACAAATGCAGCAAGTTATAAAGTAACTTTAACAGATAACAGCTTTTATTTAGAAGACCATGATTATGGCAAACTAAATAATAATATAGAAATTAGTGACGGTAACAATAGTATCGAAAGTTCTTGCTCTGGTGTAACAGCTTCAAGATGTTCATAAGAAAGTATTTTAAAATCCTTTCTTTTTTTTTAGAAATTTGGTAAAATTTACTTGGTGATTTAAATGATAATTGGTAGTCATGTTTCCTTTTCAGGTAAACAATTATTAAGCAGTGCTATAGAAGCCATAAGCTACGGAGCAAACGCTTTTATGTTTTATACCGGAGCTCCTCAAAATACAGTCAGAAGTAAAATAAATGATGACTATACAAAAGAAGCTTTAAAACTAATGAATGAAAATGGTATTGAACTTAAAAATGTAATATGCCACGCTCCATACATAGTTAATCTTGCTAATAATAAAGACGAAAGCAAATATGAATTTAGTAAAAACTTTTTAAAAGGGGAAATAACTAGATGCAACACTCTTGGGATAAAATATATTGTTCTTCACCCAGGAAGCAGTGTAGGAATAGAAAGATTAACAGCTCTAGATAACATTGCAAATGCTCTAACAAATATTTTAGAATGCAATGAAGACGTTACTATCCTATTAGAAACTATGGCTGGAAAAGGAACTGAATTAGGCATTAACATAGATGAACTAAAATACCTTATTAAAAGTGTTAACAGTGACAAACTAGGCGTATGTTTAGATACATGTCACTTAAATGACTCTGGCGTAGATATTAATAACTTTGAAATGTATTTAAACATCTTTGATAGAGAAATTGGTTTAGATAAAGTTCACTGTATTCATATAAATGACAGTAAAAATCCCCTAGGTTCTAGAAAAGATAGACATGAAAATATTGGCTTCGGTACAATTGGCTTTGAAGCATTATATAAAGTTTGCACCACAGAACGCTTAAAAGATGTTCCTAAAATTCTAGAAACACCTTATATTAATGGAAAGGCTCCTTATAAAGAAGAAATAGAAGAGTTAAGAAATAATAAATTTAATCCTAACTTAAAAGAATTATTTTAAATACTTTATATATTCCTTAACTAATTCTTTTAACTTTTGATAGTTTTCTTCGGAAAACTTTTTTTCATGATCACTCACATTAAAACTATCTGGATTATTTAAAACATTTTCATAATTATTTTTAATATACTTAAAAGCATACTCAGCTTCATCATCAGTTAAAATGATTCCTTTTCTAGCACTCCAAGCGCGTACATCATCTTCATTTAAATTTTTAATATAACTTCTTATTAGATTATTCATATTTTCACCATTATATTATATGTTAAAATCCTAAAATTGAACCATAATAATTATATGAAAAAGTTATTAATAATTCTTTTAATTTTTATAAGTATCTGTTCTTATAGACTATTAAATTTAAAGGATGCATCCGCATTTCAAACAAACTATATTGATGGTCTAACTGCTCCTCGTGGGAAAATTCTAGATCGAAATGGCAAAATTCTTGTAGATAACATTGGTGTTAGAAGCCTTGTTTTTAATAAACTATCAATTAGCACTAAAGACACTATGGACGTTGCCCGCAATCTAAATGAAATTCTAACGTTTAACTTATCATCTAATGAAAGCCAAAAAAGATACTGCTACTATATTGATAATGATTCTGTTATAAACGAGCGTATTCCTGAAGAAATCAAAATTAAATATAGTGAAAGAAGAATTGCTAAAAAAGAATATGAAGCTTACAAATATACTTTAATAACAAGCGAAGAAATAAAATCTATAAATGACAATGTTTGTGCTCTTTTTCACCAAATGAATAACGGCTACAGTTATGAAGACAAAATTATCAAAAAGAATCTCACAGATGAAGAATATGAAAAAATAAATTCGGCAAATTTAAAAGGTATTAGAACTGATATCACGTGGGAAAGACACTACCCATACGGAAACACATTAAGAGAAGTATTCGGCTCTGTATCTACATATAAACAAGGCATACCTAAAGAATATAAAGACAAATATTTAAAAATGGGATACAACTTAAGCGATAGAGTAGGTATAAGTAATCTAGAATATATCTATGATGAATATCTTAAAGGCGAAAAAGCTAAATATGAGATTAATGATAATCACTTAAAATTAATAAAAAAAGAGGAAACTGGTAAAGACATAGTTTTAAATATCGATATTGATCTTCAAAAATATACTGAAAGCGTTTTAGAAGAAGAAATCTCTCTTGCCAAAAAACATCCTAATAGTAAATACTTTGATACATCCTTTGTCATAATTAGTAATCCAAATGATGGCAGCATATTAACTATGGCTGGCCGCAAAATAACTAATAATGGTGAGTTCCTAGACTACAGTTATGAAAATATTTTTAATTCCTATGTGGCAGGCAGTATTGTTAAAGGAGCAACTATCTCAGTCGGTTATAAATATGATTTAATACCTAAAAATAAAATCCTAGATGGATGTGTTAAACTAAGCACTACCAAAGATAAATGTTCCTGGAAAAGTTTAGGATACATGGATGCAAAAGAGGCCCTCAGAATGAGTAGTAACTATTATCAGTACATGCTAGCAATTAAACTAACCGGTAAAAACTACACTAGAAATATGAATATAGGCGCTACAAAAGAACACTTTGATATATATAGAAATACATTAAAAGACTACGGCCTAGGTGTATTAAGTGAAATTGACTTAATGAATGAGGGGACTGGCTATAAAGGAACAACTATCACTGACGACCAACTTCTAAACATGGCTATCGGTCAGTATGACACTTATACACCAATATCTCTTACAAGTTATATAAACACTATTGCGACTTCTAAAAGAAACAAGCTATCACTTCTAAGCATGGTTCTAAATAAAGATGGCTCTGTTTATTATAAAAATAAAAGTAAAGTACTAAGCACTGCTCCTATAAGTGAAGATAACCTTAACGAAATAAGAGAAGGCCTTCGCCTAGTAAACTATAGTGGAACTGGTTATGGCTATATAACAAATAAAGTTAAAAGTGCAGGCAAAACCGGAACAAGCGAATCTTTTATTGATACCAATAATGATGGAATTGTTGACTTAAAAACAGTGAGCACTACTTACGGAGCATATTTCCCTTATGAAAATCCGAAAATAAGCATTGTTATAGTAAGCCCCAATATAAAATATTCAAATAAAAATAGTGAATATAAATATCCCATAAATCGTCATGTAATGAGTAAGATAAGTAAAGAGATTGTTGAAAAGTATCTCTAAAAATATTATAATATTCTTGGAGGATAGATATGGAAAGATCAATTATACCCTGCATACTTCTAATAGTACTAGCACTTTTAGGTGGTATGACTTTATATAAAGTAGAAAACATGCCAGAAGAAAAGGTATGCTATAACTTTGATAAAACAAGTGCAGAAACTAAAGTTTATTGTAAGGATTATAACACAATCGAAAAAGTTAGATACGTTTGGCATCTATATTAGAAAAACACTTGCTTAAACTTTGAGAGATATGTTATAATACTAACGAGTTAAAAAAGGAGGCAATTTAAAATGGCAAAGAAAAATGAAAACCGTAATCCTGTTGAGTTAAAATGTTCTGTTTGTGGTAATTTTATTCGCCCTACAGAAAAGAATAAAGCTAATACTCCAGATAAGTTAGAAATTAAGAAATTCTGTAAGACATGTGGCAAAACTCAAGTATTTAAAGAAAAGAAATAATTGTAAGGAGTAAAATAGTATGAATATAAATATAAATGATATCAAGAATGGTATGACAGTAATTCTTGATAATAATCTATGCATGATTGTTGAGTTCCAGCATGTTAAACCAGGTAAAGGTCCTGCTTTTGTAAGAATTAAATATAAAAATCTTAAAACTGGTTCAATCGTTGAACAAACATTTAATACAAACTTAAAATTAGAAAAAGCTCACGTTGATAAACTACACATGCAATACTTATATAATGATGGAATTAACTATGTATTTATGAATAATGAAGACTATAGTCAGTTAGAAATTCCAGCAAGTGTATTAGGTGATGACGTAAACTTTTTAAAAGAAAATTTAGAAATTGAAGTATCTATGTATAATAGTGAAATTTTAGGAATTACTTTACCAGAAAAAGTTGATTATGAAGTAATTGAAACAACTGATGCTGTTAAAGGAAATACAACTAACAATGCCATGAAAGATGCAACAATCGAAACTGGATATGTAGTAAAAGTTCCTATGTTTATTGGTGTAGGAGAAAAGATCTTAATTACTACTAAAGATGGTAAATATTCAAGTAGAGCATAAGCTCTATTTTTTTATAAAAACTATCTTGACACCTAAAAAATGTTACTCTATAATTTAAATAGAAAGATAGGGATAACATATGGAAAATGATTCAAGTATAGATAAAAAGAAAAAGAAACTCAAAATATATTATAGTTTGCTCATAACTGTAATATGTATAATCGGAGTTTCTTTTGCTTGGTTTAGATTATATTTAAGTCAAAATGAAGATAATACACTAGCATCAAGAACCTGCTTTAATACAACACTTACTGAAGATACTTCAAAAATAGAAATAACTGATGCATTTCCAATAAGTGATGAAGACGGCCTTAAACAAACTCCATTTACTTTCACTCTAAAAAATAATTGCAGTAGTTATGTAAAAGCCTATATCCTAATAGATAGCACTTACAGAACAAGCACTAGTACTTCTTACTTGAGTGATAACTACCTAAAAGTAAATGTATCACCTAAAGATAAAAACTCTAGTCCATCAGTAATTTTAGGAGCTCAAACACTAACAGATACTGAAAATAGCAGTAAAGGTTACGTTTTAGCAACTGCATATTTAGGAGCTAATGAAGAAAAAAGCTTTGATCTAAGAATCTGGATGGATAGTGCAACCACTTTAGATCAAGGATTAAATAAAAGCTGGGCAGGCAAGATAGTAGTAATTACTGATGCTAGTAATGAACCATCTCTTAATGATGTTGTTTTTGCTAGCAATAAATTATCAGTGCCTATAACAATTCCTGGTAGTGATGTTAGTGCTCAAAAACTTGAAGATATTGAGGAAGAAACTTATATTTTCAAAAATACAAGTGAAGCAGAAAAATATGATGCCACAAAAAGCAATATTTATCCTAGTTTACTAGGAATAAGCAGCGGATTTCAAATAAAAAGAGAAAAACTTTCTTATGCTGATTCATGGGCAGCAAATGGAGATAATTTTGATTTAAGTGACCCCGTAACCATTAATTCCAGTGATTATGATAGTAACTATTCATCACTGGTAGGAAAGTTTATTTACTGGGATATTCTTGGGCACACAGTAGTAGACACCAATATGGATTCGGACATGGCAACGGAATTGACTGGACGTGTTAGTGATGGTAACAATGAAAGTACAACTAGCACAACAACTAATTTAAATGAAATCTTTTACGTAACTAAAGCTAGCACTAAAGAAATCACATATAAAACACTAACCTCCAATAAATCTGTTACTGAATCACTTCTAGCAAGTGACGAAGATGATTATGGCACATCTTATTATTATAGAGGTGCAGTTAAAAATAATTATGTTGAATTTGCAAATAAATGCTGGCGTATAGTAAGAATAACTGGTAATAACTCAGTTAAACTAGTTCTACATAATAACAATAGTAATGGCGTATCTAATCCATGTTCTTCATCAAATAATGATTCGACGGCCGCTTTCATCGGTACAAGTGCTTATAATGATAACTATAATGATGAAGCGTATGTAGGTTTTATGTATGGTGAGACAGGCTCAACAGATTATGGTACAACTTATGCAAATACAAATAAAAGTACAGTTTTAAATACTTTAGAAACATGGTACAAAGAAAATTTAGCGTCATATGAAAATAAACTTGCTGATACTATATGGTGCAATGATAAAAGTACGGGATTACAACAAGTTTTAGCAAGTGATGCCACAAGTTATTATCAACCAAATAATAGATTAGAGTCTTCTAAGACTGCTACTTTAAAATGTCCAAATGATAATAATGAGGGAAAACTATCAAAGTTAACTACAAGTGATACAATTAACGGTAATGGAAACCTAACATATAAAATAGGACTTCTTACTGCAGACGAAGCTGCTTATGCAGGCTTCAACGTTGGAAAAATCAATCCACTATCTTATCTAACTGAAAATGCCAGTGGTGGCTGGTGGTGGACATTATCACCTCATAGTTATACTCTTGGCGTAGCTAATATATATACAGTTATTGGTAAAACAGGAACTCTAACTTCTAGAGCTGTAAATCTTGGTATGTATGTAAGACCAGTAATAGCCATAAATACTTCTATTGAAGTAACTGGCTCTGGTACTAGTGAAGACCCCTATGTAGTAAAATAATCTTGACACCTAAAAAATGTTACTCTATAATTTAAATAGAAAGATAGGGATAACATATGGAAAATGATTCAAGTATAGATAAAAAGAAAAAGAAACTCAAAATATATTATAGTTTGCTCATAACTGTAATATGTATAATCGGAGTTTCTTTTGCTTGGTTTAGATTATATTTAAGTCAAAATGAAGATAATACACTAGCATCAAGAACCTGCTTTAATACAACACTTACTGAAGATACTTCAAAAATAGAAATAACTGATGCATTTCCAATAAGTGATGAAGACGGCCTTAAACAAACTCCATTTACTTTCACTCTAAAAAATAATTGCAGTAGTTATGTAAAAGCCTATATCCTAATAGATAGCACTTACAGAACAAGCACTAGTACTTCTTACTTGAGTGATAACTACCTAAAAGTAAATGTATCACCTAAAGATAAAAACTCTAGTCCATCAGTAATTTTAGGAGCTCAAACACTAACAGATACTGAAAATAATAGTAAAGCTTACGTTCTAGCAACAACTTATTTAGGGGCTAATGAAGAAAAAAGTTTTGATCTAAGAATCTGGATGGATAGTGCAACCACTTTAGATCAAGGATTAAATAAAAGCTGGGCAGGTAAGATAGTAGTAATTACTGATGCTAGTAATAAGCCAGCATTTGCCGACACTATTTTAGCTGATAATAAAGTTACATCACCTGCAACAATTCCAGGTAGAAGCATTAATAATCAAACTCTTAACGATATCGTAGAAGAAACATTCACGGTCACAAACTTACTTGGATATAATGACAAAGAAGAAAACAATTTGTCTTTACTAGGCCTTTCTGGCACAACATATACATTAACATACGCTGATTCATGGACGGCAAATGATGAAAAATTTGATCTGGTTGATGCAACACTAGAAGAAGATACATTAAAAAATTTATATTCAAAAATAATTGGCAAATACATTTATATGAGCAATTTAAATCACGCTAGAATTAGAGATACTGACATGGCTGGTGAACTTGTAGACGAAGATGAAAAATTTAAGACATATACCACTTCATTAGATGAAATATTCTATGTAACTAACGCAACAGAAACTTCAATTACATATAAAACATTAAGTTCAAATATAAATAAAGAAGAAAATATTCTTGCAAGCGCCGAAGATGATTATGGAACTAGTTACTATTTTAGAGGTAACGTAAAAAACAACTACGTCCAGTTTGCTAATAAATGCTGGAGAATAGTAAGAATAACGGGAAATGGAGCTGTAAAACTTATATTACATAACGATAATTCAGATGGAGTATCCAACCCATGTTCATCATTAAGTAATGCTCCAAGAGCTGCGTTCAGTGGCTATAGTAATTTCAATATTAGTGCCGATGATGAAGCCTATGTAGGTTTTATGTACGGTACTACTGGAGCGAGTGATTATGCAATCACTCATGCAAATGTAAATAAAAGCACAATATTAACTAATTTAGAAACATGGTATACAAATAATTTGACATCATATGAAGATAAACTAGCAGATACTATATGGTGTAATGATAAAAGTAAAACAGTTTTTGAACTTCAATCCACTGTTGTAAGTATACCTTTTTTACCAAGTATTCGAATAAACCCTAACCTTTCTTTTATTGATGGAGATTTAACAAAAACACTTCCAACATTAAAATGCCCAGATGATAACAACGGTGGCAAGTTATCTAAATTCACAGTAAATGACACCACTTATGGAAATGGTAATCTAACCTATAAAATAGGTCTTCTTACAGCAGACGAAGCAGCATTTGCAGGATTAATACTTGATAAGACTAATACAGCAACATATTTACAAGAAAACGCCATTGGAACAGCCTGGTTAACTATGTCACCATGCGGCTACAATAATTCTGTTGCTTCAGTTATTTCCGTAAGAGATGGAATTATGGAATCAGCAGCCACATCAGAGAATTTAATAACCACCACTATAAGACCATCCATAGCAATTATTCCAGAAACAGAAGTAACTGGCTCTGGTACTAGTGAAGACCCCTATGTAGTAAAATAATCTTGACTCCTAAAAAATGTTACTCTATAATTTAAATAGAAAGATAGGGATTACTAATGAATGAAGAAGATAATAAAAAGAAGAGACTCAAATTATATTATGGTCTATTAATAACACTCATATGTATAGTGGGAGTCTCTTTTGCTTGGTTTAGACTATATTTAAGCCAAAGTGAAAATAATGTAATATCTACAAGAAACTGTTTTGATACAACTCTAACAGAAGATACTTCAAAGATAACATTAACAGATGCCTTTCCAATAAGTGACGAAGATGGTTTAAAACAAACTCCATTTACTTTCACTTTAAAGAATAACTGTGAAGGTTATGTTAAAGTTTATATTACTATTGATAGTAAGTACAGAGAAAGTACTAGCACGTCTTATTTAAAAGATGATTACGTAAAAGCTAATTTATCTACCAAGGGAACTACTACAGGACAATCTACTTTATTAGCTAATGATCAGTTAATAGATTTAGAAAATAATAATAAAGGATATATTCTTGTATCAACTGGATTGAAAGCTAATGAAGAAAAGAGTTATGACTTAAGAGTATGGGTAGATAGTGAAACTACCTTAGAGCAAGGTTTAAATAAAAGCTGGGAAGGTAAGATTGTTGTTGTAGGTGAAGCTGCAAGTGGAAAAAAATTATCAGATATAATACTTGCTGATAATGAGATAAAAGAGCCACTTACAACACCTGGCAAAGAAGTCAGTGCGCATACTTTAGATGACGTTGAGAGTCAAACAATAAGTGTATCATCTTCGTATCAAAAATATTACATAACATATGGTACGGGTTGGGAAGCTAATGGTGAATATTTTAATTTAACTGGAGCAGCAGTAACCAGTGATACATATGCTAATTCATATTCTAGTTTAGTTGGTAAATATTTGACAGCTAGTTCCTTATCAAGAACTGGCTCGAATACTGCTGGCACGATGAGGACTACAACATATTTAAGTAGCGTATATTATGTAGTAAGTGCTACAGCAAATAGTTATACTTATAAGCAAATAACTTCTAATAAAAATACAACAGAGGCCATACTAGCTAGCACAGAAGATGATTATGGTACATCTTACTATTTTAGAGGAGCAGTTAAAAATAATTATGTACAATTTGCTAATAAATGTTGGAGAATAGTGAGAATTACGGGCGATGGGTCAGTTAAATTAGTTCTTCATAATGATAATATTAATGATTCTTCTAGTCCTTGCACATCATCTAACAATAGCACTGATGTTGCTTTTGCTAGATATTCTGATTTTACCTATGAAAGTAAATTTAATTCAAGTGAGGATGATAATGCCTATATTGGATTTATGTATGGACAGACAGGAGCTTCTGATTATGCTAGTACTCATGCTAATACAAATAAAAGTACTATTCTTACAAATTTAGAAACATGGTACACAAATAATCTTACCTCATATACTAATAAACTTGCAGATACGATATGGTGTAATGATAAGAGTACATTTACTTCTTTTATTAATGGTGACACTTATGGTACAGGATTAGGATATGGTACAAACGAAACCGGATATAGTACATGGACTAGATATTATGATGGTAATTTTCGTACAACATCATATGGAGTTCCGAGTTTGATATGTCCGAATGATAATAATGGAGGAAAATTATCTAAATTTACTGTGGATGATACCGTAAATGGAAACGGAAATTTAATATATAAGATAGGGTTGTTAACGAAAGATGAAATAATGTTTTCTGGCTCTACAAGTACTTATAATCTATCTGCGTATTTGCAAGAAAATGCTGAAGGATATTGGTGGACTATGTCACCTATAAGATTTAATGGTAGTACCGCTGATGTTTCTCTGGCTGGAGCAAATAATATAAGTTGTGCCGGTGGTGTGGAATGTAGTTATGGGTTGCGTCCTGCCATTTCTCTAGTATCTGATACTGAAATTTCCTGTGGTACAGGCACCTCAGAAGACCCTTACGTTGTAAAATAATTTTAAAGTCATAGATATTCATTATTTATGACTTTTATTTTCCAATAATTTAAGTTAAAGGGTTTACAAATAAAGTTTAAAAATATATAATAAAAACAACGTCTGGGGGAAGATACATGAAAGAGAATATACCCGTTTTATTACTAAAAAAACTCACAATATTACCTTCCCAAGAAGTCCGCATTGAACTAAATAATGAACTATCTAAAAAAGTTATAGACTTAAGCACAATAGAGTTCTCTAATAAAGTTTTAATTGTTCTTCCTTCAAATACTTTAGAAGAATCTCCAACTATCACTGACTTACCTAAAAGCGGAGTACTTACTCTCATTAACTCTAAAATAGTTCTTCCTAATAATAATTACCGGGTAGTTCTTAAAGGATTAAATAGAGTTAAAATAAATAACTACCAAAGCTATCCTACTGATAAAAGTATTCTTATAGGAAATGCTAAAATGCTTTATATAGATAAAGGTGAAAGTTTAGAAGAAACTGCTTTAAGAAAAAAACTTATAGCACTTGTTAATACTTATATTAAAATTAATCCTGAAATAGATAACAGTATTATAACTAAAATAAATAATAGTTCATCTCTTGGCGATATAACTGATATTATCGTAACATTCTTAAGGCTTTCAAAAGATAAAAAAATCTACTACATGAATGAATTCGATGACATAGCAAGAGCAAAGACTCTTATCAAGGAAATTAATATCGAACTAGAGATATTTAAACTTGATGGTAAAATCGAAAAAGAAATCAAAGAAAGTTTTTCTAAAGAACAAAAAGAATTTGTTATCAAAGAAAAAATTAAAAAATTAAATGAAGAACTGGGCATAGCCTCTTCTAAAGATGATGAACTATCCACTCTTAAGAGTAGAGTAGATGAGTTTAATGCTCCACTAAGCGTTAAAAATAAATTAAACAATGAGCTCGAAAGATATAAGTACACTCCAGCAAGTAGTCCAGAAGTATCGATGATTAGAACGTACATTGAAACTCTTTTATCACTACCATATGAAAATACTAGCACTGAAGAAACAAGCAAAGATAAAATTAGAAAAGAACTAGATAAAACCCATTATGGACTAGAAGAAGTAAAAACAAGAATTATTGACTATGCTATTTTAAAGAAAAATAACCCCAGCCTAGAAAATCCAATTATTTGTTTAGTTGGCGCTCCAGGTATTGGTAAAACAAGTATTGCTAGAACTATCGCAAGTGCTCTTAAAAGAGAGTTTACTAAAATTAGTTTAGGCGGCCTTAATGACTCATCAGAGCTTATTGGTCATAGACGTACTTATCTAGGATCAGCTCCCGGGAAAATAATCTCCTCAATTATTAAATGTGGAACTAATAATCCGGTAATCCTTTTAGATGAAGTTGACAAACTGGTTAAAGATTACAAAGGGGATCCTGCAAGTGTTCTTTTAGATATTCTAGACACAAAACAAAATAAAGAATTTACCGATAACTATATTGAAGAAGCTTTTGATTTATCTAAGTGTTTATTCATTTTAACTGCTAATGACTCCAAAGAAATACCAAGTATCTTAAGAGACAGATTAGAACTAATCTACCTTCCAAGCTATACCATTTACGACAAAAAAGATATTGCATCAATGTATTTAATGAACGTAATATGCTCTAAATATAATGTTAAACTAAATATTTCTGAAGAAGTTATTTTAGACATAATTAAATACTATACAATGGAATCAGGAGTGCGTGAACTAAATAGATTACTAGATAAAGTAGTAAGATACTTAGTCATTAATAAAGTCAAAGAAATAACTCCAAGTGACTTAGAAATAATTCTAGGTAACAAACTATTTACAAACAATAACAAAACTAATAATATTGGTGAAGTAAATATAGTTGGGGTAACCACTTTTGGTGGAACTATGTTAAAAGTACAAGCTGCATACAATAACTATAGCTCGCTAACTATAACGGGTAACGTTGGCGATAAACTAAAAGATGCTATTAATGTTTGTTTAGCTTATCTAGATAGTGAAGGCCTTCTAGAACTAAAGAAAAAGGGTTTATATTTAAACTTTAGTGGTTCAAACTTCATGATTGATGGTGCAAGTGGCTCAGTAGGTATTGTTACAAGTATTTTAAGTTTAATTAATGATAAAGAAGTAGCAAGCGATATAGCACTTCTAGGTAATATTGATCTTTATGGTAATATTTTAAAAGTAAGTAAACTAAAAGAAAAAATAATTACTGCCTATAATTCTGGCATCAGAACAGTTTACTTACCACAAGATAATATAGACGATGAAAAAGACTTACCACTATTTATTTTAAAAGAAATGGCTCTAATTCACGCAAGTAACTATAGTGAAATTAAAAAATATTTATTTAAGAAGAAGTAGTTGAAACATACTACTTTTTTTGATATATTCATAATAGAGGCGGAATATGAAAAAAAGTATATTTGGTTTTATTGTAGCTCTTGTCCTTTGTACGTGTACATTTAGCATCTTATACGTAACGAATATAATTAATTTTAAAAGTGATAATAATACTAATAATAACACACCAACAAATGATAAACTTATATGTAAAAGTACCAAAAAGATAGAAAAGAATAATTATAACTTTTCAGTATATAACATAGATAATAATATCCTTCTAGTTATTGATACAAACGGAACATATTTAACCTCACTAAATCTTGATTTAATTAACTTTGATAAGAAGTTATGTAATGAAGTAATAAGTGAAGATCTAAAAAGAACTTTTATCTCATCAGACGATTACAACAATTATTATTTATACACTTTACCTAATGATAGAATGCTTATTATAAAAAGCGACAAAAGTGATAAATATTTTAGCCTTGTATTGGATTTAGGCCGTAATTATCAGTATGGAATAGTTAATTATGATAAGCACAATAACTTTACAGATAGTGATGTAGAAACGATAAACACCTTTATCGTAAAAGATAATCATTTATACGAATATGATGATAGAATAACTGTATATGAATATAAATATGAATTTAAAGATAATAATTACACTAAAACTAAAACAGACAATCTATATTACTGCGCAGCAGGATGCAAATCATAACCATGTAGACTTATTAGTCTACTTTTTTAATGTCCTCATATAATTAGTTGAAAGGATTGATTATATGAGTGAGGCTTTTGTAGTAGAAAGAGATTTTCTCTTTAAAGATAGTATCTTTGAAATAACCAGTATATCTGTAGAACATGATGAGGATATAAACGGTTCAAACTTAGAAGGAGACTTTATAATCTCTGGAGATTATCGTTTGCATGAAATAAGCATCAATAAAGAAGACTTTAGTTTTAAATTACCATTTACCCATGAAATAAGGAGTAACATTAACTTAGATACAGTTAATTTAGAAATAACAGACTTTACATATGAACTAAATAATAACGATGAACTACATGTTCATATCGAGTACATTGTAAGTGGTGAGCAAAGTCTAATTGAGTTTGCTGACGAAAAAGACTTAGATGAATTTCTAAACAAAACAGATGCTGAAGTAGTAGACCTAACAGAAGATGAACCAAGATTTAAAGAAATAAGCAAAGAAGAAATTCTAAATATTCCAGCAGAAGAACCTAAACAAACAGAAGAAACTCCTAAAGAAGAAGTTAAAGAAGATAAACCATCAGAGATAAGCACAAATAATATTATTGGTAGTATCAATGCTGATGAAACATATGTAAAATATCATGTCCATACAGTAATGCAAAGTGATACCCTAGAAGGTATTCTAGATAAATATAAAATAACTCTAACTGAACTTAAAAAATATAATACATTCGAAGCTCTAGAAGTTAATATGAAACTAGTTATACCAGAAAATGAAGAAAATTAGTGAGGTCTTTAATCCCAAAAAAATCACTATAAGTGGCAAAAGCAAAATAGTAGATACTGACGAAGGAAGATTTGTTATTAAGAAAAAAAGTAAAGACATTAAATCATTATATGATTACTTAAACTCTAGATCATTTACTTCATACCCAGCGCTTGTAGATGAATTAGATGATGAATACGTCTATAAAGTGGTTAGTGAGCCAAATGTTCCAATCGAGCAAAAATCATTAGACATGGCTAAAGTACTAGCTAGCCTTCACACCAAAACTGCCTTCTTTAAAGATATTAGTACTGATAAAATAAAAGAAATTTATGAAAACATTATAAGTAACATTACCTATCTAGACAACTACTATGAAAATCTATTTAATAACTTAGAAATTAAAGAAGTCTTACTTCCATCAGAACAAGTTATTCTAGAAGGAAGAAGCAAAATGAAATCATTAACTGAATTTCTAACAAGTGAAGCCGAAACCTGGTATAACTTAGTAAAAGATAAAACAAAAGAAAGAGTAGTCTACTGTCACAACAACTTAAGTATAGACCACTTTATTGATAACAAATTTATAAGCTGGGATCATTACACGGTTGATACACCCATACTCGATTTAATAAATCTATATCATAATGACTTCGGAAAATACACCTACAGTAATTTTCTAGATAAATACCTAAAATCATTTGACTTACTTGATGAAGAAAAACATTTACTCTTTTTAATGCTTTCTTTTCCCATAAAGCTTAAACAAGGAAAAGATGAAATGACAAACACCATAAATGCTAGTAAAGTATTTGACTATATAAACGAAACTGAAAAATTAATAAGGCCATATTACTCGGTAGAGAATAAAGAAGAGTAAAAAAATTTCGATTAACAGAATACAAATATTCCATCTTAAAGGAAAGAAAAAAGTAATAATTAACTGATAAAAAATTAAAGTACATAAAATTAAAAACCAAATAAAAGACCAAAAACCCCTGAAAAAATTATTAAAACCATTATTATTTGGATACATAAGAATCACCTAGTATATAATATGTAATGGTTAAACTACATGTGAAAAGCGGTAAACTTACCGTTTTTTCTTTTAAATTTTAAAGAATTGTTTTATAATATATATAATAAAGGAGAGCATATGAACTTAGAACCTAGTATTAGAAATGGAAAAATAGTAAATTTAAGTGATATATTAGTATCTATAAATAACATAACAGACGCTGACTATTTAACAGATTACATAGATGAAATAGAAAGTTATGTAAGTGATTACCCAGATGCTGTTTCACAAGATGACATTAACGCATTAAAGAATGCTCTAAAAGAAAGACTAAATATTCTAGGAGCTCCATCACTAATCGGGTATTATGACTTTGCCGAGCTTTATAAAAAATTAGAACAAAACAATTTAACAGATGAAGAAGAAGCAAGTATCCATAGATATATAAGCAAATGCTTAAAACTATTTGAAAAAGGGCAAATAACATTTGATGAACAAAATGCCCTAGACTTATATATAAATGAATATCTAGCAAATAAACTAAGAAATCAAAAAGAAAATGATTTATTTAATAGATACATGGAAATTATTAAAATAAATAAAAATAAAATGTTAGAAAAAAATCCTGGCAAAAAACCGCTTAGAATAAAACCAATCAACACTAATGGACGAATAATTGCAATTACTATCATTGAAGTTACAGTTTTAATCGGAATTTTACTTGGAGTTCTTGCATTTGCAAGGTAATTTTGTAATAATAATATTTGAGGAGAGATTTTATGTATATTGAAGAAGCAGAAACAAAAATGAAAAAAGCCATAGAAAATATGGAAGCAAGATTTACAAACGTAAGAGCAGGTAGAGCTAATCCAGCCATGCTTAACGGAATAAATGTAATGTATTATGGAGCAAGCACTCCACTTAATACAGTAGCAAATATTACAGTTCCAGAAGCTAGACAACTATTTATTAAACCATTTGATAAAAGTCTAGTTAAAGAAATTGAAAAAGCAATTCATGAAGCTAATTTAGGTATTACACCAACAAATAACGGTGAAATGGTTATCTTAACAATACCTGAACTTAACGAGGAAAGAAGAAAAGACTACGTTAAACAAGTTAAAGGAATGGGAGAAGATGCTAAAGTAGCACTTAGAAACGCTAGAGAAGATGCTAGAAATCAAGTTAAAAAAGCAGAACTTCCAGAAGATGAAGAAAACATGTATAACGAAGAAATTCAAGATCTTATTACTAAATACAATAAGATTGTTGATGAAAAAGTCAAAGAAAAAGAAACAGAATTAATGAGTGTATAGGTGGTTAATATGGTTTTTAGTGCTGATACTAAAATGATGATGAAACATTATTTAGAATTATTTTTAAAAGGAACAATCATAAGAGAAGAACAAGATGCTTTAGATGCATACGTAGAAGAAATAAAAAATAGCACTGACCCAGAAGATATTGCCTTTGTAAATGCTTATCAAGGCAAAATAAATGAATTAAGTGCCGAAAAAGAAAAACAAGAACAAGCAATGAAAGAGCAAGGAGAAGTGCGTGTTTTAAAAAAGACCAATCCAAATGGATACGTTAAAGTAATAACAATCGTAAGTGCCGTTATTATCGCAGGTGTAGGTCTAGCAATAACTGTTCTATTTATGAAACCTTAAAAAGTTTGACACATATATTTATCTATTGTATACTTTTAATAGTAAAGTAGGGATAGTATATGGGTAAAGATAATAAATTAGAAAATTCAAAAAAGAGACTTAAAATATATTACAGTTTACTAATAAGTGTAATATGTTTCATTGGAGTCTCTTTTGCTTTTTTTACACTCTACTTAAGGCAGGGAGATAACAATGCCGTAACCGCACTATCATGTTTTACAACAACCCTAACTGAAGAAAATAGTGCACTAAACTTAACAAATGAATTCCCTATATCAGACGAAAATGGTATGAAAAAAACACCATTTACATTTAAACTAACTAACACTTGTGATAAATATGTAAAAGCCTATATTACCCTAGATCCATTAAAAGAAGGAGAGGCTAACTACATACTTAGTAAATATATTAAAGCTAATGTATCATCAAAAGGTACAACCAATAGTGGCTCTTTAATAGTAGGTGACCAAGCTACTAAAGAACTAGAAAATAAAGATAACGGCTATATCTTAAAAGAAGTAGTTTTAAGTCCAAAAGAAAGTAAAGAATATGATTTAAGAATCTGGATAGACTACGATACAACCAAAGAACAAGCAGCTGGTATGTCATATCCTAGTCAAATAGTAATTGTTACAGAGCCAAGTAAAACTTCACTAGCAGGAGCAATCTTAGCAAATAATGAGGTTAAGACTCCACTTACAACACCAGGAAAAGAAGTAAGTGCTCATACAAAAGATGATGTTGAAAGTCAAACAACAAGTGTTTCATCAACATACCAGGCTTATTACTTTACATATGGTACTGGTTATGAAGCAAATGGTACAAAGTTTAATTTAACTGGAGCAACAGTAACAAGTGATACATATGCTAACTCGTATTCTAGCTTGGTTGGTAAATATCTTGTTAGTTTGAATGCATCTGATGCTGGATCTGCTACTGCCGGAACAATGAAAACAACGACTAATTTAAGTAGTGTATATTATGTGGTAAGTGCTACTTCGAGTAGTTATATATATAAACAAATAACTTCAAATAAAAATACAACTGAAGCATTACTTGCATCTGCAAAAGATGATTATGGTACCAGCTATTATTTTAGAGGCACGGTTAAAAATAATTATGTTCGGTTTGCGAATAAGTGCTGGAGAATAGTAAGGATAGTAGGCGATGGTTCTGTAAAACTTGTTCTTCATAATGATAATACAGCAGGGGCTGCTAATCCTTGTTCATCAGCAAATAATAGCACTAATGCTGCATTTGCAAGATACTCTGGAACAACATATACAAGTGCATTTAATTCAAGTTATGATGATAATGCATATATTGGATTTATGTATGGTACTGCTGGAGCAAGTAATTATGCAAGTGCACATGCAAATAATAATAAGAGTGATATTCTTAAAAATTTAGAGACATGGTATACAAATAATTTGGCGTCATATGCTGACAAATTAGCAGATACAATATGGTGTAATGACAAAAGTACATTTATAACACTAAAAAACGGCTCTACATATGGAACAGGACTCGGATATGAAACAAATGAAACGGGATATGGAGCATATAATAGAATTTATGGTGGCGACGCTACGTCATATGCAAGTCCTAGTTTAATTTGTCCTAATGATAATAATGGTGGTAAATTGTCTAAATTTACTGTAAGTGATACACCAAAAGGAAATGGAAATTTAACATATAAAATCGGATTATTAACAGCGGATGAGATTGCGTTCTCTGGTTCTACTTATTATAATTATAATCGTTCAACATATTTACAAGAGAATACTGGGACGAATTGGTGGTGGTCCTTGTCGCCTGGCCACTTCAGTGGCGGTCGCGCTGACGTTTGGGTCGTGTACTTGAGTGACTTGTACAACGGCCGCGTTAACAACGGCAACGGCGTACGTCCGGCCATTTCTCTAGTATCATCAGCAACAATTTCGGGCGGTTCTGGCACCTCGGAAGACCCATACATTGTTGATTAACAAAATACAAAATTATTCCCTTGACTTTAAAAAAATAGTAACCTATAATTTTTAATAGGAAGATAGGGATATCACATGGAAAATAATTCTAGTATAGATAAAACAAAAAAGAGACTTAAGATATATTATAGTTTACTTTTAACAGTAATCTGTATAATTGGAGTCTCTTTTGCTTGGTTTAGATTATATTTAAGTCAAAGTGAAGATAATACATTTGCTTCAAGGACTTGTTTTAGTACAAGCATAACTGAAGACACTTCAAAAATAGCTTTAACAGACGCTTTCCCAATAAGTGATGCAGACGGCCTAAAACAAACACCATTCACATTCACACTAAAAAATAATTGTAATGATTTTGTAAAAGTATATATTACAATTGATAGTACACATAGAGAAAGCCCAGATGAAGTATATTTGAAAGATAGCCATGTAAAAGTTAATGTATCACCAAAAGATACCACCAGTAACTCATCAAAAATACTTGGTTCTCTTACATTAACAGATCTAGAAAATAATGAAAAAGGTTATATCATAATAAACGATAACTTAAAGGCAAACGAGGAAAAAAGTTATGATTTAAGAATCTGGATGGATAGTGCAACTACTTTAGAACAAGGTTTAGACAAAACATGGGCTGGCAAAATAGTTGTTGTAAGTAGAGCTGCAAATACTGAAAAATCTTTACGTGAAACAATACTAGCAAATAATAAAATCGAAACTCCACTTACAGCTCCAGGTAGAGAAGTAAGTGCTCATACATTAGAAGATACTAATGACATATTTACTGAAGAAGTATCGTCAACATATCAAGCGTATTATGTCACATATGGGACTGGTTGGAAAGCAAATGGAACGGGCTTTGATCTAACAGGTGCATCAGTAACTGCAGATACATACGCAAATTCATATTCCAGTCTGGTTGGTAATTATCTTGTAGAAAGTGCCTCACGTGTGATGGGTTCAAGTACAGCAGGAACAATGAAAACAACTACTAACTTATCTCAAATTTATTATGTTACAAGTGCTACTGCAACAAGCTTTACTTATAAAATTTTAAGCTCTAATAAGCAAACAACAGAAGCATTAATGGCAAGCACAGCAGATGATTATGGCACATCGTACTACTTTAGAGGAACAGTAAAAAATAATTATGTACAGTTTGCTAATAAATGCTGGCGAATAGTAAGAATAACAGGAGATGGCTCAATAAAATTAGTTCTTCATAATGATAATACTTCCGGCAAGTCTAATCCATGTTCTTCATCTAATAACAGTTTCACCGCTGCCTTTGCTAATTATAATGGTGAAACATATAAAAGTACATTTAATTCGTCTTATAAAGATAATGCATATATAGGTTTTATGTATGGTGAAGTCGGTGCAAGTGATTATACTAGTACTCATGCAAATATAAATAAAAGTACAATCCTTACTAATTTAGAAACCTGGTATGAAAATAATTTAATCCCATATACAGACGAATTAGCAGATACAATATGGTGTAATGACAAAAGTACATTTAGTGTATGGACCAGTGGCACAACATATTATACGGGTCTTGGATACGGTTCTAATAGAACGGGATATGGCACTTATAATAGAATTTATGGTGGAAATGCAAAATTATATGCAGCACCAAGTTTAATATGTCCAAATGATAATAATGGTGGAAAACTATCAAAATTTACTGTTAATGATACTACAAATGGAAATGGTAATTTAGATTATAAAATAGGATTATTAACTGCGGACGAAATTGCGTATGCAGGCTCTATCTATCGTGAATTCAACGATGCATTATATTTACAAGAAAATACTGGCACTACTTCTTGGTGGAGCATGGCACCTTTTGAAGCAGATACATCATCTGGTTATAGAATTACTGGATGGACATCTGGAACACTACTTGAGCGAAAACCTAATATATCTTCAGGATTGAGGCCATCTATTGCTCTTAAATCTGATATAACAATATCTGGTGGGACAGGTACTTCAGAAGATCCATATGTTATAGAATAATTAAGAACTTTCAAATGGTTCTTTTTTATTTGACAAAATTTTTTAAAAATTAGCACTCATATATTGACAAGTGCTACGCATAATATTATAATGATATTAGCATTTGAAAGAAAAGAGTGCTAAAAGGAGGCTATAATTTGAATAATAGACAAAATGAACTATTAAGACTTATTGTAGAAACTTACATTAAGATAGTTAAGCCTGTTGGATCTAAGAGCTTAGTAAAGAAGTTAAAATGCTCTAGTGCAACAATCCGTAATGATATGGCTTACTTAGAAAGTTTAGGCTATTTAGAAAAAACTCATATCTCAAGTGGTAGAGTTCCTAGTGAAGCAGGTTATAAATATTATGTAGATAATTTAATGAAACCCAAAGAACTTACTGGTGATGAAGTTTTAAAATTACAGACAATTCTTAATAATAAAGATTTAGTTATTAGTGATGCTATAGTAAAATGTATGGAAATAATAAGTGACATCACAAATTATACAAGTATTGTCTTAGGTAAAGATAGCGATAATAATACTTTAAAACAAGTTAGTATCGTCCCAATAGATGATAAAAAAATCGTAGCAGTAGTTGTTACTAATACGGGACATGTTGAAAATAAGCAAAGCAATATCCCAGAAGCAATTAGTATGGATGAAATGATTAAAGCCTGCGAACTTATTAATAGAAAATTAGTTGGAACTAAACTCAGTGATATTAATAGTAAACTTGAATATGAAATTAAGCCAATTATTGCTAGTCAAATCAAAGCCTACGAAAGAGTCATGAATTTCTTTTACGATGCATTTAACGATTTCAATGTTAAAAATAGTGATATTTTCTTCCAAGGAAAGACAAATATTTTAAAGCAGCCAGAGTATGATAGTCCTGAAAAGATTAAAAATATGATTGGTAAACTTGAAAATTTAGATCTTATTAAAAAAATTGAAACTGATGACAAAGATATCAATATCTTTATTGGAGAGGAAAACAAATTTGACCCGAATGTAACAGTCATTAGAACTAGTTATAACATTGATGGAGAAGAAGGAACTATTGCCATAATAGGACCTAAGCGTATGGAATATGATAAAGTTGTAACACTTTTAAATTATTTAAAGAACTACATAGAAAGGTGAGGACATGGAAAAAGAAGAAAAGAAAAATAAAAAAGAAATAAAAGAAAATAAAGAATTAAAACATTTTGAAGAAGAAAATCATAAACTTAAAAACGAATTAAAAGAATCAAGCGAAAAGGTTTTAAGACTTGCTGCTGAAATGCAAAACTACAAAAAAAGAAATGAAACTGAAAAATCAAATATGCTTAAGTATGCTAATGAAGATTTAGCTAAAAGCTTACTTCCAATACTAGATAACTTTGAAAGAGCTATTAAGTTAGATGATAATGATTTATCTGATGAGGTTAGTAAATTCTTAAGTGGATTTAAAATGATTTATGGTTCATTTGTAAATGTTTTAAATAATATTGAAGTTAAAGAAATAGAGTGTGATGGATTAGAGTTTGATCCAGTCTATCATCAAGCTGTTCTTACTGAAAAAGATGAAACTAAACCTAGTGGTGTAATCTTAGAAGTATTACAAAAAGGTTATATGTATAAAGATAAAGTTATTAGACCAGCAATGGTCAAAGTTAACGAATAATTTACTTTAAAAAGGAAAGGATGATATATATGAGTAAAATTATTGGTATAGATTTAGGTACTACAAATTCATGTGTAGCTGTATTAGAAGGAGGAGAACCAAAAGTTATCGTTACTCCTGAAGGGGACCGTACTACCCCAAGTGTTGTTGCTTTTAAAAATGGTGAAGAACTAGTTGGTATTACTGCTAAAAGACAAGCCGTTACAAACCCAACAAATACAATCAGTTCTATTAAAAGATTAATGGGTACTGGTGAAAAGGTTGAAGCAGAAGGTAAAAAATATACACCTGAAGAAATTAGTGCTAAGATCTTAATGAAATTAAAGAAAGATGCTGAAAGTTATTTAGGTGAAAAAGTTACTAAAGCAGTTATTACTGTTCCTGCATACTTTAATGATGCCCAAAGACAAGCAACTAAAAATGCTGGTAAAATTGCTGGTTTAGAAGTTGAAAGAATTATTAATGAACCAACTGCTGCATCTCTTGCTTATGGACTAGACAAACAAGATAAAAATCAAACTATTTTAGTTTACGATTTAGGTGGTGGTACATTTGATGTATCTATCCTAGAAATTGGTGATGGCTTATTTGAAGTTAAATCTACTGCAGGAAATAATCACTTAGGTGGAGATGACTTCGATAAAGTTGTTATGGATTATATCGTAGATGAATTTAAGAAAGAACATGGTATTGACTTATCTGGTGATAAGATGGCAATGCAAAGAATTAAAGACGCTGCTGAAAAAGCTAAAAAAGACTTAAGTGGAATGAGCACTACTAACATTAACTTACCATTTATTAGTCAAACAGCAGATGGTCCAGTACATTTAGATATGAACTTATCAAAAGCTAAATTCGAAGACTTATGCCGTGACTTATTTGATAGTACTATGGAGCCAGTTCGTAAAGCATTAAGCGATGCTAAACTAAAAGCTAGTGATATTGATGAAGTATTATTAGTTGGTGGTTCAACAAGAATTCCTTACATTCAAGAACTTGTTAAAAAAGAATTAGGTAAAGAACCTAATAAGAGTGTTAACCCAGATGAAGTTGTTGCTATGGGTGCTGCAATTCAAGGTGGAGTTCTAACTGGTGAAGTTGACGATTTAGTATTATTAGACGTAACACCACTATCACTTGGTATTGAAACTCTAGGTGATGTTATGACAGTACTTATCCCAAGAAATACAACAATTCCAACAAGTAAGAGTCAAGTATTTAGTACTGCTGTAGATAATCAACCAGCTGTTGATATTCATGTATTACAAGGTGAAAGACCAATGGCTGCAGATAATAAAACTTTAGGAAGATTTCAATTAGGAAACATTCCTCCAGCTCCAAGAGGTGTACCACAAATCGAAGTAACTTTTGATATTGATGCTAATGGTATCGTAAATGTTAAAGCTAAAGATTTAGGTACTAATAAAGAACAATCAATTACAATTACTTCAAATACTAATTTAAGTGATGAAGAAATTGATAAGATGGTTAAAGAAGCAGAAGCTAATAAAGCTGCTGATGAAAAACGTAAAGAAGAAGCTGATACTAGAAATGAAGCAGATCAAACAATCTTTGCTACTGAAAAAGCTGTTAAAGATTTAGGTGAAAAATTAACAGATGCAGAAAAGAAAGAAGTAGAAGATTTAATAAGTGATCTTAAAAAGAGCCTAGAAGGAAAGGACATCGAAGATATTAAAAATAAAACTAAAGCTTTAAATGAAAAAGCTATGGGTCTAGCTTCTAGAGTATATGAAGAAGCTGCTAAACAAAACCAAGCAAATACAAACAATAATAATGAAAATAATGGACCAGAAGAAGCTGAGTTCGTTAATAAAGACTAAAGGTTCTAGAATAAACTAGAACTTTTCTTGGAGGTAAGAGTGGAATATAAAAATAGAAAAGAAACACCTAAAGCTTATAAATGGGATTTAACTTCATATTATAAGGAGGATAAAGAGTGGGAAAAAGATTATCTTAAAATAATTAAAGAGTTTGAAAACATTAAAAGTTATGAAGGTAAAGTTACTAAAAGTGCTAACATGCTTTATCAAACTTTAGAAGAATATTTTGCATATGAATCAAGATTAACTAAACTATTTGTCTATGCATCCTTAAGACATGATGAAGCCCTAGAAGATGCAGATGCTAGCATGCTTTATAATAAAATCTATAAAACATATAATGACTTCTGCGCCGCATCAAGCTTTATCGAGCCAGAAATTATTAAAGAAGAAACTAATAAAGTAGAAAAACTTCTAGAAACTAAAAAACTAAATAAATATAAATTTTACGTAACTAATATTTTAAGAGAAAAAGAGCATATGTTATCTAGTAGTGAAGAAAAACTAATTGCTAAACTAACTAGTACTAATCATACATTTAAAAATGTTAATATGACTCTTTTAAATAGCACTCTTGATTATGGAGAAGTTAAATCGGAAAAAGAAACACGTAAAATTACTAACAGTAACTACCATATCATCATGGAAAGCACTGATCGTAATATAAGACGAGATGCCTACGAAAAACTAACTGGTAAAACTTCAGAATTTAAAAATATCTTTGCTGAAAACCTAGTTAGTAATATGAAAAATACTTCTAGTATGGCTGAAATACGTAAATTTTCAAGCACAATAGACTCTTTACTATTTAGTTCAAATATTCCTAAAAGCGTTATAGATTCACTATACAAAGTAATAAATAAGAACCTATCTATTTATCAAAAATATTTAAAATTAATTAAAAATAGTTTAGGCCTTAAAGAACTTGCTTACTACGACCTAAATGCCCAAATTCTTACTGATGAGATGAGTTTTAGTATTGAAGATGCACAGTATCTAATCGGTGAAGCAACTAAAATATATGGTGATGAATATCATAATATAATTGAAAAAGCTTTTGATGAAAAGTGGGTTGATTACTGTTCTTATAAAGGTAAAGCTAGTGGAGCATACTGCACATCATGCTACGGAGCTCATCCAGTAGTACTCACAAACTTCTTTGGTAAGTTTGGCGATGTATCAGCAGTAGCTCACGAACTAGGTCATGCCGTAAACTTCTATTTAAGTCAGCAAGAGAATAATAAACACGACTATAACAATGATATCTTTGTAGCAGAAGTAGCATCTCTAACAAATGAAATCATCTTAAGTAACTACGTTATTGAGCATAGCCGCAATAAGAATTTAAAACTAATTGCTCTATATAACTTAATAAATTTAATTCAAAACAACTTATTTGATGCTTGCTTAGAAGGAGAACTAGAAAATAAAGCATACGCTCTAATTGATAATGGTGAAATGATTGATGCCCAGTATTTATCAGATACTACTTATGATATTAGAAGCAAATATTATGGCGATATAGTTAAACTTGATGATAACAGTAAATACTCATGGATTAGAAGAGAACATTATTTCTATCCATTCTACCTATTTAAGTATGCTACAGGAGTAAGTGCCGCAATCATGATTGCAAGTAAGATAATCAATAATCAAGATGATATGAAAAACAAATATATTAGCTTCCTAAAAATGGGCGATACTGATTATCCAGTAGAACTTCTAAAGAAAATAGGAGTAGATATGACTAAAGAAGAAGTATATGAAAATGCAGTTAATTTCTTTAGTAATTTAATAGATGAATTTGACAAGGAAAGTGATAATTAATGGCAAAAAAAGATTATTATGAAACACTTGGTGTAAGTAAAACAGCATCTGCTGATGAAATAAAAAGTGCCTTTAGAAAACTCGCAAAAAAATACCATCCAGACGTCAACAAAGAGCCTGGTGCTGCTGAAAAATTTAAAGAAATTGGTGAAGCATATTCTGTTTTAAGCGATGAAACAAAAAGAAAACAATATGATCAGTTTGGTTCTGCAGCTTTTGATGGAAGCGCTGGCTCAGGTTTTGGTGGCTTCCAAGGTGGCTTTGGCGGAGGCTTCTCCGGCTTTGACTTTGGCGACATTGACTTAAGTGATATTTTCGAAAACTTAATGGGCGGTGGCTCTAGAAGAAGTTCTAGAACAAATAGACCTACTAAAGGAGAAGATTCTCTAGTAAAAATGACCTTAACATTTGATGAAGCTGCATTTGGCTGTGAAAAATCATTTAAAATAAATGTTAATGAAGCTTGTTCTTCATGTGGTGGTGCAGGTGGAACTGGCTCTCACACATGCTCTAGATGTAACGGAAGAGGAAGAGTAATAAGCGAGCAACGTAGCTTATTTGGTGTAATTCAAACTGAAACTGTTTGTCCTACGTGTCATGGTGATGGAAAAACTTATGATAAAGAGTGTTCAGCATGCAGAGGTAAGGGAATAGTAAAGCATGAAAAAACCATTACTTTAAGAGTCCCTAGAGGAGTCGAAGATGGTGATCAAATGAGAATGTCTGGTAAAGGCTCGGCTGGTACTAATGGTGGACCAAACGGAGACGTTTACATCGAGTTTAGCGTTAAAGAACATGAATTATTTAAAAGAGATGGTAAAGATATTTACTTAGTTTGTCCAATAACAATTACTGATGCTGTTCTTGGTGCAACCATTGAAGTTCCATCAATAAGAGGCAAAATAAAAGTAGACATTCCAGCAGGAACTGGTAACAACGAAAAAATTAAAATTAAAGGTGCTGGTATCGATGATGAAAAGCATGGCAAACTAGGAGATATGTACATAATTACAAATGTCATTATTCCAAATAAACTAGATAGAGAGCAAAAAGCTTTATTTAAAGAACTAGCAGATACCACACTTGATAATAACGATGCATTTAAGAAAATGAGAAAATTTCTATAAATCACTTTATAGAAGTTTTTTTCTTTGATATAATTAATTAGGTGATTAAATTGAAAAAAAATGATAAGATAAATCCAAACAAAGAAGTGATAAGCGAAGCAGTTCCCTATTTAATAATTATCCTTGTAGTAATTATTATTAGAACCTTTATTGCAACCCCAATTAAAGTAAATGGTCCTAGTATGGAAACAACTCTATATGATGGAAATCTTATGATTTTAAATAAATTAGGTGCTAAAGTAAATGGCCTAAAAAGATTTGATATAGTTGTTGTAAAAACAAGCAAAACATATATTATTAAACGTATTATTGGTCTTCCTGGTGAAAGTGTAGCTTATATTGACGGCAAACTTTATATTAATGAAAAAGTAGTAGAAGATAAATACGCTCTATCTAATATGGAAGACTTCGAAGAAGTAAAACTATCAAGTGATGAATACTTTGTTATGGGAGATAACCGTAAAGTATCACAAGATAGTAGAGCAATTGGCCCAGTTAAAAAAAGTCAAATATTAGGAAAAACAAATATAATAATTTACCCATTTAATAAATTTGGTATAGTAAAGGATTAATATGAATACATACTTAATAAAAAGTTTCTCCTTAAGACTACTTAATGACGAACTAGAAAAAATAACCAAAGATATTCCCAATATTATTAAATTAAGTTTTAATGAAACAAGCGTGAGAGAAATCTGTGAAGAATGTGCCTATTACTCATTACTCGACGAAAAAAAATGCGTTATAGTATTTGGCTATAAAGCTGATAAAGATGTCAGTATTATGGAAGAATATCTAAAAAATCCTAATCCAAACACTACTTTAGTGCTAGTAATGGATAACTTTGACAAAAGAACATCACTATACAAAAACATAAATAAAAATGGTAAAGTCATTGAAATAGCTGAACTTAAATATAATGACTTAAATAACTCAATAATGAACTATGCCAAAAATAAAAATATTAAGTTATCAGTTGATGCCTTGAATAAGTTATTACTATTTAATAATGATAACTATGATTTAGTCTTAGGTGAGATAGATAAACTATCCATGATAACTAACAATATAGATGAACATACTGTAGAAGAATACGGTGCAAAATTAGTTATTCAAGAAAACTTTGCTATGTGTGATGCTATAACAAACAAAGATTATAAAAACATAAATGCAATGCTAACTGAATTTGAAAGTGGTAAAGGAGAAGTTATTCCTTTTGTTGGTCTTCTAACAAGCACATATCTACTAATATTCCACGCTAAAAATAGCTCATTATCTAATGAGGAACTAGCTAAAATGCTAGGAGTACACCAATATAGAATAAAACTAGCAAGAGATAAAGCAAGAAAATATACAAGTGATGAATTATATAAAATATTTGATTTACTTGGAGAACTAGATTATAATCTAAAAAGTATGAATGTAAGCCCATATGGGCTACTTAAAAACTTCTTAATAAAAATAGCATAAAGGGTAACCGAAAGGTTATCTTTTAAAATTTAATAAAACGGGAAGTTAAATATAAATTTTACAAGCATAGAGCAAAATCAGCCAAATATTAACTTGACAGGGGGGGTGTATTATATACTAATAATAGAAAGATAGTGAGTATATATGAACCAAGAAGTTAATATTGATAATAAAAAGAAAAAAGTGAAAATTTATTACAGCTTGCTAATTACAATAATTTGTATTATAGGTGTATCTTATGCATGGTTTAGATTATATTTAAGTCAAAGTGAAAATAATACACTTTCATCAAGAACATGCTTTAGTACAACTCTAACTGAAGAAAACTCTAAAATATCTTTAACAGAAGCATTTCCTATCAAAGATGAAGATGGAATAAAACAAACACCATTCACTTTTACTCTCAAAAACAATTGTGATAGTTATGTAAAAGCATATATTACAATTAAAAGTACATATAGAGAAAGCACAGATAATTCGTATTTAAAAGATAATTATTTAAAAGTAAATGTATCATCAAAAGATAAAGTAGATAATACCTCAGTTATATTAGGCAAACAAACATTAACCGAACTTGACGATAATGACCAAGGTTATATTATTTTAAATACAAGCCTAAAAGCAAATGAAGAAAAAAGTTTTGATCTAAGGATCTGGATGGATAGTACAACAAACTTAGAGCAAGGATTAAACAAAATTTGGGGTGGCAAAATCATTGTGATCACTGATGCTTCAAAAACAGAAACAACTCTAGGTGAAGTAATACTAGCAAATAATGAAATTAAAGAACCTCTTACCAAGCCAGGTCTAGAAGTTAGTGCTCACACATTAGATGACTTACAGACATTTACATTACCGGTTGACGATACATTAAAAACACGCTACATAACATATGGAACCGGTTTTGAAGAAAGTGGGAGCAAACTAAAACTAACTGGAATAACTGTAACTAGTGATACATATATTAATTCATATTCTGATTTAGTTGGTAAATATGTCGCATCTGATTTGCGAAATGTTAATTCCACCACCGCAGGTGAAATAAATAGTAACTCAGTTAGAGAGTTATTGGAAGTCTATTATATAGTAAGTGCTACAGAAAACGATTATATAGTAAAACTTATTTCTTCAACAAAAGGATTCACAGAGGCTATCCTAGCAAGTACAGAAGATGATTATGGTACGTCTTACTATTTTAGAGGAGCGGTTAAAAATAATTATGTAGAGTTTGCAAATAAATGCTGGCGCATAGTAAGAATAACTGGCAATGGTGCTATAAAGCTTGTCTTACATAACAATAACAGTTCTGGATTATCTAATCCATGCTCATCCGTAAACAATAGTAAAACTGCGGCTTTTACAGGTACTACATCAGCCTTTAATGAAAATTATGATGATAACGCATATGTTGGTTTTATGTATGGCACGCCAAACTCGAATAACTATGCAGATACCCATGCAAATATAAATAAAAGCACAGTTCTTACAAATTTAGAAGAATGGTATAAATCCAATCTTTTAGATTATGAAGATAAATTTGCAGATGTTATATGGTGTAACGATAAAAGCATTATTACCGATACGAGTTATAATCCACTTGGCGAAGAACATTATGGAACACCAACTGGATTAGGATATGGTAAAAAATTTACGTACTATAAAGGTTTTCAGAGATTAGAAGTAAACACAACTAAAGAAAATACAAGTGCTACTGAAATTCGTGGGTTATCTCCGGCAACAGAAAATACTTGGATTGGGCCAAGTTTAATATGCCCTAATGATAGTATTGGCGGCAAATTATCAAAATTCACGGTAGATGATACAATATATGGAAATGGGGACCTAGATTATAAAGTTGGTTTGCTAACAGGTGATGAAATGGCATATGCAGGAATGATTAGTTCATCTTTAGCAAACACAAGCGTATATTTATTTGAAAATGCTAATTCATCCTATTGGACATTAACACCAGGATACCAGATGAATATACAAGAAACAAGGGTGATATCTAATGTGTACTATCACTATATAGCCGGTACTATTCAACCAACATTTAGTTTATCATCAGTTAATATTCGTCCATCAATTGCCCTCAACAAAGAAGTTACAATTTTAGGTGGCACAGGCACTTCCGAAGACCCATACATTATAAAACAAAACATATTAAAAGGAGTTACTTGTTATTTAGTAACTCCTTAATTTTATCTGTATTTTTAAAGTTTAGTTTTGCTATATCTTCTAACTTACTAAATCCATACTTTTGAACTATTTTAACACCAATCTCATCAACTTCATGGCCAGCACCTTTTTTTAAGAATGTATTAACTGTATCACCTAATTTACTAAATTCTTTTATAAAAATATATCTACTTATTATAGACGAAGCAGCTACACTTAAACATTTATCTTCAGCTTTTGTTGTAAAAGTAATTTTTGTTATTTTTTCTTTAGCTCCATTAATATAAGTAAAATAATTTCTTGGAGTGCAGAACTGATCTACGACAATATATTTATAATCTAAATTAGGCTTCTTTGCAAGCTCACATAAAACTTTATTATGAAGTATAGCTTTAACTTTATTCATATTATGATTATTCTGATTATAAGTTTTATTATCTAAAATATACGTTACATGAGGTATTTCTTTAATTATCTGCGGAGCTATCTTCATAATTTTATCATCAGTTATTTTTTTAGAATCTCTTACTCCTAAAGTATTAAGTAAGCTCATATGCTCTTTATCTACATATGACGCAGTAACAACGATTGGTCCAAAATAATCACCAGTACCAACCTCATCAGAACCCATTGTAGGCACTCCGATAAATCTAGTGTCTTTTTCTTCCTTTTTCTTATCATCTTTTTTAGTTTCTTCAGCGTTAATATCACGATTATTCCAAGACTTCTCTAAATCTTTCCACATATTAGCATCTATATCAGCACTTAAACCTTGAAACACAACTTTACCTGATTCATAAAGCGTAATGTTTGTATCAGCTTCATCTGCCTGAAATATTGCATATGGTGGAGTTTTACTTCTTTTTTTATCACTATAATATTTAATCATCTCATCTTTAATGTTATCGCTTACCTTAAATACAATTGTCATGAGCTCACCTCTAGTTAATAATATCATATTTTTGTAAATAAATCTTTATTTTTTTTGTTTTGTATAATATAATTTTAATAGGTGATAGAAAGTGAATATAATAGATTATATTATTTTAGGGGTACTATTATTATCTGCATTAATTGGTTTTAAAAAGGGTATAATAAATAGTATAGTAGCATTTGGTGGTACAATTATTGTTATCGTTTTAGCATTCTATTTAAAGAATCCAATATCTAATATTTTATATGATTACGTTCCATTTTTTAAACTGTTTGGTAAATTTAGTGGCGTAGAAACATTTAACATACTAGTTATTGAAGGACTTAGCTATGCAGTTACTCTAGCACTCATAAGTGCCGTTTTAGGTATAATTGCTAAAGTTACTGGTGTTGTGGGAAGACTCTTAAATACAGGCCTTATTCTAGGGCTACCTAGTAGAATACTTGGCCTTATCTGTGGCTTACTAGAAGGAGTACTAGTTTCATTTATTATTGTTTTCTTACTTAGTATGATTAGTAGTACATCAGAGCTTGTAAATAAGAGCCAGTTTAGTGATACACTACTTACTAAAACACCAATTCTATCTAACTATGCAAAAGACACTTATAACGGAGTAAATGAAGTATACATGATTTGTATTAATTATGAAGATGATAAAGACAAGACTCTAGCAAATAAAGAAAGTTTAGCAGTCTTGCTAAAGCATAATATAATAACTGTAGATGCTGCAGATAAATTAATAAGCAAGGGCAAACTTACCTTTGAAGGTGCAAGTGACGTTGTAGATAATTTTAGAAAAGGAGAAAATGATGATTAGTTATTTAGATAAACAAGACTTAATGGAAGAAATGACAAATGAAGTAACTCTAGTAGATTTCTTTGCTAACTGGTGTGGCCCATGTAAAATGCTAGGTGAAGAACTAGAAGAAATGAAAGACGTTAAAATTATTAAAATTGATACAGACACTCATGAAGATCTAGCACGTGAGCATGGAGTAATGAGCATCCCATACGTTGAAATTTACAAAAATAAAGAATTAGTTACAAAGTTCATTGGTTTTAAAACTAAAGACGAGATTGAAGAAATTCTAAAGAACATATAAGCGCGAAAACGCTTTTTTTCTTTTATTAGATATGATAAAATAATGCGTGGTGATGATTTATGGAAAATATCCGTAATTTTTGTATAATAGCTCATATAGATCATGGTAAAAGTACTTTAGCAGACAGAATCCTAGAACTAACTGGTGCCGTATCTAAAAGAGAGATGAAAGATCAAATCTTAGATAATATGGACATCGAAAGAGAAAGAGGCATTACCATTAAACTTAATGCTGTTGAGATTAAATATAATGGTTACATTCTTCACCTAATAGATACTCCTGGACATGTCGATTTTTCTTATGAAGTATCACGTAGTTTAGCAGCTTGCGAAGGAGCTTTATTACTTGTAGATGCTGCTCAAGGTGTTGAAGCTCAAACTCTAGCAAACCTATATCTAGCACTTAATGCAGATTTAAAAATAATACCTGTTATAAATAAAATAGATTTACCTAATGCAGACGTACCTAAAGTTAAAGAAGAACTAATTAGTGTTTTAGGTTTTAAAGAAGAAGATATTGTATGCTGCAGTGCTAAAACGGGTGAGGGAGTAATGGACATTATTGATGCAATTATTAATAAAATACCAAGCCCTAAAATAGAAAATGATGGCACAAAAGCTTTAATATTCGATTCATACTTTGATTCATATCGCGGAGTTATCGCATCTGTATGTGTTAAAAGTGGCAAAATAGTTACTGGTGATGAAATTGTTATGATGAGTAATGGTGCCTCATTCATGGTAACTGAATTAGGCGTAAATACTCCAGATGAAAAAATTGTAAAAGAACTTTCAACTGGTAGTGTAGGCTGGGTTTGTGCTAGCATTAAAGAAATAGATAAAGTAAGAGTAGGAGATACTATTACTACTAAAAGAAGCCCTGCAAGTAAAAGTTTAGAAGGTTACAAACCAATGAAACCTATGGTTTATAGTGGTATCTATCCAATAGAGCCTAATAAATATGATGCCTTAAAAGAAGCAATTATGAAACTTAAACTTAATGATGCCTCTTTAACAAGCGAACCGGAAACTAGTGAAGCTCTAGGTTTTGGCTTTAGATGTGGTTTTTTAGGACTACTACATATGGATATTATTAAAGAAAGAATTAAAAGAGAATTTAATATTGATATTATTGCGACTAGTCCTTCAGTTATCTATGAAGTAGTTCTAACTAATGGTGAAACAGTCATGGTAGATAACCCATGTAATATGCCGGATAAGACTAAAATAAGCTTAATTAAAGAACCTTACGTTAAAGCTAGTATCTTTGTTCCAAGTGACTATATTGGAGCAATCATGAACCTATGCGAAGATAAAAGAGGTATATATAAAACGACTGAATTTATTGATCCAAAAAGAGTTAATATTATTTATGAACTCCCATTAGCAGAAATAGTTTATGACTTCTTTGATAAACTAAAAAGTTATACCAAGGGTTATGCTTCTCTAGACTATGAACTATCTGATTATAAAGTAAGTGATTTAGTTAAAATGGATATCCTAATAAATGGTGAAGTAGTTGATGCCTTATCACTTATCGTTTATAAAGGTTCAGCTTATAATAGAGGACATGCAATAACAAAAGCACTTAGAACTCTTATTCCAAGGCAAATGTTTGAAGTTCCAATTCAAGCAAGTGTAGGCTCAAAAGTAATATCTAGAGAAACTATAAGTGCTATGAGAAAGAACGTTTTAGCAAAGTGTTATGGCGGAGATGTATCACGTAAACGTAAACTTTTAGAAAAACAAAAAGAAGGTAAAAAGAGAATGAAAATGGTTGGTTCTGTAGAAGTTCCACCAGAGGCATTCTTAAGTATCTTGCAAGAAGGAGAATAATTAACTATTTTCGAAGCATACTAAAAATGTGGGTTAATTAGATGACATTCTGCATAAAATATAATATATTAACATTGCATTAGGTAAATACAGCTTTTAAAAATGTTTTTTGCTTCTAGATGGTGCGAGTAATAAATTATCCCGAATGAAAACATTATGACCTTATCGTTAAGATAAGGTTTTTCTGTTAAATGAAGTTATAAAGGTAGATTTTTTCAATTAAATTTAGTACAATAATTATGGTGAAGAATATGGCAAAAAAGAAAAAACGTAAAAATAGTGATGAAGGTAAAGTTAAATTTAGTGCTGAACTTACTGGTTTAATCCTAGTTTTAATAAGTATAATTGGCATTGGTAACTTTGGACCAGTTGGACACATTATTAAATCTTTTGCTATCTTCCTAATGGGAAACTGGTGGGCTATCTTTATCATATTACTTCTAATTTTAGGACTATTCATGATAATGAAAAGAGATACGCCTAAATTCTTTAGTAGTAGATTAATTGGTTTATATATAGTATTAATTGCACTTTTAGCATTTTCTCATATAGATTATATAAATGATGCAACACTAATTAAAGCCAAAGATATCTTTCAGCATACTATAGATAACTTTATGGACACCATAAATGACAGTGCTTACGTTAACTTAAGCCAAACAGGTGGTGGAATAATAGGCGCATTATTCTCATTTGCGTTCGTAAATCTTTTTGACCTAAAGGGAACATATATTATTTTAGGTGTCATGGGTGCTTTTGGAGCTATTATGGTCCTAGATTTATCATTTGGTGATATCTTTAAGAAAATTGGCTCACTATTTAAGAAAATCGGTACAGGTGTATCAGAATCTAAAGTATTTAAATATAGTGATGACGATGATGAAGAAGAAGACACTTCTCCAGTAACTTATAAAGAAGAACCAAAAGAAGACAAAGTAATTATTACATCTTCTGAAGAACTAAAGAACTTTCATAATGACGAAATTCAAACAAATAAAGATGTTAAACAAGAAGAAGTTATTACTATCGAAAACAGCAGTGGTGGAGATTACAAACTTCCAACTCTTGACATCCTAAACCCACTTAAGAAAAGCAGTAAAGGTAATGGTACAGAATTCCTAAATCAAAATAGAATAGCTCTAGAAAAAGTTTTAAATGACTTCCAAATAACTGGTAAAGTAGTTGCTATTCATGAGGGGCCTGCCGTAACTCAGTTTGAAGTTGAAATCAAAGCTGGAACTAAAGTAAGCCGAATAACAAGTATTAATAAAGAAATTGCCTTAGCCCTAGCCGCTAAAGACGTAAGAATTGAGGCACCTATTCCAGGCAAAAGTACCGTTGGTATCGAAATTCCAAACAAAAATATTGCAGCTGTTCCAATAAGAGAAGTATTTAGCTCAATACCTAAAAATATGAGCGATGCTAAAATTCTTGTTGCTCTAGGAAAAGACTTAATGGGCAGAACATGCTGCGCTGATATAGCAAAAATGCCTCACTTACTAGTAGCTGGTTCGACTGGTAGTGGTAAATCTGTATGTATTAATAGTTTCATTGCAAGCATTCTTATGTTTATGAAACCAGACGAAATCAAGCTTGTACTAGTAGACCCTAAAAAAGTTGAACTATCAAACTATAATGGTGTACCACACTTACTATGTCCTGTTGTAACAGACCCTAAAAAAGCAAACGTAGCTCTTCAAAAAATAGTAATTGAAATGGAAAGAAGATATGAACTATTTAGTGAAGCCGGAGCTAAAAACATTAAAACTTACAATGAAATGATTGAAAAGAAAAATAAAGCTAATGATGTAAGTGTTCCAAAACTTCCATATATTGTAGTAATTATCGATGAGCTTGCAGACCTTATGCTTGTTGCAGCTAAAGAAGTTGAAGACTCAATCATGAGAATTACTCAGATGGCAAGAGCAGCAGGCATTCACTTAATTGTTGCAACCCAAAGACCATCAACAGATGTTATTACTGGTGTTGTTAAAGCAAACATTCCATCAAGAATTAGTTTTGCCGTAGCAAGTCAGATAGATTCAAGAACTATCCTAGATTCAGGCGGAGCAGAAAAGCTTCTTGGTAAAGGAGATATGTTGTACTTACCAATGGGTGAAAATACTCCAACACGTATTCAAGGTACATTTATTGCAGATGAAGAAATTGAAAGACTAATTGAATATGTTTCTCATGAACAACTTGCAAAATACGATAACTCTATTACTGAAGTGCCAGATGATCATATGGCTGGTGCAGATAGCCCAAAAGAAGAATATGACGATCCAATGTACAATGAAGTTGTTGATTTTGCAATACAAACAGGTAAAATTAGTGCTTCTCTAATTCAAAGAAGATTTAGATTCGGATATAATAGAGCAGCTAGAATCCTTGATCTTTTAGAAGAAAGAGGAATAATTGGTGGACCAAACGGTTCTAAACCTAGAGAAGTCCTAGTAAAATTAGATAATAAGAGTGAGGAATAATGGAAGATAAAATTATTGAAATTTCAAAAATTAAACATGACGAAGAATTAGAAAAAGTGTTACTAAAGTACCCTTTAGAAGAAGGCTATGACATAAAAGTAGTGCCTATTGATGCAACTAGAGAAAAAATTATAATTAAACAAGCTCAAAAAGAAGAAAAGGCAAGCCTAACTAAATAGGCTTTTTTCTTTAAAACAAAGGATTATAATAAAAATGTTTGAATTATATAGCGATAAAAAGTTTATTGATTATATAGATGGTAATATATTTTGAAGTTTGACAATATTAATAATAATCATATAAAAGCTTTATTGGAAGTAAATGATCCCAATACTACTTTAAAATGTAATGGCTCACTTTTATTAGACAAGGATTAATAATTAATTTTAGTCTTTTTTAATTTCTACATAATTGAAAAACATCCTGAATTTTGCTACAATAAAAACGGTTTTATTGGAAAAGAGGATGTATATGCTTAAGATTGTAAATTTAAGTGTTGATATAGAAAATAAAAATATTTTACATGATTTTAATTTAAACATAAATAAAGGTGAAATTCATGCAATAATGGGGCCTAACGGTATTGGTAAAAGTACTATTTGTAAAACAATAATGGGGGACGAAAATTATACTATTACAAGTGGCGATATCATCTTTAACTCTGAAAGTATTAAAGGGATGCCGGTTAATGAAAGAAGCAAAAAAGGAATTTACTTAGTTAGTCAAAACCCTATTGAAGTTCCGGGAGTAAGTAATGCCGAAATGCTTAGAACAGCAATTAGCGCTAGAACTGGAAAAAATGTTCCTATCTTTGAATTTAATAAGAAACTAGAAAATATCTGTGACGAACTAAAAGTACCTAGAAGCTTTATTCATAGAGGTATCAATGAAGGCATGAGTGGCGGTGAAAGAAAGAAGTGCGAAGTAATGCACTTATGGATGCTTGAACCTAAACTAATCATTTTAGATGAATTAGATAGTGGGCTAGATGTTGATAGTTTAAATGTTGTCTGTGATAGTCTAAATAAATATATTGAGACTCATGATGCAGCAGTATTAATTATCACACATCATAAACTTCTAATTGACAAACTAAACGTTAAACATATTCATATTATAAAAGATGGTACAATCGTTAAATCCGGTGGTAAAGAACTAGCCGATCTAATTGAAAATGAGGGATACTCTAACATACCTAGTACAAATAGAGTAAGCGATGAGGAAAAAAATGAATAATATTATAGTAGATAATAATAAGTTATGTGATGATAATTTATATATTTATCAAGATATTAAATCCGTAGAAGTATTAGGCACTAGCACTCTTAATATTAATGCAAATATTACCGATTTAAATATTATTATAAGAAAAGGAGCATCCTTAGTAGTAAACTACTTTAACATAATTGATAAACTAGACAGTAAAATTACAATTACTTGTGAAGATAATGCAAACATAACATTTAATCACTCATTCATTACAAAAGATACTTATAACTTAAACCTGCTTACTGACTTTTTAGGTAATAATGCATATCTATGTGAAAATATACACGGAATAAATGATAAAGGTACAAGTAATATAACTGCTGAAGGTTATGTTAAAAACTCTAAAAATGATAATGAACTACTCGAAAATATCAGAATAATAAACATTAATGGTGGTAAAGGAGTAAGCATCCCAAATATGCTTATTAGTACAAGTAAAGTTATCGCTAATCATATGGTTACTATAAGTAGTGTTCCTAGTGATGAAATATTCTATCTTACAGCAAAAGGTATTGATTTAGAAAGTGCTAGAAACCTAATATGTAACGGACATTTAACTAAAATAATAACTGATGATAAGTTATTAATTAAAATAAAAGAAATTCTTAAAATGGAGGTGAGATAATGCACCGAGAAGATTTCCCAATGTTTAAAGAAGATATAATATATTTAGATAATGGAGCAACAACTTTTAAACCTAAAAGTGTGCTTAATAAAATGAATGAGTATTATGAAACATACTCAGCAAATGCCCATCGAGGTGACTACTCAATTAGTTATAAAGTAGACGTTGAATATGAAAATGCTAGAAAAAAAATAGCTGAGTTTATTGGTGCGGGCACTGAAGAAGTAGTGTTTACGTCTGGGGCAACCGAAGGACTTAATATTATTGCAACTGGTTTCTTTGAAAAACTATTAGAGCCGGGCGATGAAATAGTAATTACTAATGCTGAACATGCTAGCAATGTTCTTCCTTGGTTTAGACTTGCCAAAAAAACTGGTGCAAACATTAATTATATACCATTAGATGCTAACTTACATGTTACCCTAGATAATGTTAAAAGCGTTGTAACACCAAGAACTAAAGTAATAAGCATAGCTGAAATAACCAACGTTGTTGGTGATGTAAGACCAATTAAAGAAATATGTGCGTGGGCGCATCAAAATAATATCTTTATAGTAGTAGATGGAGCTCAAAGTGTGCCTCATAAAAAAACAAACGTTAAAGAAAGTGATGCTGACTTCTTAGTATTTTCAGGACACAAAATGTGTGGGCCAACTGGTATTGGCATTTTATATGGTAAAAAAGAACTACTAGAAGAAGTTGACCCCCTAACATTAGGTGGTGGAATGAATGAGTCATTCGACAATGAAAACGAGGTGTATCTAAAAGATATTCCCCACAGACTAGAATCTGGCACTCCTAACATAGCTGGAGCAATTGGCCTAGGCGAAGCAGTTGCTTATCTAGAAAGTGTTGGTATGGATGAAATAATGCTTCATGAACAAAAATTAAAAGAATACCTAGTAAGTAAACTCAGAAAACTTCCTTTTATTAATATAGTAAACGAAGAAGCAGATAGTGGTATCGTTGCATTTAATGTAGAAGGCATCTTTAGTCAAGACGTTGCATACTACCTAAATAAATACAATATATGCGTAAGAGCCGGTAACCACTGTGCTAAAATCTTAAAAAAATCTATAGGAGTTAAAAACACCATTAGGGTAAGCTTATACTTCTATAACACATATGAAGAACTAGATAGCTTAGTTGAACTATTAAGTAATAAAGATAAAATAATGAAAGAAATGATGGAATAATGGATCAAGAACTAAAAAGAGAAATATTAGTAGATAATTATAGTAATCCTTTTCATAAAGAAACTAAAGAAGACTTTCTAAAAGCAAACGCTAATAATATATCTTGCATTGATGACATAAATGTATTTGTTAAAATCGAAGATGATATAATTGTCGATGCATACTTCGATGGAGAAGCTTGTGCAATATCCACTGCAAGCACATCAATAATGATCAAAAAAATAATTGGCATGACAATAGATGAAGCTCAAAAATACATTGAAAACTTCGATAACATGGTAAACGAAAAAGAATACGATAAAGAAAACATGGATGAAGCACTAGCTTTTGATGAGATATACAAACAGCAAAGTAGAAAGACATGTGCCACACTTCCATACCGTGCACTACAAAAGTTATTAACAAAAAAATAACTTGACACGGGGGGGGGTTGTTATATACTAAAAGAGAAAAGTAGAGGTAGTTATGAACAAAATATTGCCGCTCATTTCTCTTTTTATTGTGAGCATAATTAGTATTTTTTATTGGACATTTAAGCCAAAGGAAACGCTTTATGAAGCAAAGTGGAATGCACCAGATACAACTATAGCAATTACAATAGATGGTGAAATAAGTACAACATTTCCTACAACCGACGCATATGATACAAGCGTTGAATGTACGAGTGGTACAGGTAGCATAGAATGGAATGGCACAAAGTGGATCCTTACTGCAAGTGGAATAACTAAAGGAAGTACTAAGTGTAATGCAATTTTTAATAAAAAATTAACACTAGCGGAAAGAATTTTAGCTGATAATGAAGTAAAGACGCCACTTACAACACCTGGTAGTGAAGAGAATGCTCACACTTTAAATGATGCCGAGGCTATATCAGTAGATAACGTATATAGCAATTACTACATAACATATGGAACTGGTTGGACAGCAAATGGCACAAAATTTAATTTAACAGGTACGGCGGTAACAAGTGATACATACGCAAATTCATATTCGAGTTTAGTTGGTAAATATTTAGTTGATTATTATTCATATGGTTCAAGTACTGCTGGTAAAATGTTAAGAACCACTGGACTTCAGGCTGTATTTTATGTAGTGAGTGCTAGTTCAAGTGAACTATATGTTAAACCAATCAGTTCAAATAAAAATAAAACAGAAGCACTTTTAGCAAGCACTAAAGATGATTACGGGACGAGTTATTATTTTAGAGGTGCAGTAAAAAATAATTATGTACAATTTGCAAATAAATGCTGGCGAATAGTAAGAATAGTGGGAGATGGTTCAGTTAAGCTTGTGCTTCATAATGATAATACGTCTAATGTATCTAATCCATGTGCATCTGTAAATAATAGTTCAGATGCTGCTTTTGCAGGGTATTCAGGGACAAAATTAATGTCGGCCTTTAACTCAGAAGATAGTGATAATGCATATATAGGATATATGTATGGCACAGCTGGTTCTAGTGATTATGCAAGTACACATGCAAATACTAATAAGAGTACCATACTTACGAATTTAGAAACGTGGTATAAAAATAATTTAATTTCTTACGAAAATAAGCTTGCAGATACAATATGGTGTAATGATAAGAGTACTTCAAGCGGTTTGGGCTATAGTGCAAATGCAACAAGTTATACTGCTGGAAGCAGATCAACGCCTACACTAATATGCCCTGATGATAATAATGGGGGGAAGTTGTCTAAATTTACTGTAAGTGATACTACAAAGGGTAATGGTAATTTAACATATAAGATTGGATTATTAACAGTAGATGAAATAGTATTTTCTGGTTTATCAGGAGTTTCTAATACTTCAACATACTTATATGAAAATTCTAGAAATGGCTGGTGGTGGACAATGTCACCATATGATTCTGGTGTTAGCACTTATATTTGGCATGTGAATCATTTAGGGCAATTAGAAACATGGATGGGAACAAGTGAGGATTGTTTAAGACCAGCAATTAGTTTAACATCATCAGTTACAGCATCTGGTACCGGAACTTCAGAAGACCCATACATAGTTAAATAAGTCACAATATGTGACTTTTTTCTTGCACATATTTTAATTTTACTGTAGTATATATTGAAAGGTGATAAATAATGAATTATGCTATGCTTTTTAAAGCAATAATCGATGAAGGATGTAAGAATAAAGAGGATTTAATTAATGCTGGTTTTACTCCAGATAAAATAGAAGAACTATTAAATAGTGGTATTATTTCACTAGATAATGGATTAACTTTAACAGTTAAAGCTATACCTGCATTATATAATTATGCTAGATACTTAATTAAAGAAAATAGCAGAGTTTTAGGCGCTAAATATTTAGAATATGTTTGCAGTGTTTGCCCAGATAATATGGACTACTTAAAAGAACTATTTATGACATACTTATATTTTGATTCAAGTAAAGCTTTTGCTTGCTATGAAAAGTTATATCATGGTAAATATTGGACGGGTAAAAGTCATTTTACTGATGAAAATGATATGAATTTCTTTTTATTACTTTTCAGTTGCTATTTTAAATTACCAGAAGAATATAAGAAAAAAGCTGACAATTTTATTTTCGAGGAATTATCATGTGAAAATCATCCGGATAATATATTCTCTTACACAGTAAACAACATTAGAGGTGCTTATTATTCAAAAATCTTCAATGTTGCAACTACCAAAATAAAATCAATTAGAAATAACGATCCAACCTTTAAAACATATAATGTTGCTGTTTTAAAAATTTTCAATTTCTTAATAACTGATTTTGATATAAGAAACCGTAAAAAACTAAATGATTTAATTCTGCAAAATAGATATGAAGAGGCATATAATTTCGTTAGTGAGCTTCTTCATGACTATAGATGCGATAACTATTATACTTACGTATATAACTTACTTGGCATAGTTCTAGGAAAAGTAGAACCAAAAACGGTAGAGGGAAAATGCACAAGTTTCTATGAAGCGTTAAAAAAGAATAATTTCAAAGAAGCAAAAAGATTAAGTACTGAAAACTCTGCAATCAGTAGATTACTAGATGAAATTTTAGAACCTAAAGTTAATTCAAATGAATTATATGATAAATTTGTTGATAGCTTAATGAGCAATAAAATAGACGAAGCCCTAAAAGTTCTTAAACAGTATTTAGTTTCTATATCAAAAAGCGAATACGAAGAATTACTTATTAATTTAATTAAATACAATTCCCATATCGGAAATAAATTAGAAGCTAACGTCATGATTGCTTTAAATATGATTAAAATTGATGATTTTAGTATGGACTTAACAGAATGTTATAAAGAATTTTATAAAAGAATTAATGTTTGTGACTTTGAAGGTGCTAAACTTCTACTAGAAGTAATAAAAGAAGCTACAACAGTATTAAAAGAAGACGTTGACGTAGATAGCTTAATAATGATGCTTAACGATGCAAGTAAATATGATAAATGCTTTGAACATCTAAATAACCAAAATTTAATGTGTATGGTGCCTTATAATAATGACACTACTGGTATCATTAATGAAGCTAAACTAAGAGGTATTAAAACTATCATTACAGGGGAAGAAGAAAAGAAACAAATTGTATTAATCAAATCTTCAAAAATAGAGCAAGCAAAATTATTAGAGCTTTCTAAAGAACTAGACAAATCTATAGCAGAAGAATCTTTTAGCAAAGCCTTAAATATAATTGAGCAGTTAATAGCAGCCAAAGAAAAACTAGACGTGTCTTTGATGATTAAATATACTCTAATACTAAACGAACTAGGTATGAAAAAAGAAGCTCTTGACGCTTTCTATATAAGCAAAACTCTTGCTGCTAACGAAAATTTTGATTATGATTTTAACGAACTACTAGTAAGCATCACTGGTAAACCAAAAACAGAAGAAAAAACTACAGTGATGGAAATCATAAACTTTGATAAAGACTATGAAAGCTTGTTTGATATGGTAGCTTTAAAAGTAAGTGATGATAACATTACTGTTACAGAAGCTTGCCAAGCACTATCATTTGACACTTTTAGCACAGGGATAGTATTACTTATATATGCTAAAAGATATTACATGCAGCATAATGAGAAAAAAGGTAACGAATTTATGAATAAATTTAACAAACTACCAGGTAAAGATAACAAACTAAAAGAATTCTATCAAAGTTTATTATCAATGAGAAGCATCTATCTTAATAAAGAAATTAGTGGTAAACGTACTGCCCTAGTTAAAGCTTGAGGTGTAAAAATGAAAAAAATATTATTATTAGATTTAATTAAAGGAATCTTTGCCGGAATTATGATCGGTATTGGTGGAACCGTTTATTTAAATTCTTCAAGCAATTTTATAGGAGCATGCTTGTTTTCCATTGGTCTACTAATGATTTGCATCTATAAAATGAATCTTTTTACCGGAATGGTTGGTTATATTTTAGTTAATAAAAAAAGCTACATATGGTCTTTAATAGCAACATTAATTGGTAACTTCATTGGAACTTACTTATGTGCCTTAGCTATATCTCTAACAAGATTAAATTCATTATACGATAAAGCTAAAAATCTTGCAGATATTAAAATTAATGACAGCTACTTAAGTATATTTATACTAGCAATATTTTGCGGAATACTGATGTATATCGCAGTTAATAATTTTAGAAAGAGTGAAAGCTATTTAGTTAAATGCTTATCAATAATTATATGCGTTGTAGTCTTTATCGTTTCAGGGTTTGAACACTCTATTGCAAATATGTTTTATATTTCTTTAGCAAACGCATGGAAACCAAAAGCAGTAATCACCATTGTATATATGATAATAGGTAATGCTCTAGGAGCAATCTTTATCGCTGCACTTGATAATTATAATCAAAAGCATAGCCAGTAATTGGTTATGTTTTTTTATGTATTTAAGCCATACTATAAATGGTGAAGTATATGAAAAAAGTATTTATATGTTTAACTCTTTTAATATTTCCTTTAAATATTCTCGCATATTCTGACAAAATAATTCCCGGTGGAGAAAGTATAGGAATAGATATTAAAAGTGATGGAATAATGATTGTCGGTTTTTACAGGGTAAATGGTAAACTTAACAATAACAATCTAAAAGTAGGTGACATCATCTATAAAGTAGAAAACACCACTGTATCATCAATAAATGAACTTACCAAAGAAGTTGCTAAAAATGTAAAGGATAATAAAATAACTATTGGAATTAAACGTGGTGAAGAAAAATTTAATGTGATTTTTAATTTATATAAAGACGGAGATAATTATCGTACAGGTCTATACGTAAAAGATGGTATAAGTGGAATAGGCACTCTTAGTTATATTGATCCCGAAACCAAAATATATGGTGCACTAGGTCATGAAATAGTTGAAAGTGCAAGCACAAAAAGAATCGAAGTAAAAAAAGGAACAATTTTTAGAAGTAGTGTAACAAATATTGAACCAAGTACCAAAGGATATGCTGGTACTAAAAACGCTAAGTTCTATAGTAACGATATATATGGAAATATTGTAAAAAATACTTTAAATGGTCTTTACGGTATTTATACTAAAGACATAAGTGATAAAGAAACTTATGAAGTTGGTACATTTAATGATATTAAAACAGGTAAAGCATACATTTTAACTGTTATTAATAAAGAAAAAAAAGAAATGTTTGAAATAAATATCGATAATAAAAAAACTGGTAACATCAAAAATATTCACTTTGAAATTACTGATGAGAACCTTTTAAACCTAACTGGCGGTGTTGTTCAAGGAATGAGTGGAAGCCCCATTATTCAAGATGGAAAAATAATCGGTGCTGTAACCCACGTCATAGTTGACAAACCAAGTACAGGTTATGGTATTTTAATTACAAATATGCTTGAGGAAGGCGAGAAATCATAGTATAATTGTTAATAGAATAGGAGTTGATAAAAATGTTTAACAATAAAGTTATAGTAATCACTGGTGGGGCTAGTGGAATAGGTTTAGCTAGTGCTAAAAGATTACTTGAAGAAGGAGCAAAAGTTGCATTACTGGACGTTAATGACAACGTTCTAGAAATAAGTAAAAATCTAGGTGGCAATGTCCTAGGAATTAAATGCGACGTTTCTAGTGAAACAGACGTTAAATCAAGCATTGAAATGGTAGTTAGCTTTTTTGGCAAAATTGACTGCCTAGTAGCTAACGCTGGTATTGGTGGTGGTGCCAATAAGCCAGCAGACGTAACATTAGAAGAATGGAATAAAGTAATCGGTGTAAATCAAACTGGTATCTTCCTAGTAAATAAATACGTAATTCCATACATGATCGAAAATGGTGGTGGAAGTATTGTAAACACCAGTTCAATGTACGGATTAGTAGGTGCGCCAAATAGTTTTGCTTACACCGCATCAAAAGGTGCAATTAACCAAATGACTAGAACATTATCCCTAGCGTATGCTGAGAACAACATCAGAGTAAACGCTATCGCCCCAGGATATGTTGATACTGCCATTTTATCTAGCGTTCCAGATGAATACAAGAAAATAATGGCTAAAGAAATGCCAATTGGTAGATTAGGAACCGACGATGAAATCGCATCTCTAGTAAAGTTCTTATTAAGTGACGAAGCAAGCTTTATCACCGGAGCAATAATATCAATTGATGGAGGCTACACTGCAAAGTAGTCTTTTTTCTTGACTTCTTATATTTATAAAATATATAATTTTATTAGGTGATTTGAATGAAAAAAATAATAATTATCACGGTTTTACTAATCGTATCTATCTTTGGTGTTATTCAGTATAGAAAATATAACGTACAAAAAAATGAAAAAGCTAGTGCAAATTTAGTTAAAGACATGACCCTAATTTCAAATGAAAACTGCGATGAATTCTATATTAGTGATGAAATTACCAATTCTCTATACAATCATATTACCGGCCATAATATAGATGGTGAAGAAGATGAAGCAGTTACCAACATAAGCTGGTATGACGCTATAACTTTTTGTAATGAACTAAGTCTTAGAAATGATTTAGAACCGGCTTATCTTTTAAAAAGCGACCATATATATGTAAATTCAAAATCTAACGGTTACAGACTTCCAACCGCCAAAGAGTGGGATTGCGCAAATGAAAACAATGAAACAACCATTTTAGAATGGACTTACGATTATGATACTGAAAACGAAATATATAAAGTTATTAAAGGCGGAGATGAAACAAATAATATGATCCCATCAGAAACAGCAGACAATGTAACATTCAAAATAGTTAAAAACAGCTAACATAAATTTATTAATATTAAAATATATGGTATAATCACCATAGGAGTAGTTATGGAAAATAAATATAAAAAAAGAGATAATCAAACAATATATTATGAAAAGGAAGATAATTTCACTTGTTTTCTTTATGAAAATGCTTTTGGTAGATGCTTACTTAAATTCTTATATTTACCATTCGTAAGCAAAATAGGAGGGATATTTATGGATTCCTGCCTATCTAAAAAAATGATTAAAAAATTTATAATTAAAAATAATATCGATATGAATGATTATAATGAAGAAAAATATAAGTGCTTTAACGATTTTTTTACAAGAAAAATTAAAGAGGGAAGAAGACCACTTAATAATGATACCAATATTTTAATAAGCCCAGCTGATTCTAAACTTAGTGCATATAAAATAAGTGACCAAAACTCTTTCAAAATTAAAAAAAGCACGTATAGTTTAAATGACTTATTTGGTGAAGAAAATAAAGGCTTTGAAAATGGTTATGCTTTAGTATTTAGACTAGGCGTAACAGACTATCATCACTACATATTCATTGATGATGGCTCGCTTGATGGTGAAAAAATAATAAAAGGACGCCTTCATACAGTAAGACCGATTGCTGTTGATAACGAAAATGTCTTTATTCAAAATAGTAGAGAAATATCTATACTTCATACAAAAAACTTTGGTGATGTTTATATGTGTGAAGTAGGGGCTATGATGGTTGGTAAAATCGTTAACGAAAAAACAAAAGGCAAATTTAAAAAAGGTGAAGAAAAAGGCTACTTTAAATTTGGGGGAAGCACTATTATTCTTCTTATAAAAAATGTAACCATAGATGAAGATATTATCACCAATACGAATATGCACATTGAAACTGTAGTTAAAATGGGCGAAGCAATAGGAAAAAGAGCATCATAATGATAAATGACGCTCTTTTAATTTTGGAAAAATAAATGTTGTTATTATAGAAACAATAAACGCTCCAATCACATCTGCAATAACATGCTGTTTTACTAAAAGTGTGGATACTACTATTAACAAGAACAATATTATTAAAGAAACTCTTAAATATTTATTAATATTATTTTCTTTAAAGAGTGCATAGATCATATCAAACGATAATAAACAATGGCAAGATGGAAAGCAATTAACTGGATTATCTGCTTTAAATGAAACATACGCTATAAAAGTAAATAAATCATTAAAAGTATTTACTTCTGGTCTAATAACTCTTGTTGGATACAAAAAGAAACACAAATAAGCAATTACTAATGAAGTAAGCACAACAGTTTTAGTTTTTTTATATTTAGCTGGATTATATTTATATAAAAGAAACATTGTAAATATAACAAGAGGATACCAAATAGAATATATTAAAATAAATTCTACCACAAACGGAATTTTTTGATCTAACACACTACCAATTAAGTGATAATTCTTAATAATATATTGACTAACAAAATATATAAAGGCATTACACCCCATAATTATGCACATATCAATAATATAATTTTTATACTTCTTCATTTACATCACATCACCAGTATACCATAGATTAATTTAGACTAACCAGTGCATATTTAATATATCGTTTGTTTTTTACATATCTTTGTAATATACTTATGTAGGAAAGTGGTATAAATGAAACATGAAGATGAATTTAATATAATAATTAAAGATATTATAAATAATCCATATGTATTAGATATGAAAAATTTTAGGCAACATTATGATACTAGTACTTTTGAACACTCATATAAAGTTGCTTATATTAGTTATAGAATTTGTAAAAAATTTAATCTAGACTATAAAAGTGCTGCACGTGCTGGTATGCTTCATGACTTTTATTTATACGATTGGCGAGTAAAGAGTTCTTGGCATAAATGGCACGCATTTAAACACGGAAGATTTGCTAGTATTAATGCAAGTAAACTATTTAATTTATCAGATAAAGAAATTGATATGATAAAAAAACACATGTGGCCTGTAACTCCAGTACCACCCAAAAGCATAGAAGGCTTTATTCTAACATTTGCAGATAAATACTCAGCCAGTATTGAAAGCTTAGATTATTACCGAAAAGTCTTCTTTAAAAACCCAAAAGTTATGTATATAAAGACATTACTTTGGGCATTTCTATTTAGAATAAAATAAAAACGATACCATCAAGTATCGTTATTTTTTAAATGGGGCGAAATGTGGGGATCGAACCCACGCATACCGGAGCCACAATCCGGCGTGTTAACCACTTCACCAATTCCGCCATGTGACATACTCATTTTAGCAGAATTTCTGTTGTTATGCAACATTAAATTAGTATTTTTTCTAAATAACGTATAGTAATATGCACAAGAAGTGTAACAAACTACCAATATCTACAAATATATGAAATACAAAGTGAAAATAATGTTTTTTAGCACCTATCATATAAAGAATAGCTCCAACAGTATAAGAAACGCCACCAAATATTAATAGTAGCATTCCACCTTTACCAAGCATTGGTGTAAGATTAGGAGCAGTAAAGATAATGCACCATCCCATAAGAAGATAACATATCATTGAAAAAGTTTTGAATTTTTTTAAATCAATAGCATTAAGTGTAATTCCAAGTATTGCAAAAAACCAAATGACGCCAAATAAAGACCAAGCAAGTGCGTTATTATAAGTTCTAACTGAACAAAGCAAAATAGGAGTGTAAGTTCCAGCAATCAATACAAATATCGTGCAGTGATCAATAACCTGCATAACTTTCTTTGCTGTCCCTTTTCTAAGCCCGTGATAAACACTTGAGATAGTATAAAGCAAAATCATCGAAATCCCAAAAACAATTGAACCAGCAATTCCATATCCATTGTGATGTTTAGCCGAAAATATTAAACAAAGCACTAAAGAGGTTATTCCAATAACACCGCCAACAATATGGCTTGTCATATTCATTATCTCTTCGCCTTTAGTATAATCTGGTAAATTTCTATCCTTTAACCTAGTTCTTTTCATAACTTTTAACCCTTCTTTTTCCCAAAGCACTCAATATAGTATATGCTTCTTCCCAAGTAGTGACCCTAAATATATTATCTCCATGTGTATTTCTATTATATGGAGTATCCATCAAAATTACGGGAAGTTTGCCAGAAATAATCTCTGAATTTTTAGGACTATCTTCAAGCATTATAGTTATTTTTTCTTCTAAACAATCATCAAGTTTATCTCCTTTAGAAAAAATTATCTTATCATATGGTATACCTCTATCTAAAAGATAAATCTCTGCCAGCTCTCTAATATGATTTCCTTCTTTAGTGTTTTCGTTAGCAAACTTTCTTTTAGTAATTATTATAATCTTATTGCCTTCATCTTTTAATAAACTAATATATTTAGCAGCATCACTTCTTAACTTAGAATGTTTTGAATAAAAAGCGATACCTTTATATAAAACCTTTTTAACAAGAGAACTATTAACTCTTAAATCTTTAGAATCTCTATCTAAAATTGGTTTCTTTTTACCGAAGATGCCAAGGAAATCTACATTTGTAATCACACCATCGATGTCTATTCCAATATTCATTTGTTTAATCACCAATTAAAAGTTTACACTAAAAGAAAGATATCGTCAAATTGATATGTTAATCTGAGTTGTAAAGATAAGCAAAATAATTTATATAAAATCCATGACGCGATTTAATTTTTCTGTTATAATTTTATAGTAGGTGGTAAAAGTGGAGTGCAAATATAAAGGATTAACCGATAAAGAAATACTTATATCAAGAAGACTATATGGAAGTAATGCTTTAGTTAAAAAGAAAAAAGTATCTTTTTTTTATGAAGTCCTGAAAGTATTAAAAGAACCAACTTTATTGCTTTTACTTGCCGCTTCAATTATTTATTTTTTACTTGGAGAATACGCTGATGGAATTATTATGCTCGGATGTGTTTTATTTACTTGTAGTATAGAATTTGTTCAAGAATATAAAACTGATAAGTCATTAGAAGAACTAAATAAATTATCTGATATAAATGTTAGAGTAATGCGTAATGACAAAGAACACTTAATTAATTCTGAACAATTAGTTAAAGGAGACATTATTATTTTAACTTTAATTGTAACAATTCCTTTTGATATATTTAAAAGAAGCAGGTGAGTTATGAATTTAGATGATTTAAAAAAAGAATATGATAAGCTGCAAAAAACCTATGGTGATGAAAATTTAAACTCAATTTACTTTGGTGGTTGTGAAACTTATCCCAATATCTGTTTTGTCTTTATAAATCCAACCGGACGAAATATAGCAAGCAGTAAAGACTGGCAAGGCATTAGAGCTCCATGGATAGGCACTAAAAATATCTGGGATTTATTTTACAATTTAAACTTGCTTGATGAAAACATTTACCATGAAATAAAAAACAAAAAGAGTGCAGACTGGACAAAAGATTTTGCTAATAAAGTATATGATAATGTAAAAAAGCATAAATATTACATTACCAATCTTGGCAAATGTACACAAATTGATGCAAGACCACTTGCAAACAAAGTATATTTAAATTACTTAGATTTATTATTAAAAGAGATAGAAATAGTAAATCCTAAAGTAATTATCTTATTTGGAAACCAAGTTAGCTCCATTGTTCTAAAAGAAAAAATATCTGTATCTTTATGTAGAAAAGAAAAATTTAATTTAAAAACAAACAATAAAACATATGATGCTTATTCTGTTTACTATCCAGTAGGTAATGGAAGATTTAACATTGATAAATCAATTGAAGATATTAAATATATAATGGATACTTACAACTTGTAAAATTTTAGTAAAGATAAAATAAACTATAAGGAAACCCTAAATAAGTTCCTTTTTTTGTGCTACAATAATGGAACTTTTGAAAGGAGAATTTATGCAATTATTTGACTTATTTAATATAAAACTAGACAACTTCTTTGATGGCAACGAAAAATATTTTAAATTATTAATTTTATCACTACTTATCATAATAGCATGTAAATTATGTGCTAAACTATTTGTTTTTATAATAAAAAAGATAAATAAAGATAGTAGAACCCTATTTTTACTAAATCAAAATATTAATATAATATCCAATCTATTTATTATAGGTGGATTATTTGTTATATGGAGTGACTATTTAAGCAATTTTCTTACTATTATCTCCTTTATTTCAGCTGGAGTTACAATTGCAATAAGGGAAGTAATTCTAAACTTCTTTGCAGGCATCTTCATCAAAACAAGAATTCCATTTAAACTAGAAGATAGAATTGAAATTAATAATATTATTGGCGACGTTGTCGTAATTAACTTACTCTCATTTAAAATTTTAGAAGTAAGTGATAAAGATAATGGTGAGCAAAGTAACGGCAAAATTGTTAATATTCCCAATAGTTATATTTTTTCATATGCTCTTAAAAACTATACAACCGCATTTAAATATATATGGGACGAAATGATTGTAAATATTCCCTTAAATGCTGACGTTGAAAAAGCTAAAAAGATAATCTTAAAAATCGTTAATAATAATGAAGTTATTAAAGCTATACCCAAAAAAATGGACAAGCAAGTTACTGATGCTTCATTAGAGTATAGAATATACTACAATCATTTAGAACCTATTATTTATACTAGAGTAGTTAACAATCATATAGAATTATCAGTTCGATTTTTAGTTCATCCTAAAAAGATGAGAAACGTTGAAAATGACATTTGGCTAAACATTTTAAATGAATATAAAAACAAAAAAATAACACTATTTACTGAATAAAAATATTTCGCACTACCTTATAATATGCTATAATAACGTCATAAGTAGGTGAAGCAATGATAAGCACTAAATATCAAAATATTTATGAAAAATTTGTTGAAAGTTATAAAAGAATTCATATTGACCCATGGCATGAAATAGACGAAGAAACGCTAAATAATTTGCACGATGAATTAGTAAGTAGTATGGATATTACTGACTCTTATAATTTTATATACTTTATGGATTACATTATAAAAAGACTAAATGGTAAAAGTGATGCTCACACAAAACTAGATATGGTATCAATATTACCAATTAACTTTAAAATATTTGCTGATGAGGTCCTTGTTAACTACCCCGAAGAATTAAAAGGAGCAAGTTTAAAATCAATTAACGGAATTAGTATAAAACAAATTATAAGTGAGATAGATGCCGTAATTAGTTACGGCACGGAAGGTAAAAGAAAATTTGAAACAGAAAAAGCTTTATTTAATAAATGCATTATGTTTGGCTTACCTTCTTTAAGAGAAACCAGCAAACTTATTTATGAATTTACTAACTTAAATGGTGAAACAGTAACTAAAACATTTAACCGAAAAAAATCTGATGATGAAGGCAAATTATTTGATTATGAAAAGTATTTATACGGTGACACCGGCTCTTATAAAATCACTAATAATGTATTAATTTATAATCATTGTTCTGTGCAATCACAATATGAAGCAAAAATAAAAGACGCAATAAAAAGATTAGAGGCAGAAGACCTATCCCAAATTAGTACAATAATCATTGATTTAAGAGGAAACACAGGCGGTAACTCAGGGCTAAACTCATTACTTACTGACTTTTTAAATAAACATATGGGCAAAAAACTTATATGCTTAACTGATTACCGAATTTTTTCAGCAGGAAGATATGCCCTTGCTGATTTAATAAAGCTTGGTGCTATTACCATTGGTGAAGGAATAAGTACTCCCATAAATTGTTTTGGTGAAAGTAACTGGGTTCTCTTTGATGAATATAGCTTTTCTATATCCGGTTGTTATTTTAACCCTTTTATACATTACACTGCAAGAACCAAAGAAAAACTTTTAGAAACTAAAACAAGCGAGCTACTAAAACCCTACATTTTTGAACCGGATGTTAACGTAAGCCAAAATAAAAATGATTATATTAACGATTTTGATACAGTTTTAAACTATGCTTTAAATTTTTGTAAGGGAAAACAAAACAAACTATAATTAACAGGGGGTTCTATGAAAAATGATTTAAAAGAATTTAAACCACTATTAAAATTAATTAAAGCCGATATTAAAAAAATAACTATAGCAAGTATTATTATATTTCTATCAGGACTATGTAGCATTTTCACTGGTTACTTAAACGGTAGAGTAGTTGAATCAATATCAGTATTAGATATCAAAAATGCTCTTCTTTTTCTATGTATATATTTTCTTATGATCGTAATAATTGATGGTCTCTTAGGTTATAAAGCAAAAGCAACCCTGCATAAAGAAGAAAGTAAATTAACTTGCCTACTTGGTTATAACACCTATAAAAAAGCTTTAGACTTACCTGCAAGTGAATATGAAGAGCTTTCATCTGGTGAAGTTATAAATAGAATAACTAATGATACAAATACTTTAAGTTCATCATTTAGTAATATTCTTAGAATGTTTTCATCTCTCGTATCATCAGTTGTAATTTTAATTTATATTTTTATAAAATCATGGATTATTGGCCTTGAAATAATATTTATCATAATCATCTTGTATTTCATATTAAGAAAACTCAATCCATTATTAAAAAAATTAGATAAAGCAAGAAAAGAGAAAAAAGATAATCTTACATCTTTAATAAATGAATCAGTTAGAGGTATCAGAGAAATCAAAACTTTAGGTGTAAAAAGAAATTTAATCACTAATATAGAAGAACTAATCAAAGACATCTATTTCAAAATAACCGAAGAAATCGATTTAGAAAAACATTTTAATATTAAAACTACTTTCTTAAAAGCTACGCTTGAGTGCGGAGTATTTGCAACCTGCGTTATTCTCCTATATTATAAAAGAATTGATTTAACATTCTTTATAGCAATGACATATTATGTTTATCGCTACACATGGTTATTAGAAGACATAAATGATTTATCACAAAGCTACCAAAAGATTATAGTTTCTCTATCAAGAGTAAATGATATTTTAGAAAATAGGTTATCTGAAGATGAAAAATTTGGTAGTGCTAAGATCGACAATCTTAAAGGCATTATTGAATTTAAAAATGTTGGTTTCGGTTATCCAAATGAAGAACATATATTAAATAGCTTTAATTTAAAACTAGAACCTAACAAAAAGATTGCTATAGTAGGTTCTTCTGGTCAAGGTAAAAGTACCATCTTTAATTTGCTAACAAGAGTCTTTGATCCAAACGAAGGAGAAATTACTATTGACGGAATTAACCTTAAAGATTTAAGCGAAAAAGAGCTTAGAAAACACATTTCTATAATTAGACAAGAACCCTTTGTTTTTAATAGAACTATTAAAGAAAATTTTGAAATAATTAATAAAGACATAACAATAGAAGAAATCAGAAAATGTACAAAAATGGCATATCTTGACGATTATATAATGAGCCTTCCTAAAAAATATGACACAATTTTAGGCGAAGGTGGGGTAAACTTATCAGGCGGTCAAAAACAAAGATTATCCATTGCTAGAACACTATCTAAAGGAAGCAAAGTAATCCTATTTGACGAAGCAACATCAGCTCTTGATAATAAATCACAAGAATATATAAAAAAAACAATTGATGACTTAGTAAATGATCACACAATTGTTATAGTAGCTCACAGACTATCAACGATAATTGATGCTGATATTATATATGTTATTGATAATGGTAAAATAGTAAGTTCTGGAACTCATAAAGAATTATTAAAACAAAGTAAAATATACAAAAACCTTTACGAAACAGATGCCTTAAATTCATAAAATGGTGCTAAGCAAGTGCCATTTTCTTTTATGTTAAATAAATTTGCACTTATTCCAATAAAATTTGGTAGAATAATATATCATTAAAGTTAAAATAAAAATAGAAAGGAGAACATTATGATAGGAAATAAAATTATAAATGAAAGAAAAATCTATAACTTAAGTCAGGAAGAACTTGCCGAAAAAGTAGGTGTTACAAGACAAACTATATCAAACTGGGAACTTAATGAAACAAGCCCAGATTTAAAACAAGCAAAAAAACTATGTGACATTTTTAGTATCAGTATGGACGAATTGAGCGGCAAAGAAAATGTAATTCTAACAAAACTTGATAAAAACGAAAGCAACGCCAATTTAATTATTAAATTAATTAAAACAGTTGGCATCACTCTAGGAACACTTCTTTTTATTTTACTAGGCATTATTTGCATTTACTTTTATACAACGAGTTACTATAAAGCAGAACCAGTATCAACTGGTGAAGGCAAAATATGTTACTATAACGGTACAATAGCAGATTACATAGTTATGAAAAACAATACTGATGGCACTCTTTCATTTGATATTGGCGATATAAGTGTAGCAAACGCGCTAAATCTTTATAATACTAAAACTGGTGATATCAAAGAGATTTTAAGTAGAATTGTAAAATATATCGAAGATAATGGTGGCATTTGCATGAAAGAAAAATAGGGCATGTTGCATTTACAATATGCTTTTTCTAACATATCATTGACAAGCATAAAAAACTGATTTTAAGCATAGTTGCCCACCTGATGCAAGTACGAAAATGAGCGGTGTAGCAAAGCATTTTAGGTAAATAACAAGTAAACTCTTCTTACAATCTATAAAACAATAAGCTGTAGATTTAAAATAAGTAAACATTTTATATTATTATAGACTTAAACGATAAATTATGTTATTCTTTTATTATAGGAGAATAAAATATGGAAAGATTTTTTAAGAAAATCATAGCTTTCACGTTACTACTTTTAGCCGCACCAATAATAGTTTTTGCAGAGCAACCATATGTCACATATAGTGATATTAAATGTAACGGCAAAGATATTATTAATGCAGCTATGGAGTATACAACTGGAAGCACCGAAGGGGATTTAATTGGTTACCAAATGGAAGGAGAAGCAAATAGTAAATATTCATTTGTTATTACCGGTCATGAAATAGTTGACGATAACGCCGAGTATACTTTAACACTAACATCTGATTTTAAGAATTTCAAGAAAACTTATACAGGTGCAGAGTTAAGAAACGGTGTAACTATTTCAGGTGAAGACGGAGATAGCTTCATGGTAAGCAAAATAGTAGACAAATATAATAGAACCCTAAATAACAAACATAAAATACCAGGCACAGAGGATTATGCCAACTTTAAAGAAACAAGATTTGTATTTAACAGAAATTTTGATACAACCGGTATGGATGCAATTTATAATTCTATGCTAACTAACGGGAAAATTAAAATAAATACTGTTGATCCAACTGATGACTTTGATTTTGCTGAAACTGCTATTACCGCCGCACTTAGTAAGTATGAAACAGAGAGATATCGCATCTACGGTGGTTGTGACGCAAAAAATGATTGTTTTGTTAACATTTCTGACAAAATAGACTATAGTAAATATAAAGAATACAAAGTAGAGTATGAATTTGTAAAACCTAACATGCTAATAAAAAACAGAATTGATAGTTATGCAAAATCATTTAAATATGAAGAAATGCACCCAGAAAAATATTTATTTACAATGGAAGACTTAGAAACAATTAACTACAAATATACTTCACCTAATTTCGGTGACATTGATGGACTTAATGCAATCATTAACTACTCATCTGAGTTTCAAAACAAAATAGGTTATACAAATATAGGAACAAAATTAGACACAAGAGCTGGATGGGATGATAAATTCTCAAGTGGCTGCTTTGGCTACTTAAATCTAATATATGATGATGTAGTTTACTCATATGTTAAAATTGCTGGTGTAAAACAAAATAATGTTTTATACGTACCAGATGAAACTAAAGACACAACAGAAGCATACATTAATGCAGCTTTAGAGAGAATCAAAAAATATATACCTAAAGCAGAAGTAAAAATAGAATATGCTGGCCAAATAGATAAAACAGAAGAATATGGAGCATTAGATTTAGAAGAGATTGTTGACGTAAGTAAAACACTAGATGAATATTATAAAGTTACTATAGGTGAAAAAGAATATTATTACTTTATTGCTAAAGACTCATCAAAAATGAGAAAACCTATGATGAATACAGTTGACGTAGATACCGATATTTCAATTAAAACAGAAGCATCAGAAGTTCCACTAGACTCAAAAATAAATACAATCGTAATTGATGCTAAAAGTGATGAATACAAAGAATTTTTAAAGCAAGTTAACGTATCTAACGGCTTAGTAGTAGATTTAAAACTATTCTCTGAATCTATTAATAAAAATATATCTAAACTTGATAGTGGAATATTTAAAGTATACGTTCCTTTAACCGATGAACTTAAAACATTAGACTTAACTGCTTACTATATCAAAGATGACGGAGAGGTTGAAAAACATAAAGTTACTATTGAAGGTGATTATTTAGTATTTGAAACAGACCACTTTAGTACATATATTATCGGCGGAGATGCAGTAAAAAATCCAGCAACTCTAGATAATATTAGTAAGATTATAACTATTAATGCAATTTCATTTATAGGGCTTATTAGCGCAGTATTCTATAAGAAAAAATATAATAACTAATTAGGTGGGCAAATGTCCACCTTTTTCTTTTATAAATTAATATTTTGTTTTATAATTAAATACAGGTGAAGTATTATGACATGGCTGTTCATTATGGGTTTTACTATCTTATTATTTATATCTGGTATAGTGTACATATGTAAGCAAATGAAAAAATTTGGTATTAAAAATAGATTTGTTCCTTATCTAATTATTTTAGTGTTCATTACACTATTATCATTAATATTAAACTACTCAACTACCATTATTATCACAATTCACTATTTAGTAATTTGGCTTTTTATGGATTTACTATTTTTTATAATTAAGAAAATCAGAAAGCAAGACTTTAAATATTACATTTCTGGAATACTAGCAATAATTTTTACAACAATTTATGTCATATTTGGAGTTTACAACGTTTATGATGTTAAAAAAATAGAATATAATCTAAATAGTGCCAAAATAAATGATTCTTACAAAATAACTTTAATATCCGATAGCCGCTTAGGTACTACATTTGATGCGTATGGATTTAATAAATATTTAAAAATAATTGAAAAAGAAAATCCCGACATGCTTCTTATTGCCGGGGACTTTGTAGACGATGGCACAAGCAAAACTGAAATGATTAAAGCAAGCAAGTATCTTGGCAATATCAAAACTAAATATGGCGTATATTTTGCTCACGGCAACCATGATAAAGGATACTACGGAGAAAAAAGAGGTTATACTAGCACAGATTTAGAGAATGAATTAACTAAAAATGGTGTAAAAATATTAAAAGACGAAAGTACCTTAATTAATAATGAAATATATCTAATTGGTAGACAAGACTTTGAAAATCTAAATAGAATGGATATAATTCTTTAACAAAGGATTTAGATAATTCTAAATTTATGATTGTGATCAATCATCAACCTGCAGATTATCAAAATGAATTAGAAGCAAACGTAGATTTAGTTTTATCAGGGCATACTCATAGCGGGCAGTTTATTCCTTTAAACATTCTTAATCCATATCTTAGTCAAAATAACTCTGTGTATGGTTTAAAGAGTATAAATAAAATTAACTTTATAGTAACATCAGGCTTATCAGACTGGGAAATAAAAATGAAAACCGGATGCTTTTCTGAATACGCTATAATCAATTTAAAAGCAAATAACTAATTTATTATTACAATTTTCTAAAAATAAAAAAGGAAATTGAGTTTCATCTTACAACATATATAAATAGAGACCTATCAAGGATTTAATATGACATTTAAAACAATGCATGATATAATTTAATTGTTTCAAAAATACATTTATTTGCTTACAAATCAAAATTATAAAATAATAAAAATATATAGATTACTGAAAAATTAATTTTCGAATATAATAATTGCTTATAATAAAAAGGAGAAAACATGGAAGTTGTAGAATTGGGAATAAAACTAGATAAAAACTTAAAATATTATGATAAACTCTTAAAAAATTATGGACTAATAAATGATTTTAAAGTAGAAACTCATGACATTTATTATACAAACCAAGATTTAAACGGGCTGTCAGAAAATCAAATGAAGAATGCTTGTATAAGATTAAGAAGTTGTAATAAAAGCAACTACAAAATACAAAACAGCCTAGACAATATTAATTTTGCAGAAAAAGAAATTTCAGCTACAAAATTATCTGATTTTGAAAGTCGTCTAGTAAAGCTTGGATATAAAAAAGTGTTTGATACTACAAAAAAAGACTTTCATTACTATAAAACAGGAATGTCTAGTAAAATTCAATTGCAACAAATAAATGACATCGGACTTCTAGTATACTATGATAATAGTGAATATTATAATTTAGAGTTTGAAATTCAAAAAAAGAAACTAATTGATGAACTTAATTCATGTGGTTTTAATTTTGAATATGATATTTTAGGCTTAGACAAATTAAGAACGCTTTACTACGGAAAAGAAATGTACAGTAAAAATCAAAATGGTTAATAATTATAATTACGAACAATAAAAAACATTAATATTAACTGGTATATACCGAATTAAGGAAAACTTTTATATGAATCAATAAATAAGGAGGTAGTAGTGGTGAAAATTGGAAATAGATATACTAACAATATTTTTGAAAATATTAAACATATAGATGAATATGGAAATGAATATTGGTATGCTAGGGAACTTTCAAAAGTTTTAGAATATAAAGACTGGAGAAATTTCTTAAAGGTTTTAAATAAATCAAACGAAGCAAAAACTTTTAAAAGATAATGTACAAGGTGATAAAGAAGCAAAAGATGTACATTATGAGATAGAAAAAAAGCTAGAAAGGCGATGATGATATTATGATTATTAATTATTCAGATCAAACTATCATAAAAAATAAAAAATCTATATTTTTGGCTGGCCCAACACCAAGAGATGAAAAGACAAAATCATGGAGAACTACTGCTTGTGAAAGATTAAATGAGTTAGGATTTGATGGAATAGTTTATGTTCCCGAATATTCGACTTGGAAACCAAAAGCGAATTATATAGATCAGGCAATGTGGGAAAGAGAGGCATTAATAGAATCAACGGTTATTATGTTTTGGGTTCCTAGAAGTTTACCTGATATGTTTGCTTTTACTACAAATGTAGAATTTGGATATTGGTTACATTCTGGGAAAGTAATATATGGCAGACCAGATAATGCTGCAAAGATAAAGTATCTTGATTGGTTATATAAAATGGATTATAATAAAGCTCCAATAAATAACCTAGAAGAACTGTTAAAAGGAACAATAATATTGGCAGACATATTATATGACGAAAAAAGCACTGAAATATTACCACTAAGTAAAAGAAAAATTTTAGAAAGAAAGTGAAGATAATGAATAATGAAAATAAAACAAATATAAACTGGTACCCCGGCCACATGGCTAAAACCAAAAACGAAGTAAAGAAAATAATGCCTTTAATTGATATAGTATTTGAACTTATCGATGCTAGAATACCTTATTCATCAAAAATGAGAGACATAGATGATATTATCAAAAATAAATTTAGAGTTCTTGTAATGACTAAAAAAGACCTGTGTGACATATCAGTAACCAATAAATGGATTAGCTACTACGAAAATTTAGGATATAAAGTAGTCCTTACTAATTTAAGTAGTGGAGATGACTATAAAACTGTTTTAAATGCAGTACAAGAAACAATTAATAAAATAAATGATATCAGAAAAGAAAAAGGATTAAAACCGAAAGAAATAAAAGCTCTAGTAATGGGCGTACCAAATGTAGGTAAAAGCACATTTATTAATAAACTAGCTCATAAAAAAGTGGCAAGCACTGGAAATAAACCAGGTGTCACTAAAAATAATACTTGGCTTAAAACTAAATATAATATGGTTATTCTAGATACACCAGGTGTATTATGGCCTAAAATGGATGATCTAAACGTTGCATATAACCTTGCAGCTACCGGTGCAATTAGACTAGAAGTGCTTCCAGTTAATGACGTTGCATACCATATTTTAGAGTGTTTAGATAAATATTATCCTAACAAATTAAAAGAAAGATATGGACTAGTTAAGCTTACTGACGATACCTTAAATGATTATGAAATTATTAAAAATAAGCTCAATATTAAAGGCGATAAATCATTTAATACTATAAGTAAAAGTATTATTGATGACATTAGAATGGAATATATAAAAGAAATAACGTTAGATAGGAATGATAATTAATGGGAACTAAATGGAAAAAAGAAGACTCGCTAGCTTTAGAAAAAGTCTTAATTGAAGAACTAGAATTAAATGAAACTTTAACAATAGAAGAAATGGCAAGCTTTTTTAAAGATTTTATAAAATACTTGCAACATAACCGTTCTGAAGAAATTAAAGGTAGAACTCCAGAAAGTTTAAGAAACAACATTCGAGATTTTAAAACATTCTGCTTTGAACTAGGTTTTACTTTAAAAGATATTATTTTTATTCTTCGCCAAAGCCCATCTATTTTAAATTTATCAATAGAAACACTAAGAGATAAATATGCACTAATGGGTCTTGTCGAAGATCATAGTCATCACTTAAGAAAAACAAAGCTAATAATGTGCCCTGATGATTATAGAGTCGGAAATGAACTTATCTATGCTAGATATATGCTTATGGAATCTTTATCCTATTCTAAAATAACATGGAGTAATCTTATTCATGCAAGTGAAAGTGAATTTGCCAAAATATTTGTAAAAAAAGATGCTGGCTATAATAAACCATATAAAATATTTAGTAGCATGGAAGCTCTTAGTAGAGAAAACCTTCTAAATATGTTTCCATACAATAAAGAATTTGTCGCAAAATTAAGGAGTAGTGAAGTACATGAAAAAGACAGTAAAGATGGAAACGAAAGTGGATCTATTAAGTTATGAAAATAATTTATATAAAAGTGGCATAAATTATATTGCTGGCGTTGATGAAGTAGGACGTGGCCCATTAGTGGGGCCAGTTGTTGCAGCTGCAGTAATTCTTCCAAAAGGTTACCGATTAGAAGGTCTTACTGATTCTAAAAAATTATCCGAGAAAAAAAGAAACACATTTTATGACATTCTCATGAAAGATGCCATAGCAATTGGCGTTGGAATTAAAAGCAATAAAATAATAGATGAAGTAAATATCTATGAAGCAACTAAACTAGCAATGAAAGACGCTATCAATAATTTGAGTGTAAAGCCAGAGCATGTCCTTATAGATGCTATGCCATTAGAATTAGACATGCCAACAACAAGTATCATTAAAGGTGATGCTCTTAGTGAAAGTATTGCTGCAGCAAGCGTAATTGCTAAGGTAACTAGAGATAGAATGATGTACGAACTAGATAAAGAATACCCAGAATACGGATTTGCCAAACATAAAGGTTACCCGACAAAAGAACATATAAATAATGTAAAGCAATATGGTTTACTTGATAATTATAGGTTTACATTCAAACCAATTAGTGTTTTAATAAATAAAGGTGATTTTAGTGAAAGACAAATTAGGAAAACGCATATTTAAAAATACAACTCTAATGAGTTTATATATATTTACTTTAGAAATGATTGTTAGGCTTAATACTAGTAGTCATTTTTTTAGTGTATCTCTAATTAGAATATTTATCTCATCTGTAATATTCGGTACACTTCTAAGCATTATCATTAGTAGCTTTAGTTATAAAGGTAAAAACATAGTAACATCTATTATCGCCTTTCTTTTAATGATTTACTCATGGATTGAAATAAACTTATACTCATACATGGGCTTTTTTATGGGAGTAGGTAACGCTGAACAAGGAACAAAAATAATTGATTATATTAAAGATTTTATCGGAGCTGCACCACTTAAAAGTTATTTAGTAATTATCCCATTTATTATTTTATTAATCTTAGTTTGGTATCTATTTAAAGTAGTAAGAATTAAAAAACTAGAAAAGACAATTTACTTTATCTTTAAAAGAGAAAGTGCTTTAACAAAGACCCTAGCAATTTTATATACTTCTCTTGCTTTAGTAATAATGTCATGTTTATATTACAGTACATTAACTTTATCATTTATGCAAAATAAAAGCCAAGCAGTACCTAATACAGTTTTACTATTTTCAAGTGATAACTCTAATTTATCAGTAAGTCAGTTTGGCATATTTACATATGGCTTTAGTGATATTATTTGTAACATATTTAATATAGAGGTTAGCGAAGATTTTTCTGACAATACAAATAATGGTAATAAAGGAAACTCAAATACAATTACAGATTACACAAGAACAATTGATGATACAGCATGGAATGCTCTTATTGAAAATGAAACAAATACTACATATAATAAACTTAACAATTACTTCATAAACAGAACAATAACTCCTAAAAATGAATACACTGGCATCTTTGAAGGTAAGAACCTTATCGTAATTTTAATGGAATCAACTAACGAAATTTTTATTAACGAAAAAGAATATCCAACCCTTTATAAACTTTACAGTGAGGGCTTTAGCTTTAGCAACAACTATAGTCCTAGAAATAACTGTAGTACAGGTAACAATGAAATGACTAGTATGACTAGCTTATTTACAATCAATAATACATGCACAGCGAATACTTATAAAAAGAATGTTTATCCAGAAGCAATCTTTAATATATTTAATAATAAAGGATATACTACAAGTAGTTATCACGACTATGCAGAGTATTACTATGCAAGAAGAACGATTCATCCTAATATGGGAAGTATGGCTTACAGAAATGTTACAGAGCTTAAAATACCTTGGAGTAGTATTTATGAAGAGTGGCCTAGTGACACGGAGCTAGTTGAAAAAGCAACACCTTACTTTATAAATGAAGATCACTTTATGGCTTATCTAACAACAGTAACGCCTCATCAACCTTATACAGTATCTAGTGAAATGGGTGATAAACATTTAGATGAATTAAGTGAATATGATTATAGTAAAAACGCTAAAAGATATATGTCTAAATTAAAAGAATTAGATGCAGCTTTAAAGCTTCTTTTAGAAAAATTAGAAGAAGCAGGTAAGTTAGATGATACAGTTATTGCTTTATTTGCAGATCACTACCCATATGGTCTTACAACTAAACAAATTAATCAGGTTCTTCCTTACGATGTAACTATAAATAATGAAGTAGATAGAACACCAATGGTAATCTATAATAGTGCTACTCCGGGAAAAGAAATTACTAAATATACAAGCATCATTGATTTATTACCAACACTACTAAATATGTTTAATATGGACTATGACCCAAGATTATATTTAGGAACAGATATTTTTAGTGATAACCATGGTAGAACTGTCTTTGCTGATGGCTCATGGCAAGATGATAAAGGATACTATAGTGCTACAAAAGGAAACTTCATTCCAAAAGATAGTAATAATACATACACATCTGAAGAACTTCTAGCAATCAACAGTGAAATTAATACAAGACAAAAAATGAGTGCTTTAGCAATTAAAAATGATTATTTCAATTATCTATTTAAAGAAAGAAGTAAATATGCTAATATAACAAATGAGGAGGGAACTAATGAGTAATTTAGTTATAGTGGAGTCCCCAAGTAAAACCAAAACAATTGGTAAATATTTAGGTAGTAATTATAAAGTAGTTTCTAGTAAAGGTCATATTAGAGACCTAGCAACAACCGGTAAATACGGTCTAGGAATTGACGTAGACAATAACTTTGAACCTAACTATACAACTATTAAAGGCAAAGCTAATGTCATTAAAGAACTTAAAAGTGATGTTAAAAAAAGCGATACAGTATATCTAGCTACCGACCCAGATAGAGAAGGGGAAGCAATAAGCTGGCATATCAAAGATGCCCTAGGCATTAAAGATGATAAATATGAAAGAGTAGTCTTTAATGAAATCACTAAAGATGCAGTCGTAAACGCATTTAAAGTGCCTAGAAAAATAGATTATAATCTAGTAAAATCTCAAGAAACCAGAAGAATGCTTGATCGAATCATCGGTTTTAGATTATCTAAATTAATGCAGTCTAAAACAGGTGGTAAAAGTGCAGGCCGTGTTCAAAGTGTAGCTTTAAAGCTTATTGTTGATAGAGAAAGAGAAATTGAAGCATTCATTCCAGAAGAATACTGGACAATAACAGCTGACTTCAAAGATTTTAAAGCAGACCTAGAAAAATATCACGGAAAAAAAATTGAAGTTAAAAGTGAAGTAGAAGCAGATGAAATTCTTTCTAAACTATCAAAAAGTTTTAACATTGAAAGCATCGATAAAAAAGAAAAAGAAAAGAAAGGTGTAATGCCTTTTACGACAAGTACGCTTCAGCAAGCATGTGCTAATAAATATAACTTTGGTGCTAGTAAAACTATGAAAATAGCCCAAAAACTATATGAAAGTGTTGATATTGGCACAGAAACTGTCGGTTTAATTACTTACATGAGAACAGATAGTACAAGATTATCAGACGTATTTGTTAAAGACACATATTCATATATTAGAAAAACATATGGTGATGACTACGTAGGCCATGTAAAGGTTAGTAAAGCAAAAGAAAACGTCCAAGATGCACATGAAGCAATTAGACCAACATCTATTACAAGAACGCCAGACACTATTAAAGAATACCTAACGCCAGATGAACTTAAAGTATATTCAATAATATATTATAGAGCTCTAGCAAGTCTAATGGCAAATGCTAAAGTACTAGCAACTGTTATAAACCTAGAAAATAATGGATACTTATTTAAAGCAACAGGCCAGGTAATAACATTTGATGGATTCTTAAAAGCTTATAATAAATATATGGATAGTGAAGAAGTTATCTTACCAGACTTTAGTGATTACAAAACAAAAGTAATAGTATCTGAGGATATTGTAAAAGAACAGCACTTTACTAAACCAGCACCTAGATTTACTGAAAGTACCCTTATCAAAGAACTCGAAGCCTTAGGCATTGGTAGACCATCAACATATGCCAAAATAATGGAAACAATTAAAGAAAGAAGCTATGTTAAAGTTCAAGATAAAAAATTCTATCCAACAGATATTGGTATTGAAACTACAGATAAATTACAAGAGTTCTTCTCAAATATTATAAATGTAAAATACACGGCAAACATGGAAAACGATTTAGATGAAATTGCAAACGCTAAAGAAGATAATATCAAAGTACTTAAAACATTCTATAATGATTTTGAACCTTTAGTAAAAAAAGCCTTCAGTGAAATGGAGAAAAAAGAAGCTGAAGAAACAGGTGAAAAATGTCCAGAGTGTGGAGCACCACTAGTAATTAGAACAGGTAAATACGGAGAATTTACTGCATGCTCTAACTATCCAACTTGTAAATACATTAAACCAAAAGAAACAAGTGTCGTATGTAAGTGCCCATCATGTGGTGGTAACATAGTTGAAAAGCATTCTAAAAGAGGCAAAATCTTTTATGGTTGTGACAACTATCCAAAATGTAAAATGGCATATTGGGATAAACCAACCGGAAAGTCTTGCCCAGAGTGTGGAGCTATGCTTACTGAAAAGAATAAAAAAATAAAATGTTCAAGTTGTTCATATACTGAAAATTAGGTTAAGCCTAATTTTTTTATTGAATTAGATTTAAAGTTATTTTATAATATTATCTAGGATAGGTGACTAAAGTGGACGAACTAGAAATAAATAAAAACAAAAGAAAAATTTATATCAGTTTACTAGTATCAGTTTTATGTATTATTGGTGTATCATACGCGTTTTTTACACTTTACTTAAGACAAGGAGATAATAATGCTGTAACCGCACTATCATGTTTTACAACAACTCTAACAGAAGAAAATAGCGCACTAAACCTAACAAATGAATTTCCTATATCAGACGAAAACGGTATGAAGAAAACTCCATTTACATTTAAACTAACTAATACATGTGATAAATATGTAAAAGCCTATATTACCCTAGATCCATTAAAAGAAGGAACAACCAACTACATACTTAGTAAATATATTAAAGCTAATGTATCATCAAAAGGTACAACTGATAGTGGCTCTTTAATTGTAGGGAACCAAGCTACTAAAGAACTAGAAAATAAAGATAACGGTTATATCTTAAAAGAAGTAGTTTTAAGTCCAAAAGAAAGTAAAGAATATGACTTAAGAATCTGGATGGACTACGATACAACCAAAGAACAAGCAGCTGGTATGTCATATCCTAGTCAAATAGTAATTGTCACAGAACCAAGTAAAGCAACTTTAGCAGGAACAATTTTAGCTAATAATGAAGTTAAAACACCGCTTACAGTACCAGGCAGAAAAGTGTCATCAAGTACTGAGGCACTATTAGCAAGTACAGAAGATGATTATGGGACGAGCTACTATTTTAGAGGCACTGTCAAAAATAATTATGTAGAGTTTGCAAATAAATGCTGGCGTATAGTGAGAATAACTGGAAATGGAGCAGTAAAACTTGTACTTCATAATGATAATACAAGCAACGCTGCAAACCCATGTTCGTCAGTTAATAACAATACAACGGCGGCCTTTGCAAGATATTCCGGAACAACATATACAAGTGCTTGGAACGAAAATTATGATGACAATGCTTATATTGGCTTTATGTATGGGCAGGCTGGTTCAAATGATTATGGTAGTACCCATGAAAATATAAATAAAAGTTCAATCCTTTCTAATTTAGAAACTTGGTATAAAAATAATTTAATCGCCTACGAAAATAAACTTGCAGATGTTATTTGGTGTAACGACAAAAGCACATTTACTACTTACACAGATGGTTCTACATACGGAACAGGGCTTGGATACGAAGCTAATACAACCGGGTATGAATCAATGAACAGACTTTATGGTGGTAATATTACATCATACGCAAGCCCAAGCCTAATATGTCCCGGTGATAATAATGGCGGTAAGCTATCTAAGTTTACAGTAAATGATATTATAAACGGAAATGGAAATCTAACTTTTAAAATTGGATTGTTAAGTGTTGATGAATTGGCATTTGCTGGATATGTATATGGTTCATACGGTGATAATACTTATTTACAAGAAAATGCAGGTGGCGACTGGTGGTCTTTGTCTCCTCTCGCTTTTAGTGGCGGCAGTGCTTACATTTGGGGTATTAAAAATAGTAATATTGACTTAGATTTTGCCTTGGATGGCAATTATTGTTTGCGACCATCAGTTAGCGTCTTATCATCAACAATGTTTTCAAGTGGCACAGGCACCTCAGAAGACCCTTATATTGTAGATTAAGTCACATATGTGGCTTTTTCTTTTTGACATAATTTTTATAGATAGACTTTTCTTTATAATTTTAGTAAAATAATATTATATTAGAGGTGAATAAGCTTGAGTAAGTTTGTTAATATAAAAGATAATGATTTTGAAAGTACAATATGTGAATTCCTAGATCCTGATTTAGTATACGTTCCATATGATAAAAGTTATAAATTATGTATAAAAGATGGTGATAAAGTATGTTTTAATGATGCCATCTTAAAAAGTGATAACAACACTATTTACAGTCCAGTTAGCGGTGAAATAAAAGGTGCTACTAGAATGATATGTGATGGTGAATACAAACCATGTATTGTTATAGAAAACGATTTTGAAGAAAGAAAAAGAAATATTACTTATAGTAAACGTAATTTAAGATTATATGATAAATTAGAAGCGTCTAGCTTAATAAAAAGTTATACAGATATAAGCGAATCTATTGAAGGAGAAGCCCTTATTATAAGTGGTTTTGATAAAGACCCATTTGAACACGTTTGTTCTAGTATCATCTGTGAAAACACTGATAACTTACTCGAATGTATTGACGCTCTTATTAGTATATTTGGCTTTCATAAATGTTTCTTAGCTGTAAATAGTGGTGACTCAGATGTCGTAAGCTCTTTAGTTAATTATATAGGTACTTATCCCAATATTGATTTAAGGCTTATGCCTTCAGAATATCCTTTAGGTTTTAAAGATATCTTAATTAAAGAACTAGTAAGTAATAACAAAATGGATAAAGGAATATGCTTTTTAAGCGTTAGTGAAGTTATGGAAATATATCATGCTCTAAAAAAAAGAAGACCTAGTGATAAAAGTTACGTTTATATAAAAGCCCCAAACTCTAAAGGAAAAAGTTTTCACGTAAAAAACAGTTCATCATTCAAAGATATTATAAATAGATATTATGGCTTATTTGATGACAAAAAAGTTATAATTAATGGCTTAATGAGTGGTTATGAAATAAAGAACCTTGACGGAGTAATCACCCCAAGAATCAGAAGTATCTTTTTAATAGATAAACCTAATATTAAAGAAGAAGCCTGCATCAATTGTGGCTTATGCAATATGGTTTGCCCAATGGGATGTGATCCCTTGCTAAATTATAAAATGGATAAATGCATTAAATGTGGTTTATGCACATATATGTGTCCAAGTAAAAGGGAGGTAATAAAGTGAGCACCTTTGTTAAAGAAGAAACAAATATAAAAAAAATAATTAATTATCTTTACATAAGCATAATTCCACTACTTATATTTGGCTTTTATAAAAATGGCATAAAAAGTTATTCTGAAATTCTTATGTTCCATCCTTTAGCTCTTGATTTAATTGGCTTTATATCAGGAGCACTAGTAAGTATTATTTTAGAAAAGAAAAAGCCATTTGAAAGTTTTTACCCATTCTATGGCTTACTTAGTGCATCACTAGTGTTTCCAAATACAAGTTTAATTATCTTTGGTATTATCTGTTTTATATCATTATTTATCTATAAAAAAATAGGCAAAAATAGTTTTAATATCGTATGTGTAATATCTCTTATTGTTATTCTAATTAGTAATTTTTATGAACCAAGTTATTTAAAAATAGCTATCAATAATAATATCAATCTTGATGGACTTGATTACTTTTTGGGAAAAGGTAGTGCTGGCCTTAATGCTTCATGCACATTACTTGCACTTATTAGTTACGCTTACTTATCATCTAAACCATTTTATAAAAGAGAAATACCATTATATAGCTTTTTAGTTTATAACATTCTAATGGTTATCTACTTAAGTTTTATTGGTGACATTAATAGTTTATTTGTTAGACTTCTTTCTAACGGAACTATCTTTAGTTTAGTATTTATAAGCACAATGGGAACAACCAGTTCACATACTTATAGAGGCAGAATTTGTTACTCATTTATTCTAGGAATATTAATGTTTGCCTTATCATTTGGCTTTCCATCTCTTGCCGTAATAAGTGCAATATTTCTAGTAAGCTTAATGCATAAATATATTGATAAACTATTAAAATAAAGTAAAATTCTACCTAAATGGTAGTTTTTTTATGAAAAAATGCACAAATTTGCAATTTTTGTCAAAAAAAATAAAGGAAATAGGCATGTTATGGGTAATAAATAATATATAGAGGGTTTATTTAAGGTGATATAAGTGGCAAGGATTGCAGAAGAAGATATAAATAATATTAGAAGTAATGCTGATATTGTCTCTATAATTGGTTCGTACATTAAATTAGAGGCTAAAGGTAAAAATTATTTTGGGATATGTCCATTTCATAACGATCACAACCCTAGTATGAGTGTATCACCAGATAAACAAATATATACATGCTTTGTATGTGGAGCAAGTGGTAACGTCTTTAGTTTTGTTCAAAATTATGAAAACGTTTCCTTTATTGAAGCAGTTAAAATAATTGCTGATAAAATAGGCTATAATATTAATATAAATATAAATGAAAATCGGGTTAATCAAAAGTATTATGATATGACGAGTCTTGCTAGTAAGTACTTTGTTAATAATTTAAATGGGACTAGTGGAGATGCAGCAAGAAAATATTTAATTAATGAGAGGCACCTAGATGAAAAAACCATCGAAGAATTTAATATAGGGTTTGCATCAAACGATAATAATCTTAGTAAATTGTTAAAAAGCAAAGGCTATAGTGACAAAGAAATAATTGACGTATCACTAGCCAGCTTTGGAAGTAATGGATTGTCTGATTTATTTAGAGGAAGAATTACTTTTCCAATAAATAATGATAAAGGAGAGCCCGTTGCTTTTTCTGCCAGAATATTTAATGGTGAATCAGATAACAAATACATAAACTCAAGAGAAAATATCATTTTTAAAAAAGGCAATATTTTATTCAATTATGATAAATGTAGATCTGAAGCAAGTAAAGAAAAAAAAGTTATTCTTGTTGAAGGCCAGATTGATGCAATAAGGGTGTACTCATCTGGTATAAAATACGTTTGTGCTTCACTAGGAACAGCTTTAACCGATGAACACATTAAACTATTAAAAAAATTAAATGCTAAAGTTATACTATGTATGGACAATGACAAGGCTGGAGAAAAAAGCACATTATCAAATGGTGAAACACTTATTAAAAATAATTTAGAAGTTCTTGTTGTAAGATTATCTGGCGAAAAAGACCCCGATAGTTATATATTAAAATACGGAGTAGAAGCATACAAAGATGCTATTAATAATGCAGTTTCTTACTTCGACTTTAAAATGAATTTGCTTAAAAGTGAAAGTAATCTAAATAAAGCAGATGAACTAGCAAACTATATAAACTCTGTTATTGAAGAACTTAATAAAAGTGATGATGATATCTTAAAAAGTGTAACAATCAGTAAGCTGGCAAGTGAATATAATTTAGATAAAAAACTACTAGAAAGTAAACTCATTAAAAAAGAGCCAGTTAAAATAGTACCAGTCAAAATAAATAAAAGAAAGCTTAGTCGTAACGAAAAAAGTGCTGAAGCTCTTATCAATATCATGATGAGTGATTCTAAATATATTAAATTATATGAAAAAAGGCTCAGCTACATCCCAGATAAAACTTACCGGCTTATAGCTAATGATATTTTAGCTTACTATAAACTGCATGGCTCATTTAACATTGCCGACTTTATATCATATACCGAAAGTTATCCATACAGTGACTTAATTCTAAAAATATTAAGCATCGAAGATTATAGTCCAGATGACTTTGAAATGCTTATCAAATATATTAAAAATTGGGATAATGAAGAGAAAATCAAAGAATTAAAAGAGGAAATAAAAAAAATAACTGATATAAATGAAAAAGAAAGAATTAATGATTTAATAATCAAAATAAAACGAGGGAGTGAAGATTATGAAGAAAATTAATGAAGTCAAAACACTTGACGAAAGAAAGGAAGAATTACTTGCTTTAGGTAAAAAAGAAGGATTTATTACATTTGAGCAGCTTGCTGATGCCCTAAAAGGGTTAGATATTGATAGTGATGCCTTAGATGAATTATATAACTTATTTATTGAAAATGGCATTACTGTAGTTTCTGGGGAAGAAAATAATGGTGGAGAAGCTAATAACCCAGAAAATGTTAAAGAAGAGGAAGTTGAACTTTTAACTGACGAAGATTTAACAAAAGATATTAATATTAATGACCCAGTAAGAATGTACTTAAAAGAAATCGGACGTATTAGTTTGCTTAGTCCAGAAGAAGAAGCAGAACTTTCAATTAGAGTAGCAAATGGCGATGAAGCAGCTAAAAACATCTTAGCAGAATCTAACTTACGTCTAGTTGTCTCAATAGCAAAACGTTATGTAGGAAGAGGCTTACTATTTTTAGACCTAATTCAAGAAGGTAACATTGGTTTAATGAAAGCTGTTGAAAAATTTGACTATGACAAAGGTTATAAATTTAGTACATATGCAACATGGTGGATTAGACAAGCAATCACAAGAGCACTAGCTGACCAAGCAAGAACAATTAGAGTTCCAGTACATATGGTTGAAACAATCAATAAAATGGCTAGAATTCAAAGACAACTTACTCTAGAATTAAATCGCGAACCAAGTGATGAAGAATTAGCTAAAAAGATGGGTATTAGTCCAGATAAGGTTCGTGAAGTAATGAAAATAAGTCAAGATCCAGTAAGCTTAGAAACACCAATTGGAGAAGAAGAAGACTCACATTTAGGTGACTTTGTTCCTGATGAAAGAAGCTTAAGCCCAGAAGAATATACTACTAATGAAATTTTAAAAGAAGAAATTAAGAGTGTTCTTTCAACTTTACAACCTCGTGAACAACAAGTTTTAGAATTACGTTTTGGGCTTATCGATGGTACTAGCTACACATTAGAAGAAGTTGGTAAGAGATTTAATGTTACACGTGAAAGAATTCGTCAAATAGAAGCAAAAGCTTTAAGAAAACTTAGACACCCATCTAGAGCAAAAAAACTTAAAGATTTTATGGTGGATTAATATGAAAATAAGTAGACGTTTAAAATCACTTGCAGGACTAGTTACATTAGATGATAAAGTAGCAGATATCGGTTGTGATCACGCGTTATTAGACGTATATATGGTAAAAAACAAAATAACTGATAAAGTGCTTATCGGTGACGTTTCAGAAAACGCCCTAGATAATGGTATTCAAAATATCAAAAAATACCACTTAGAAAATGAAATTACTGCTAAATGTGGCAATGGACTAGACGTTATCACAGACGAAATCGATACAGTTATCATATCTGGTATGGGTGCCTCAACAATTATCAAAATACTATCTAGTAGTAAGTTAAAACAAATAAAAAAATTAATTATCCAATCCAATAATGATTATTATCTACTTCGTAAATTCTTAACAAATAAGGGCTTTTATATTTCTCATGAAGCAGTTATATATGACAACGGAAAATATTATATCAACATTATGTTTCAAAGAGGATTTAAAAAATATAGTAAAAAAGAACTTATTTATGGGCCAATTCTTATGGATTCAAACAAAGAATATTTTGATTACCTATTAAAAAAACAAACAGGTATTCTAGAAAACGTTCCTAGATATCGTATCTTTACAAGAATAAAAATGAAAAAGAAAGTGTTCTTTTTAAAAAGACTAGGTAATAAAAATGTATAAGAATATTAAAAGATTGATTGATTTCTTTTTAGGTCTTGCCATTTTAGCTATAATCTGGCCAATTATAATCATTGTTTATATTATTTTAAAAATTGATTTAGGGGGTAAAATAATATTTGAACAAGAAAGGCTCGGCCTTAACATGAAGCCTTTTATAATTTATAAATTTAAGTCAATGAAAGATGACACCTCACTTTCCCATGATGAGAGAATCACTAAAGTGAGCTTTTGGCTTCGAAGAAGCGGCTTAGATGAACTGCCAAACATTTTTAATATCATCAAAGGTGATATGTCTTTTGTTGGTCCAAGAGCACTTATGGCACATGATGACACAATGCCTAAAGAATTCTTAAATCCCGAAAGATATAAAGTTAAACCTGGCGTATTTGGATTAGCACAGTATCATGGTAGAAGAAACATCACTGACAGTGAAAAATTAAAATACGATTTAGAATACGTTAAAATCGAAAGTTTTAAAGTCGACGTTAAACTATTTTTCTTAAGCATATACGAAGTCATAACCGAAATATTTAGCTATTTTAAAAAGAGCAACTAATGCTCTTTTCTTATGCAAAAATATAATAAATTACTGTACCTAGCACACTACCAACCATTGATAGTAATAATATCCAAATAAAAATCTTTGTTCCTAGGCTTTTCTTTTTTGATTTATATGCCATGCTTCACCTCATAAACTAATTATACTAAAAAAAAGATTAAAATTAAAGTATTTATTATTTAATTTAGATATGTTATACTTACTTTATAAGTAAAAGGGTTGTAATTATGAAAGATTTTAAACATATAATAATGTGGGTATTGGTTGGCTTATTAATAATAGTATTACTCATAATTTTTTATGCATTATACTATCAAAGCAATTTATACTTAAATATAAGCAATATAGAAGTAATAAAAGTAAATGATGACAAAACAAGTTTTAATATCAGCATAAAAGGTAAAAGCAAAGAACCCTTTAAATGTATAGCTTATAATGACACATATAATGCCGAAGATACTTCAAATAATGGAATCTGCAATCTTACCCTAAACATAAATAAAGACTACAAAATATATTTAAAAAACAATCATAACAAAACTAAAGAAGTTAACTTAACAGATTATGTAGATAACATTCTATCATTTAATTTTGAAAATGACATTATTTATATGGTTTTAGGCACCGAAAAAAGTTTGAAATACGATGAACTTGTAATCGATAAAAATAAAAACCTAAGCAAGATAACTTCAAGCAACGAAAATATCGTGAGTATAAAGAGCGGAATCATGAAAGCAAATGCCGAAGGCGAATGTGAAATAAAAACCGGAAATAAAAGTATTAAAATAGTCGTTACCGATATAATCGAGAAGCCTACTTATCACGAAGAAAAAAAAGAAGTTATTCCGTGCAACCAATATAGTAAAACCGAAGCTGAACTTCTTGATAAACTTCTAGCTTTCAAAATAAATGAAAGTGGCTATCAAACAAGAGCTGGTGCTGTAGAAGCTGCTAGATTCTTAACTTTAGAATTTAAATATAGAATTCCTTACTTCTACGAAAATGGTAGAGTCCATCCTAGTGGAGTTCACTACGCTGACGGAGAAGGTCGCTACTACAAAGTCGGCTTATATCTAGACGACTCTAAAAAAGACGATATTATAGCATCTTATAGAGGTCCCGCTATTTGGGGATGCCCTTTAACAAATCTAGAACCTGCGCCAGAATATGGATATATTATGGGAGCTAAAAAACCTAATGGGCTAGACTGCTCTGGATTCATATCTTGGGCTATTAAAAATGCCGGTTTTGATCCGGGAGACATTGGAGCAGGGGACAGTGAGTATCCATATCAAATGACTAAATTAGGTGAATTTGTAAGCCTAACGCCAGAACTTATTAAATCAGGTAAAATTAGAACTGGCGATTTAATCAACTACTGGGGACACATTGGTATGATTATCGGGATTGATGAAGATAATATCTATGTTGCCGAAAGCTTACCAGGTTTAGGCGGAGCAATAGCAAAAAAATACTCAAAAACAAACATTAGAAACACTTTCACTCACGTAGTATTAATGGATAAATATTATGAAAAAGATGGTAATCTAACTGATATGTGGTCTTAAAATAAATAAATACAATATACTTAATTAGGAGCACGCTATGAAATTAAAAGATAATAGCAGTACCTTTCTAATTAAGTTTTTATTTGGCCTTTTATTAATTGGTTTCCTATTTGGCATATACATATTCTTAAATCTAGATTCAAGCGTTAAAGAAGGCATTATCACAAGTTTAAGTAATATTAAAGAAACATTTAACGCACCTCAAAACTTTATTCTAGATCATATCATAATCTTATGTGTACTATTCGTTTTATCACTATCTGTTTTTGGAAGCATATTCATCCTACTTTATAACTTCTATGAAATAGCATCACTTGGTTTCTTTATAGCTTCTATAATTAAATTTAAAGGCTTTTCAGGACTTTTATTTGGTACAGGTGTATTCATATGTAACAAACTAGTTTGGCTTCTAATAATAGGTTATTTATGCATAATATCAGTAACCTATAGTATATCATTCATTCAAAAACTTCATACAGATAAAAGTATAATAATTATTAAACACATCAAAAGATTAAGTATTATTTTGGGTATAACTATAATAAATGAAACACTAATCTATTTTCTAAGTAATAAGATTCTAAGTCTTTTGCTTTTTCTTCTATAATTTGCTATTATATATATGTGATATTTATGGAAAAAGTTGTAATTGGAATGAGTGGGGGAGTTGACTCTTCAGTAGCCGCCTACTTACTAAAAAAAGAAGGATATGAAGTAATCGGCTTATTTATGCGTAACTGGGATGCTATGGTTAATGGTGATGTTAGTGGTAATCCAACATTAAATGATAATATTTGTCCGCAAGAGCAAGATTATAACGACGCTCTGGAAGTATGTAATAAATTAGGTATACCTCTTCATCGCATAGATTTTGTTAAAGAATACTGGGATAACGTATTCGAATATTTTTTAAACGAATTAAAACTAGGAAGAACCCCTAACCCAGACTTAATGTGCAACAAATACATTAAATTTGATCTATTTATTAAAGAAGCAAGAAGACTAGGAGCAGATAAAATAGCCACAGGTCACTATGCAAGAATAATTGGTAATAGATTATGTAGAGGAGTAGATTTAAATAAAGATCAAACCTACTTTTTAGCTCAAGTACCTGTAGGTCAGTTTAAAGACGTCTTATTTCCAATTGGCCACTTAACTAAACCAGAGGTAAGAAAAATAGCCGAAGAAGCAGCCATTCCAACAGCTAAAAAGAAAGACTCAACAGGTATATGCTTCATTGGAGAGCGTAACTATCAAAAATTTGTATCTAACTTCTTAAAGCCAAATCCCGGTGATATCATTGACATTAAAACTGGAAACATTATTGGAACTCATCAAGGCCTCATGAACTATACAATAGGCCAAAGAAGAAATGTTGGTGTATCAGGTAATTTAGAAAAACACTTTGTAGTGGGTAAAGACGTTGAAAAAAACATTTTATATATTTCATTTGGTGATGACCCAGAAGAACTTTATTCAGATGCTTGCCTAGTAGATAATATAAACTTTATCTCACCGTCAAGACCAGCATTCTGCACTGCAAAATTCAGATATCGTGGTAATGATTATGAAGTAATTTTAGAATATTTAGAAAACAATGAAATACTTGTAAAATACCCAGAAAAAGTTAAATCAGTAACTCCGGGTCAAGCCTGTGTATTCTACTTAGGAGAGCAATGTTTAGGTTCTGGAATAATCAAAACAGTTATGAAAAACGGCGAAAAATTATGGTATCTATAAGCAACCTTTAATGGTTGTTTTTTCATTAATATTACAAAAAATCTTCCTTGACTTGAAATTGTTCATAATATATACTTAATATAGAAAGATAGTGAAAATATGAAGCACGTTGATTATATAGATAATAAAAAGAAAAAACTAAGAATTTATTACAGCTTACTAATTACAGTAATCTGCATAATTGGAGTCTCTTTTGCTTGGTTTAGACTATTTCTAAGTCAGAATGAAGACAACACCCTAGCATCTAGAAAATGTTTTAGTACAACCCTAACAGAAGACACCTCTAAAATAGCGCTGACAGATGCTTTTCCAATTACTGACGCAAAGGGGCTAAAACAAACACCTTTTACTTTTACCTTAAAAAACAATTGTAGTAGCTATGCCAAAGTTTATATTACTATTGATAGTGCCTACAGAGAAAGTACGAGCTCTTCTTATCTCAAAGATGATTATATAAAAGTAAATATATCACCTAAAGGAACTACTAAAAACCAATCCACAATATTAGGTAAACAAACATTAACAAACATCGATAGTAGTACTAAAGGTTATATAATCATAGATACTAGCTTAAATGCAAATGAAGAAAAAAGTTATGATTTAAGAATATGGATGGATAGCGCTGTTACAGTGGAGCAAGGTTTAAATAAAGTATGGGCTGGTAAGATAGTAGTAATAGCAAGTGCTACTGAACTACCAAAAGCTCCTGAAAACTGGTATAGTGCATCAGATGGCGAACTACTAGCAGCTTTAAGAACTGACAATGATATTAGTACTCCATTAACTACTCCAGGAAAAGAAATAAGCTCTGCAACAAAAGATGATATATCAGAAACCGAAACTAAATCAGTAGACTCATCATCACTTAATTATTACATAACCTATGGAACAGATTATGAAGCAAATGGAGATGGTTTTGATTTAACTGGAACAGCAGTAACTACTGATACTTACGCAAATTCCTACGAAAGCTTAATTGGTAAATATATTCCAGATAATTCACTAACCGTATCTGGTTCATCAACATTAGGAGAAATGGTAACAACTTCTGGACTAGATAAAATTTGTTATATTGTAAATGCAACCCCATCAAATCTTACTTATAAAATAATTTATTCTAATAAAAATAAAACAGAAGCATCTCTTTTAAGTACAGAAGATGATTATGGAACATCTTACTATTTTAGAGGAGCAGTAAAAAATAATTACGTACAGTTTGCGAATAAATGCTGGCGAATAGTAAGAATAACTGGTAATGGCTCAATAAAATTAGTACTTCATAATGATAATATTGCAGGAGCATCAAATCCATGCTCATCATCAAATAATACCTCTGATGCTGCTTTTGCAAAGTATTCTGGCACAACATATACAAGTGCTTGGAACTCAAATTACAGTGACAACACTTATATCGGCTTTATGTATGGAGCAGCAGGTGCTAGTAGTTACACTAGCACCCATGCAAATACCAATAAAAGTACAATACTTAAAAATTTAGAAACATGGTATAAAAACAATCTATCATCATATGAAAACAAATTAGCAGATGTCATTTGGTGTAATGATAAAAGTACATTTTCAACATATTTAAATGGTACTTCTTATGGTTCTAATTTAGGTTATGGAACAAACGCAAGTACATACACAGCATACAATAGAATTTACGGTTCAGATGATATTATGTCATCAAATTATGCAGCACCAAGTTTAATATGTCCAAATGATAATAATGGTGGAAAACTATCAAAATTTACTGTAAGCGATACCATAAATGGAAATGGTAATTTAACTTATAAAATCGGGTTACTAACAGCCGATGAATTATTATTTGCTGGAATGAAAGCATTTGTTTTAAATCCTGACAATATAAAAAATGTTTCTACATATATATATGAAAATGCCTCATCAGATGCCTATTGGACATTATCTCCAAATAGTTTTAATGGAACAAGAGCATTTATGTCCGTAGAAGAAAATGGTGTTGTAGATTTAAACTCCGGACTAGTAACTTCAAATAAATTTGGAATAAGACCATCTATAGCACTAAATACTGACGTAACAGTTACTGGTTCAGGAACTAGTGAAGACCCATATATCGTACAATAAAATAGTTAAAATGCCTTAAAATTAAAAGAATATAAGTCTTTAAATTAAGACTTTTTTCATGTTTACTCACTTGACAAGTGAACGTAAACTAGGTACAATAATAGTGTAAACAAAATTGAATAGGAGAGATTAAAAATATTATGAAATATTTAAACGATATATTACAAGAACTTGGCATCTCTAAAGTTAGACTTGCCAAATATTTAGGAGTCAGTAGACAAATGGTTTATAACTATTTAGAACTACCTAGTTTAAACAAATGGCCAAAGGAGAAAAAAATATCTTTACTTAAATTATTAGATATTGAAGATGGGGATGAAGATACGATTCAGAATATTAAAGTTACTACAGAATACTTAATGGAAGTAGAGGATAGGTTAAGTAAAGGACTAAAAGACAACATGCAAGGGGAGTACCTTGATTTAAAAGGATTAAAGAAAGAAGAACAACAACTAGTAAGTGATATTTCTTTCTTAATAAAAGAAAAACTTTTAGATACAGATGATCATGAAGAAAGTTACTATGCATTACTATATATGTACCGCTTACTTCAATCTATCGAAAATATTCCTGAAATTAAATATATGCTAGCCTATATGAGTAAAGCTGCCGGATTTACTAATCCAAATGAATTTAAATTTAACGAAGATAAACAATTTATGTTTGAAGGAATTGTTCATTCAGCATTTACACTTTACAACAGTGGAAATGCCAGTAAGAATAGGGTAATTGAATCACATAATAGATTTGTTCAAGAAATTGAAACTCGTAAAGAAGAAAAATTATCTCGCACTCAGCAACTTAACACTGTTAAGGTTCAAGCTTTGCGTGAGCTTGGTTATACTGAAATAAATACAGAAAATGCTGCCGAAGTTTACGAAAAAATTTACGAAATTGAGTCTAGAAAGAAAAACTAAAAAAATGACCACTTCCCCTACTTTAAATTTTTGGTTTTGAGAGGGGAGTGGTTTAATAAAATATTTTAATTTAAATCATCTATTAACTTATTAATATAAATAAATATATAATTAATAATATAATTAATAAAGTATTTAGAAGAATAATAATTATTAGAAGATAATAGATAATAAATAATATAAGTTTTATATAGAAATAAAATCTAACTGAAATCAACTTATAAATTAATTTAATATATTTTAATTAAATCATTAAGACACACAATTTATAAGCATTTTTAAGTTTTGATATAGCTTCCTATAATGTATATTATGTTAACTCTTATTTCTGATAATAATTTTAACTAATTTATAATATAATTCACTTATTAAGTAATCCATTATTTATTACAAGCTAATTTATTAATAACTTTTAACTAAGTTATTTTTTTATTTCTAATCATCCTATATATTTTTAAATTATCACCAATATACTAAATATTACTTATTCATTTATGTGTTGTTAATCATCATTATTATAATGCGTACATACGTACCCATCTTTTTAAACTATACAATCTTACTACTCCGTTCCCCTCTTCTTGTATGTATACAATTACTTTACATAGAGGCTAGGTGAGTATAAAAGTTATAAATCCAATAATTATACCCAAAATAATTCCTTTAGTAACTGAATACTTATTATATTTTTCAGTTTCCTTAAATATATCATTAATAGATATACTTATCATGACGCTAGCAGTAAGAAGAAGTATAATACTAATCAAGGTATTAGACATATACTTATATAAGAATACATATGCTAAAACAGCTCCTAATGGTTCAGACAATCCACTTATAAGAGTATTACTAAAAGCTTTACCTTTAGACCTTGTACTATAATATATCGGAATTGCTATTGCTATACCTTCTGGAATATTATGTAGCATAATTGCTATACTATACTTTAGCCCTATCTTAATATCTATACTTGAACTTAAAAAAGTTAATATTCCCTCAGGAAGATTATGAAGCATCAAAGCTATCATAGAAAGTACACCTAATTTGTATAAACTCCCCTTCTCTTTTTTAGATTCATTTATTTTTTTACCTATTATTCTATTTAAAACATATCCAGCTACCATTGTAATACTTAATATTAAAATAGCTAATATAATATTATACTCACCTTTTAAATAAAAGAATCCTTCAGGAATTAAATCAGTAATAGATATAATCATCATTATCGTCATCGAAAACGCAAGAGATGCTCCTATAAAATCACTTGTTTTAGATGGTTTAATATAAATAAACAAGTATCCAATAAGTGTAGATAAACCAGCAATCGAAGATATTATAAATGGTAACAATATTTCTTTCATAATAAAATATATGCCCTCTTGTACCATTATTTTCCATTTATTAAGCGAATTATAAAACTAATTTAGTACATAATAAGTATAGGAGGTAAGAAATGAAAAATAAAAACAATGCTAAATCTAGAAACTCTGCTAGAGAATCAGCAAAAAACAACTCTAGATGCAAAAATTCTGGATGTCATAATGAAAACAACGCACGTTAATCTTTAGGAAAATATGTTTCATAATCACTCTTTAATTTATTATTAGTCACGTGTGTATAAATTTGAGTGGTACTTATATTTTCATGGCCAAGAAGTTCCTGAATAATTCTTAGGTCCGCACCATTTTTTAATAAATGAGTTGCAAATGTGTGTCGTAAGGTATGAGGAGAGATCTCTTTCTTTATACCTTTTTTTAATGCTTCTTTTTTTATAACCTTAAAAATAAACTGTCTACTTATCCTATCTCCCCTATTATTTATAAAAATATAATCAGTAAACTTTTTATTTATAAGAGGTCTGTAATTATTCATATAATCATTCATAATATTTATTGCATAATCACCAAGTGGAATAATTCTTTCCTTACTACCTTTTCCCATTATTCTAATTAAACATTCTTCACTATCATAATTAGGCGTCTTAATATTAACAAGCTCACTTATTCTTATTCCAGAAGAATATAAAAGTTCTAATATAGTTTTATTACGAAAATCATAAGAAGACTTAATCTCAATATCTAATAATTTGCTAACTTCTTCTTCCGTCAAATACTCAGGCAAATGTTTAGCTAGTTTTGGCCTAGATACTTTATTTGCCGGATTACTTTTAACAATTCCTCTTTTAATATTATAATTAAAATAAGACTTTATCGCAGTAATTTTATGGGCAACAGTAGTACTTTGCATACCACCAATATACTTTAAATACTTTTCTAAATCTTCGGCATCAGACTCTAAAATATTCTTTTTTAAAAACTCTTCATACTTATTAAGATCATTTATATAAGCACTAACTGTATTATCACTATAATTACGCTCATATTTTAAATAATTACGATAATTTTCTAAAGTTTCATTCATCTATCATCACAAATTAATTATACATTTAACTTTAGTTTTTTTCAAATATAATATATAATATTAAAAGGAGGAAAACTTATGGAGCTACTTGCTAATATATTAAGGCCAAAAAAGTTAAGTGATGTCATCGGCCAAAGCCATCTAGTTGGTAATGGCAAAGTTATCAGTAATCTTGTTCATAATAAGGTTCTTTTTTCAGTGATTTTATATGGTCCACCTGGAACAGGCAAAACAAGTATCGCTAGTGCTATAGTTCATGAGCTTAATATGACCTACAGAACTCTTAATGCCGTAGTAAACAAAAAAGAAGATTTTGATATTGTTATTGAAGAAGCCAAAATGAATGGCTCAATGATCTTAGTTATTGATGAGATTCACAGAATGAATAAAGATAAACAAGATATCTTACTTCCTTATTTAGAAAGTGGTTTAATTACAGTTATCGGTCTTACTACATCAAATCCATATCATTCAATTAATCCAGCAATTCGTAGTAGATGTCAAATATTTGAACTTAAGCCATTAACTGTAGACGACATAATTGCAGGATTAAAAAAAGGAATTCAAAAATTAGATAATATAAGCATCGACGATGATACTATCAAATATATTGCTAATTATTCCAACGGAGATCTAAGAAGCGCATTAAATCTCTTAGAAGTTTGTTATTATAGCTCAAACGATAAAAAAGTAACTAAAGAAGTTGTTACTACAGTCAGTGGTAAAGCTCCCCTATTTGCTGATAAAAACGATTCAGGATACTATGATACAATAAGTGCTTTTCAAAAATCTATTCGTGGTAGTGATGTTGATGCTGCTCTATACTATCTAGCAGTACTTTTAGAAGCTGGAGACCTAGATATTATTTTTAGAAGAATGACAGTTATCGCATATGAAGATATTGGTCTAGCTAATCCTGGAATTGGTCCTAAAGTGCACGCCGCAATCGAAGCTGTTAAACTCCTTGGTATGCCAGAAGGCAGAATCCCATTAAGTGTTGTCATAACTGAAATGGCCCTATCACCAAAAAGTAATACAGCTCATGTTGCCCTAGATAGAGCAATAAATGTAGTTCGTAAAGGTGGTGCAGGTAAAGTACCTAGTCATATTAGAACAAATTGTCCCCAATATAAGTATCCCCATGATTATCCTAAATATTATGTTAAACAGCAATACTTACCAGATAATCTAGTAAATACAAAATTTTATACCCCACACTTTAATAAATATGAAAATGGCCTAAATAAGGTCAATGAGGAGATGAAAAAGTAATGAAATGTGTAGTTATAGGTTCAGGAGCTTTTGGCTTTGCTATTGCCCTTAATTTGCTTAAAAACGGTAATGATGTAACAGCATGGTGCAGTAGTAATGATAAACTAAATGAAATACAAGGTGGTATGGAGATTATTTCCGGAATAAAAACACCTAAAAAAATGAAATTTACTGACAATATAGAAGAAGCTGTAAAAGATAAAGATGTTATTTATTTAATGACAAGTGCTAAGTATATTGGTGATGTAACAAAAAAGATTGATAAATATGCTAAAAAAGATGCGGTTTACTGTATTGGTAGTAAGGGTATTGAACAAGGAAGCTGTGAGTTTGTTCATGAAGTATTTAAGAAGAATTCTAGTAGTAATAATTATGCTGTTATATCTGGCCCAAGTTTTGCAGTAGATTTAGCGAGTGGTGAGCCGATTGGCTTTAGTTTGGCAGCATCAAACAAAAGAACTTCCAAATTAATAATAGATACCCTATCAAGTAATAGTGTTAAATTAAGAAAAAGTACAGACATGATTGGTGTTGAACTTTGTGGTTCGATTAAAAATGTCATTGCAGTAGCAGCAGGTATTATTACTGGTCTTGGTTATAATGAGTCTACTAGAAGCTTCTTAATAGTTGAATCTATGCATGATATTAAATGGCTTATAAAAGTTCTTGGTGGCAGAAAAAAAACAATACTTAGTTTTGCTGGTATTGGAGACTTACTTCTAACTTGTACAAGCGTTAAAAGTAGAAACTACTCTTATGGTATCCTTTTAGGTAAAAAAGATTTTGAAGGTGCCAAAAAATATCTAGAAACAACTACAGTTGAAGGATATTACACTCTAAAAAGTATCTATACCCTACTTAACAGAAAGAAAATAAAAATGCCAGTAGTAGACTTGATATATGATATTGTTATGAAAAACGATGATCCAGAAAAACTAGCATCATTCTTAATTAATAAAGATTAAATAAATATTTATAGGGGATTTATGGATAGTAATGTAAGTTTATACATTTTAAAAAAAGCTTTAGAAGGAGAAGATCCTAGAAGTTTTATATGCACAAACACTAGTAACAATTTAATGCAAGATATTAGCGCTTTAAATGATAGTAAAAATTTAGTTAGAATAACAATTAGTACTGATGAATTAATGCTAGCGGGCATTGATAAAATAACAGATAACGATGAACAAATTACCAGAATAAAGCAAGAATGTTTATATGAACACTTATTAGTTACTTTAATACTTAAAAGTATATTTGAAAGATTTCCCAATATTGAAGTTATAGGCATTAATAAAAACACAATTAATGATGCTCTTCTACTACTTAAAAATCCTAATAACATCAGTAATAATAGCATTCTATTAATGAGATATCATTTAGATGCTTTTACTAGATATTTAAAAGAAACATATAACCTTTCTATAAATATTAATATAATAATTAAAGATATTCCATTATGTTTACAACGTATTATCAATTTATATGTAAATGATAGATTTTCTTTTAGAACCATTCTATTTACACCTAACGAAGACTTAATAACTTACTATGACTCTAATGGCATATTACTAGAAAATGTTCATGATTACCATAGATTAGATTTAAAAGGTATAAGTACACTAAAAAAATCTCAAAATAAATGAGATTTTTTTATATTAAAACATTATTCTTTCAATTATTTTCTATAATATCACTAATTACATATGATGCACAAAGCAAACCAGATGTTGCTGGCATATATGCTATAGTGCCTAATTTAGTGCCGTTTTTGATTACTTTTTCATCACTTGATACTACTTTAAATTTCGTCATTATTTTTTCATCTTTTATCCTTTTGCGAATTATTTTAGCAAGTGGGTCATAAGAAGTCTTATCAATAGTAGTAATCTTAAATCTAGTCATATCCATCTTATTAGCTGTTCCCATAGAAGAAATTAATTTATATTTATCAGCATTCTTTATAAGAAGCATCTTTAAGTTTAAATCATCACATGCATCAATAACATAATCGTATTCATCTATTTTAAGCAAAGAAAAATTATCTTCGGTAATAAACTCATTAATAACTCTTAAATTAATATCTGGGTTTATCTCTAATGCTCTTGTTTGAGCTACTAATGCTTTAGGTTTTCCAACAACATTTTGTTTAGATATTATTTGTCTATTTAAATTACTAAGCTCAACTACATCACCATCAACTATTGTTAAGTTATGGATTCCCGATCTAACTAATGTCTCTAAAACATAGCCACCTACTCCGCCCAAACCAACGATTAAAATATTTGCATTTTTTAATTTATCTACTTTATCTTTCCCAATTAAAGTTATTAATCTCTCGAACATATATTCTCCTTTAAAATTATAATAAAACCTAGAAGACAGCCGCAGTGATAAAAACCCGCGCGCACGCAAGGTGGGCATCACATAGACAGCTTTAGGATCCTAGGCAAGCTAGTTTTCTACACCACTGCTAATTAGATTCCCAATATTCACCATTAGTCGGTTTTATATTTGACCATCTTCTAGGTAATTTAATTATATCATTAATCTTAATATTTTAAAAGCTTATTTTATATTTTTAAAACAATTCCTTAGTTCCATCAGTATAAACTATTTCAACTTGCTTAATATTATATACTCCAGAATCAGTTTTTTCTTTATCCGCATAAGTAATTTTATCTACTACCTTATTATTATATTTTGCAAATAAAGAATAAGTAATGCTATTAATATCATCTGTATAAAGCAAATATAGTTCATTATTACTATCTAAAAATAATATATATTTTCCCTTATCACTATTAATTTGCATATATTCTTTAACAACAAGCTTTTTATTATTGTCACTAAGAATGTTTAATTTTTCATTATTATCAAAATATACTATATTGTTAGCATCATTTATTAACAAAAGATTATTATTATTCTCTGAATCGCATACACCAAAATTTGTTGAATTATAATACCCAAGTAAAAAACTAATATCTATACCTTGTGAATTATAAATTTCATTATCGGTTTTTATAAATAATTCAGAACTTGGTTCACAATAAATTGTTGGTGTTGTAAAAAATCCAATCCCGTTAACAACTTCACTATTAAATTTAATTTCTTGAAATAAATCTTTTTGGCTTATATCTGCAAGGTCGTTATTATAATAAACCTTATTATTTTCAGTTAAAACAGCAGCAGCTCTATTCATAACACATGAATCATTAAACACAAAATTTTTAATTTTTTCGTTATTGCCTATGTTAATTTCTTCTGCGTGACCTTCATCTTCAATATATAATTTTCCGTTTTCTACAAATACATTATCTCCACAAGTTGATTCAAAACCTCTTTTACCAAAATCATTACTTGTTTCAAAACTAATAGCATCGCCTTTGCTTGTTTCACTTACATCAAATAATAACTTATTAACTATTTTTTTACTAGAAATTTTTAAAGTATTATCATCATGTAACTTAACAAATATTGCTGTCAAACTCCCAAGTACTATAACAATCACTAAACAAACTATTAAAACAATTTTATTCTTTTTCATTAAATTTTCCCTTTTTATACTTATACAATTTTATAAGTTTTGTTCCTTATTTTTAATACATTCATTAACTTTACTAATAAATTCATCTATAGAGCAAGTAATTGTTTCTTGTTTGCCATACTCTCTATAACTGATTTGATTATTATCTTTTTCATTATCACCAAGAACAAGAGTTAGAGGGTTCTTTTTAGTTTGACTCTCTCTCATCTTATAGCCAATCTTTTCATTACGATCATCTACTTCTACTCTAACGTTATTATCCTTTAATAACTTACATATTTTATCAGCATATTCTAAATGTAAGTCTGTATTTACTGGAATAATATTAACTTGTAATGGAGCAAGCCATAATGGGAATGCACCTTTAGTCTCTTCAATAATAAATGCGGTAAATCTATCAAATGTTCCAAAGATAGCTCTATGAAGAACTACTGGAATTTGTTTCTCACCCTTATTATCAATATAAGATAAATCAAATCTTCTAGGAAGTAAGAAATCTAACTGACAAGTTGATAAAGTTACTTCTGGTCCTACTGCAGGTTTAACTTCAACATCTAATTTAGGTCCATAAAACGCAGCTTCACCTTTAGCTTCAAAGTATTCAACTTCTAAATCATTAAGTACTTCTCTAAGCTTATTTTCAGCCATATCCCACATTTCATCATCGTCAAAATATTTTTCTTTGTCTTCTTTATCTCTTAAAGATAATCTAAATTTATAATTTTTAATACCAAAGTCTTTATAAACATCTAAGATTAAACTTACAACCTTTTTAAATTCATCACCAATCTGTTCTGGAGTTACAAATAAGTGAGCATCGTTTTGGCACATACATCTAACTCTTTCAAGACCTTTAACAGCGCCACTTGCTTCATATCTAAAGTCAGTTGCAAATTCGCCAATTCTAATTGGTAAGTCTCTATAAGAGTGAAGTTTATTCTTATAAACAAGCATATGATGAGGACAGTTCATTGGTCTTAATACAAATTCTTCATCATCAACTTTCATCATTGGGAACATATTCTCTTTATAATGATCCCAGTGTCCACTAGTCTTATATAAGTTAACTGTACCAACGCATGGAGTATATACATGATTATATCCTAACTTTTGTTCTTTATCATAGATATAATTTTCTAGTTGTTTTCTTATAATAGCTCCATTTGGTAGCCATAATGGCATACCAGCACCAACTAGTTCATCAGTCATGAATATTTCCATATCTTTACCAATTTTACGATGATCTCTTTGTTTAGCTTCTTCTATTTCAGCAAGGCACTTTTCTAAATCTTCTTCGTTAGTAAAGCAAACACCATAAATTCTTTGAAGCATCTTATTTTTAGCGTCACCCTTCCAGTATGCACCAGATACCTTCAAAAGTTTAAAATACTTAAGTTCTTTAACTGTAGCAACATGAGGCCCACGGCAAAGGTCAGTAAAATCTCCTTGAGTATACATTGAAATAACTGTGTTATCTTCATCCATACGGCTTATTAAATCAATCTTATAAGGATCATCCTTAAACTTTTCTAGAGCCTCCATTTTAGTAATTTCCTCACGAACAATTCTCTTACCATCTTTACTAATTTTCTTCATTTCTTTTTCAATCTTAGGTAGGTCATCATTTGTTAAAGTTACATCACCCAAATCAATATCATAATAGAATCCATCATCAATAACAGGTCCTACCCAGAATTTAGCATTTGGATATAAATGCTTTACAGCTTGTGCTAGTAAATGAGCACAACTATGGTTTAATACATGAAGTTCTTCATTTTCTTTAATATTTATCATAAAATCCTCCTTCTTAGTTAAAAAAACTCCTGCCATAATTAGCAGGAGTGCATAAACACGGTACCATCCATTTTTACCTTTATTTAAGTAACGGCTCATCACCGGGGTTCTTTTTCAAGACCAGTTCATAGGTAGTAACAAATACTCTTTCTTAAGTTATCTTTCACCATCATAACTTCGCTAAATAAGATTAAGAATAATGCCATGTCCTAATCAAAACTTTTTTAACTACCAACAAGTTTAGCACAATTTATCATTCATTTCAAGTCCCATAAGATAATTATAAACGTTTAATCAATTTTTCTTTCATAATGACATTCTTTATTTGGACATGCAAACACTTCGCCATCATCAGTAGGTTTTATCACAAGGTTGCCACCGCAAAGTGGGCACTCATTCTTTTCCTTTTGAATATCTTCATTAAACTCATGAATTATCTCTTTGAATATCTTAGAAGTATTTTCTTCATTAATAATTAAATAAACTTTCTTATTCGTATTTCTAACTACATTTGCTAAAGCACGATAATCATTATATATTGCTGGTTCAATCTCAATTATTTTATTTAAAATGCTATTATTAATTAATTCATTTGGAAAACCACACAATCCTTTTTCAGTATTAATAATAAATGTATAATCAGTATCTAAATTTTTAGCATCATTAACAAGCATAAACTTTACATTATTCTTACTTATATTAGGATTATCATTTAAATATCTTCCAACTAAAGTAACATTGCCATCAGATAATTCATTTATTTTATTTAAAATAGCATCTTTAATCTCTTTTTTATTTTTAACATTTATTACTCCAATAAAAGATTTTTCAATTTCACCATTTAAAACATTTTTCTCATAAAAATTATTTGTTTTACTTATTACAAATTGTGAAAGAAGAAGCAATTTTGAATTATCGTTATTTGGAAATTTAGTTATTTTAATATTTGGATAATATTTTTTAATTTTCTTTATATATTTAGGATTAGTGCCGCTATTTAAATAAACACTCTGCCAGTCATCACCTAAAAACAGTAAATTAGCATTTATCATATTTTTTAATTTTTGAATTAATTTAAATTTAGAAGTCGTTATTTCTTCAAAATTATCTACTATTATAAATTTATAATTCAAATCATTTGGTAAACTATCAATCATCTTATAAGTTTGTGTAGCTAAGTCATTAGACACATTATATTTATTATAAATAGGTTTAATTAATTCAGCAAGCTTACGCTCACTTATAGTTTCATTATAGTCAGAAGGTTTTTTACCATCTTCAACCATTTCTTTAATAGTTATTTGCATAACCTCGTTCAAAGCATTCATCAAGTTAGGATTCTTTTTCTCTAACAAATCAATAAGAGTTTGAGAATCTTCTGGAATAAATTTAACTCCATCTTCAAAAAGTTTAGCATATAAACTATTAATAATAGAACCATTCTTTTTCTCATAAGCATAACATTCAACTAATTTAATTTTACTTTTTTCATAATCTTCTCTAATTTTATCAATAGCTTTCTTATACTTATCATTAAAAAATTTTGGCGGATTACCCTTTTCATCTATCTCAAAGTAAATAATATCAATATTATTATCCAAACTAAGCACATTAAATAACTGATTATCCTCATAAATTGTTTTTAATTTATAATAAACACTATTCTCTGTAAGAAAATCAGTAATATTTAAAATTGCTGGTGTGCAAATCGTTTCACCCTTTAAAGTTTTTAAATCTAATTCACTTAAATAAACATTATATTCGTCTTCGTTTTCAAACGATAATGAAGAATAAGTATTTTGATGATAATGCAGCAAATATAAAGCTAAATTTCTTGCATAAGTGTCATCTAATAAATTACTAGAAAGCTCATCAGATACCACTTTATTCAAAGGATCATCAGGTGTTTTTATTTCTCCTAGTTTATTTATAAATTTATTTACAGGCATTATTTTTATATTTGAATAACGATTTAAAGCACTTATATAATTTTTAGCATCCTTATTAGTATAAGTTAAGATTAAAATTTCACTCTCGTCAATCTTTTCACTTTGCACTACATAATTAATTTTATCAGTAACATACTTTAACTTTTCACCAAAACTACTTGCAATAAGAAGTTCCTCACTAGGAAGAGTAATAATATCTTCTTCTAAGCTCTTATCACTACTAAATTCGCCAATACTCTCTAATTTTCTTTCTTTAAGAATTAATTCTGCTCTTTCATTATGTTCCTTTATTCTCGCTTCTGCCTCATGAGTATTCTCTTTTAAAGTATTATATTTAGTTTTAAGTTCTTCATAAGAAGAAGACTTTTGATAACTCTTTAAGTCCCCCTCTTTTAGATCACTCATAAAAATTTTAGCTAAATTTAAATATGTATTTTTTATATCATCTGGAATAGGCTTATTTTCATTTAAAAAGAAATCATTATAGTTACTTATTAGCCCATTTAATATTTCTAATGCGTCCTCTACTTCCCTTTTCATTTCTTTTTTCATAATCTTTCTAACTATAATTAGTTATTTCCTTTCCATCTAGCAATAACATCACAGTTACTAGAGTATGGTAGTGGGTTTGGTAAATCCATCTTAATAAGTAATGGTATTTTAAATGCATTACCAAACGATACTAAAGTACCAGACTGCAAAGAATTAAGTTTCTCAATAATATCACTTGATACATTTGGAAGCATCTTTTCAATATATTCTAAATCTTTGGGATGTGTCATTTTAAGTACTAAGAAGTTACTCATCTGAGCTACAACAGTTTCAGATATATCTACAGGTCTTTGACTAATTAAATCAATAAGTACACCATACTTACGTCCTTCCTTAGCAATACGTTCAAATATATTATAACCAAGTAAGAACTTATCATTATCTGCTACTACATATCTATGTGCTTCTTCTATAATTAAATGAAATGGAATTGATGCCCTAATCTTACGTGACTTAGAAAAATCAAATATCATCTTACTAACAATCTTAACAATAACTTTAGCTAAATTATCATCTACATCCTCTAAATTTATATTAATAATTTGACTACGTTTATGATTTAAAACAATCAAACTTGAAATATATTGTTCTAATGTAATATACTGCTTAATATCAAAATATAAAGCATTACGGCTATTTATAATAGAATGTAATCTAACCTTTAAAATAATTGCTGAATCTTGCATTAGTCTATTATTTAAAAATCCCTCACCAATTAAAGTAAACTCCAAAGCCTTTTCCATATCTTTTAAAGTAAAGAAAGCTTGATTAGGTACTTCAATAGTACTTTCTAACTCTTCATTTAAATTCTTAGCAATATATTCATTAATAAGGACACTTTCACCAAACTCACCCTTACTATCTATTTTAAAACACTCACTAAATCTTCTTGTATAACCAATACCTTGAATCTCCGTATTCATATTAAATGCAGGAGTTTGACAAGATGAAATAATTGTAAAGATATCATTCTTCTTACCAGAAGCATTTTGATTACTAAATAATACAGCCTGAATAGCTTTAGCAATTAAATGATTCTTAAGTTTTTCTGTAGCTGCATCATTACGGCTAAATAGTTTTGCAAGCTTCATCATACGCTCTATTATAGTAAGTTGTGCATGATTATCAGCATTAAGTAAAAGTGCCACATCATCATTAGTAAATAAGAATACAGGAAGCTGGAATAACATATCAGTAGCTTCGGTTGGATTAGTAGTTAAAAACTTATATTGATAGGCTGGATTAATCTTATCTATTTCTCTAAAAGCATTTTTATATTCACCATAAGCATCAAAAATAAATAAATTTGCATTTTGAGCTAAAAAATTCTGATTTAAAAATATATTTTGAACTATCCTTGATACCGAACAAGACTTACCTGAACCAGAGTTACCAAAAATAGCTAAATGGTTAGAAAACAAATCATTAATATTTGCATATATGCTTCTATCTTTATAAATTGGACTCTTACCAATATATAAAGAATTATCATCAGCTTTGCCCATTATAATATCAAGTTCTTCTTCATTAATTACTCTAAGTGTACTAGTCAATGTAGGCTTCTTAATGGTACCAGCAATAAAACGAGTACCGACAAATTCACCTAAAAGTTCAATCTTAATTGTATTTTCATCCACATTTTTAACTTCACCTAGTAACTTATCTCCATTAGATTCAAACACAACATGTAAATTCATTAAATTGCTAACTAGGTTACCATCTTTATTAATTTCTACTACGGCAGTATTGTCACTAATATATTTTATTTTCCCAAACATTTTAACCAACCTCTTTACTATAAAATTAGTATAACACACTAAAAAAAGGAAATCTAGTTATTTCCCTCAATTTTAAATATTATAGTATTGTTGTAGATTAGTTGTTCACCATTATTATTAATATTTATAAGATAAATCGGCCAACATCATAAATCTTGAAAACTAAAAATAGGAATTTATTTGCAATTACTTGTGCACTTACATTTACTATAATCAAATCCTAAGTCAGTACAATTATATCTTCTATTTATTTCATAACACCAACTATTTCCCCATGATTTACTGCACACTTTTTTCCTTTCTTCGTATGAATAATTATTATATGAGCTACTACTTTTACTTTTCTCGTATGAATAGCCATTATATGAACCTTTACTCTTAGTTGCAGTATTATAAGAATTATTAATATCCTTAGAAGAAATGTTTGGATAATAGTTATTTAGTTTATATTTAACATAAGCATCTATAAAGATTTTATCATGTTCAATTACATCATTAAATATATATACATCTTGTTCTTTAAATTCACTTATTTTATAATTAGTATTTTTAACTTTAGAACTCCATTCTTCTTCGTTCTCATATACAGTATAGTTATATAGATAATCATTATTTGACCTAACAAAATCGCACATTAAATATCTATCATCATCCAGAACATAAACGATTGCTGAAATATTATTAATAGTATTTATCATATTAGAAGAATCAAATCCGTTATACATAATTTTTTTAACTATGTAAGTATTTGGCTTACTTGGTTCTATAGAAGAAAATTGTTTCCTTGAGCCATGATTAATATCAGTACTTTCAATATGATCAGTTAAGAAACTTATAAATCCTATAAACAAAAAATTATTAGAGTTCATTTTTCCATCAATTATATTAGTAAGTTTAATATTATTAAATTCAGCATACATGGTATTTATATTTTTATCATAATTAACATAATCTTTTATGTTATTGATATCGTTTTTTAAACTATTTAAATAAATATGTTTTATGATTATAATTTCTTCTTTACTAGTTGTATCATCACTAGATAGTTTCCCACTAATTATTGATTTACTATTTGCAACATTTATATAATATATACAAAAAACAAAAATAAAAAATGATACTAACATAATTATTAAAATAATTCTTTTAAATCTCGATAGATTATTCGAATTCCTTCTTCTTTGAGTATTCGTTTCTTCTATTTCTTTGTATTTATCATTATTCATAAACTCACACTCCATATTTATATAACACTAATAATATAATAGCATAAAAAAGATAGATTTAAAATCTACCTTATCTATTCTTGATTTTATTTCCTTAAATTTTAAATATTATAGCTCCTAATAATTCCATTTTCTAAAGATTTTAATAAAGTGCGATTGTTATAACTAACTACCTCTGTTTTATATCTTTCAACAAGTTCGGGATTAATTAACCCAGTAGTTAAAAACTTCACGCCCTCATTTAATATAGGAATATCTTCTGATTGAAGTTTATCTATATCACTGGGTAAAGGATCATTTATAAGATTTTCTGATGATGAAGAAGTAATAAGATTATCAGCAACTTTATATCTATTAAGCTCATCAGCACTAAAACCCTCTCCTAATACATTATGATCATATAAAGAAATTATTTTATCAGCTATTGCTTCAATCATATTAAAAGCAGCTATCTTTGCATCTGTACTAGAATGCATATAAGAAGTAAAAATATCAGCATAGTCTTTACTAGAACTAAAGATATCACCAATTTCTGATTCATGTTTAACAGTCATCTTTATTCTATCCAATCTTCTAATCCCATTTATATCTAAGCCTAATATATTTTTTAATATTTCTCGTATAGCATCAATAATACTAATTAGCATTGCATGTACTGAGCTTATTTCATCATTTTTATTGCTTACTACTCTTTTATTGTTTTCATCTTGCTTTTGCATTGTTTCTAAATTACGCTTTAATGGATAAAGCTGAGAAGATAATCTGTGTAACATATTAACGTCATCACTTGTCATTTTACCAGAAACGATACTTCTAATCTGCTCCTCAATAATAAATATTTTAGTTTTAAGAGTCATCATTTTTGTACTATAACTAGTAATTACATTAAAACTAGTATCATAATCAGTTTGTTTCTTACTAAAAATACCATAGTACTCAAAATAATCACTAACTAAATTAGCAAGCTTAATATAAAGTTCTTCTACACTTCTAGGTAATACCTCTTCCTCTACCATAAAATATGCTTTTAACGTAGGATCTATATCATCTTTTACTGGCATAATATGTTTCATTATATCCCCACTTTCCATTCTAATATTACCATTTATTTAATTTCACTTCAAGAAAAAAAGACACTAAATGTCTTTTCTTGATAAAATCTCTGCAGGTCTTTTTCTCATTGTGTTTGCTACTGGAATAAGTCCAACTATAATATTAAATCCAAAGCAAATTAATATAGAAACACCTATTGTAAGTGGATTAAGTATGCAGAAATCTTTTAAATATTTAATTTGAGTAATATTATATATTACATAAGTCATTAAAATAATTCCGCCTAAAGAAGCAGTAAATGATATAGCTAAAATCTCACCTAAAAACATTTTATAAATATCTCTCTTCTTAACGCCTATTGCTCTATAAATACCTATTTCTTTAATTCTAGATAAGAATGAAGAACGAATCATTAAGAATACTTCAATTAAAGAAATAACAATAATTACAGCAGAAAATATTAAAATCGCATTAGTAGCTCTTTCATTATCTTTAACATACTCTTTCTTAGCTATTTCATAAGTATCTTGTGCATTAATTTCTTTACTCTTTAATTCATCTACTACTTTATCTTTATCATTAGAACTAATAGTAATACTTCTAGAACTATTTATAAGCTGCATTTTCATAGTTTCTTCATTAGTTATATACTTACCAGTTTCTCTAGAAGTGTAATAGCCAACAACCTTTAATTTCTTATCGTTAATTTTGTCATCAACTTTCTCATTTAATGGATAAGCATATCTCTGACTAAAAGGAACTAATATTTCATAACTATTCTCTGGATTTTTCCCAGACTTTAGCTCATAACTAACTGTATTCATATTAGATAATTCAAGTGTCTTATCCTGATTTAAAGTATTGTTATACAAAATATTTGTAAAAGCTTCTTCAAATGTATATATTGAAGGATTTGCAGTATCAACAATAGCTGTAACAAACATATCACTTGAGTAATCTAGTTTAATTTTTTTACCTATAAAACCTTCAACTGAATTTACACCAGCCTCTTTAGCATAGCCCTCATCCAAAACTTTTTGAGCAACTGTTTTACTAATAGCTATTTCATTCCTATTAACTGGCATATTACCATATAAAATATCACTATCTTTAAGTAATTTAACACTAGCAAGAGAACCACCAACATACTCTCTTACACCAGTAGTTTGAAGTAAATTATTATATTCCATAGCTAGACTTACTAAAGAATTTCCCGGCATAGCATAATTAATATTATCTATACTAGTAGTTATTTTATTATAATCATCTACAGTTAACTTACTTGCATTAATTTGAATATATGTATCATTATACTTAATAAAATCCTCATCCTTAACTACAAATGTTGCCGCTATTCTACTTATACTAAATAAAATAAACATAGCAGCAGCCATATATCCAAGAAGCAAAAACTTTTTAAGAGGTTTATAATTAATTATCTTCTTAAAACCATTTTTAATAAAAGTTACTGGATTAAATATACTAGAATATTTCTTTTTAAAATCTTTACTGATAATACTTTGAAAATCAAAATTGTACTTTTCAGCATCTTCTTTTTCAATAGCCTTATAATGATCATTAATAAGTTCAATATTAGAATCAGGTCCAATAACTTCTACCTTTTCCGGCCCATCATTTTTAATATAAATATTACCATTTTGAACTACTAAAGTGATTTTTAATTTAGTTTCTTTGTTTTCATAAACTTGGAAATTCAAATTCTTATCAGTTACTTCTTGATGTTCTAAGTCCTTTAAATAAATATTATTTTCAATACGATAATCTAAACCATTCTTATTTTCATTAATATAATCTTTTTCAATCTTACCATCTTCAATCTCAATAATTCGGTCCGCATAAAAATGTGCAAGTTCAGTTTCATGTGTTACTAAAATAACCAATCTATTTTTAGATATTGCTTTAATAATATTCATTATTTCTAAAGAATTTTTAGAATCTAAATTACCAGTTGGTTCATCAGCTAAAATAATATCAGGATCTTTTACTAAAGCTCTAGCAATGCCAACTCTTTGTCTTTGACCACCAGAAAGCATAGAAGCTGGTCTAGATTTAAAACGATATATATTAAGACTATTTAAAATAAACTCTACTCTCTTTTTAATCTCATTTTTATCTTTTATACCAATCATCTTTAAAACAATTGCCACATTATCATAAACAGATAAATTATCAATTAACTTATAATCTTGAAAAATATATCCAATATTTAAATTACGAATCTTATCAACTTTGTAAGCCCTTCTCGCACTTATCTTTTGACCATTAACAAATATCTTACCCTTTTTAATTTTATCTAAACCGCCAATAACATTTAAAAGAGTTGTCTTACCACATCCAGATGGGCCTAAAAGAGCTACTAACCCTTTTTCACCAAGCTCTAACGTTGTATTATCTATAACGTGGATTTGATTCTTTTTACCTTTGTTGTAATATTTATTTACATTCTCTAGTTTTATCATTACTCTTCCTCCTCGTTATACGTTTTAATCGCACTTTCCTTAAAAATAAATCTACCAAACCTAATACTTATTAAATAAGTAAGTACAAAAATGAGTGCATAAATAAGTACATACTCTCTTAGATTTAATAATTGTAAACTATTCTTTAAAGAAGCATCTATTATTCCTTTTATAATCATATATACTAAGCTCATAATTATTAAGAATGCTATATTTAAAATAGTATATAACTCTATTTTTAGAATACTCTTACAATTTTTCTTACTTCCACCAAGTATTCTAACTACTGTATAGTAATTCTTACGTGACTTTAATATTAACTTAATTATTAAATATGAAATAAAGAACATTACAACAAGTAAAGCTATTGTTAAAACTAAATTAATAATATTATAAATATAAGTCATTGTCGCACTTTCATTTATAAGCATATCTTTTACTGCATACACACCAAAGCCAAGATTTTTTAACTCACTTATAGTATCATCAATTTTAATCTCATCTTTAACAAAAATACTAGCTTGATACTTATTATTCATCAAAGTACTCTTAAATAAATTCTTACTTAAATAACAAGTATAATCTTCATAAGCTGATCCAGTTAATCTTTTAGCATTATTCTTATTTAAAACATGCCCTACAGTTAAATCAAATGTTTTATTAACATATGTATTAGCTAAAGTTAAACTAACTGTTTTAACCGGATAATTATTGTTATTCAAGTTCTCATTGATATATATAGAATTATCACTAACACTATCAATATAAACTAAATTACAATAAGTTTCTGTACCATTTACAGCTAAAGTTTGCGTAGTATGACCTGAAATATAATTTAAAATCATTTCGCCAATCATATTATCAGATACCTCAAATATAGACTCATAATCTAAATCTTCATTAAAAATAATTCCAACTACAGTAAGTTTAACATCTCCATCTCGGTAGTCATACATAAACTCTTTATTAAGAATCTTTTCCGGATCACCTACAGTATTATTTTCCTTGCTCATTTGAACAACTATTTCAGTATCCTTCTGAATATCTCTACCTAAATCAGGACTTTTATCAGTTCTTTTTATAACTCTACCATTTAAGTAATAGTACTCTGAATATATGCTTGTACTTAAATCCTCCAAATAATCTTCTTTTTGAATTCTAGAAATATTACTTATTGATTCTAGTTTTTGATAATCATCATCAGTAAAAGCTGACTTATCGCTCTTATTAATTATAATTCTGCTAGTATCTCGATTTTGTAAATATGAATTAAAACCAACACGGGTTTCTTCATATTTATTTTCTTTGAATCCTGCCATCTGTGTTGTAATAGCTGCAAACATAAACATAAATACTGCAAGTAATAATAAGAACTTCGGAACTATATTAAAAGTATTTCTAACCCCTAATCTTAATTTAGATAATGGTCTCATTTTTTTGCTTTTTAAATCACCATCTATTTTTACTTCTTCAGTCTTAGTAATAACTTTATCTTCTAAAATTTTTCCATCAAACATCGTTATTTTTCTAGTAGCATACTTCTCAACTTGTTCATAATTATGAGTTACTACAATAACTAACTTATCTTTAGCAGTCTCAGCAAGCGTCCTTAAAACGCTTTCTGCAGCTCTCTTATCTAAATTACCTGTTGGCTCATCTGCAATAATAATTGGTGTATTTTTAGCAAGAGCCCTTGCAATTGCTACTCTTTGTTTCTGCCCACCAGATAGTTTAGATACTCTAGTATTTTTATACTTAGTAAGTTCTACCTCACTAATAAGCTTTAATATTTTAGGTTTAGCCTCCTTTTTGGTGTAACCATTAATAAGCATAACAAGTTCAATATTTTGATATACTGTATAACTACCAACTAAATTAAAGTTTTGAAAGATATTACTAATGTATTTTTTACGGTACTCTTCAAAATCTTCTTCACCATAATGACTAGTTTCTTTCCCCTCAATATACATTTCTCCATCTTCATAAGTATCTAATCCAGAAATAACATTAAGTAATGTTGATTTACCACTACCACTTTCACCAGTAATTACAATAAACTCACCAATATTAAACTCAGCATTTATTTTAGTAATACCAGAAGTAATTAGACCCTTATTATAATAATATTTCGACACATCTTTTAATTTGATCATAATACTCTCCTTTAAGTCTAATTATACTAAAGAAAAAACAAAAAACAACCATTTTTAGGTTGCTTAATGTAAAATAATAGTTTACTTTCTTGCTTCAAGCTCTCTTGCAATGATTTCTTTAGCTTTAACTGGGTTAGCTTTACCTCTAGTTTCTTTCATTGTTTGACCAACAAAATAATCAAACATATTTGTTTTTCCATTCCAGTAAGCTTCAATTTGAGATGCATTATTATCTAATATATTCTTAATAATAGTTTCTAACTCATCATCATTATCAAGCTGCTTCATGCCGTACTTTTCAATTAACACATTAGGTTCTTCGTTTTCTTTTAAAGTAAGAGCAAATAATTCTTTAGCTTGCTTAGAAGATATTGTGCTGCTTTCAAGTGCTTTAACTATTTGAAGTAATCTTTCTGGAGTCAAAAATAAATCTTTAATATTAATATCATCTTTATTAATAATAGACATTATTTCCGTAGTTATCCAGTTAGATGCTGTTTTAGGATTAATACCTAAAAATAAACACTTATTAAAATAATCAGAAATATCTTTATTACGAACAAGTATTTTACCATCATACTCACTTAACCCATACTTTTCCATATAAGTTTTAAGTCTTTCATTAGGAAGTGTTGGAATCTCACTTCTTATCTCCTCTAACCAAGCCGGATCAATCTTAATTCTTGGAATATTAGGTTCAACAAAATACTTATAATCAATGCTTCCTTCTTTTTTTCGCATACGTATTGTTGTATTAGTTGTTTCATCATATCTTCTAGTTTCCTGACATAATTCATCAGTTTGGTTAAGCTCTAGAGCCTTATTTTGTCTATAAGTTTCATACTTAATCGCATTAGCAACATTACCAAAAGAGTTAATATTTTTAATCTCAACTTTAGGTGTTACATACTCACCAGCCTCATTTTTAAGGTTAACATTAACATCACATCTTATTTGTCCCTTCTTAGTATCAGCTTCTGAAATACCACAATACTTAAGACTATTAGTTAAGTACTCTAAAAACTCTACTACTTCATCAGGCCCTTCAAAGCAAGGAGTTGTAACAATCTCAATTAAAGGAACTCCAGCTCTATTATAATCAATTAAGGAAAAGAAATCATAATGATCTAAAGATGCCGTATCTTCTTCTAAATGAATATCATGTATCTCTGCTACAAATGGTTTCCCATTTGAAATAAGTTCTACATGACCATTAATACCAACCGGTTTAGTAACCTGAGTAATTTGATACCCTTTTGGTAAATCAGGATAAAAATAATTTTTACGATCAAATACTAGTTCATCAGGTTGTGTGCATCCTAAAACCATACTCATCTTTAAAGCTTTCTTAACAGCTTCTTTATTTAAATAAGGCATTATACCAGGAAAAGACATATCAATTTCATTAACATTAGAATTAGGTATTTCACAGTAACTATTACGACTAGGAGAAAAAACCTTAGAATTTGTAATAAGCTCGCAGTGTAACTCTAAACCAATAATTGTTTTATACTTACTCATGTTTACCTCCTACAGTTTGTCCTGCATAACCAAGCTTTTGTTCAACTCCGTATGCAATATTTAACAAATCTTTATCACCTTTAACTCTTCCAGTTAAATTAATACCAACTGGCATATTATCTATAAAGCCACTAGGAATCGTAATAGAAGGATAACCTCCAAAATTACCAATTAAAAGCGTACTAGCAACATCTTTCTTATTTTCTGTAATAACATCATTAGCTGCATCTAAAAGTGGAGCTTTAAAGCTTGCTGGCATAATTAATGCATCATACTTACTTAAAAACTCATTCATCTTATCAATTACTAAACGTCTTACTCTGCACGCATTTAAATAATATCTTTCTTGATTCTTCTCTTCTAATACATAACTACCAATAACAAGTCTTCTCTTAATTAAAGAACTAAAACCTTTAGTACGGTGATCCTTCATCATATCTTTAATATTATTACCAACACCACGCATACCAAAATTAATACCAGTGTACATAGATAAATTACTAGTAGCTTCTGCACACGAAATTATCGTATAAGCAGGCCCTAAAGCATCGATTATCTTCTCATCTAAACTCTCTTCATATATTTCTATGCCTAACTCTTTAATCTTATTTAAATTATCTTTAAATAAATTTAATGTACTAATAAGTTCTTCAGTAGGATTATCATAATACTCTATATTAGTAAGCTCTTTAATATAAAATAACTTTCCTCCTGATACTTCACCAGTAAGTCCATCTGTAAGACTTTCAGTAGTCCTTAAACTAGTCATATCTTTTCCATCAAAACCCTTAATCACATCAGTTACTATAGCAGCATCTCTAACGCAAGTTGTAAATAAACCAACATGATCTAGTGATGAAGCAAAAGGTAATACTCCATATCTAGGAATAAGTCCATAAGTAGGTTTATATCCAACTACCCCGCAAAATGAAGCAGGCTTTCTAACTGAATCTCCTGTATCAGTTCCTAGAGAAAAAGGTACAATTCCTAAAGCAACGCTAGTAGCAGAGCCAGAAGATGATCCACCAGCTCCTCTCATAGTATCCCATGGGTTTTTAACAACACCAGTATGCCCCGTAGTGCCTGTTCCACCTAATCCAAACTCATCACATACAGTCTTACCAATAAGAACAGCACCAGCATCCTTTAATCTCTTAATAACAGTAGCATCATAAAAAGGTACATAATTAGCTAATATATTAGATGAACCAGTAGTTAAGATATCCTTCGTACTAAATAAATCTTTAGCAGCATAAGGAATACCATTAAGAGGGCTTTCATCATTATTAACATGCTCTGGATTATCTAGTATTGTTACAAATGAATTTATCTCTATATTAGTATCCTTAGCTTTCTTAATACTTTCACTAACTAATTCATCACTACTTCTATTTTTTAACTCATCAATCATTACTCTACCACCTTTGGAACCTTTACTTCTCTTCCATCAACCTCACCAGTATTTCTAAGTAAGTCATCAATATCTACACTTTCTTCTGCAATATCCTCACGAAGCGTTCCTTCATAAAGATCAAAAGGACTAGTTGCCGGACTAATACTAGCTAAATTAGGTATCTCATTAATCTTATCAATATTCTTATCTATAAACTTAAATTCTTCTTTAATAGATAAACTTTCTTCACTAGATAAACCAATAAGTAGTTTATCTGCATAAGAAATTATCTCTTCTTCAGTAAACTCCTTCATAATCCTCCTTAAAATTCACAATTACCTGGTGTTCTTGGAAATGGTATAACATCACGAATATTTTCAACACCTGTTAGATAAATAATTAATCTCTCAAATCCCATACCAAATCCAGAGTGATAGCATCCACCAAACTTACGTAAGTTAACATACCAATCAACCGCACTCTTATCTACACCAAGCTCGCTCATTCTCTCTTCTAACACGTTAAGATCTGTTTCTCTTTGCGATCCACCCATAAGCTCACCAGCACCAGGTACTTCTAAATCAACTGCAGCAACTGTCTTACCATCATCATTAACTTTCATATACCAAGCCTTAATATCTTTTGGCCAGTCAGTAATAAATACTGGTCCATTAAAATACTCAGTAATATATTTCTCATGCTCTTTAGCAATATCATCTTCATATGTAGGTGTAAACTCCCATTTCTTATCTGCCTTAAGTAAAATATCAACTGCATCATGATGTGTAATTCTTGTAAAATGAGATGATACTAACTTTTCTAATTTTTCTTTTAAACCAGGACTCACAAACTTATCAAAGAAAGTAATCTCATCAGAGCATCTTTCTAAAACATAAGATACAATATATTTAAGCATTTCTTCTTCTATATCCATTAAACCTGATAAGTCACAAAAAGCAATTTCAGGCTCAATCATCCAGAACTCATTAGCATGTGTTTTAGTATTTGAATTTTCTGTTCTAAAAGTAGGCCCAAAAGTATAAATCTTCTTATAAGCCATTGCAAATGCTTCACCATGTAACTGACCAGATCCTGTAATAAATGCAAGCTTACCAAATAAATCCTTAGACATATCTACTCTCTTATCTTCAGTAAGTGGTAAATTATTTAAATTAAGTGTTGTTACCTTAAACATTTGGTCACTGCCTTCACAATCAGCAGTAGTAAGTAGTGGTGTATGAACATATATATAATTATGACTTTGAAAATAACTATGAATTGCATAAGCAGCTACACTTCTAACTCTAAATACAGCATTAAATAAATTTGTTCTAGGTCTTAAATAAGCCATCTCCCTTAAAAACTCATTTGAGTGTCTCTTTGGCTGTATTGGATAATCCTCTGGACAGTCTCCCTCTAACTTAATAGATTTAACCTTTAACTCAAAATCTTGTCCAGCTCCTTCAGATTTAATAATAGTGCCCATAACAGTAATTGCACATCCAATATGTAGTTTAGCTATCTCATCAAATTCTTCTAAACTATTATCATAAACTAACTGAACATGTTTAAAACTAGTACCATCAGAAAAATCAATAAACCCAAACTCTTTCTGTTTACGATGATTCTTGATCCATCCTTGAAGTGTTACCTCCTTATCCATATAATCTTTTATACTTTCATATAACTCTTTAACATCTAATTTCATATTTATTTCCTCTTTCTATATATTCATCTCTAGATATTCTGCTATATCATTTATATTAGACTTAGTCTCTTCTCCAGTTACATTATCCTTAATAATAACTTCATTATATTCTAAATCTTTATCTTTTAAAATAATATTAAACTTGGCACTTAACTTATCCCCAATTTCAGTAATAAATCCATTAAGTCTTAAATTTTGAGCTAAATAAGAAGCTGTTTCTAATTCATTCTCACTTTTGCCAGTAAGTAAAACATCAACATTTTCTTCTACTGGAATCTTTGTCCTATTATCTTCTATTTCTTTAATAGTTCTCTCTAAATCAATAGTTGCCTCTATATTATTCCCTTCACCTAACTTAATATCATTAGAGTATACTTCATAAGCATAGCTATCACTTTCAACCTTATCATCTACTTCAAAATTAATTTCTAATAAATCAAGATATTCTTTTAACTTATCATACTTTGAATCAGCAATATTTATTTTAATAAGAGCATCTATATTCAAAAGATTAAGTATTTGATAAACTAAACTAATTACTTCAGCATCCTTAATTAAAGTTCCACTTTCACCTCTTATAACAAGTTTATTATCTAAACTATAAACCTTACCACTAACCTTACTTATTTCATCATTACTAACTTTATTAAATCTATATTTCTCACAAATAGACTTAATAATATCTACAACATACTCCCTCTTCTTATTACTTATAATAATATCTTCCATAATAATCCTTTCTAAAAATAAAAACACTAAATGCGTAAGGGCGAAACATATCCGCGGTACCACCTTACTTCACTTAGTGCAGTCTTATAATTTTATCGCTCTTTAGCGTTTTGTTATTTAATAAAGTGTTCCATTATTACTATATATTAGGCATTTACACCCTCTAGCCCTCTCTTAAATATAATCTTGTAATAACAGTCTTTTAACAAAAATCTATCTATATTTTACGTTAGTTTTTTTATAATGTCAAACTATCTTTTAACAATTTCTTTAATTTTAGAAATATCATCAAGTTTAAGCTTAATTTGTTCACCACTAGCCATATTTTTAATCGCAATCTCGTTACTTTCTATCTCATCATCACCAATAATAATTACATAAGGAATATTATTTTTATCTGCAAATCTCATTAATTGTTTAAATTTATTTAAGTATACTACCTCTGCTTTTAAGCCTTCCCCCTTAACTTTATTTAAAACATTACAAATATACGCATAATTCATCGTCATTGGTAGTATTGCTACATCAGATGCTGATACTTCTGTGCTTGTAATAATTCCAGCTTCCTTTAACTGATAAAATAATCTAGTAAGCCCAATTGAAATACCTACTCCAGGAAGCTTTTGATCTGTATAATAACCAGCTAAATCTTCATATCTACCACCAGAGCATACACTACCAATAGATGGATAATCAACTAATTTAGTTTCATAAACAGTTCCAGTATAATAATCTAAACCTCTAGCAATAGTTAAATTAATAGTATAATAATCACCATCAACATTCATACACTTAAGTCCTTCAATAACAAACTTAAGCTCTTCTAAGCCTTCCTTAAATGTATCATTTTCGATTTTTAATTTTTCTAACTTTTCTAGCTTTTCTTCAGTATTTCCATCAATTAAAATAAACTCAGCTATCTTTTCAATTTTTTCATCACTAATTTCTAGCAATCTTAACTCATCTTTAACAGCATCTAAACCAATCTTATCAATTTTATCAATAACTCTTAAAATATCAGATACTAAACCATTAAGTTCTAGCGCATCAAAGAATCCAGATAAAAGCTTACGATTATTAATTTGAATTTGAAACTTACCAAAATTTAACTTCTTAAATATATCATAAATAATACTTGGAATCTCAACATCATACATAAGTGATAAAGACTCATTACCAATAACATCTATATCACACTGATAAAACTCTCTAAATCTTCCCTTTTGAGCACGCTCTCCACGGTATACCTTACCAATTTGATATCTCTTAAATGGGAAAGTAAGTTCATTATATCTAGCTGCAACATACTTAGCTAGAGGCACAGTTAAATCAAATCTTAAAGATAAATCACTATCGCCCTTTTGAAAACGATAAATTTGTTTTTCAGTTTCTCCTCCAGCTTTTGCTAGTAGTACTTCAGATGACTCAATAATAGGAGTATCAAGTTCATAATAACCATAACTTGCATAAACCTCTTCAATAGTTCTTTTAATATTACTAAAAAGAATTTGATCTTGTGGCATTAACTCCATAAAACCAGATAATGTTTTAGGTTCAACTTTATTTTTCATATTATCTCTCTTTTCTTGTCAGTATTTTATCACGTACACTTTCATTTTTCAACAAAGCACATAAAAAAAGCCAATTACTTGGCACTTATATTTTTTTATAAGTTTTTTCAAACACAACCGAATTGCATCTATAAAATACTGGTTCTAAACTATCTAGTAAATCTTTTGGATTAGTATTAGGTTTATTTGAATAAATATCAGAAATTATATCAATAAGTTCAGTAGATACACCAATTTTTCTTAAATACTCTAAATAATCATAAAATACTTCAATTGGTAAACGTTGAAGTTCTCTACCAAAAATAGTATTTAAAATTGTCATAATATAACAATAAATATCACTATCAACATTAGGAATAAAATCACCATTGCAAGGCATATCACTTAAATGATATTTACCCGAAAGAGAAGTAAGCACCGGATTCAATCTAAAAAGATATTTAGAACAAAATGGCATGTTTCCAGCAATCTTACATGAATCAATATCAATTACTCTTAATAATCCTTCTTCATCAACAATAAAATTACTCTCATGTAATTCATTTAGATAAAAATCATCCAAATCAGTATATCTTCTAACCTCTTCCATTTTCTCTAAAATAGTACCAATATCTTTCAAATACTTAATCTTAATACTAGCAGGAGTATTAGGATCATGTAATATCTCTTTAAGATTAACAGATGGAACATATGGCATTGTAAAACCTTTAAGTTCCCCACCAACAGTAAGTAACTTTTCGGGATAAACAATCTCCTCAATACCTATTTTATCTTTCAAATCAGCAACTGAATTAACAGTAGCAAGTTTATTACTAAAAACAGGTCCAAAATTAACATACAATCTCTTTATAATATGTGTTCTCTTATTCCACTTATCCTTATCATCATATACTAAAATCTCACCTTCAGTATTATAAACAGAATTAGGTAATTCAAGTTTTCTTAATGACTTAAACTTCCTAGATGATAAATTAATTACATCCATAATAAAAACCCCCTCAATTGCTTAGATTATAGCATATTTAGGGAGTTTTTTCAAATTTATCAATCTACTCAACAACATATGGATCACTAGATGTACCAGTTCCACCTGAAACAGCAGTAGATGAAACCAAACTAATTGCAGGTCGCAAGCCACCGCTGTTGTACAAGTCGAAGTTGATAAAGTTGCCCAAGTACACGCCCAAAATGTTAGCGCTAACGCTATAGAAGTGACCAGGCGACAAAGACCACCACCATTGAGTTCCTGTATTTTCTTGTAAATATGTAGAACGATTATAATAACCAAATACTGCCCCAGAGAATGCTATTTCATCTGCAGTTAACAATCCCATTTTATAAGTTAAATTACCATTTCCATTTGTTGTATCATCAACAGTAAATTTAGATAACTTACCACCATTATTGTCATTAGGGCATTTTAACGTTGGTTGTTTAGTGGAAACCAATCTATTATATGCAGCATAATTTGTCTCATTGTGTCCATAACCAAGTCCTCCACTTACCGTACTCTTATCATTACACCATATTGTGTCTGCAAGTTTATCAGCATATGATGTTAAATTATTTGTGTACCAAGTTTCTAAATTTGTAAGTATTGTACTTTTATTAGTATTTGCATGGGTACTTGCATAACTTGAAGAGCTAGCTGTTCCATACATAAAGCCTATATGAGCATTGTCACCATAATAACGATTAAATGTGCTCGTATATGAACTTCCAGAATACCTTGCGAATGCCGCTGCTGTACTATTATTTGATGCGGCACATGGACTAGAAACTTTAGAAGTATTGTCATTATGAAGTACTAATTTAACTGAACCATCTCCATTTATTCTCACGATTCTCCAGCATTTATTTGCGAACTGTACATAGTTGTTTTTTACAGCTCCTCTAAAATAATAACTTGTTCCATAATCATCTTCTGTACTTGCAAGTAATGCTTCTGTTGTATTTTTATTTGAACTTATTACTTTATATGTATAACTACTCGATGTAGTGCTTACTACATAATATACACTACTTAAATTAGTTGTTGTTTGCATTGTTCCTGCTGTACTTGAACCATTACTAGATGCTGATGAACTAACAAAATATTTACCAACTAAACTTGAATATGAATTAGCATATGTGTCCGCTGTTACTGCTGTTCCAGTCAAATTAAATTTTGTACCATTAGCCGTCCAACCAGTACCATACGTAAAATAATACGCTTGATATGTTGAAGAAACACTCGTAGTTACACTTTCAACATCATCTAAAACATGAGCACTTACCTCACTTCCAGGAGTTGTAAGTGGAGTTTTCACCTCATTATCAGCTAATATTATATCTTTAAATGTCTGCGTAAATGTAATATTACACTTCGCACTTCCTTTAGTTATTCCACTAGCTATAAGAATCCATTTTGTCCCATTCCATTCGGCTTTGCCAGTTCCATTTGTACATTCAACAATACTAGTATAAGCATTTGTAGTCGGAAACGTCGTACTAATTTCACCATTTATTGTTATTGCTAAAGTTGTATCTGGTACATTCCATTTTGCATCATATAATTCATTCTTTGGTTTAAGTGTCCAATAAAAAATACTAATTATGCTTATAATAAAAAGAGAAATGAGTGGCAATACTTTGTTCATAAATACCTCTATCTTCTCTCTTATTATAGCTTATTTTAAATTATACTGTCAAGCATTTTCAATATGAAAATCTTTTAACTGTCCATCTTCACTTAATATTTTATTAACTGCTTCTTCAGCACTATTTAGTTTATCTCCACACTCTTTTGCTAGTTTCATTGCTTTTTGATATGTTTCAATTGATGTATCTAAATCTGTATCACCATTTTCTAACATTTTTACTAATACTTCTAGCTCACTTAACATATCCTCAAATTTCTTTTCTTTCATTACTTGCCTACACTTTCTACTTTTGCTTTTATACTGCCTTTATATAATTTAATATTTAACAAATCTCCTTTAGATATATTACCTGTATTACTTATTGTCTTATCATCTTTAGAAACAACTGAGTAACCTTTAGATAATATACTAATTGGATTAAGTATTTCTAATTTATTTAAAATAAGTGTATAATCATGTTTCTTTTTCTTTAATAGTTCTTCCGGATTATTTAAAATATAGTTTTCTTTTATATGATTATATTTTAATTTAGCATTTGCTAATTTATTAGTTATTGTATTATTTAATATATCGATTAAATTAGATAGCTTTTGTTCTTTTATCTCATATACTGCTAGAGGGTTTTTAAGAACATAACTATCTTTTAAATCTAATAAATGCTTCTTATTAATATTTATCTTATTAGATATAGTTCCTGTGCATCTAATCTTAATTTGTTCTAAGAAAGTAAATAAATCTGCCATATTAGGAACAGCCATCTCTGCTGCTCCCGTGGGTGTTGGTGCTCTTAAATCTGCAACAAAGTCTGCTATCGTAAAGTCTATTTCATGGCCTACAGCACTAATAACTGGTATTGTGCAGTTATATATAGCATAAGCAACAACTTTCTCGTTAAAAGCCCATAAATCTTCATATGAACCACCGCCACGACCTACAATAAGCACATCTAAATCATATTTCTCTGCTTCATTAATTGCTTTTACAATATCATCTTTTGCAAGTTCTCCTTGAACTAAACAAGGAAAAATAATTGTTTCACATATTGGATATCTTCTTTTAATAGTACTAAGTATATCTTTAATAGCAGCTCCAGTAGGTGCAGTAACTATACCAATCCTATGAGGATATTTAGGTATTTGTTTTTTATGTCCTGCATCAAATAAACCTTTTTCAGCAAGTTCTTTTTTTAGAGCTTCATACATTAAATAAAGATTACCTAGTCCATCACTTTCCATCTCTTCAACGTATATTTGATAAGACCCAGTAGGTGGATAAACAGATACTCTACCAGTTACTAATACTTTCATCCCATCTTCTGGAACAAACGTAAGTTTACTTGCATTAAAAGAGAACATTACCGCATTTATTCTTCCTTCTTCATCTTTTAAAGTAAAGTATAAATGGCCTCTCGTATGTCCCTTAAAATTAGATATTTCTCCCTTTAAAGATACTCTCTGTATATTTGGATCTGTATCAAACTTATTCTTTAAATAACGATTTAAAGTTGATACAGTAATATATCTTTTCTCCATTACTCAGAAATTACCTTATCTAAAACGGCATTAATCATCTTACGAACTTCTTCATCACTATATTTTTTAGCAAGCTCAACTGCTTCATTAATTACTACTACATTAGGTGTATCAGTATACTTAATTTCATATAAAGCCATTCTAAGAATTGCTGCTCCAGTAGCATCTATCCTATCTATCTTCCAGTCCTTAAGATATTTATTTGCCTCTTCAGTAAGTTCATCAAAACTTGTTACAACTCCATAAACAATATCTTTAACAAATTCATTATCTATCTCTAAATTTTCTTTAATAACATCATCTACATTATACTCCATATTATTCTTTTTATATAAAGTTATTTGATAGATAATAGTCATTATAGTTTCTCTAAGTTTACTTCTATTAGTCATTTTTTATTACCTCTTTCTATGGTTCTTTTCTATAAATAATTTTATCATGTTTCATTATATCAAACAATATGATATACAAATTCTAACGATTTTGATATACATTTTTTAAGACTTTCTAGATATCTCTTTTAGCTCATTTAATTTAATTAAAGCTTCAATTGGTGTAAGTTTAAGCGGATCAATATCTTTTAAATATTCTTTTAATTCATTTTTATCTTCAGTTAAATTAAAGGCAATCTGCTCTGCGTGTTCTATCTTTGGTGCATTACCATTATTATTTTCATATTTGCTTAAAATTAAATTAGCTTCATTAATTATCTCTTCTGGCATGCCAGCTAGTGCTGCTACATGTACACCATAACTTCTATCAGCGGGTCCTTCCTTAATCTTATGTAAAAAAACGAGTTTACCATCATCTTCTTCAGCACTAACATGAATATTTCTAATACTAGGAATTGTTTCATCTAAACTAGTAAGTTCATGATAATGTGTACTAAATAAAGTCTTACATTTAATATGTTTAGTTGCATACTTTAAAATTGCAGCTGCTAAACTCATACCATCAAATGTTGCTGTTCCTCTACCAAGCTCATCAAACAAGATAAGTGAGTCCTCTGTTGCATTGGTAATGGCATTATTTGCTTCTTTCATCTCAACCATAAATGTTGACTCTCCACTAACTAAATCATCACTTGCCCCTATTCTTGTATATATTGCATCAAATAAAGGAAGATTTGCATAACTAGCCGGAACATATGACCCAATCTGGGCAAGAATTATAATAATTGCTAATTGTCTCATATAAGTACTCTTACCACTCATATTAGGTCCTGTTATTAAAAGAGTTGTTGTATTTTCATCCATAGTGCATCCATTTTTAACATAATTTTTTTCATTAAGAGCATTTATTACTGGATGAAAACCATCTTTAATATCAATAATATGTTTATTATTAAATACAGGTCTTACAAACTTCTGTTCTTCACTTACTATGCTAAGTGATGCTAAAGCATCTATAACACCTATATTACTAGCAGTCTTTTGCATTAGTGGTACTTCTTTTTTTATTGCTTCCTTAATTTCCATAAATAAATTATATTCCAGATCAATAATTCTCTCTTCAGCATTAAGTACTAATGCTTCTTTTTCTTTTAAAAGTGGTGAAATATACCTCTCACCTGTAGTTAATGTCTGCTTTCTAATCCAACCAAACTCTTCTTTTACTTTACTAGCATTACCTTTAGATACCTCAATATAATAACCAAAAACTTTATTATAACCAACCTTTAAATTAGAAATACCAGATTGTTCTTTTAATTCTTGCTCCATACCAGCAATAAATGACTTACCACCACTTCTAATTTCTTTTAGTTCATCAAGCTCTTTATTATATCCTTCTTTAATTAAATAACCATCTTTTAAAGATATTGGAGGCTCCTCATAAAGAGCACTCTCTAATAACTTACATAGTTCTTCATGTGCATTAATTTCTATGTTTAGCCCTATCTCGCTAGCAAGAGTTTTAACATAAGGAAGGTGCTCTAAACTCTTCTTAATCTGTAGTGCATCTCTAGCATTAAATGTTCCACAAATTGCTTTACCACATAATCTTTCTAGATCATATATTTCATATAAATGTCTAGTAAGCTCGCTTCTTTTAATAAACTCATTATTAAGTTTATCTATAAAGTCCAATCTAACATTAATCATCTTTTCTTCTCTTAAAGGATTCATAAGCCAGCTTTTCAAAGTTCTTGATCCCATACTAGTCTTGCATTTATCTATAAGCCATATCAAACTATACTGTCTTTCTTTAAGTCTTAAAGTCTCAAATATTTCTAAATTTCTTACTGAATGAACATCCATTCTAAGTCTAGCATTATTATCAATAATAACAACATTACTTAAGTGTGTTATATCTTTAAGTTCTCTAACTACCAAATAATAAAGTAAATGATTTACTCCATCACGCACTCTTTCATCCGTAATATTATCAGTAAGTTTAGTCTTTTCATCATATAACTTATCAGAAATACTTATACTTAAATTATAATTATTCTTTAAAGTATTAAGAAGTTCTAAATCAAATGAATTAGTAAGTATTACTTCTTTTAAATTTAAATTTAATACTCTACTTATTAAAGTATTCTTATCATGAGTAGTAAACTCACTATAGATGTTACCTGTACTAATATCAGCATAAGTAATTAAATAAGCGTATTCTAAATCTAAAATACTACCAATAAAGTTAAAATCATAAGCCGATAAAAAGTCTAAATCAACAAGTGTTCCTTTTGATACAACATTTATAACTTCTCTTTTAACCATACCTTTAGTAAATCTAGGATCTTCCACCTGCTCACATACTGCAACTTTATATCCTAAATTAACTGCTTTTTCTATATAACTTTTAGATGCATGATGAGGCACTCCGCACATCGGTACCCTTTCTTTTAACCCAGCATTCTTACCCGTTAAGGTAAGCTCTAAAGCATGTGATGCTTCAAGTGCATCTTCAAAAAACAATTCATAAAAATCTCCGATTCGGTAGAAAAGTAATTCATCTTCATGATCTTTTTTTATATCCATATACTGTTTCATCATTGGAGATAATTCATTATAATCTACGTCGCTTCTTTTCATACAAAATCACCATTACATATTTTATCATAAATAATGGCGATTTGCTGCATTAATTTTAGATATTTTGTGCTTCTACATGTTTTATTTCATCCCAAAGAATTTCTTTTTTAAACAAAATAACAATATTCAAATACTGCCAAGATAAAAGGAATATTGGAAACATAATGATTCCTGTTAAAAAATCCTTAATCCTTTTCTTACTCTTAACACACACAAAAAGTGCACACATTGAAATAGATATATAACTTACAAGTAAACTAAATGATGTAATAATTAAATACATAGGTAACGGGACAATCAATAAATTTATTAACATAGAAACGATTCCTAAAATAAGGAATATTGGCGTACTATAAATAAGTAAAGAATCCAAAATTTCAATACTAGGACGCTTTGCCATCGCTTTTATAAGCTTACTAAAATAAATAATAAAGCCCTCATAAATACCTTTAGTCCACCTTCTTCTTTGAAGCATACTAACCTTAAAATCAGAAGGATGCTCAGCATAACAAACCGCATCATTTACATATCTAATTTTAACATCATTTAAAGCACATAAAGTCATAAATTCCAAATCTTCTGTAATTGTTTTGACATTAAATCCGTATTTATCTATTACTTCTTTTTTTATCATGATGCCAGTACCATTAATTGCACACGATGCTCCAATATTATTTCTAGGAGTGCTAAATAAAACGCTTTGAATAAAAAAATATATTGCATAAGACGATGAAACCCATGTATTTTCTTTAGCTTTAATATCCATACTCGACTTAGCAACCAAAGTGCCCTCATTTAAACTTTTATTCATCTCACTTAAAAACATATCATTCACAACATTATCAGCATCCATTATTATATAAGCATCTATTCTCTTACTTTTTAATCTATCGAAAGCCTCTTTTAAAGCATCACCTTTATTTTTTATCTTTCTCTTACAAATAATAGTTTTAATGCCCTCTGCGTTACAAACCCCCAAAGTATTATCAGTGGTATTGTTAATAACTGCAACAATCTCATATTTATCTTTAGGATACTTTTGCCTTTTAAAACTTTCTATAACATCCTTAATTACTATTTCTTCATTTCTAGCTGGAATTAAAATAGTAAAATGATTATATTTATCACTTAATAAATTTTCACTCTTTCTTTTCTTAAATAAAAATAAAGCTGTTACTACAAAATAAGTACTATAAATAATTAGTAATAACATAATAACTATATTAATAACTTCTAATGTTTTCATCTCTTACCTCTAAAAAAAGTTTACCATATATTAATCTACTGTCCAGCTTTTTTTATTTGCTTTTTGTCAATTTTAGGTTTCATTTACAAAAAAACTATATCTTTTTAGATACAGTTTCCATTAATGGTTTCTTTTCAACATATAATTTTTCTTTTCCAGCTGGATACTCAGATAACTCTTTAATATTTCCTCTTATAAGACTCATACCATTTTCTCCGCCAAATATATAATCAATATTTTCTTTACTTAATATTGGTTCTAATCCTAATTTATTACATAATCTTATATATTCTCTTGATGGCGTAACTCCAAGTAAATCATCATAATCAGCACCAACATAAATTCTTTCTAATATAGTTCTAACTTCCATAGGAAGATTATCATCTAAAAGAATTACTGCATGATTATTCTTCCTTTGTATTGTCTGTTTATATTCTTTATTTGACATATTAGATACTATTTTAACAGATAATTTATAAATAGTATTACCATCATCAGTCATATTAACTGGTTCTAATTCACAAATTTCTCCATTTTCTAAAAAAGGTGGTATTCCTTCATCAGGATCATAAGTGAAAGTTAAAATAATCTTTCTTGCCTTTTTATAACTAGTATTCTCTTTTTTAATTACTGTTCTTGGAATATCTAAAGCATCTACTAAACTTCTCTTCTCTAAACGGTTAACTCTTTGAGTAAACACATCAAAATACTTATCTAACTCTTCTAAAGATAATCCACTTCTTTCAAGATCATCTATTACATATCTATCAACCATATGACCTTCTTCAGTTTCCCTATCTTTTGGTTTAGAACTATAAATCATAGGTGTATCATCAGTATAAACTTTAGGTGCATATCTAGGTATTCTTTTAATAAGCCTTGGCATATCTTCCTTTGCTCTTAAAACAAAGTAGTCCTTTTTAGTAATAACATATTTATCATCACGCTTCTCAATTTCCGTAATCCAAGAACGAGCTTCATCTAATATTTCTTCATCTTCTGTTAAAAGATAAATACCAGTTCCAGGTTTAGGTTCAACTAAATCATGTGGTCTAGTTAAAACCTCTTCCATATCAGTCTCATAATAATAAGAACCAGCATCTTTCAAATTAATAATCCGATACTTATCACCTTTAATTTTTTTAAGTACACTTCCCATTGCGTCTGGATCAATAAGTAGCATGTTTTTCTCCCTCCTCTTTCAAAACACTTAACGCTTCATCAAACGTACTAACTTTTCTAATTATAATATCATATTTTTTCTTTTTTGCATACTCTACGGCTTCATCATAATTCTTTGTAGGACATATAAACAAATCAGCCTTAGCTTTAACAGCAGCTCCGAGTTTATAAGTTACTCCGCCAATTTCTCCTACATTACCATCTTCATCTATAGTACCAGTACCAACTATTTTCATGCCATAAGTAATATCCTCTTTAGTTAAAGCATCATAAATACTTAAGGCCATTATAAGTCCTCCACTTGGACCAGATTCACCATACTTCTTCTTTATATCAACATTAGTATCAGACTCTATATTTTTTTCTTCTAATAGTCCCAATCCAGAATAAATTATGCCATCTTCACTATATAAAGTTGCAGTAGTTTCTTTATTTTCACCAGTTCGTTTATATTTAAAATTTATTTTATCATTTTCTTTTTTTAAACGAATATAGTCTTTAAATTCATCAATACTAGTCATCTTAATACCATCATAAGATAATATCTCATCGCCAACTTTAAGCTCGCTTTTATTTTTCTCAGTTAAATAAGTTATATAAAAATGTAAATTAGTAATTTTATAAGGTGTATTAGAATACTTATACGCCGTTATTTTAGCATTCTTAATTGCATCTACATAACTTAAATAATCTCTCTCATTAGCATCATCCATTGTTTCATTATCTTCTTTTAACTCTGTATTCTTAACAACTTCCCAATCAGGATTAACCTTGCCAACTAAATAAAGTGGAAGTATACCTCTTAAATAACCAACATAAGCCATGTTAAATGAACCATCACTTTCATACCCTGAAGTTACTCTTTTATCCATATTAATAACTCCACCAGGTTTATAAATACTATATCCTGTATCATAATTACAAAATATAATAATCAATAGTATACTTATAATGAACCAATAGTTTTCTTTAATATAATTTTTTATTTTTGCATAAATTTTATTAGCCATAATTATTCCTCTTTACTAAATTATAGCAAACTATAGGTGATTTTATGAAGAATTTTTTAAAAATTTCCATCTTTTTACTATTACTTTGCTTATGCCTTATCAAAAGACCAGACTTAATTAATGGTATCATTTACGGCATAAACCTCTGGAAAACATGCTTATTCCCATCTATTTTCCCCTTCATGATCCTTAGTGACTTCGCCTTATCAACTAACATTATTAAAATAACAAGTAACAGTATTGGCCAAATATTTAAGAAAGTTTTTAACATACCAAAAGAATCAGCATATATTCTATTTATGGCTTTCTTTACCGGATGCCCAAGTAATGCTAAATATATAAAAGATCTATTAGATAATCAAATCATTGATAACTCTGGAGCAATTAAAATACTATCTATAGCCCAGTTATATAACCCAAATCTAATAATCACCATTACTCCATTTCTAACACTTAAAAGCAAAATATTTCTAATAATTAGTAACTTACTTTGTAATCTTCTTATTGGTCTAATAAATAAAAGCGTACCTTGTAATCATTATAATATATCTAAAAAACAAATCACCTTTTCATTAACAAACAGTATGAGTAATGCCATTACAACTCTTCTTAGCATACTCGGAGTCATTGTAACCTTTAGTGCCCTAACGTCTATATTAAAAATTGATCACCCCTTATTTATTGGTATATTTGAAATCACAAATGGTATCAGTAAAATTAACACTAACGAAATAAACGCTTTATTTATGACTACTATAATGCTAAGTTTTGGTGGCTTATCAATAATCTATCAAATTAAAGGCATATTAAAAGAGTATAAACTAGATTATACCCTTTACTATAAATCAAGAATTCTCCACTTAATATTATTTTTAATTCTTACATTCATATATACTAAATACTATTTATAATCTTCTTAGTAGCTTCACTTTTAGATTCAATTACTACTCTTTCACAAACAAATAGCATCATTATTAAACATAGATAATATGATCCACCGTAAGATAAGAATGGTACTGGAACACCAGTTAAAGGAATAAGTGCAAGTATACCCATAAAATTAACTAGTAAATGTAAAAGAATATAAGCAAACGTTCCAAGTGCAATAACATACCCTTTAACAGTTCCTGCTTTCCTTGCAATTTGAAGAAGTCTAATTAAAAGCACTAAATATAAAATAATAACAATTGCTCCAGCAACAGCCCCCAACTCTTCACAAATAATTGGGAAAATAAAATCCGTGTGTGCTTCTGGTAAATACAAATACTTCTGAGTCGAATTACCTAGTCCAACACCAAACAAGCCGCCATTAGATATAGCTATCATTCCATTACATACCTGATAACCAGTCTCCATCGTATACCTTGTGCATGGTGCTCTAAAATTCATACGGCTAGATTGCTCACTATTTAGCGAATACGTAAAAACAAAAATCAATCCAATAACCGCAGTAATAGCACAACCAATTTTAATTTTAGTCATCTTTTTATTATTAATAGGTAAATACATTAAAATGATTCCAGCAATCCCAGCTATTATCAAATCAGTTCCTAAATCTGGCTGCTTATATATCAAAAAAAGACATATTGCAATAAACGCATAAGGAACAAAAATCAAAAGAATATTATACTTTTTTCGCTTTAAAAGTTTATCAAAATATACTGCCAAATAAACAATCATAATTGGCTTTAAAAACTCTGAAGGCTGCACACTAACAAAACCCAAATCAAACCAGCTTCTAGAACCATTAGTAATGGTTCCATAACTAAGTACCACTATAAGTGAAACAAGCACACCTATCATTCCAGCTGGTGCTAAAAAATCATAACTTTTAGTCTTTAACTTAATTACTACAGTAAAACCAATAATCCAAGACACAATTACTACAAAGAGTTGCTTTTTAAAATAATAAGACTCTGAAGCTCCATTATAAAGTACAGCCGTAATTGATGAAGCACTATAAATCATAACTAATCCAAAAATAGTAAAAACCAGCATTAAAACTAGCAATAACTTATCCATTTTTTTAAAGTTACTCTTCATAAGTCTCACCTACACTCTATACTAAAGTATAACATGAAAAAAACATATACGCAAAATATATGTTTTAATTTGACATACCGATTAACTCAATTATAAGTGGTGATAAAATAATTAATAATATTATTGGAATAAATAATAATACACTGACTACACTAATCTTAATTGGCATCTTATTAATTTGTTCTCTAACACTTAAAATAAGCTTACTATTTAAGTAGTCAATTTGTGTGTTTAGTCCCTTAATCATATCACTGCCATAAACATTTGACTCAGTTAAATTTAAAATAATATTACTAATTACCTCGCTAGGTATTCTCTTCTCCAAATCAAGTAAAGCCTCATTCATTGTACTTCCCATTCTAATATCACTTAAAGCTTTTTTAAATTCGTCAGATAACTCATTAGATATACTAGAAGTAGTAAGCTCAATTGCCCCCTTTAAATTATTACCAGACTCTAAAGTTAAACTTAAAATCTGAAAAAAGAATAATGCCTCTTTATTTAAAACTGCTTTTCTCTTAGCAAGCCTTAAATCATAATATATAAACTCAAAAGCTAAAGCTGCTAATGTTGGTAAAACTATAATAAAATAAAATCTATGATAGCAAAACACGATACTTAAAGCTAAAGCCATAACAATCACTAAGAAATATAAAGTTAAATCATTCACATATGTTGTTTTATTTCTAATACCAAGAGCAGTATTCTTCTTTTTAAATCTCTCAATTGTTTTATGACTAAATAATTTTAATGCAACATTTTTCATACTTCCACCTTTAAAATCTTTCTAATAATAAAGATATATACTGTATAAAGAATAAGAGCTAAAATAATTGCAACTACACCCAAAATATTATTAAATAAAGGATTAAAATAACTCTTATTTAACATTAAAATAATAAATATTAATATAAATGGCATAAAAGTAAGTACCCTATAAACAAGTAAACTAGATGCCGTCATTGCTTTTAGTTCATCTTTAAGTTTCTTCTTATTAGTTAAAGCTTCTTCAATATTTGAAAATATATATGTAATATTACCACCAGTAACATTTAAAATACTTAAACTACTAGATATATACTGTGCATCATCCAGCTTAACCCTCTTATAAAAACGATTAAAAGCTTCTGAAGTATCTATACCACTAGCTAAATCCTTTTTAATAAGTATAAATTCATCTCTAACAGGTCCATCTAAATCATTAATAACAACGTCAAGCGCATTAGATATATTAAGCCCTGATTTAAAAGCATTATTCATAATAATAATTGCTTTAAGTAAATCACTTTCTATATTCTTAATTCTAATTTGATTAAGTACTTCTAAATAAATATCCGTAACAAAATATCCTAAAACCAGAAAAACAAGTCCTAGTGGAAGCTCAAAATTCCTATTTAACACTGAAGTAATCATATAAACTAAGAAAACTAAAATACTAATTAAAATTTTAATACTATAAACATCAAACTTATAATTAGGGTTCTTCTTTATAGCACTATATCTATCATACTTATTAGCTCTTTTAGTAAAGTATGCACTTTTAGATAAAATGTTACTTATCTTACTTATTAAAGCAAACACTTCACTATTTAAATCATCACCAATAGTTGGCTCATTCTTACCAGGAACTTTAAGTGCAAACTTATCAATTCTATTGGCTATTCTAATAGACACTCTAATCTTAAGAAATTTATAAATAACTATAACAAGTAACAAGATTATAATGCTTATAATAATCGACAACGTTAACATTTTATCCATAAAAGCACTCCTTTCTATTTAAACATATCTAATTCAATACCCCTTGACTTAAGTAGTTTAGCTACCTTTGGCTTTGTAGTCTTACAAGTAAATTCTCCTCTTTCCTCACCAGTATCAGTAAGTCCTTTTTGAACAAATTCAAATATAGGAGTAAGTTTAATCATATCTTTCTCAAATCCATCAACTTCACATATTGAAGTTATTTTTCTCTTTCCATCATGCATTCTTTGTATATTTACAACAATATTAATCGCATTTTCTATATACTCACGAACTGCCTTAATCGGGATATCAATACCACTCATAAGAACTAAAGTTTCCAATCTATTAAGAGCATCTTCAGGACTATTTGCATGGAGTGTAGTAAGTGATCCATCATGCCCTGTATTCATTGCTTGTAACATATCAAAAGCTTCCTTGCCACGGCACTCACCAACAATAATTCTATCAGGCCTCATACGAAGTGCATTAATAACTAAATCTCTTACTGTAATAACAGTTCCTTTATTATAATTAGCTGTTCTTGTCTCTAAAGATATAACATGTTCTTGCTCAAGTTTTAATTCCGCAGCATCTTCAATTGTAATAATACGCTCATCATTACCAATAAAACCACTAATAATATTTAAAAGCGTTGTTTTACCAGAACCAGTTCCACCACAAACAATAATATTTAGTTTGCCTTTAACTGCAGCTTCTAAAAACTTAGCCATATCTGTAGTCATTGTTCCAACTCTTAAAAGGTCATCAACTGTAGTCATATTATGTTTAAACTTACGAATTGTAATAACAGGTCCATTTACACTAAGTGGCGGCAATACTGCATTAATTCTTGAGCCATCCTTAAGTCTAGAATCAACCATCGGACTAGAACTATCTATAGTTCTTCCTAGTGGCTGAATAAGTCTTTGAATAGTACGCTCTATATGACTATCATTAATAAATGAAACACTAGTATCTTTAACTATCTTACCATCAATCTCAACATAAATTTCACTAGGACCATTAACCATAATTTCTGTAACATTTGGATCATTTAAAAGTTCAGTAATTGGTCCATATCCATTAATTTCAGCCTCAATTAAATTAAATATATGATTTCTCTCTAAATTAGTTAAATCATACCCCTCTAAACATTTATCAATCTCTTCATTAACAAAATCATTTAAATCTTTATTTGCAGGTATCTCCTTATCAACCAAATCCTCAATAATTATTTTCCTAAGTTCATCAAGTAATTTCTTATCTTTAAAAACCTCATAATCACTAACAATACTATCTTCTGCATTATACTTAGGCTTAAAATCAAAACTTTCAGTTAAACTCTTACTCATCAGTGCCTCCCGCATCCTTAATAATTAAATTAAACACGTCTTCATCAGGATACTTTTTTGCTTCTAATGTAAATATCTTCCCATCAAAAACATACGCATCCATATTAGGTATATAAAACTTATTACTTAATATATAATCAATATTATTATCAATAATTACTTTTAAATCATATAAAGAAAAATAATCACGATTATTAGCAACAGAATCATTTAAAATAACTTTATACTTATCAATATTGCTATCCTTAAATAGGTTTAAAACTGTCTTCAAATTTTTTAAATCAAGTGGATCATTAGTAGCCATAAGCAAAATCTTATCAACCATATCTAGTATATTAACATTTACTTCATTTAAAATATGAGTCATATCAAAAATAACAAAATCATACTTAAATATAGCTTTATCTAAAATGATATTTAAATATTTAGGGTCAACCTTATTAGCTCTTCTAGGATCAGTTGGTGAAGCAATAAATGAAATATTTTTATTATAAACAGTAATATAATCCTCAAAATCCTTATAACGGTTATTACTATAATCATCTGCAAAATTATAAATATCTTTTTTTGCTTGCTTATTAAGTGCACAATCTATTTGTCCAGAATAAAGATCTGCATCAATAATCAAACAAGTTTTATTTAATTTAGCAATTGCCCCAGCTAAATTAAGGGCAAATATCGTCTTACCAGTACCACCCTTAGCACCATAAACTGCAATGCTTGTTCCTTTCGCCATTATACTGCCTCCTCTATTCTAGATATTATTTCATACGTTTTATTAATTACCGGATATTTAATTTTAACAATAATTTTTCTTTCGTCATCATTACTTACTATCATAATATCTTTCCCATTAATCTTATTTTCTTCAAGTAATTTTTTTATTTCATCATCAGTCAAATTATTTTTTCTAGCTTCTAAAGCAACAACCTCTAAAATTCCCACAATATTTGTTTTGTTATTTATAAACACACTAGATTCATAAATAAAAGCTAAAACAATAAATATAACTGGAATAATTGTAATAAAAAGTGCTAGTGCTTGGCCTTTTTTACTCATTTTTTAAAACCACTCTTTCACTTTTAATATAATATGGTTCCTTTAATATTAAACTTAAACCGGGTGTTTTAGGAATATATTTTTCCTTAATTGTAATCTTTTCATATTCGTCCTTAGTTTCACACAAAGCATTTTCTGGACACAGACCAGTTTTCTTATACTTTAATGCTATATTATTTACACTATTATCAAGTTTATTTTTAGTGTTTAAAATCAAAGAAAAATCTACAAGCACAAGTATAAGATACACCATAACTGGCATAATCAAGATAAATTCTATAAGTGCCTGTCCTTTTCTATTCATGCTAGCCTCCCCTATCATACATAATAAGTATATCACATGTCACACATAAAAAAAAGAAGATTATTTTATTTTATTTCAAATATCTTTAAATCTTCTTCACTTAATTTAATATTTAAATCATTAACATATAATAATGCTAAGTCCTGTCCCTTTTTTACACTATCATTGACTTCACATAAAAGTTTAACGCCAACACTATAATCTATAGCATCTTCTTTAGTCTTACGTCCAGCTCCAAGAAATCCCGCAAGCCTTCCAACCTTTAAAGCACTTATCTTAGTTACAACTCCATCTTTATTACTCTTAAGTTTAATAATTTTATCACTTACTTTAACTTTAGTTAAGTCTCCATGCTGATAGCCAATCCATTTTTCAAACATCTTATAAGCCGTCTTATTCTCCAAAACTTTAGCACATAATATTTTAGCCTCACCAACTTTAATGTTTTTCGCCATACTTATAATATTAGCTGCTACTTCTAATGATACTTCTCTAAGCCTACAAGGTTTATTAGTTTCAAGAACCTCTTTAGCTTCTAAAACTTCTAAAGCATTACCAACAGCACTAGATAACGGTTCATCCATACTTGTAATAAGTGTTTTAACTTTTCTTCCAAAATGCTCACCTATCTTAGTTAAATATAAAGCTAACTCTTCAGCAGCTTTCTCATTTTTTATAAGAGCTCCCTCACCACATTTAATATCAATTACAATATACGTTGCTCCACAGGCAATCTTCTTACTCATAATTGATGATGCAATAAGTGGTATACTTTCTGTAGTACCTGTAACATCTCTTAAAGAATAAATAAACTTATCAAGTGGTACCAAACTATCAGTTTGTGCTCCAATAGCTAAACCGATATCCTTTATTCCTTGATGAAATTCCTCTTTTGTTAAATTAACATTAAATCCAGGAATACTTTCTAACTTATCAATGGTTCCACCAGTAATACCTAATCCTTTTCCACTCATCTTAGCCATAGGCACATTTAAAGCAGCCACGATAGGAGCAATTATTAAAGTAACAGTATCACCTATTCCGCCAGTACTATGCTTATCACACACTGGTTTATCAAATTCATAAACCTCACCACTTTTAATAAAAATATCTGTCAAATCTAAAGTTTCTTCATAAGTCATACCATTAATAGTTATCGCCATTAGTAAAGCACTCATTTGATAATCTTTAATCTCTTTATTTAGGTATCCATTAAAAGCATATTTTAATTCTTCATAATTTAATGCTTGCTTATTTTTCTTCTTTGTTATTATATCTATAATATTCATAATTCACCTACTATTAAAGTATAACACATTAATCACATAAAAAAAAGTTAGGAATAAATCCCAACTTAATTTCTTTCTTTAACCTTGTATTCCTTCTTCATATCTTTTAAGAAGTTAAGTTTTGCTCTACGTACCATACCCTTTTTAATAACAGTAATTTTATCAATTTCGGGACTATTTACAGCAAATACTCTAGATACGCCAACACTTCCGCTTTTCTTTCTTACAGTAAATCTTTCAGAAACAGAACCACCTTTTTTAGAAACTACTAGTCCTTCAAAAGCTTGAATTCTTTCTTTCTTACCTTCTTTAATCCATACATCAACTCTTACTGTATCACCAACACGAAATTCTGGAGTGTTTGGTTTAATTTGGTTTTGGTTAATTTTGTCAATAAGATTCATAAACATTTCCTTTCTCTAAACTATTTTTCTTATAATCTTCAGTTTTGAGCGGATTATAACACTTTTTCTCTCAAAAAGCACATTTATTATAACAAACCGTTTTAAGAAAATCAAGTAGTTTAACGTCTTCTAGGTGATAAAATCTCTTTTTTATATGTCGTAAAATTTAATTCATTTTTTAAAATATTTATTTGTTTAAAATATTTTTTTATAATATCAGGTCCTAAATATTTTTCATATTTGTTATAAAAGATCATTCTCATCTCTTGTAATTCATACATAAGCTCATTAGGTTCCTCATCAGATTCATCATTTAAAAAAGATAAGATTCTTGCTACCAACTTTAAATAATCAGGATCAAACTCTCTTTCAAGAATACTCACAAGCCAAGGTTCATAAAATATTTGAATCTCTTTTCTCTTAAATTTCATCTTATAACCATCAAGTTCATAAACAAATATTATGCCAGTATTCTTACTTCTAACTAACTTTAACATACTACTTTAATAAATCAGGCCTTTTCTCCTTAGTAAGTCTGATCCTTTCATTTTGCCTATATTCATCAATTTTTTTATGATCACCAGAGATCAATATCTCCGGAACATTCATATCACGATAAACAGCAGGTTTCGTATAAACTGGATAATCCAATAAATTTTCCGTAAAACTTTCTGATTCTAGACTCTCATTAGTAATTACTCCAGGAAGTAATCTAATTATAGAATCAGCTATAAGCATTGCTGGTATCTCCCCACCAGTTAAAATAAAATCCCCAACAGAAATTATCTCATCAGCTAAACATTTAATTCTCTCATCAAAGCCCTCGTAATGTCCACATATTAATATTAAATCATCATAATTAACAAGTTCTTTAGCTTTTTTCTCATTATATATATTTCCTTCAGGGCTTAAAATAATTATATGTGATTTAGGAGTTCTTATTTCATCTATACATCTAAATATTGGATCGCACATTAGCACCATCCCAGCCCCTCCACCATAAGGAGTATCATCTACTTGAGCATTATTATATACAGAATAATCTCTAAAATTTATAACATTAATACTTACTTTCTCATTTTGTATTGCTCTTTTAATAATAGACTCTGTAAGAAAACCATCAAACATATTTGGAAATAATGATAAAATTGTAATTTTCATATTATACCTCTTTTATTAACTCATCAATATTTTGACATATTATTATTCTATTGGTTGTATCAACTTTTTTAATAAAGTTATTATGTAATGGAATATAACGTCCATTTATTTTAATCAAAGGATTTACTTTATTTATATTCACTTCTTCAACTTTACCAATTTCACAATCATTATTATATAAAGTGTATCCCTCTAATTCACACATTAAATATTCATTATACCTTAAATTAAGTTCACTTCGATTTATAGATACCTTAGCACCAATTAAATAAGTTACCATATTAATATCCTTTATATTATCGATCTGGGTTAAATAATTATGATGATGAAATCTTACATTTGTAATAATATGTTCCTTATTATTAATAATAATTTTATTGCCTTTTTTAAAAGCACGCTCAGCCATTTCAAAATTACTAACTATTTTAAGCTCACCCTTAATACCAAAAGTATTAACAATTTTACCTATTACAATATTATTCATACTCACCTCTTATATCTGTGTATACATAAGAATGCTAGCTGATACTCCAGCATTTAAACTTTCACACTTTTCATTCATTGGAATATAGAAAAAATCCTCACATAAATCTTTAATATCAGTACTCATTCCTTTTGCTTCAGAGCCAATAATAAGTGCATGTTTCCCACCTAATTTATATGGATAAGTTCCATTTTGAACGTCAGTACCAACAATCTTATAACCAGAACTCTTTAAAGTAGATATCACGTCATTAAGATCTTTAATAATTATATTAACTTTATAAAGCATTCCTTCTGTTGCTCTTATCGTTTTAATATTAAAAACATCTGCTGAATTTGGACTTAATATAACTGTATCATAATTAAATGCAACTGCACTACGAATTATCGTACCAATATTTCCAGGATCTCTTAAATCATCTAAAATAATAACATTTCCTTTAATCTCATTGGTAAGATTCTTCTTGACAATTGCAAGTACCTTAGGAGCATTTTCTAATCCAGAAAGTTTTTTCATAACTGGCTCTTTCAAATAAGTAACATTACCATAAGTATTTTCTTCACCATCTAAAAGAAAAACATCCTTTACCAAATTCAAAGCAATAGCTTCCCTAACTAAATGTTCTCCAGGAGCAATATACAAATTTTCTTCTTCACGGTACTTTTTATTTTGTAGTTTTGTATAATTTTTTATTTTTTCATTATTAACTGATTCAATAATCATTGGTCTAATTCCTTTCTTGCCATTTTATAATCCGGATAATGTTTAGCAACCTCACTCCAAAAAGCTGCACTATGATTCATATGCTTAAAATGTGATAATTCATGAATAATTACATAATCAATTAAATATTCTTTTTTAGTTATCAAAGTTTCATTAAGTGTTATCGTCATAGAACCAGTGTTGCATACGCCCCACTTAGTTTTCATAATTCTTGCTCTTACCCTGAATTTAGGTAAATTATCAAACTCCTGTTTTAGAATATTAACCCTCTCTTCAAAATAAGACAAACTTAACTTATAAAGATAATTTAAAGCTTCTTCTTTACTTTCAGCATAAATAACATCACCACATAAAGCAGGTTTAGCATTAGTAACAATTAAATTTATTTCTCTGCCCAAATAAGTTATTGGTTTATCCATCTTTTTCAAATTCTTTTTATAAAGTTTTAAAATATTTTCCCTATTCTCATTTAACAATCTTTGAATATTTTTTTCTACTTTTGGAGTCCCAGAAACATAAAGCACCCCATCATCTTTAAATCTAAAATAAATATTTTTTATCCTTTTAGGCACAAATACATAAGTTATTTCGTTATCATCTAAAATTATTTTATTTACCACTAAAAATCTCATACCATTCTTTTAACTTAGTAGTTCCACTTTTTGCAAGATTACTTATAATATCCCATGTTAAATTTAAGCTTTCCTTTAAAAGAGCAAAATCACTTTTTGCACTTTCACACACCTCATCATTATTCTTGCAAAACTCACTTGTAAGATTCAAATATAATGTAATAAGACTATCTTTTGCCTTAGTATAACTTCCAGATAACTCATCCTTATATCCGGGAAAATGTTTATCAATAATATTATCTAACTTTAAAGCAAGCCCTATAACCTTTAACTTAGCTGACGCAGTTAAATCCTTAAAATAATATCCATTTATATCCTTATCATAAAATATAAAATCAACTATCTTTATAAAAGTATTCTTTAATGTATTTTTTGTCTTACCATCTGCAGTATTAACTTCACTATTAAAATAAGCCAAAACTTCATCATCAGCATTTTTTACATCAGGCTTATTAGTTGTAACCATCGTAGTTGTAGGATTCTTTTTAGTTGTAGTTGTGTTACTCCCATTATTAATTTGTTCTACCTTTTTAGTAATTGTCTTTTCCTGCTTTTTATCTATATCTTCTTTATTCAAATCAGAAATCTTATCTGTTTGCAAAATCTCATATTCCTCAACTTCAGCTTCTGGTGGATATATTTCTTTTATATTTTTAATTTTTAATCTAATAATATCACCAACTTTTAACCCCTTAATTGAAACACTTATTAAATCATAATTTATATCTTCATCTAAAGGTTTAACTAAAGCATATCCAGCATAGCTCTCACTAACTACCGCATAAAAATCTTTGCTACCCATTTCTTGCTTATCATCACTTCTTAACTTAAATATCAAAAAAATAGTTAAACCAGCAATCAAAACCAAAAAAGCAATAAATACTATTTTCTTTTTCATTCTTTATCCCCCTTATTCGTAAACTTTAAAATAATCGGTGTACCAGTTAAGTCAATGCTATTTCTAATTTGGTTTTCTAAGTATCTTTCATAACTAAAATGAAGAAGTCCTTTATTATTAACTTGAAACTCAAACTTTGGTGGCCTTGTATCGCACTGATTAACAAAATATATCTTAAGTCTTTTTCCCTTATAACTAGGTGGTTCATGCATAGCAACTGCTTCTCTAATAATATCATTTAATACGCTGGTTTTAATCTCCTTAATAGCACTTTCATATGCTTTAATAATTTCTGGCATAAGAGTATGAATTCTTGATTTAGTTTTAGCAGATAAAAATACAATATTAACGTAAGGAATAAACTGAAAATTAGCTCTAATACTAGCTATCCATTTTTTCATTTCTTCATCTTTATTTTCTACTGTATCCCATTTGTTTACTACAATAACCATTGCTTTACCAGCATCTAGTGCATAAGATGCAATATGCTTATCATGCTCGATAATACCTTCTTCTGCATTTATAACTAATACGCATACATCTGATCTGTCAATAGCTTTCATACTTCTAATTAAACTATACTTCTCGATGTTTTCATAAATACGTCCTTTTTTACGCATACCAGCAGTATCTATAACAATATAATCTTTTTTCTCATAAGTAAACTTAGTATCTATCGCATCCCTAGTAGTGCCAGCAATATTTGATACAATCGCTCTTTCTTCATTAAGAAGTGCATTAATTAAAGAACTCTTACCAACATTAGGTCTACCAATAATTGAAAATTTTAAAGTAGCATTATCTTCCTCTGTAGTATAATCTGGAAAATCCCTAGTAATTTCATCTAATAAAGCGTTAATTCCCTTATTGTGTTCTGCACTAATAGGTAAATATGTATCAAAACCAAGTTCATAAAAGTTATACATTAAGTTATTTTGATGAGTCTCATCTAATTTGTTAACCGCAACTATTACTTTTTTCTTAGTTTTTTTTAAATTTTCACTTATTAATAAATCATTACTAGTTAGATCAGTCTTTCCATCAATTACAAAAATAATAACATCACTTTCATCAATAGCTAATTCAGCTTGCATTTTAATATTATGATTAAAATCCTCTTTCGCTAAATCAATACCACCTGTATCAATAAGTTGAAAGCTTTTATTCCCATAATTAACAATCCCATAGATTCGATCTCTTGTTACTCCAGGAGCATCATCAATAATCGATTTCTTTTCATTTATAAGACGATTAAATAAGGTTGACTTTCCTGTATTTGGTCTACCAATTAAACATACTGTTTTTCTCATACGACACCTCTTTTTTTCTCCAATATTTTACCATAAATAAACAAAAATAAAAACCCAAACAAGGGTTTTTCTACTCATTTTAGTTAAGAGTTGAATTAGGATCTAATACGCTACTTACTTTTCTAGTGCTTTTAACATAAGTTACCACAATAATTTCATCATTTAAATTATCTCTTTTCTTTGTTGGATCAGTAATTAATTCATTATCCTCGTCATCATATTTTACATAACCAGCTTCAGCTAAATCCTTAAAAGTTATTTTACAAGTAACTTCATTATCAGTATCTGTACACTCCTGCAAAGGTCCTCTATTATCAGTAGTTAAAAAATAATTTAAATTATCTTCACTCCAAATTGTTGCTTGATCAACAATTAAATTAACTTTTGTTTTTAAAACAGTCTCTTTAGCAGTATTAGAATTATTAGATACAGCTGGAATAACTATAATCATAATTATTCCAAGTACAGTAATAACAGCTAGTAATTCAACAAGCGTAAAACCTTTATTATTTCTCATCTAAAGCCTCATTTATTATATTCAAAACTTCATCTCTTCCCTTTTTAGTAACAGATGAAAATGCTACAACTTTATCATCCTCGATTAAATTAAGCACATTAGCAATATTCTTAATATTTTTATCTCTATCTTTAGCTTTTAACTTATCATACTTAGTTGCAACTATTGTAGTTTTAATATTAAAATACTTCAAATAGTTATACATTAAAATATCATTCTCAGTAGGTTTAATGCGACTATCAACAAGCATAAATACACGTACCAAATTTTCTCTTGTTTTAAGATATTCTTCTATCATCAAGCCAAACTTCTTTTGCGTAACTTTATCCCTTTGCGCATAACCATACCCAGGCACATCAACCAAATAAAATTCATCATTACAAATATAGAAATTAAGTGTTTGTGTTTTGCCAGGTGTACTACTTGTTTTAGCATAATTTTTCCTACCTAATAAAGTATTTATAAAACTACTTTTGCCTACATTACTTCGTCCTACTAATAGAAACTCTTTCTTTCCATCATCAGGATACTGACTAGTTCTAACAGCAATAACATTTAAATTCGAATTTTCAATTTTCATACAATCTCCTTTTAATAATTGCATCTTTATTATATAAAATAGTGTAAAAAAATGCAAATTATATGACTATTTATAGAAATTATCACATTTTTTAAGTATAATTATATTGGTGGTTATAATGCTCTATCCAGGAAAAGCCAAAAAGGCTTATCAAAAACCTGTAAACTATGCAAGACGTGGAATGGATTTAGAAAATCTCATAAATGAAGCAAACAAATACTATTTAGATAACGATATAGCTGTTATATACAAAAAGCCAACTCCAGTTGAAATAAAAAAAGTCTCATACAAAGGCAAAACAGAATATATTGAAGGAGTTCTTAGAGAAAAATCAACTCTAGATTACACGGGAGTCTATAAAGGATATTATCTTGATTTTGATGCTAAAAGTTCTAAAAGTAAAACTAGTTTCCCTCTTGCAAACATTCACAAACATCAACTACTTCACATAGAAAGAGTTCTAAAGCACAAAGGAATTAGTTTTTTAATTTTAGAGATGAATAACCGTTTTTTTATTTTAGACGGAAACATTTTAATAGAATTTGTAAACAATAATAAAAGAAAAAGCATTCCCTTTGAATTTATTGAAAATAATTGTTTAGAAATTAAGCAAAAATTTAGCCCAGCCATAGATTATTTAAGTGTATTAGATAAACTTATTAGCAAAAAGGAGGAAATTTTATGAAAAAGATTAAACTTAAAAGAAACGTTAATAAGATAAAAAAAGAAAATAAAACAACTAGTCAGTTTAAAAAGAATTGGCAGAAAGGAAACATATTTGAAAAAATATTAATTGTCATAATGTTAATTCTAGTTGGTGGATTTGCTTGTGGCTTAGCCTTTTTCACATATATAGTTTTTGAAGCACCAAAATTTGATCCACAAAGTTTGTATACCAAAGAAGCGTCTATTTTATTTGATAGTAAAGGTGAAGAACTAGCAAGACTAGGAACAGAAAACAGACAAAAAGTTACATATGATGAACTTCCAGAAGTATTTATTGATGCCCTAGTTGCAACTGAAGACTCAAGATACTTCCAACATAGTGGTGTCGATATGGCAAGATTTCTTAAAGCTACAATCGGTCAAGTCTTTGGTCAAAGTGGTGCCGGTGGAGCCTCTACTCTAACAATGCAAGTTGCTAAGCAAAGACTTACAAACAGTGAAGCATCTGGTATTAAAGGTATTATCCGTAAATTTACAGACGTTTACCTATCTGTATTTGTTCTAGAAAAAAAATATTCTAAAGAGCAATTAATTGAATTCTATGTAAACATTCCTTATCTTGGCAGTGGATCATACGGTATAGAACAAGCAAGCCAAGTTTACTTCGGTAAAAGTGCTAGTGAATTATCTCTTCCTGAAGCTGCAACCATTGCTGGATTATTTCAAGCCCCTGTTGCTTATGACCCATTCGATTATCCAGAAAAAGCCGAAGCTAGAAGAAACCAAGTTCTTAACTTAATGAAAAGACATGGCTATATTAGTGACGAAGAATGTGAAATAGCAAAATCTATTCCCATTAAAAGTTTATTAGTTGAAAGTGAAAGCACCACAAATCAATATCAAGGATTTATTGATACAGTCGTTGAAGAAGTAATTGATAGAACCGGTAAAAACCCATACGAAACGCCAATGTCAATAAAAACAACAATGGTTAAAGAAAAACAAGATGCAATCAATAATATATATAATGGTACTACATACAAATGGAAAAACGATACAGTTCAGGCCGGTATTGCAGTAGTTGATAATGATAATGGTGCATTAATTGCCGTAGGCGCTGGTCGTAACAGAAAAAGATTAAGAGAATATAACTATGCTACAATGATTAAACGTCACCCAGGTTCAACCGCAAAACCAATATTTGATTATGGCCCAGCTATTGAATACTTAAATTGGTCAACCGGAAAGATGATTATCGATGATAAATACACATACTCTGGTGGTGGTTACTTAAAAAACTGGGATAACAGTTACAAAGGCATTATGACAATTGAAACTGCTCTTGGATCATCTAGAAATATCCCCGCTCTTCAAGCGTTCCAAGCTCTATCACAAAGCCAAATTAAAACATTCGTAACAAGCTTAGGAATTACACCAGAATATGAAGATGGATATATTAATGAAGCCCATAGTATTGGTGGATTTAGTGGTACTAACCCATTAGAAATGGCAGCAGCTTATGCAACATTTGCAAGAGGTGGCATATATATAGAACCATATTCATTTACAAGCGCAGAATTTTTAGATACTGGTGAAGTTTATACAGTAACACCAGAAAAACGTACCGTAATGAGTGAAGCTACAGCTTACATGATTAATATAATTTTAAGAAACGCTGTTACAAATAATTATGTTAGTGCAGGTTCAAAATCAGGAACAGATATTGCAAGTAAAACTGGTACATCAACAGTAGATGCAAACTATTTAAAAAGTCAAGGTATTACCGGTAACGTAGTTGGTGACTCATGGCAAATGGTTTACTCACCAGACTACACTATCGGTTTATGGATCGGTTATAAAGAAACAACAAAAGAAACATATCTTTTAAATGCTGATGCTGGCGCAATAAAAAAACCTATGGTAAAACGGTTAATTAAAGATATATTTGAACCTAATTCAAGATGGAAACAACCATCAAGCGTAGTTACAGCTGAGGTAGAACTTGGTACAGAACCTCTTGCTCTTGCCAGTGCTGCTACCCCATCTAATTTAAGAACAACAGCATACTTTAAAAAAGGTACTGTTCCAAGTGAAGAATCATTTAGATTTAGTCAATTAGAAAATCCAACAAACCTAAAAGCTAACTATCTATTAGGTGCAGTTGAATTATCATGGGATGACATTGCAACTCCTAAAGCCATCGATGAAGCTTATTTAAAAGAATATTTTGATGAAGGATACAAACCATGGAGTGATAAATATTATGAAGAACGTATTACATATAATGCTAATTATATTGGAACAAATGGATATCATGTATATATTACAGTAAATGGAAATACTACAGACCTAGGATTTACCACAAATAATAAATGGACTTATTCAGGCTTACTTAGTGGCAAAGCAACATTTACAGTTAAATCAGCATACTCTAAATTTAAAAATAATATGAGTAGTGGTGTTTCGGTAAGTGTAAATCCAGATGGTAACTCTACTCCTTCTACGGATTTTGAAGTAACCTTAAATGGTAATAGTTCAATGACAGTATCTGGTTATTACGACATGATAAATGACAATACATATAAAAGCCCAGTAAAAGCCACAAGTAATGGCACAGATATCACTAGTCAAATAGAAGTTAAGAACTCTTGTTCCGATAGCGACGGTAACAGTGTTGATTGTACTAAACTAGACTGTAACAATTCATATACAATAATTCATAATGTAACATATAATGGAAAAACCAAAAGTTTAACAAGATCACTAACAAATGGTTGTTAAAAAGAACTAGATATCTAGTTCTTTTTATATGTACACATTTCTTTAAATAGACAATTTACACATTTTGGATTTATCGCAGTACAATAATATCTTCCAAAAAGTAGGATTTGTTCACTTACTCTATTCCATTTATTAACCGGTATATTATTTTTTAAAATAGCTTCTATCTCACTAGGTGTATTTTTATCATTTGCAATTCCTAGTCTTATACAAACCCTTTGAACATGGGTATCAACGGGTATTGCAGGGACGTTATAAATATTTTTTAAAACCACACTGCAGGTTTTAGGTCCTACTCCAGGAAGCGATTCTAAAATTAAACGATCATTAGGAACTATACCATTATAATTATTTAATAATATTTCCGCTATATTTTTAACATATATAGCTTTTTTAGTATAAGAACCACAACTTTTAATAATTTGTTCTATATCATGAAGACTCATTAAAGATATTTCTCTAAGACTATATTTAAATAACACTTTTGTAACCTCATTAACTCTTTTATCGGTACATTGAGCACTTAAAACAGTAGCTAACAACAACTCATAATCATTAGAATAATTAAGTTCACATTTTGGATTTGGAATATAATAATCTAAATATTCAAAAAAATTATTCTTCATCTTCTAACCAATTATAGTCAAATAATTCTTGCTTAGGATTATTTGTTTCTTTCTTTTTCAAATATGAATTAACTTCATCTACAGATTTAAAGCCCTTTTTCTCCCACTCAGACAATATCTTATCAATGTATCTTAAATTTCTAACATTGTTAAATACTGCTTCTTTAAGAGCTCCTTTAATCAGTTCTTCATTTATACCACTATTTATCCAAGCTTTAATAATTTCATATTCAACAGGGCTAAGTGGTCTTCCAAATTCCTTTTCAAATATAGTGTATATATTAGTAGTAGTCTGTTTCTTAATATTTATATTAATGTCACTAACCATAGCTCTATAAGTATTCGTTATGTCTATAATCTCACTTATTTTTCCATCTTCATTGCTCGTTTTAATTGTAACAAGACCTTTTGTAGTCAAAGACGAAAACGCCGACATAATTTTATTTTTATCTAAATAAGTTACAATAGATATCTTCTTTATATCAAAAACAGGCTTATCTTGATTAATAAAATATATAAGTAATAGTAATTCTTCAAGAGTTAAATTAAAGTCTTTTATTAGCTTAAAAAGAAGCTTTTTAAAAGTATAATCCTTTTCCTTAATTAATCCTTCTAATATACTATTACTCATATCAATCACTCCAATTCTTTAATATATAATCCTTAATCTTTTTATAATTGTTAGGTAGAATATTATTAACCACTTTTAATAAAATATCATTATAAATAACTTTAACTCTACTTGACGGCTCAATATTAAGAATTTTAATAATATCATCTTGTCTAATTTTAAGATCACTTCTACTATGAATCTTTAAAGAATTATTAATCTTATATACTTCTTTTTTAGTAACCCCAATAATTTCAGCGCTGACAAGTACAGTATATAATTCATAATTAAAAAGCGTTTCATTATTTATCACTTTTTGATTAATAATAGTTCTAATATCACTTATAACTTTTAAATTAGCTTTAGTAAAAGGATAATTATCACTAAACTCAATCTGAGCCCACATTCCAAGCAAATCCTTAATTGGTACTATTTTATCATACTTTATCTCTAATTCATCACAAATATGATTACATTTCAAATATTTTAATCCTTCTTCTGCTTTTTTTGACACAAGTATTTTTTCTAGTTCTTCTTTTTTTCTAGTATAAGATAAAGTTCTAATTACGCTTTTATTATTTAAAATAAAGTCTTTAATATTTTTATCCAACTGAAAATCTAAAATAACCGAAAACCTAATTGCCCTTAAAATTCGCAAAGGATCCTCTGCCAATTTTGTATCTGTATCTCCAATTGTACGAATAATTTTATTATTCAAATCATTAGTACCATTTAAAAGATCAATAATAGTTCCATCACTATTCATACATAATGCATTAATTGTAAAATCTCTTCTTTTAATATCATCTATCAAATTATTTACATAAGTTATAGTTTCTGGTTTCCTATTTTTATAATTTTCTTCTTTACGATAAGTAGTTATATCATAATTAAATTTTTTTGTAGTAATTTTTATAGAGCCATATGAACTATTTTCTTTTTTTATATCAAATATACGCATAATATCTTTTGGTAAAGCATTAGTACATATATCAACATCTGTAGTTGGAATATGAAGAATATAATCTCTTACATATCCACCTACAATATAAGCCTCATAACCATTACTCTCTATTTTTTTAAGGATCTTTTTTATTTCTTTATCCATATAACACCCGATATAATTATATCAAAATTATATCAGTTTGTAACTAACAACTTGTCTTTGATCTGATCATTTTAATAGAAGTTCCTATAGACTTACCAATGTTAAAAATAACAGAGATAATTCTTGCGACTGAATTTAAAAGTGTTGTTGTTATTCCACCTCTAACAAGCATTAATTCTTCATTATTCATTAATTGCATTTAGGTCTTAAATAACCATCTAATACACCAGCAAGAAAAGCACCTATAGCACCTATAACAAATCCAATAGTCCACTTTATGGCCCCTCCACTAACCAAAGCTAATTCTTGATTATTTAACATAAACCTACTCCTTTCTATTTGTTCAAGAAAACAATTTTATCGAAATTATAATATTCCTTATTATGACTAACCATTATAATAGTTTTATGTTTATAATACTCGCAAATATTACGCAAAATCTGCGTCCTTTCAGAAAAATTCACTTGTGATAAAGCCTCATCTAAAAGCAAAATATCAAATTCCTTATATAATGCCCTAGCTAAAATAATTTTCTGCTTTTCACCTCCACTAAAATTATCCTTTATAACCGAATTAACTCCATTGTATTTAGTCTGATATATTTTATTTAGATTCAGCATTTTTTCAATTATTTTAAGTTTGTCCTCCTCTAATTTATCACCTAAAATAATATTCTCAAGTAATGTTCCAGGAAGTAAATTTTGATTTTGATTAACATATGAAATACGATTTCTAAGAGAACTTAAGTTAATATTTTTTATTGATTGTTTTCCAATCGTAATTATTCCCTCATAATCATCAATTATTCTGTAAAGTATATTTAGTAAAGTTGTTTTACCACTACCATTGACTCCCTTAATTAAAACTTTATCTCCTTCACAAATACTTAAAGAATAATTATCAAAAACTTTGTTTAATCCAATTTTATATGTTAAATTCTTGATAAGTATATCCCCATTAACAAAAGATAAACCATTATAACTTTCATCTTCTAAATAGTAAATACTACTAATTCTTTGATAAGCACTTTTGAAATATAAAATATTAGGTATTATTGTAAAAAAATAACTCATACCAGATATAAAATAATTATTAATAAAAATAAACAATAAAATATTATTTGTCCCTAAATTTAAAAACATATTAAGGATAATAATTAATATCAAAACCATTTCTGTATAAGAACTAATAAGTAATTCATTGAATGCGATTTTTTTATTTAATATATAATTTTGATTACTATTATCTTTAGTAATATCTCTTAATTTATTAAAATAGTATTTTACACCATTTGTTACTTTAATTGTCCAAGCATTTGATAAAAAACTAATAACTGAATCAGTCAAAACTGTATTACTATCAATAGTTTTCTCTAATAAAGAATACATTTTTTTATTAATAACAAAAGCAATAACTAATAATACCAAAGTTAATAAAACAACTATCAGAAATAAATCTCTATTTAAAATGCAAAGCATAATAGACGTACTAATGACAATTAATATATTAACTATCGCCTCAACTAAAGTAACTGATATATTTTCTTTTATAATATTTATATCTTCATATCTGCTTACCAAATCTCCTTCCTTTCTTAAACATAAATATTTAAAGGGTAAGAAAAAGATTTTCCTAATATAATCGGTAGACAGTTCATCACCCAAATTTCTGTTTAACTTAAATATATAAATATTTTTTATATAATTTATAATTATTTTATTTAAAACACTTAATATAAAAAAAGTTAAAATCTTAAATGACGAAACCAGAAATGCTTGATTTATTAAAAATGTGCTTCCAACTAACAGCAAGCAAATAATAATAGTCAAAATAAATATTTTTATAAACAAAAGCCTATTTTTTCTAATTATATTCCTTAGCTCCTTTAAAAATAAAGATTGAGGTTTAATATAAATGATTTTGGATATTGGATGCATTTCCAGAACATAACCAGTAAATAGCTCTTTAAATTTAGAAATTTTTATTTTATTTTTGCCAAACGAGGGATCCATGAGTAAAATCATATCTTTTTCTATTCGAACAAGCACTACAAAATGATAGAAATTATTCACTTTTATTTGCATTATGGCAGGTAACATAATTTTATCTAAACAAAACTCTTTTTTACCATTCACTTCAAAACCATATTTTTCAGCAGCTACTTTTAAATTATAAAAGGTTGTACCATCTTTTGTAGAAAGTGTATCAACTTTAATATATTCCAAAGGAACAAACCCTTTATAATATTTAATTATAGATAGTAAACAACACGCGCCACAATCAGCTTCATCTTCTTGTCTAACAATAATATTTTTCAAATCTTTTTCCTCCCTTCATTAGTTATTGTTGTAAGATGAAGCTCAATTTCCTTTTTTATTTTTAAAAAAACTAGTTATTTTTTTAAATAACTAGTTTTTACTACTCTTTTTAAGTTTCTTTATTTTTTCTAAAAGTTTAAAATTTCTTTTTACTAAATATGGATAAGCCTCCATAAGTCTAGTTTTAATTTTTTTAGTTGATTCCCTTTTCTTCTCAAATTCTTCAATAAACTTATCTAAATGACTTGCAATACTTGATACTTTAATTGCTTCAAAGAAACTAATTAAAAAATCAGTTAACATAATAATAAATAATATAAGCGCTATATAAAGTACAGCTTTATCATTTAACAAATTATATAATTTATTAAATAAAGGATTAAAAATATAAATTATTGCCACAGATCCAAGCCCAAATAAAACAGAATTTTGTAAGCATACTCTACCATTCAAATTATATTTTCTCTCTGAATAATCCCACCACCTATTATGAAAGACTTTTTCCATAACAAAACTAGTAATATACTCTAGAAATGAACACAATAATAACCCAACTAAAAATATTATAAACGAATCCTTTTTTACATGTAACAAAGCTAAACTTACAATCATTGCGCCATTTCCATATATAGGAATATAAGGGCCATGCATAAATCCTCTATTAACCCATTTTTTACTTCCTAAATATACATAAAATACTTCGCAAACATATCCAATCATTGAGTAAAATACAAAGTATAAAAATATATAGCATAACTTTTCCATAACTACTCTCCTCATCATAATTTTATCTAATTACTAAATTTTTTTCAATAAAAAAAGGAAATAAGCTATACTCTTACAACAATAACTAATGAAGGGAGGTAAATTATGTTGTTAAGATTTTTTATTAGAGCATTATATTTAGCATTTAGAATTATTTTATAGAATATTTTAATAATAGTTAAATATAATTTACTAGCGAAAGGAATTGAATATGATTAATAAACAAAAATTATGGTTTTTAACTTTATTTAGCATTATTTTAGTTTTAAGTGTATATTATGTATCTATGCCAAATGAAAGCTTATCTAACTTAATAAAACCAAATGATACAACAAGTAATAAGACAACTATAAAAATAAATAGTGAGGATAATCTTGCTGCACTTAGAGTAAGCAATGATGAGGAAGTTTTAGCAGAAATGGCAAAACTGCAAGAAACACTTCTTGACACATCTGCATCTAGTGAAGATAAAAATAACGCTTATGAAAAATTATTATCTATCAATTTAACGAAAGGAAAAGAAACTTCATTAGAAGAATTAATACTTAAAGAATATAAAATCAAATCTTTTATAAAAATAAATGGAGATAAAATAAGCGTTACTATCCCAACTAAAGACGGGAGTTACGAAAAAGCAAATCAAATAATGCGTACAATTCAAAAAGAATTTGACAGAAAACAATACATAACAGTCAAATATCAATAAAGCATTATCACTCTCTTTTTATAATTATCATAAAATATGATGAACAGTTGAAAGAGAGGGAAATATGGCTAAAGGTATATTAACAGCCCGTGAAAGAGAAGTTTTTGAACTCCTTATATTAAACAAAACTACTAAAGAAATTAGTATTTACTTAGGAATTAGTGAAAAAACTGTAAGAAATCATATATCAAATGTAATGCAAAAAATGAATGTAAAAGGTCGCAGTGGAGCTATCATTGAACTTCTAAAATTAGGAGAAATCAGTTTATAAAAGTCGTTAATTTTTACGACTTTTTCATTTTCTTTAGAATATACTTAAATGAGGTGGAATTATGCTATTTAAAATGATTAAGAAAAGAACATTTTTAATATTATCTAGCTTAATTATTATATTAATCATATATTTATTTCCAACCAAAAAAGAAGAAAAAACTTATATTCAAAATAAAGATACCGATTTTAGTATAGTATATTTATTAGATCAAAATAATTTACTATCTAGAGTTTCCGTAGTAACCAAAAATACTAATTTAGATAATAAAATTAAAGAAGTAACTGAATATTTAACTGAATGTTCAAATAAAAATGATTACCTATCTGATGGATTTGAACCAATAATTCCCAAAGGAACTAAACTACTCTATTTCAAAGTAAATGATGACATCTTAACTCTAAACTTTTCTAAAAAATTTTTGAGTATTAATAGTGATAATGAAAAAAAATTAATTAGTTCATTAGTATACACATATACAAGTATTGAAGGCATTAATAAAATAAGCATATATGTAGAAGGTAACCTTCTAGAAAAACTTCCAAATTCAAACGAAAAAATCCCTCAAATAATTGATAAAAGTTATGGAATTAATCAAATATATAATATCACTGATATTTCTGGAACTACTAAAACAACAATTTATTATCTATCTAAATATAAAGACTACTATTATTACGTACCGGTAACTCTAATAAATAATGATAAAAGCGATAAAGTTGAAATTATTTTGTCAGAGCTAGCCAGTAAAAGTGTTTATGAAACTAGTTTAATAAGTTATCTTAAAGACGTAAGAGAAATAAGCTATGAAATGCAAAATGATTTTATCACTTTAAACATGAGCAAAAAACTTTTTAATGACTTGTATGAATCTAATTTAATTGAAAAAGTCATTTACACAATTAATTTATCCATAAGCAATAATTATGAACATAAGAAAGTTATATATTATATTGATAATGAAATGTATCAAACCTACGACTTTTAATAAGCAACATCTAAAATTATTAACAAATCATTCTAAACTTAAATATTTTATAATTATTGGCTTAGTTATTCTATAAACAAAGTATCCAATTACTCCAACAATCGTATTAGTTAACAAATCAGTTATATCAGCACTTCTTGCATTAATTAATGGTTATAATAATTCAGTAGTAATACTTAAAATAAAAGCATAAAACATAACTTTAAATAGATTAACTTTATCAATTTTACAAGATATTAAGAACCCAAATGGTATTGTCAGAATAATGTTAAGTATTATTTGAATTAAGTAGTCTCCCCTGCCATTTATTAAGTCATCAAAAAGATTTAAATTCATACTAGTATACGGATGATTAAATATAAATGGTAAAGAAGTCACAATTGGCATTAAAGTAAAATACAAGTAACCAATAAAATAGAAATAAAGCAGCGTATTAATCAGTAAGTCTTTCGTTCCTTTTCTTTTCCACTTTTTAAAAAGAAATACCACATAGATAAATATCATAATTACAATATCAATTATTTTCATTTTTAACCGCAATATAATTGTATCACAATTAATTACTTAATTATTTTAAAATATTTATTAATACACCTTTTTAATTTATTAAATTTTTTCTTATCAAGTTTATCATTATTATTAAGATAAATTCTTTTATTTAACTCTATCATAATCGTATCTAGTCTATTATCATAAACTTCAAAATACTTATTTGGTATAATACTTCCCTCATACGGATAATTTATTTTTACACTATAATTATACTTTTTAAAGTGTCTTACCGTTTGTTTAACTAATAATTTGGAGGTGTATTTATTTTCACTTCCTATACAAACATCAGGAGCACCATCTTTATCAAACACTTTTTTTATAAAAGAATCGCTAAAAGAATGTAAATCAATTAAAATGCATCTATTATATTTATTAATTATACTAGATACTCGCTTATTTAACATATCATGATGCTTATTATAATAATTATTTATAACACTATTTTTATATTCTTCATCACGAACTATAAAATCCTCACCATTAGAATCCTTGGTATAAACAACTCCCATACCATAATTATTCATCACCTCTTTATCATTATTAAATCTTTCAACATCACAAAACATTCTAGAATACCTAAATTTAATATAATTAATTCTCTTGCTAACTAATTTATCAACTAAATAATCACTAACAAAAACATTTTCATAGCTAACATCTTTAATAAGCCTCTTTTTGCAAATTTCAGGAATTCTTAATGAAGCATGAGGAATATGCACAAGCAAACATTTATTTTTCATAAGATCACTCCTTTTTCAATAAAAAAACATTTAAGATAGCCTCAAATGTTCAAGATTATCTTATAGTTCTAGCATTACCACCTAATTTAATAGGTTGGTGTGATATCTAAGGGCTAGTCCCTCCATCACTCTTTATAAGACTTTAATTTTAATTTAGTAAATTACTATTTTTGATAATTCATCATAATAATTATATCTTCTAAATATAAATTATCATAATAATTATTATCTTTTAATATTTCTGTCCACTCTTCAATTTTATTTTTCAATTTCAAATCGCATTTTCTATTAATTATTCTTAAATACATTCCAAGTAACGGAAATTTCTGTGAAATGTACTCATCAAAATTCAATCTATTAGTATCATTATAAGCATTTATAACGCTAACAATAATTTTATAACTTTCATCAAATTCTAAATTAAAAATATATTGTTTTATTTTTTCTAAATATAAATCAGTAACACTCTCATAATCCTCATTTAAAATAAGTGCATTATATAATTTATTATAATAATAATCATAATCTTGGTTTGGATAATATTTCCTAAAAGCATCCTCAAAAGCACTAATTTCAAAAGAAACATTATCAATTCCAACCGGTGACAATAAATAATTTTTTATTTCTTCAGCAGGAATCTGTTTCAACATAGTTTGTAAATCACATTTATTTTCCTTTATTTCCGGTTTAAGTTGAGCAATAGAATACTCCTTATTAGCAATCGCCAGCAAAACAGCATATTCATGTTTGCAAGGATAATCATATGGGCAAGTACAATTATACTCTATTTCATCATCAGTAATTTCAAAGCTAACAACATAAGGTTTACTAGCACTTCCCTTTACTTTAGCATAATAATTATTACCATTTTTACAGCAGGATATAACATTTCCTTTATTATAATAATCTCTGCCTCTACTTTGAACTTGATAACTAAAATCAGATTCTAAACAGTCAAGCATATCCCCTTCACTGCAAAATAAATCATCTTCACAATTATCAGTATCGTTATTTATTTCAGACTCGACTCCTATTTTATTATTCTTTAAATAAGTATCAAACAAATCTCCAGTATCTATTTTCATTTCCAACACCTCTACTCTATTTAAAATTATATCACAAAACAAACATATTAAATATACTTTAATAGCTTTTCAATAGTTTCATTTTTAGGTCTACGATAATTACGTTGAATAATATCCTTTTGTTTTTTATTTAAGAAAAAATCTAATAACAAATAATTTTTAGGTATAGATCTCATTTTCATTACTTTATTTTCAATATAATCACACATAAATAATTTACAAGATATATTAGGGTTAGTACATTTTTTATTTTTAAACAGTTTACAAAATCCTTCATTTCTAAAATAACAACAACCATTATCAGCGTGCACAGATTTACCAAGTCGATTAGCAATGCAAAGATCATTCTTAAAATCGCATAAAACACAAACATTGTTATCTAAATAATCACACATGTAATCATATATTAACTCATACCTCTTTTTTTCATCTTTTGTATTAAAGGCTTCAATAAACACTTTTTCTTCATCACTTATCGGATTTGAATCTATTATTTCATTAGTATCTTTAAATCTTTTTAATTTTTTATAATTATTTTTTCTATCTTTATCACTTATTTTCACACTGCACCTCAAAACTACATTTCAACTTATGATTTCTATTTAATCACTATCTATAATATACTTTATTCCAAACTTTTTAGCAAAACATATTACATTATCAGCACTCTTTTTACACTTAATTATTACATTTTGATACGCATTATTAAATACGCCACCCAATATTTCAGGATTACCTTCAAATACAACTACTTGTAAATTCGGAGTATCACTAAAACAATTATATCCAATCTTCTTTACATTCTGTGGAATTATAATTTTTAACAATCCATAAAAGTGGCTTCCATAATTATCTTCTATAATATCAACATTATTTGGTATTATCATTTCTTTTATTAAATTATCATAACAAGCCCATAAAACAATTTCATTTTGTTCATTTGTTTTCGTCTTATAAATATCATCTTTTTTTGAAACTTTATCATAATTTTCTAAATAAACTTCAATTTTAACAATTGGCTTTTTACAGCGTTTTCCCCTTTTAGAAAGTGGAACAACTTCTGTTATTCTAGCATGTGGTTCTTTTCCACCAGTTTCTTCGAGTTTATCTAATATTGCAAAGTTATTATATGATGCATATCCGACAAATCCTAACTTATGTTCAACCATCACCGCAAAATCATCATATTCGTTATCTTTATCATATTTCAAAGTTACTGGATCATTTATATTGTATTTTTCAGCTCTTTCGATACCACCATTTAATTGAGTACAAGCTAATTCCTCGATCCATGGAAATTCCACATAATCACTTTCAGATTCAGAACTAAAATCAATATCATCTTCAATAAAAATATTTGGCATAACATCATTTATTCCAAATAGTTCCTTTGCTTTACATTGTGCTTCCTTAAAAGACATTTCTTTATTTTCTAAAATATTTCCTTCTGAAAAGTGTTGAAATAATGGCCTATCGCCTTCATCTTCATCAATATCATAATCTTCATATTCTAAAAAAACTTCTATTTCACAATTTAATATTTTTGATTTATCTTTTAAAGTATAATATATATATTCAGTTGGTGCTTTAATTAATGTATTCTCATCACCATCTATATATTCATTAACATCAATTTCAATGTCATCAGTACTATTTTCACAATACGCATCAAGTGACCATTTACAGTCACCGCTAAAAATAATTGTATCATCCGCAACAGAAATAAGATTTATATCATTATAAACAGGCATGGAATGATACAAAAACATTAAATTTTTCTTTTTCCCTTTTGCTTTTACTTGATACCAACATATATTAGCCATACTAATTCATCTCCTTCAAAAGTTAAATATCTCACAGAAATTATATTTCATATTTATCACTAACACAAAGTACTAAAGATATTATTTTAGAATGCACTTAATAAAATAATTTTAAATTTCGCTACTATTACCCTATTAACATTATACTATAAAAGATTTCTAAAATCTACCTTGCTTAAATATTCATATAAAACTTATATCAGCATTTCAAAATAACGTATTTAAAAGACTAAATATTAATCTCATAAATAACAGCTCAATTATCCACATAACTATTTTTTAAAATTTATACTTAATAAAATTAATTTCTAATATCACTAATCATTTTTCTCTTCAGGATATAAAAGATTAGCCATTAATGAATAATATTCGCATTCTTCATCCTCTGTAGCAAATCGCATATTAATAATATCCATTTGCAATCTTTTTAATTCATTATCAAGTTTCTTAAATTCATTACTTGCTATTTTTTTCGTAAATGTCTGTTCTTCTTCAAAGTCATCTTTAATATCAATAATTTCTTTACACTCTTTTGTGTCACGCAAAGTAATATTTAAAAAGCCCATATCATAATACACATCTAAAAAATATTTTGAATCTGAAAATTCAATAATAAAAACAGAAGGTAAACAAGGAAGGTTATAAACTTTAATCTTATTTATAAAATAGTCTAATAAAGATTTATTATCTTCGTCTTTTATTACTTTTTTCTCTTCAACTTTCATTAAGTTAGCCTCATCAATGATTTTATCATTCTCTATTATTGATAATTTATAATCTTTATATAATACTTTGTACTTTACACAACTACTATCTATTGAATTAACTAATATAGCCTTTGCCTCTAATTTTTCTTTTGGAAATTTTCTACAAATAGTAACAAATAAATCTTTAATATCAGGTATTTTATAAGTATTTTTAATTGTAAAGTTAAAACCCTCCTCTCCTTCAAAAGTTAATATATCATTTTCAATATTAAATATTTCATTTTTTTCTTCTTCATCTTCATACATATCATCAAAATCATATGTTGAAAATAACATTTCTTTAATATCATTAACCTTTTTTGATTTAATTTTTAACTCCGAATACCATCTTTTCATAATATACCAAATCCATTCTATAAATATTATAATTTAAAAGTTTACATTAAGTCAATCAATAAACAATAACATAAAAAAAGCCAAGATTACCTTGTAAATCCTGACTTAATTTTATATTACTTTATCTATTATCTTTGTCCACTAGACTTGATTGCAGCTTGAGCAGCAGCTAATCTAGCAATTGGAACTCTATAAGGTGAGCAAGAAACATAATCAAGTCCTACATTATGACAGAACTCAACAGATGAAGGATCTCCACCATGTTCACCACATATTCCTAGATGAATGTTTGGATTAGCTTCTCTTCCAAGAGTAGCAGCCATCTTAACTAACTTGCCCACTCCCTTTTGATCTAACTTAGCAAATGGATCATTTTCATAAATCTTCTTATCATAATAAGAACCTAAGAACTTACCGGCATCATCTCTAGAGAAACCAAATGTCATTTGTGTTAAATCATTAGTACCAAATGAGAAGAAATCGGCTTCCTTAGCAATTTCATCAGCAGTTAGTGCAGCTCTAGGAATCTCAATCATTGTACCAACATGATAGTCCATCTCAAAATTTTCATTTTTAAGAACTTCATCAGCAGTCTCACAAACAATATTTTTAACATATTTAAGTTCCTTAACTTCTCCAACAAGTGGAATCATAATTTCAGGAACAATTTTTATATTTTTTCTCTTTGATACAGCAATTGCAGCCTTAATAACAGCTCTCGTTTGCATCTTAGCAATTTCTGGGAAAGTAACTGCAAGGCGACATCCTCTGTGACCCATCATTGGGTTAAATTCATGAAGTCCAGCAATAATTGCTTTAATTTGTTCAACACTCTTTCCTTGAGTATCTGCAAGTAACTTAATATCAGCTTCTTCAGTAGGAACAAATTCATGTAGAGGTGGATCTAAATATCTAATAGTAACACTATAGTCTTCCATAGCCTCATATAAAGCTTCAAAATCTTTTTGTTGCATAGGCTCAATCTTAGCTAAAGCGTTTTCTCTTTCCTCAACTGTATCAGAACAAATCATCTCTCTAATAGCAGCAATTCTATCTTTCTCAAAGAACATATGCTCAGTTCTGCATAATCCGATACCTTCAGCGCCAAGTTCTCTTGCCTTTAAAGCATCCTTTGGAGTATCAGCATTAGTTCTAACTTTTAATCTTCTATATTTATCAGCCCATGCCATTATTCTACTAAATTCACCAGTAATAGAAGCATCAACTTTAGGAATTAGTCCAGCATAAATTTTACCAGTAGAACCATCAATTGAAATCTCATCAAATTCTTTAAATATCTTACCACCTAAAGTAAATGTTTTATTCTCTTCATCCATAATGATTTCTTGACATCCAGAAACGCAGCACGTTCCCATACCGCGGGCAACAACAGCAGCATGACTAGTCATACCACCACGAACAGTTAAAATTCCCTCACTAGCTTTCATTCCTTCGATATCCTCTGGAGAAGTTTCTAGTCTTACTAAAACAACTTTCTTACCATTAGCTTTTGCAGTCTTAGCATCTTCTGCAGTAAATACAATTTGTCCAGCAGCAGCTCCTGGTGATGCAGCAAGTCCTTTACCAATTTCTTCAGCTTTCTTAAGCGCTTCAGTATCAAATGCAGGGTGTAATAAAGTATCTAAATTACGTGGATCAATCATCATAACTGCTTCTTTATCAGTAATCATTCCCTCATCAACTAAATCACAAGCAATTTTTAAAGCAGCTTTAGCTGTTCTCTTACCGTTACGTGTTTGTAACATATATAGATGCTTATCTTCAATAGTAAACTCCATATCTTGCATGTCATGATAATGTTCTTCTAATTTTTTACAAATACCAACAAACTCATCATAAACTTCAGGCATTACTTCTTTTAAATGATCAATTGGTTGTGGAGTTCTAACACCAGCAACAACATCTTCCCCTTGAGCATTCATTAAGAACTCACCCATTAAATGTTTTTCACCAGTAGCTGGATCTCTAGTAAAAGCAACTCCAGTACCAGAAGTATCTCCCATATTACCAAATGCCATCATTTGAACATTTACAGCTGTACCCCAAGAATAAGGAATATCATTATCACGACGATATACATTAGCTCTAGGATTATCCCATGATCTAAATACTGCTTTAACAGCTCCCATTAACTGCTCTGTAGGATCAGTTGGGAACTCACTACCAACTTTACTTTTATATTCAGCCTTAAACTCCTCTGCTAGTTCTTTTAAATCATCAGCAGTAAGTTCAACGTCTAAAGTCACACCTTTTTTCTCTTTCATTTCATCAATAAGGGTTTCGAAATATTTCTTTCCTACTTCCATTACGACATCAGAGTACATTTGAATAAATCTACGATAACAGTCCCATGCCCATCTAGCATTTCCACTCTTTTTAGCAAGAACTTCTACTACCTCTTCATTTAATCCTAAATTAAGAATAGTATCCATCATACCCGGCATAGATGCACGAGCACCACTTCTTACTGAAACAAGTAAAGGATTTTCTTTATCACCAAATTTTTTCCCAGTAATTTCTTCCATCTTTTTGATGTTTTCAAAAATTTCTTTTTGAATATCACCGTTGATTTTTTCACCATCTTCATAATACTTTGTACATGCTTCTGTTGTAATGGTAAATCCTTGTGGTACTGGTAATCCTAATTTAGTCATTTCAGCTAAATTAGCGCCCTTACCTCCAAGTAAATTTCTCATATCTTTGTTTCCTTCAGAAAACAAATAAACATATTTCATAAATTAAACCTCCTTTATCTAATCATCATTGAATTTATAAAATATTTATTATCACCCTTAGTAAGTACCAATGTACCTTTTAAAGCTACAATCTCTTTATCGTACTCTGTTACATTCGGTTTGCAGCTTTCAGAGTTATAATCAATCATATCAAAATAAACTATTTTTTCATCATCTGTATTTTTTTCATTAATAGCTTTAATGCAATATTTTGGACTTGCATAGTTTATTTCATATTTATAGGCACCATCATCGGTCAAATAATCAGCAAAATTATCTTTAAATAGTTCAGTATTAAAAACATCCATTGATAAATCATTAATCTCATCAAAAGTAAGTGGCCCTTTATCATTTTTAGAATAAAGATATTTAAATATAGCATCTTGGTTTTCAAAAAGATTAACTTCCTTATTATTATAATCAATAGCATTATTAATACCCCTTAAAAACTTTTCATCATTCAAAAGCGTATTATAATTAATCTTTTGCGCATCACCAAGTTCACTTATATCTTTATCAACATACAAAGTAGGTGTTGTAGGTAAATCATATTTATAATTGTTTACAGATAATGTATGACCTAATAAATAGAGTAATATTATAATGCCAATAATAACCAAAACCATTACAAATATCTTACCTAATTTCTTTGAACAATCATCGATCATTTTACCACCAGCCTACTAAAAAATTATACCAACTTTTTTATAAATAATCTAGTATTTTCCGTGGGGATGAGCATTTAAATACGTATTTCTAATAACCTCATTTGTAAGGTGTGTGTAAATACTTGTTGTATTCAAATTTGCATGCCCTAAAAGTTCCTGCACACTCCTTATATCACATCCTTCATTTAAAAGCATAGTCGCAAAAGTATGCCTAAAAGTATGTGGCGTTACCCTAGTATTTATAGAGCATTTCTTTATAATTTCCTCTATAATATACCTAATACCCCGATCAGTAAGTTTTCCCCCATTATTATTAATAAGTAAATAAGGTGAATACTTACCATTTAATAAAATACCCCTACTATCTTTAAGATAATAATACAGTTTAGTTTTAGTGTTATCTCTATAATAAACTATCCTCTCCTTATTTCCCTTACCAATTACCCTTATTTCATTATTTTTTAAATCCATATCATCTATCTTAATATCAGATAATTCACTAACACGGAGTCCAGTAGAAAGCAAAAGTTCTATAATAAGTGCATTTCTTAAAGTAAGTGGTTTATCATCGTCTAATGTCTTTAACATTTCCTCAAAATCACTATATTTAAAATAATTAGGTAGTCTCTTCTCCGTCTTAAGATTATTTACAAGCTCAAAAGGATTCACATCAGTTATATCTTTTTTTATTAAATAATTATAAAAACTTCTTAATGAACTAAGTAACCTATTTATTGACGTACTTTTATAACCGCTTTTCTGTGCATTAATTACATACAAACTAACATCATCATAAGAAAGTTTAAGATAATCAAGTTTTTTTAACTCACAATAATCTTTAAGATGATCCAAATCTATTTCATAATTTTTTATCGTTTTATCAGAATACTTTCTTTCAAACTCTAAATAATCCAAAAATTCTTTAATTCTGTCTTCCATACCATTTATCCTCACTAAAATTATAATTTATTTTACCCCTTAAAACAAGAAAAAAGCCACAAACGTGGCTAATTAATAATAAAAGGATCTTCACTTGTACCAGAACCAGTAACTTTAACAGTAGAAACTAGTGATATTGATGGCCTTATAAATTGCGTATTATCAACGTAATCCATATTTAAGCCAGCTTCTAGAGCAAAACACCAAATACTAGCAAAATTTTCAATATACATATATGGTGTCAAAGTATACCAATTTGCATATGCATTCTCATTAAGATACATATTAGGAGCATTTGAGGCAATTAAACTACCAGCAAAAACAGCCTCATCAGCAGAAAGTAGTCCAATTTTACCGCTTACCTTACTTAATTCATTACTACACTTCAAACTTGGTCCAGAACCACCAATATTCCGATCGGAAGAATACATTCTCTGCGTAAACCCATAATATGTTGTATTATTACCATATCCAAGCTCTGAAACCTTTATATCCCCATCATAATATTTAGGATCGGTTACAACACTTTTATCATTACACCATACTGTATCTGCTATTTTACTATCATATGCTCTTAAATATCTAGTATACCATGCACCCAAAGTATTAAGTATTACACTTGTATTAGTTTTAGCATGTGCACTTTCATAATCACTAGCACCGGTAGCTCCATACATAAGTCCAATATAAGCATTATCATCTTTATTTTGATTAAATACACCTGTTCCAATAAAGGCAGCGTTATAATCATTATTATCTGCAGAACATGGATTACTAGCACCACTACTATTATTATTGTGAAGCACTAATTTAATAGTGCCATCACCAGCAATTCTCACTATTCGCCAGCATTTATTAGCAAAATTTACATAATTATTTTTTACGGCTCCTCTATAATAATAAGACGTTCCATAATCATCAGCCGTACTAGCTAAAATAGCTTCTGTTCTATTTTTATTTGAAGCTATCTCTTTAAAAGAAAGATCTTCAGCTGTAGCTCCAGTTACATAATAAACTTTATCTAATTCTTTTGTATTAACCATCTTATTTGCAGTATCAGAACCAGCATCTCCCAAAAAAGGTGAAACTATATATTTACCGACTAAACTAGAATATGAATTTGCATAAGTATCAGAAGTAACACCAACTCCAGTTAAATTAAATTTAGTGCCATTTGCTTCCCATCCAGTTCCGTAGGTTATATAGTAATTTGCATACTCTGAATCTACACCACTACCACCTTCTGATGTAACATCTGATTCCTTATAAGCACTTACCTCTAATCCTGGAATAGAAACAGAAGTAACTATTCTGTTCATTCCTCTTAACGAAGCAATCATCGTGCCTTTAGGAGCGGTATACCAATTATCAGGTGCTTTTGCATTATCTGCTTGACTCTTTACAACTATCTTCCCAGCCCATGTTTTATCTAATCCTTGTTCTAGACTTGTTGCACTATCCATCCAAATTCTTAAATCATAACTAAGCTCTTCGTTAGCATCCAAAATAGTTTCAATAATCACATAACCATTTCTGCCATTTTCTAGATCCGTCAAAGACTGATTAGCTAATATTACAGGTAAATTGTCAGTTGTACCTTTAGGTGAAACATTCACCTTTAAATAATCATCTTTCAAATAAGAAGAACTTGTACTCATTCTGTAAGTACTATCTATCGTTATATAAGCATTAACGTAAGTATCACAATTATTTTTTAAAGTAAAAGTAAATGGCGTCTGTTTTAGTCCATCTTCATCACTTATTGGGAAAGCATCTGTAAGTACTATTTTAGAAGTATCTTCAGTTAAACTTGTACTAAAACAAGTCCTAGTAGCTATTGTATTATTTGCACTTTGACTTAAATAGAGTCTAAACCACGCATAAGTAACTCCCAATAAACATACAACGGTTATTAAAAGTGCATAATATATTTTTAGTTTCTTTTTTCTTTTATCAGTATCAGCATCTAGATTCATTTTCTCACTATCTTTCCATTAAAATTATATAATACTCACCCGTCAATATCAAGATTTATCACGTACTCTAAATACAACTTTACAATTGCTATTTAGTACGTTGACAATTAAATAATTATCTTTTATTAATACATTCTTATTATTGCCTAAAATAAAAAAAAGATAACTTTCGTTATCATATTCATAAACAAGTTTGCCCTTTTCTTTTTTCCCACTCTTCTTCTTTAAATAATTCTTCAGCTTCTATTGCTTCCTCTAAAGCCTTACCAGTTAATCCTGGATTATACCTAACAATATCATCTACATCCAAAAACTCCTCATAATCAGAGTCTTTCAAATATTGTGGTCTAAATGAAACCTTTAAACTTTTTGGAGTAACATAATCTATCATAAACATAGCAAGTGTAGCAAATACTTTAGGTGATCCAAGCAAAATTTTAAGAGAATATCTTACACACCTTTCATATTCCTCTGCAGCATCTCTTTCATATTCGTGATTTTCATTATTATAATTATAAATATAAGACAAGTAACCATGTAAAAAAGTATCAGTTTGATAATTCTTTAAAAAACCAAATTCTTTTTTTAATTTTTCGACAAATTCATTATCTCTAAACTTTTTAATTACTAAATTCCCTAAAGTTTCCTTATTAAAATAAACCTTAGTGCAAGATACCAAAGGAATATCACTATGAGGTATCTTTTGATAAAAATCTTTACCATATTTATTCTTTCTTTGAATTACAATCCTAAAATTGGGAGTAGCATCATCACTTACCAATTCCTTTTCTAAAAGATAATCTAACATATCCTCTGGAGTATCAAAATTATTATAAAAACTAATTATATTTAAAATTTTCCCCGAAGACATATTTGCAAAAAATGGTAACCCACTTAAATCAATCTTAACCTCTTTTCCATTTCTAGTTAAATAAACTAAATGATACTTCACAAAACCCACCTCAACAAAATCTTAACATTAAAAGAAAAAAATGTAAAGTTAATTACATTTTTAATACCTCAACATTAGGTTTACTAGCTTCCTTTGTAGTTTTTTTACCACTAACAGGTGTCTTTTTTACAACAGTTGTTTTTGGTACTTTCTTTTTCTTCTTAGACTTATCAATAACAATTAAAGCAACTAAGATAATTAATACCACGCCAGCACCAATAATAAAATATAATCTAAATGACTCAAAAAAAGTTTCTTTCGTTATATTAATTTTGTAAGAAATAAGCGTTCCGTCCTCAGCTTGAACATCAACTTTTATAACACTACCATTTTTAATATCGGTATTTCCAGTAATTACATATTTTGCATTTTGATCATTTGGAGTAGCCGTTACAGCAATTGTACTAACATTATATTTTACCTTTAATTCATAAACAGTTTGCGTTGGTGAAAAATTAATATTATAACCAGCCAAAGCTAACGTTTTTAAACTAGCATCATTGCTCTCATCTTTAATCTCTTCGCCCTCATTTAATCTAATTACTTTTAATGTATAAGTTGAAGTTAATGTGCCATCAGTAAGCTTAATTTCGAAGTTATTTTCTCCAACTTCTAAACTTAAATTTTCTGGATATTCAACTTTAACGCCATCATTTGCAGCTTCCGCTGTTAATTTTAAAGATTCAACATCATATAAAACTTTTAATTCATAGTTAGTTTTGAACTTACTAAAATCAATTTTTTGATTTTCAATATTTAGTGACTTCAAATACAGTTTCATATCAGAAACACTTGTAGTAGTTGTTGTTGCCTGTTTTGTAGTTGTTGTTGTTTTACTGCCACCAGATTTAGTAGTAGTTGTCGTCGTCTTAGTAGTTGTTGTCCCATCTATCCAGCAAGCATAAAGTGTTACATCCTTTTTCACTGAATAAGTTGACTTACTACCGGTTGTACATGTCTTAGTGCTTCCCCAACCAGTAAATGTTTTTCCCTCATAAGTAGGTTCTTTAAGCTTACTCAAGTTAACACTACACTTATCACTATTACTTTTAGTAGTACATGATAAAACGTCATATGTTCCTGTACCACCATTAACATCCAAAATCACTTTAAATGTTTTAGATGCCACTGTTGTTGTAGTAGGTTTTGGAGTAAGTGTTACTAATCTTTTGATATCAGATTTAGAAGATTCAGTCCCATCACTATAAACATAAAATGAATCCTTAATTGTAATCTCAATAGTAGTATCGCTAGCTACTTCCTGAGTACTAAAATGAAGGTAACCAATAATATCAGCTCCGACATCTTTTTCATTTTTCAAATACAATCCATTTTCCGCACTTAAATTAGTATAAGTTCCACCATAAATACCAACATACTTTACCGTCGCTGGTACATCAAGTGATCCAGACACTGTTTTATATTTATCCGTAACTTCCAGTGCACAAGATAAAGTATTACCACCAACAATACTATTTGGGCAAATCAAATGAACTTCTGCGTTAACAATTTTAGGTATTACCATTAAACAAAAAACTGTTAAAAAATATTTTAATTTTCTCATAATTACGCCTTCCTATTCTAAAAATATTTTAGCATAAGTTTTTATGAAAAACAATGTATTTTTAAAAATTAAAAACCAGATATTCTCTGGTTGTATTATTTATTATTTCCTTTAAACAAACTCTTTACTAGACCCTTAACGCGTTTTGTCTCTTTATTGGGAATTTTTTTAACAGCCCAATATGAACGTTCTTCACCATTTCTATCAGTATAAGTTTCTAAAACCTCTTCCCATCTTTCTCCACCAGTATAGTCCCTATTTAAAATTTCATCAATCTGATCAGTAGACAAAGTAAGCCCAAGTGCATCATTAAACTCATTTATAAACCTTTTTGCTCTTTCATATCCTCTTTCAGGCACAGTATTTCTAGAATATAACAATTTAATAGCAACTAACTGTAATACCCTATGCCTTAATTCTAAATCACTATCATGATCATATATACAAGCTCTTAGCTCAGAATAATCCAATTTATTTTTGTACTTAACATCAAAAATATGCAGTAGCTCATCCAAAGTTACACTACTAGCATTTCCTAAATACTCATCTAAATTTGAATCTCTAAATACTTCTCCTGTCATATTATCAGCCGTAAGCAAAAAGCAAGGTATCTCTAAAGGAAATCTACGCATAACTTCTTTTCTATCTATACGCATAAAAATCTGTGGTTTTAATCCTACTTTTTTACCATTTTCATATACAGGCCTCATTCCACCACCGCTAGCTCTATACTCACACTTCATTAACCTTAATTGATTATTTGGCAGTCTTAAAAATAATTGTTCTAATCCCATAGCGTCAGATAATTCCCTAAGATTTTCAAAATCAGCATAACTTATACCATCAGAACGTGCTAACTCTCTTTTAGGATTCTTAATCTCATACCAAGACACGATATTATTAATTAGCTCCTGTAAATCTTCTAAAGAGACAAAACAATGATACCCATCTTTTATAGAACTTTTTAACCAACATAAAAAATTTTTATTTTTCCTAATTGGCAACTTTTAGTATCTTTTTTATAAAAACTTTCTGCTTCCGCAATAGTCATTCCAAAACCTCCAAATATATCTTTGTTATAACACACTTTCCTAAAAATTAAAAAAACTAGATTTCTCTAGTTACTATTCAAAGTGGTAGCGGCGGAGAGATTTGAACTCCCGACCTGCCGGGTATGAACCGGATGCTCTAGCCAACTGAGCTACACCGCCAAAACAAAACTTGCACTAATAATATATCAAATTTTTATACCTAGTGCAAGTAGTTTTAATTAATTTTCTTCTTTTAAATCACTTTCCGTTAAATACTTAGTAGTATTATCCTCAAAAAATAATTTAACACTTATCCCAATTACATAACCATATTTATTATATGTTGTAATAGAATACTGATTTGTTATCTTTTTATCAAACTTATCACCAAAATCCATTGAATTTATTTCTAAAAATTTTCCCTCATACTCATCACCATCACCTGGTACAGCTTTAGAAAATTTATAAGTATAAGTTTTATTCCAGTCTTTATCTTCTGGTGTCATAGACACAACTTCATCATCATTTTGCTTTAAAGATAATAAAGACTCTGTTTCACTAACATTTAACACAACATCCTTACTTACCTTATTTCCGTATTTATCTTCAACAACAATCTCTAAATTATACTTTCCAGCTTTCTCATTTAATTTAGCATAAGATTCTTTTTTATAAGAAGTCTTGCACGGCAAAGATAAATCATTACAGGTCTCTAAAAACTCATAAGGCTCAAATTCTTCATTAACTCCAACTGTAATCTCTTTTACAGTTACTTCTGGCACAGTAGTATCTTTAACAAAAATCTTTCCTTTTTTCAAAGTATCACCTTTTTTTAATTTATAACTATATTCACCTACCATATAAGTATTACCATCTTCATTTACCAAATTGTCAGGTAAACTTAAATTATATCCATCGGTTGCACCTGCCGCATAATCACTAACATTACTGCTAGGCTTAGAACCAAGCTCAATAGTAACATCATGAACCTTTATAACCTGTTTTTTATATTCCTTATAAAAATAATAACCTGCACCCAATCCAGCAATTACAAGGATTATCACAATAATTGTCACCCATTTCGGATTAGACTCCTCAAAATAAAAATCCTGATCCATTTATATCCACCTCGCAAAATATATATTTCTCGTATAACCATTTTCATAATTATCATACAAATTAAATATTCCTTCAATTAAACCAGTAGTAATATCTTGTGTCGGTTCTATTCTTATATTAACACACTCCCTTTGTATTTCTTTTCTAAATAAATAATCATCTATATATTTACTAATTATTAAATCTATCTTTTCAACTTTAGCTAATTCTCTTTCATTAGTAGCATCTAAACTAAATATATACTCTTTATACAAACTTATTAACTTAGAAGATATAGCATCATCTTCATATATTTCAAAATCTAATATCTTATAAAAATGCGGGCAGTGTTTCAAAATAATCTTTTGTTTCTTCATATCTTTCACCTATCCTCTATAAAATTATAACATAAGTAAAAAAAAAATACACTATATTAGTGTATTTCATGACCACATTTTGAGCAAAACTTACCACCAGTTAGTTCAGCACCACAATTAGTACAGAACTTAGCACCAGATTTAGTACTACTATTTTCAGCAGTTTTTTTTGCTGTTTCTTTTACATTAGATGCAACACTATTAACCTTATCTTCTGAAATTACTCCATAAGGACTTACTTCACAATCAGTAAATTTACTTGAACCAAAAGCTAAAATTGGTATAAAAACCATTGGTAATAAAGTTAAACCTATCGCATAACCAACTGGATCTTTTCCCATCTTCTTACTTAAATTATAGTAAATACAGAATTTAGTAAATAATACAATTAAACCAATAATAAATCCTAAACCAGCAGTATTTATTGATAAATAGCCAACTAATAATATAAATATTGCCCACCATTTAATACCTGTTATTTGAATTAATACATAATCTCTATAAATAGGAACAATTCCTTCCCAGCCTTCTCTACCACACTTCTTATAAAGTTTCCAAGAAGCAACTAAATAAAGAACTAAAAGTGGTGAGCATATCAAAAAGACAATAATTAATGTAATTACACTTGCTGCTAATAAACCTTCAAACATCTTCACTCCTCCTTTCTAATCTACATTAAGTATATAATATTTTTTTTATGATTACAACATGAAAAAAGACTACTCTTCTGTAGTCTCTTCATTCATTCCTTCTTCCGGAGTTTCTAAAGTTACATTTACTTCATCAGTATTATTTGATTCAACTTCTATTTCAGAATCATCTATAAATTCTTCTTCTAAAACTTCTGATGGCTCATCGCCCATATATTCTTTTGATAATTCAATTTCTATATCAGAGTATCCTTTAGCTCCAGTACCAGCAGGAATTAACTTACCAAGAATTACATTCTCTTTTAGACCTTTTAATTCATCAACCTTACCCTTAATAGCAGCATCAGTAAGAACTCTAGTAGTTTCTTGGAATGAAGCAGCAGATAAGAATGAATCAGTTTCTAAACTTGATTTTGTAATACCAAGGATAATTGGATAACCTGTTGCAGGAACCTTACCCGCTAGGATAACTGGTTTATTTTTAGCCATGAACTTTCTAATTGATACAGAAAGTCCAGCAACTAAATCAGTATCTCCGGCATCAGTAATACGCATCTTATTAATCATACGGCTAGCTATTACTTCAATATGTTTATCAGCGATATCAACGCCTTGTGATTTAAACACTTTTTGAATTTCTCTTAAAATATATTCTTGAGTAGTTATAGCATCAGTAACAGCAAGTAACTCTTTTGGAGAAATAGTTCCTTCTGTTAATCTATCACCAGCATTAACTTCCATGCCTTCCTCTACCCTTAGTTTAGCACCATAAGTCGTTGTATGTTTACGAGAATCAGCATCATTCATGATAGTGATTTCCCATTTACCATTAGCATCTTCGATCTTAGTAATCTTACCAGTAATTTCCGCAATAGTTGCTTTACCTTTTGGATTACGTGCTTCAAAGATTTCTTCTACACGTGGAAGACCTTGAGTAATATCTTCAGCACCTGCTACACCACCTGAGTGGAATGTACGCATTGTAAGCTGTGTACCTGGTTCACCAATTGATTGTGCAGCCATAATACCTACAGCTTCACCATTTTCAACTAAGTTACCAGTTGCTAGGTTGTTACCATAACATTTTTGACAAATACCAGTTTCACTACGACAAGTAAGTACGCTTCTGATCTCAACACTCTTGATACCAGCTTTAACAATCTTATTTGCAATAGTTTCTGTAATTTGTTCATTTTTATCAATAATAACTTCTTTTGTTTCAGGGTTAATAACTTTCTTAGCAGTATAACGACCAATAATTCTTTCAGATAAACTTTCAATAACTGATCCATCTTTATCATCAATAAAGTCGCTTACCACAAGTCCACTCTTACATCCACAATCTTCTTCTTTGATAATAATATCTTGAGCAACATCTACTAAACGTCTAGTTAAGTAACCAGAGTTTGCAGTCTTAAGTGCTGTATCGGCAGTACCTTTACGAGCACCGTGAGTATTGATGAAGAACTCGTTTACTGAGTGTCCTTCATATAGAGATGTTGTAATTGGAATTTCAATTGAGTCACCATTTGGTTTTGCCATAAGTCCACGCATACCAGCCATCTGTGAGAATTGGTTAAGTGAACCACGGGCACCAGAAGTCATCATCATGAAGATTGGGTTACGAACATCTTCTTCGGCAATCTTCTTAAGTTCTTGTTGAACTTTTCCGTTTACCGCATTCCAAGCATCACATACTGAGTTATGTCTTTCTTCATCAGTAATAAGACCTCTTTGGAATTGTTTATTAATTTTATTAACTTTTTCTTGTCCTTCAGCAACAAATTCTGCTTTATGAGTACTTGTCTTAATATCAAATAAACTGAATGTGATACCAGAGATTGTAGAATATTTAAATCCTAAATCTTTAAGTCTATCTAACATCATAGATGTTTCAGTTGTTTTATATCTTCTAAATACTTGAGCAATGATTTGTTGTAAAGTCTTCTTAGCAAATGCTCCAGCTACTGGCATAGCAGCTATAGCTTCAGGAATATTAGTTCCTCTTTCTAAGAAATACTTGCTTGGAGTAATTCCCTCAATATTATCCTTAGTTGGTTCATTAATATAAGGGAATGTATCTGGTAAGATTTCATTAAAGATTAATTTACCAGCAGTAGTTACTAAATATTTATCTTTAACATCATCTGTAAATAATTTATATTTAAATGATGATACTGGAACAGCTATTCTTGTATGAAGTGTTATCTCTCTTCTTTCATAAGCCATTATAGCTTCATTAGAGTTCTTATAAACTTTACCTTCGTTTTCTTCTCCAGCATATTCTACTGTAATATAATAGTTTCCTAAAACCATATCTTGTGATGGAGTAACGATTGGTTTACCATCAGATGGTTTAAGGATATTGTTAGCACCAAGCATTAAGATTCTTGCTTCAGCTTTAGCTTCTTCTGATAGTGGTACATGGATAGCCATTTGGTCACCATCGAAATCGGCATTAAATGCTGCACAAACTAATGGGTGAAGTCTAATAGCTTTACCACCTACTAGTTTAGGTTCGAATGCTTGAATACCTAATCTGTGTAATGTTGGAGCACGGTTAAGCATTACAGGATATTCTGTAATAACATCCTCAACAACATCCCATACACAGTCATCTTTATTATCAATAAGTTTCTTAGCTCCTTTAATGTTATGCGCTAGACCGCGAGATACTAAACCGTTAATTACATGGGGTTTAAATAACTCTAAAGCCATATCTTTTGGAAGACCACACTCATACATTTTAAGGCTAGGCCCTACAACGATAACAGAACGACCAGAATAGTCAACTCTCTTACCTAATAGGTTTTGACGGAAACGTCCTTGTTTACCCTTAAGCATACTTGATAATGACTTAAGTGGTCTATTACCAGCACCAGAGATACTTCTACCTCTTCTACCATTATCAAATAATGTATCAACAGCTTCTTGTAACATACGTTTTTCATTTTGAACGATAATTGATGGAGCACCTAGTTCTAACAATTTTTTAAGACGATTATTACGGTTAATAATACGACGATACAAATCATTTAAGTCACTAGTAGCAAAACGGCCCCCATCAAGTTGAATCATTGGACGAAGTTCTGGAGGTATTACAGGAATAACATCTAGAACCATCCATGATGGTTTATTTCCAGAAGTTTGGAAAGCTACTAAACAATCTAATCTCTTAACAAGACGAATACGTTTTTGACCAGTAGCACCCTCTAATTCTTTATTTAACTTTTCAACTTCAGCATCAACATCTACTTCTTCAAGTAATTTTTTGATTGCTTCAGCACCCATACCTACTTCAAAAGTATTTCCATATTTTTCATAGTAAGCACGGTATTCTTTATCTGATAAAGTTTGTTTCTTCTCTAAAGGAGCAGATCCTGGATTAATTACTACGTAACTAACGAAATATAAAACTTCTTCTAGATCTCTTGGAGACATATCTAGAACTAGGCCCATCTTAGATGGAACACCTTTAAAGAACCAAATGTGTGAGCAAGGAGAAGCAAGCTCAATGTGCCCCATACGTTCACGACGTACTTTAGAACGAGTTACTTCTACTCCACATCTATCACATACAACATTTTTATATCTTAATCTCTTATATTTACCACAAGAACATTCGAAGTCTTTTGTTGGTCCAAAGATCTTTTCACAGAATAAACCATCTCTCTCAGGTTTTAAAGTACGATAGTTGATAGTCTCTGGTTTCTTAATCTCACCATAACTCCAGCTTCTGATTTTTTCAGGGCTTGCGATTCCTATACGAATTCCTTTAATATTATTTACTTCGATCATTATAGTTCATCCCCTTCTAGATCTTCTTCTAGTTCTTCTAAATCTTCATTAGTTGGTTCTTCGTCAAAATCTTCATCATCTTCAAAGGTGTCTTCTTCTTCAAAGTCCTCTACTGGTTCTTCTTCGGTAACCTCAGGAGCAGGAAGCTCATCTTTACCTTTTATAGTACCAGTTTTAGCATCTATTTCATCAATAGTAATAGCATCACTTGTTTCGTCTTCCTCTTCTTCTAGTTCTTTTAGTTCATGAGTAACATCATTGTTATCAATAATTTGAACATCTAGTCCTAGAGCTTGGAATTCTTTAATTAATACTCTAAATGATTCTGGCATACCAGCACCTTTAACTGTCTTACCTTTTACTAAAGCTTCATAAACTTTAACACGTCCTAGAACGTCATCTGATTTAACAGTTAGGATTTCTTGAAGTACATGTGCTGCACCATAAGCATATAGTGCCCAAACTTCCATCTCTCCGAAACGTTGTCCTCCAAATTGCGCTTTACCACCTAAAGGTTGTTGAGTAACTAATGAGTAAGGGCCAGTTGAACGAGCATGAATCTTATCATCAACCATGTGATGTAATTTAATCATGTACATAACACCAACTGCTACTCTATTTTCAAATGGTTCACCAGTGCGTCCATTAAATAGAACAGTCTTACCATCTGGATCCATTCCAGCCTTAGCCATCTCTTCACTTATTTCATCAACTGTAGCTCCATCAAATACTGGGGTTGCATAATGAAGTCCAAGCTTCTTACCAGCCATACCTAAGTGTAGCTCTAAAATTTGTCCTAAGTTCATACGTGATGGAACACCTTGCGGATTAAGTACGATATCTACTGGAGTACCATCTGGTAAGTAAGGCATATCTTCTTCTGGAAGAATTAAACTTACAACACCTTTGTTTCCGTGACGTCCAGACATCTTATCTCCGACTTGAATCTTACGTTTTTGAATAATATATATGCGAATTACTTTACTAACACCAGCTGATAACTCGTCTGAATTTTCTTTAGTATAAATCTTAACATCATGAATAATACCATCAGCACCATGAGCAACTCTTAGAGATGTATCTCTAACTTCACGAGTTTTCTCACCAAAGATTGCATGCAATAGTTTTTCTTCACTAGTTAACTCTTGCATTCCTTTTGGAGTAACCTTACCAACAAGAATGTCTCCTTCATGAACTTCTGTACCAATCTTAATAATACCATTAGCATCTAAATTCTTACGAGCTTCCTCAGAAACATTTGGAATATCTCTCGTAATTTCCTCAGGTCCTAACTTAGTATCACGGCAATCAATATCATAATGCTCAATATGTAGTGATGTATAAACATCATCTTTAACTAATTTTTCATTTAATACAACAGCATCTTCATAGTTATAACCATTGCAAGTCATGAAAGCAATAACCATATTCTTACCTAAAGCAAGCTCTCCCTTATCTGTTGATGGTCCATCAGCGATTACTTCACCGCGATGTACTTTATCTCCTGCTCTAACAATTGGGTTATGAGAGAAGTTACTTTCAGCATTACTTCTTTCAAAGTTTGCTAGGTAATATTCATCTTTACCTTTAGCATTTTTAACAATAATTTTTTTAGAATCAGCATACTCTACTACGCCATCAGCCTTACAAACAATTGTAGATCCTGAATCACGAGCAGCTACATATTCAACACCAGTACCAACAATAGGAGCTTCAGTTCTAAGTAGTGGAACTGCTTGACGTTGCATGTTTGAACCCATTAACGCACGTTTAGCATCATCGTGATCTAAAAATGGTATACAACTTGTTGTAACAGAAACAATTTGACTTGGTGAAACATCAACAAAATTAACTTTAGCCGATTCAATCATAACGTTTTCACCATTTAAACGAGCAATTACTTGATCTTCAATAATATTATTGTCATTATCAACTTTAACTGTTGCTTGACTAATATAGTAATCAGCCTCTTCGTCAGCAGTTAAATATACAACATCGTCTGTAATATGTTTATCAACTACTTTTCTATAAGGAGTAGTAATAAATCCATATTCATTTAGTTTAGCATAAGAAGCTAGTGATGTAATAAGTCCGATATTTGCTCCTTCTGGAGATTCGATTGGACAAATACGTCCATAGTGTGAAACATTAACGTCACGGACTTCCATACCGGCTCTTTCACGAGAAAGTCCTCCTGGCCCTAAACTACTTAAACGACGTTTATCAGTAAGTTCAGCAATTGGGTTAATTTGATCCATGAACTTAGATAGCTGTGATGAACCAAAGAACTCTTTTAATGCAGCTGTTACTGGTCTAATATTAATTAATGTTTTTGGTGTAACTGTATCAATTTCTTGAGTAGTCATTCTTTCACGAATAACTCTTTCCATACGAGCCATACCAACTTTAAATTGATTTTGAATTAATTCACCAACCTGACGAACACGACGATTTCCTAAGTGGTCAATCTCATCAATATTACCAATATTATCAAGTAAATTTAAATAATAACTAATTGATGCATAAATATCACTAATAGTAAGTCTCTTTTCATCAATTGTATTATCATTACCAATAATCTTAATAGTTTTAGATTCATCATTCTTATCAACTACCAAAACTTCAGTAATCTTATTATAAGTATCTAAATCTTCATTAATAGATACTTCTTTTAAACACATACCCTTTTCAAAGTATGGTCTTAATTCTTCTAATCTAGCCTTATCAATAACTTCGCCCTTATTTGCTACAACTTCACCATTAAATTTTAAGTTTTCCGCAAGTGTGCATCCTAAAAGACGATCAAGTACATTTAACTTCTTATTAAATTTATAACGTCCAACCTTAGCTAAATCGTATCTAAAACGATCAAAGAAACGAACTATTAATTGGTTCTTAGCACTATCAAGTGTTGCAGGTTCACCTGGTTTTAACTTTTCATAAATTTCAATAAGTGCTTCATCTGTATTTTTAGTACTATCTTTTTCTAGTGTATTATCAATAAATCTATTTTCACCAAATACTTCTTTAATAGATTCATCACTAGATAAACCTAATGCTCTTAAGAATGTTGTAAATGGAACTTTTCTAGTTCTATCAATACGAACATAAATTACATCACGGGCATCAAGTTCAAACTCAAGCCAGGTACCACGATTAGGTATCATCTCTCCAGATACAACTGGTCTACCATTCTTATCAATCTCACGCTTAAAGTAGATAGATGGACTTCTTACTAACTGAGACTGAATAACTCTTTCTACACCATTAATAATGAAGGTACCAGCTTCAGTCATTAAAGGCATATCGCCAAGGAAGACTTCTTGTTCTTTAACTTCACCTGTCTCATGAATAAATACACGAGCTTCAACCTTTAAAGGAGCAGCAAACGTTACCATACGTTCTTTTGCTTCCTTTACTGAGTATCTAGGCGCATCAAAAGAATATTCGCCAAATTCTAGTGATATATTTCCGGTGAAACTCTCAACTGGGAATAAGTCATCGAAAACTTCCTTAATACCGCTTTCTAGAAACCACTGATATGATTTCTTTTGAATATCTAATAAATCTGCTAGTTCAAAGTTGTTAATCGTTTTAGAGAAAGTTGCTCTTTCCCTATGGTCACCAAATTTTGCTATTTTGTATGCCACTAAATTTCACCCCAAACAATATATTTTTTTAGTATGTACCCTCATTCCTAGAGAGATACAACTCCAATTTAAAATTATACTAGAAAATGTGGTAAACTGTCAACGCTAAATATGACGAAAACTTCAAAAAAAGTAATCTTTTCCTTTATTTAAGATTACTTTCATCATTTTTAACCATAACAACATAATAACCAGCATCTTTTTTAAGAACGCTTGTACTATATTTTTTACTTAAATCCTTAATAACTGTTTTTACCCCATGATTGTTGCGCATTACAAACCAAAGTTCTCCGCCTTCGTTTAAATACTTAAAAGCATCATTAATAATAGTTAGATAAACGGCTTTACCAGCTCTTATTGGTGGATTTGTAATAACCACATCATACTTCTTATTAACCCCATCATAAATATTACTGCTAAATATATTTAAATTAGTAATTCCATTTTCCTTCTGATTCATCTTGCTTAAATGAAGTGCTCTATTATTAACATCAACCATATCGATACTTCCACCATTTATCTTGCCAATAACGCATCCAATAAACCCGTACCCGCATCCTACATCCAAAACATTACATGGCTTATTATTATACTTAAGATAAGTCTCTACTAAAAGAATACTTCCATAATCAATTCTATCTTTAGAAAACACTCCTAAATCACTAAAAAAATTAAAATTAACATCATCATACTTATATTTAAGTACTCTAAGCTTACTATCTAAATTTTCATTATTATCAAAATATTGCATACTATTCTATTTCCTCTTACTTAAAATTATAACTATAACCGGAACTAACATAATTAAATAAATGTACCAAATGCCAGTCTTAAACAAATAATTAAATAATGATATAAGAACTCCTAAAACAAAATAAACTATATTTAAAATACTATTTTTTTGCTTATAAACAATTATACTTATTAAAACGTATACAATAGAAAGCCCACATAAAACATACTTAGCATAATTATTAATATTAGCTCCTTTTTTACTACCATCCATTCTTTCTTTTTCAATACTTATAATTTTATCTAAAGCCTCAATATCAGTATGATTACTACCATTATCTATCGCAATTTGATCTAGTGGAAGAGTAAGTCTAACATTTATTTCTTTCTTAACATTAGAATAATGAGCAAATACTCCGTACTTAACTCCATCCTTTTCAATATCCTCAAACTCCCCATTGCCATTTCCATGCAAATAAACTTGATAACTTTCTTCATCAGTTGGATATGGAATAATAACTCTTAAATAAGTATCAATAGCTTCATAACTTAAGTTCTTAAAACTATAATTAAGCTCTCTAACATCATTATGAGTTACAATAACATCACCAACAACATACTCTAAATAAATAGCTGTCCTGCCACTATTTTTAAAATATATATTATATGAATTTTCCCCACTCTTTTTATCTACTTTATAAGTACTATCACTTACCTTTTTAGGATCAAGTTCCTTAAAATAACTTTTTACATTCGCACTTAAATCATTAAAATTAACTTTTTCATCATTATATTTATAAGCAGAAACTGCAAAATTATATATCCCGCTTCCATTATATATAGGATTGTCTACTAAACTAGTATTTTTCTTATCCCACACTCCATCAAACGTTTTATAATTTATTACCCTTGTAAAATAATCTAAATTACCATCAACTATAATAAGCTCTTTAACACGTAAATTACCACTTATTTCAATTTCACTATCAATATAATGACTAATTACTTTATAATCATTTTCTGCAAAAACCATTAAAGGGCTCACTAAAAGCATCAACATAAATAATATTTTTTTCATTTTTACCACCATTTATATATTATCATTTATTGTTTTAGTAGTCCAACATTTTTCATATATTTTATTGGAGGATTAAATGTTTTATATAATTAGTTTACTCAAAAGCTTAATATTTTTTACAGGTTCATACTCTGTTAATGTATTTCCATCACCTCTTGAAAAAGAAGAAGAAGAAAAACTTATTTCTAAAATGCTTATGGGCGATACTGACGCCAGAGGCAGACTCATTGAGCACAATCTAAGGCTTGTTGCTCATATAGTCAAAAAATATGAAGGAAAAGAATATGATGCCGACGATCTTATAAGTATTGGCACAATCGGCCTAGTAAAAGGTATTGATTCATACAAGCCAAGTAAGAACACCAGAATCACCACATATGTTGCTAGATGCATTGAAAATGAAGTTTTAATGTATTTTAGAAGCAATAAAAAACACCTAAATAATGTTAGTTTAAATGACTCTATCGGCTATGATAAAGATGGTAATGAAATAAATCTTATTGACGTTTTAAAATGTGAAAGCGAAGACACTTTGGATAAAATAGACACCCAAAACAAAATAGACTTACTCTTAAAATATCTAGATACCCTATCTCCTAGAGAAAAAGATATTATTATCAAAAGATATGGTTTATTTAATACCAGGGATATGACTCAAAAAGAAATTGCCAAAAAAATGAATATCAGTCGTAGTTACGTATCAAGATTAGAAAAAAGAGCAATCACCAAAATATTACGTGAATTTATTAAAAACAAAAAAATTTAATGAATAAATATCTCAAAACCTTACCATAATAGAACTAGGACTATAAGCCCGTTCATTTTATACGATTTTTTTGAGAAAATATTTATATATAGGAGTCGATGGGGTATGACAGAAAATAAATCAGACACATATTATTACAATTTAGTTCGTCAAAACATTAGAAAATACAGACTAGAAAAAAATTTTACACAAGCAAAACTAGCTGATGATTCTAATTTAAGCGTGGACTATATTTGTGAAATCGAAAGTATGAAGAAAAATAAAAGTTTTTCAATTGCTACAGTAGGAAAAATATCCGAGGCATTAAACGTTGACTTTGAAAAGTTTTTTGAGTAATAACTACTCTTTTTCTTTAAAAATCGTTGCAACTATATACTGATATTGTTTTGCACAACTACTTGATAAAATATATTGTAGGAGTGCAGTATATATGGAAAACAAAGAAGATATCAAGTATATATATAAACTAGTTTCTGAAAGAATCAAACTTTTTAGAAATTATCGTGGGCTTACTCAAGAGCAGTTAGCACTTAAAACTACCTTCTCTAGAGGTCTAATTGGCAACATTGAAAGCGCAAAAACAACCCAAACGTTTAGCTTAGCTGTACTTTATGCTTTTTCTAAAGGTTTAGATATTCCTTTAGAAATGTTTGTCAAAGAAGATATAAGTGATTACTTAAAAGAAATAGGACTTACTGATAAAAAGTAAGTCCTTATTTTTTATTCTATAATAGCTTTTATTCTTCTAACACCAGCAGAAGATGCTTCCTCTTTCACAATCTTAAATGTACCTATTTCACTTGTACTCTTAACATGAGGCCCCATACATATTTCTTTAGAAACATCCCCAACAAAATATACAGTTACAATATCAGGATATCTCTCAATAAACATATGCTCTGCACCTATCTTAACAGCTTCTTCTTTAGGCATCTCTTTAATAGTTACTGGCAAATCTTCTTTAATCCACTTATTAACCAAATCCTCAGTAGCTTTAATCTCTTCTGGAGTTAACTTATGATCACAAGAAAAATCAAAACGCATTCTTTCATTATTTATATTTGATCCCTTTTGATGAACATCTTCACTAACAGTTATCTTTAAAGCAGCATTAAGTAAATGAGTTGCTGTATGATACTTAGTTTCAGTCTCACTATCGCCAGCAAGTCCTCCCTTAAACATACCCTTAGATGCTGTTCTTGATTTTTCTTGATGCTCCTTAAACTTCTCCTTAAAGCCAAGAGTATCTACTTCCATATTCTTCTCTAGAGCAAGCTCACAAGTAAGCTCAATTGGAAAACCATAAGTATCATATAACTTAAACGCTAAATCTTTATCAATCTTATCTATATTAGCAGTTTCCTTTTCAAATACCTTTAAACCCTTTTCTAAGGTTCTTGAAAATTTAACCTTTTCTTTAGTAAGTTCTTCTAAAATATGATCTTTATTTTTAGAAAGTTCTTCATAATACTTACTATACTTATTAATAATAAGTTCTGCTAAAGTAACCTCAAAATTAGAGTTAAGATTAATATTAAGCTTTCTAGCATGTCTAATCATTCTTCTAATTAATCTTCTTAAAATATATCCACGATCAGTATTTGACGGAACAACACCTGCATCATCCCCTAAAATAAACACACTTGTTCTAATATGATCAGCAATAATTCTCATAGACAAGTAATCTTCTTTATAAGATTTTCCAGATAACTCTTCAATCTTTAGAATAACATCACTCCAGATGCTTGATGCATAATTATCATTAACTCCTTCTAATATAGCAGTAGTTCTTTCAACCCCCATACCAGTATCAACATTCTTTTTAGGAAGCTCTATAACACTGCCATCAGCTTTCTTCTCATATTGCATAAAAACATCATTCCAAATCTCAACCCATCTCTTATCTTCTGGATCAAAAACATCTGGAATTTCATCATCACTTCTAAAGTAGAACATTTCTGAATCTGGTCCGCATGGTCCAGTATCTCCAGCAATCCAAAAATTATCTTCACTAGTTGCAGCAATTCTCTCTTCTGGGATACCTAAAGAAAGCCAAATACTCTTACTCTCCTCATCAAACGGAATAGTATCATTGCCTGCAAAAACTGTAACAGCTAAACGCTCTACTGGAATATTTAAAACCTTCGTCAAAAACTCAAAACTATAAGTAATTGCTTCTTTTTTAAAGTAATCACCTAAAGACCAATTTCCAAGCATCTCAAAAAAAGTATGATGATAAGTGTCTCCTACTTCATCTAAATCATTAGTTCTAATACATTTTTGATAATCACATAGTCTAGTTCCATATGGATGAGTCATTCCCATCAAATAAGGTATAAGTGGTTGCATACCCGCAGTATTAAATAACACACTGGCATCATTTTCAGGTACTACTGGCGCTGAAGGAATTTGCTTATGTCCTTTACTAACAAAATAATTAATGTATAAATCCTTTAAATTCATATAAATTCCTCTCTTCTTAAAAAGAATTTTATCATAAAAAAAACTATTTTTAAATAGTTTATTAATTTTTTATAGTTTCTAAAAACTTTTTACTTTTTAAATATAACCCAGTATATCTATCATAATATATTTTTAAAAAATAATTAATGTTATCTTTAACTTCATTAGATATATCTAACTTAACTAAAGAATCTATGTCAACCAAATAATACATTCTAAGCATCTTTAAAGTTTTTGCATCGTATATTATTTGATTAGTATAACAAGAAGAACAAATATACCCGCCATCGTCCGGATCAATCGTGACAATATCTTTCGTACTGCCACACTTAGCACAAGAATCAAGCGAAAATCCAACTCCTAGATAATCAAGCATCTTTATTTCAAATATATTTGTTAAAATATCAGGAGCAAGTCCATCATTTATTTTATTAAGAGTACTTATTAATAAATTATAAATTTCTTCATTTTGATTCTGCCTCATTACTCCAGCAGCTAAATCACACACATAAGACATATAACTAATTAGCAAAATATCAGATTTCATACTTTTATAATCGCAAATAACATCACATTCTTTTAAAGTACTTAATCCATTTTCGTGATAATAAAGTAAAAAAGAAGAAAGATTAAATTTCATCGTGCTTGCTCTAAATGGACTTTTTAAACTTTTAGCACCCTTACACATTACACCAACAATGCCATCTTTCGTTAACACATTTATTATCTTGCTTTTCTCACCATAATTAACTTCGCTAATAATGATGCCCTCTGTGGCCTTTAACATACTACTTCCCTCTTTTATAAATTAAATAATACTCTATTTCTCCTGTTTTCTTAAACATTTCCCATGCTTCTTTTTTTGTCATAAATAATCCCAATACCTTTCTAATTATATATTGGGACTATTATTCTTATTTTATTCAAATTTGTTTAATTTGCAAACGCCCATTAACATATTCATGATATGCACCTTGATAAGTTCTCTGAGTTAATGGGATACCTCTAGCATCTAAATAAGCAATTATCGCATCAATCTCATCACTAAATAGTACTCTACCATTTTCAGTATATTGATACTTAATTATATTTTCTTTATTTATTCTATAATCATTCTTATAAACTTTATCTCTAAAACCAATTAAAGCAGTTGAACAATTTAATAATGGATCAGTTTCAGAATTTGCTAAAACTTTAGCTGTTGCCGCTAAATCAGGTACATCATACTTTGTAAGTGTATAATAATCAAATAATGTAAATTTCTCTATCCTATCTCCTTTTGAAATACCATTTATAATATAATTAGCAATAAGCATAATCTCATCCCTAGCCGCTTCTTCTCTTCTTTTAACCTCATTAAGAAGTGCAGCAACCTTTGATTTAATTTGATCAGAATACTTGCTTCCTCCAGTAACACTCTCATTAGCTATTAATTTAACTTGATTTAAGAAGGTTTTTACCGACATTATATTAGGATCAAATCTTAAATATTGTAACTCAATAACTGGACTATTAATATACAAATCAATTATATAATTTATCTTATTATCAAAAGTTTCATTATCACTATTATAACGTTTTTCGTTTTTAGCTTTTTCTACACCATCTAAGTACTCATTAATAACTCTAATATATTCAGAAGTTTGTTCAACCCTTGATTCATCACTAGTTAATACCCCAAGACGTCTTTTAATTTGTTCATTAGATAAGCTTCCAAGTGATTCACCAAATTCCTCAATCGTTTTTGCCAAAATCTTATCTATAGTAATTTTACTTAATCCAAACTGAACTCTGCTTGCTTTATAAGCTTGATATTTAGCAATTACTGGATTATCTGGATTTTCAACACTCTCTTGTTCTATATATAAATCCATATACTTCTTTAAAGTGTCCTTACTATAAATATCCCCATTAAATGGAATCATCTCTAAATCAGAATACGATAAATTACCATCAATTAACTTATGAACACTTTCTTTTCCTATTTCAATTTTTTCCGCCTTTTTCATTATTCCTCCTAATAATCTTTAAATCCTAATTCACTTAAATACTTCTCTTTATCACGCCAGTTCTTAATTGTCTTAACATATAATTCTAGATAAATCTGTTTATGAAGCATCGCTTCTATATCTCTTCTAGCATAAGTACCTATATTCTTTATCATCTGACCATTATGACCAATAATAATTTTCTTAAGTGAATCTCTATCAACTATAATATCTACATTAACATTAATAATATCTTTCTTCTCTTCGTACAAAGTAGTGACGCATGTAACAGAATGTGGTACCTCATCATTAGTTAAATTAAGTATCTTCTCTCTAACTAACTCGCCAATTATAAATCTAACACTAGTATTAGTAAGTGTATCATCATCATAATACTTAATATCATCAGTTAAATATCTCTTAATAACACTTATTAATCTATTTACATTATCATCTTTGATTGCACTAATTGGTACAATATCAGAAAAATCATAAAGGTCTTTATAAGTATTTATTGCTTTAAGTATGCCCTCATTATCTAACTTATCAATTTTATTAAGTACTAAAATAACTGGTGCTGTAACACTTTTTAACGCTTGCGTTATAAACTTATCACCTTTACCTAGTGGAGCACTAGCATCTACAACAAATAAAACAGCATCTATATCATCTAGCGACTGATAAGCATCTTGATTAAGAAGTTTTCCCAGTCTATCTTGAGGCTTATGTAATCCAGGTGTATCTATAAATATAATTTGTGCTTCTTCATCATTATATACACCCTGAATAGCATTTCTAGTAGTACCAGCAACATTAGATACGATTGCTAAATGTGTCTTTAACACAGTATTTAAAAGAGTACTCTTTCCTGTATTTGGTCTGCCAATAATACTAACAAATCCACTCTTCATAAAAAACTCCCTTCTAGTAGATATTAAATAATAAATTACCTACCTTTAATATTTTTTCATTTCTATTTAAATCATACAAATATACTAAAGAGCTTGGCTCCATAAACTCTATTATAACATCTTTATTAAGATATTTTAAGTCATTTATATTGTTTGAACCAACCATTATATATATTTTATCAAAATCTTTTTTTCTGTATCCTGCCGTTACTGCTCTAGCAATAGCTGCTTGTTCTGCATATATTGCATCTCTAAAAATATTATTCTTAACTGTAACTCCACCAAAAGTTTCTCCATCTTTCATAACAACTACACTGCTGAAACATAAAGCATCATGTGGAGCATGAGCATTACTAAGTAATCTCTCTAATTCATTTATCATCTTCTGCCTCCAACTTAAATGGATGTGGACACAAATCTTTAACTTTGTATTCTATACACTTTCCCTTATTATTATAGCAAAATATACTAGCATTTTCATCCATAAACTCTACTAATAGCTCTCTACATAAAAAACAAGGAAGACATATCTCTTTACCACTACCAGCAACATGTAACTCTTTAAAATCTTCTTTCTTATATCCTTCCGCAATAGCTGAAGCAAAAGCAACTTGTTCCGCACATAAACCATTCTTATATGAAGCGTTTTCAACATTTACTCCAATAAATTCCTGATTATTATGCATAACTAGAATACATGCAACATTATAATTACTATAAGGGGTATATGCGTTTTTAATTATTAATTTAAGATTCTCAAACATTTTATCCTCCAATTACATCTATTAACTTTGGAATAAATACAATAAGTCCTATTATTGCTGCTGTAATACTTAACACAAGAGTATGAGCAGCAGCCGTATCTTTAGCATTTTCTGCATACTTATTATAATCCTTAGTAACTAAATCAACCAAATTCTCAATGCAAGTATTAAGCACTTCTGCCCCAATAACAAGACCAATCGCGAATATAAGAATAATCCACTCTAAAGAGCTAACATTAAATAAAAAACCACATATTATTACAAGAATAGCAACTACAACATGCACTTTCATATTATCTTCATTCTTATAAACTTTACCTAAACCTTTAAATGCATACTTAAATGCACTTTTAAGTCTTTTAAGAGAGAATGCCTTTTTCATTTAAAATCTCCTTCTGTAAATCAAACATTTCTTTTTCTTCTTTCTCTCCTAAGGTATGATCATAACCAAGCAAATGTAAAAGTCCATGAACTCCTAAAAAAGATAACTCTCTTTTTTCACTATGACCATACTCTACCGCTTGCTCTTTCATCTTAGGTATACTTATATAAATATCCCCTAAAATATTAACTGGTCCAGGAAATGCTCCCCCATCATTTAAAGCAAAGCTTAAAACGTCAGTCGTTCTATCAATATCACGATAAGTCTTATTTAAATAATGTACTTCTTCATCATCAGTTAATATAACACTAGCAGAAGCGTTTTCTATATTAAGCTTCTCCAAAGTATAATTAAGTACATCTATTAAATAATCATAATCACCATATCCATATTTATCAGTAATCTCTATATCATTCATAATCTCACTCCATATAAATTTAATATTATTACAACTAAAACCATAATAGTTATAATACATAATAAGTTAAGCAATAAATTATTTTTTAAAGCATCAGGATACTTTCTAAGTAATTTCTTTGTTATAAGAAATGTGACATACCCACACGCTCCACCAATAACATTTAATATAATATCATCTATATCAAAACTTCTACCAATTGCTGACTGTATAGTTTCAATACTTGTACTCGTAATAACTGTAATAAGTAAATTATATTTAATACTCGGAAGCTTGCAATAATAACTTACAAAATAACCAAATGGTACAAATAATAAAATATTACCAATCACATTCCTATAAAATAATTTACTATTTAAACTATACCTAAACATTTCCTTAAAAGGTATAAAGTTATTTGAATAAGATTCAAAATCAGTACTTGTTACTAGCTCAAACAAAAGTAAAATATAAATAATAAATGATAAAGACAAAAGCTCTTTATATAAGATAAACTTCTTTTGATTAACTTTCAAATACACTAAACGTAACGTTATTAAAACTATTAAAAATAGTGCAAGCATTGGCCATAACTCAATAAGTAAATTAATTGCTTTGGTTGGTATCATTTATATCACTTTCCTCAAAGTAAGAGTACGCATTAATTAATTCATTTGTAATAACAAATACTCTATATTTAATTGTACTATTATTTTCTTCTTTTTTCAAAACTTTTTGATAAGTAATTTCACCTTTTCCATTAAGTTTTTTATCAAACTCTTCTTTTAGACGACTTAAAGCATATTCATCATCCGTTTTAGTCTTAATTATCTCTACCTCTTCTTCCCTATAAATTTTAATCTTTATACCAAATATTTTAATCTCTTTAATATTCTTCTGTCTAAAATTTTGATATTTATTTCTTAAAAGAATCTTATTACCTACATTAAGATTGTATCTTTTCTTACCAGTTAGCTTCTCATTAGAAATTTCTTTAGGTATCTCTACACTAGATTCATACCACACGTTACCATAAACACTACCACTAGCACTAGTAACACCTTTAACTTCATCATATAAAGTAATTTTACCTGATATTAACACAGTGCCCTTCTTAACATACTCTCCTTGTCTAACCAAAACATTACCCTTATTACTAATAACTTTCGTAATATAAGCATCTTTACTAGCAACTATATCTCTAGGCTTATCACTTACCTCTTCACTTTTAATAATTCTTTCTTCAGCCCTAACAATATACTTCATGCCATCTTTCTTAATACTAACCCACTCTAAATTATTTTTATTATCAGCTAAAATCTTTTTGGTAATACTATCTAACTCTTCAAAAGAATATGCTAAACTAAACTTCTTAACATTATTCTTATCAAGCTCCTCCTCAAGTAAACGTCTAACCCCACTATTAGAATGAATAATCTCTATATCAACAATATAATTAGTAAGTAAATTCATCCAAATAAAAGCCAAAAGAATAACCATTATATAAAACATATTATCTTTAATTATTTTCTTAATATTTAACATACCATCATACTTAATTACTCTTATCTTAGAATAATAATTAAGCCTTTTTATCTTAAGATAATCCTTAACATCTATTAAAACAATAATCTTATCTTTCTTATAGCTTATATTATATAAATTAATATTATTATCAATACATTTCTTTATAAAACGATTAATCTCATTACTTACCTCTAAATAAATTCTCTTATTCATATTTGACACTTTTAATATCTCCCTCAATAAGTAACTCTCTAGTCATTAACTTCTTAATCTTTAAATCCGCGCCATTAATACATATCTTCTTATCACAAGCCTTTAAAGTAATAGAACTCTTACCAAAAGAAATAATCACTTCATAATTATAAATATAAACATAATTATCATACAAACAAATATAATAATTCTTATCCCTTAAAGCATTATCTATCACATTTAGCATAATATTCACCACTTAATTATATGAAAACATATTCTTTAATAGACAAAAAAGATAGGTATTAAACCTATCAATTAACAACGTAAGGATCTTCTGATGTACCAGCTCCACCTGAAATTGTAGTAGATGAGACAAGACTGATAGCAGGTCGCAAACCAAAGTTGGCGCCAACGCCGTAGTTGTATAAACCACCCGAATACACGCTCCAAACGCTAGTGCCACCATCAGTGAAGATGCAAGGCGACAAAGACCACCAATAACTTTCTCCAGTATTCTCCTGTAAATATGTAGAACTATTATAAGTATAAGCAACAAAACCAGAGAATGTTATTTCATCTGCTGTTAATAATCCTATTTTATATGTTAAGTGACCATTTCCATTCGTTGTATCATCAACAGTAAACTTAGATAACTTTCCACCATTATTATCATTTGGACATTTTAACGCAGGCTGTTTAGTAGAACTCAATCTATTATATGTTGTATATTTTGTGTCATTTTTTCCATAACCGAGTCCTATACTTACTGTACTCTTATCATTACACCATATTGTATCTGCTAATTTATCAGCATATGAAACCAAATTATTTGTATACCACGTTTCTAAATTAGTAAGGATTGTACTTTTATTAGTATTCGCATGTGTACCCGTATAATCAGATGCACCTGCCTGCCCATACATAAAACCCATATATGCGTTATCATCATAATTTGAATTAAATGTACTTATATATGAACTTCCAGAATACTTTGCGAATGCCGCAGTAGTACTATTATTTGATGCAGTGCAAGGACTAGAAGAACTACTTGTATTATCATTATGAAGTACTAATTTAATTGAACCATCACCATTTACTCTAACTATTCGCCAGCATTTATTTGCAAACTGTACATAATTATTTTTTACTGCTCCTCTAAAATAATATGAAGTTCCATAATCATCTTCTGCACTTGCTAGAAGTGCTTCAGTCGTATTTTTATTTGATGTTATTTCTTTGTAAACAAAACTACTTGATGTAGCACTTACTACATAATATACACTGCTTAAATTAGTTGTAGTTTTCATTGTTCCTGCTGTACTTGAACCATTACTAGATGCTGATGAACTAGCAAAATATTTACCAACTAAACTAGAAAACGAATTTGCGTATATATCACTTGTTACGGCTGTTCCGGTTAAATTAAACTTTAGACCATTTGCTTCGTACCCTGTACCATACGTAAAATAATATGCTTGGTATGTCGATGATACACTAGTAGTTGATGTATTCGTTATATCATCTTTTGTATGAGCACTAACTTCACTACCCGGTGTTGTAAGAGGTGTTTTTAGTTCATTAGTATTTCTTATCGATGCAAGTAGTGTACCATCTACTGCCTCATACCATCCATCTGGTGCAGGTGCTGGTTCATTACTAGCACTACTTACTACTACTATTTTACCTGCCCAGTTTTTATTTAAGCCTTGTTCTAATGTAGTCTCACCATCCATCCACACTCTTAAATCGTAACTCTTCTCTTCATTAGCACTTAACCCTGTACTAACAATAATATAACCTTTTCTATCATTTTCCAAATCTGTTAACGTCTGATTTCCTAATACTTTAGAAGCACCACTTGTTGTATCTTTAGGTGACACATTAACTTTCATATAACTGTCTTTTAAATAAGATGAACTAGTACTTTCCCTATAAGTACTATCTATAGTAATATATACTTTAACATAACTATCGCAATTGTTCTTTAAAGTAAAAGTAAATGGTGTTTGTTTAAGTCCATCTTCATCACTTATCGGAAACGCATCTGTTAATTCTATTTTAGATGTATCTTCAGTAAGTGTGGTATTAAAACAAGTTCTAGATGCTAGAGTGTTATCTTCGCTTTGACTTAAATATAATCTAAACCACGCAAATGATACACCTATTATGCATATTACTGTTACAAGTAATCCATAGTATATTCCAAGTTTCTTTTTCGATTTTTCAACATTATTTTTCTCTTCCATACACGCTTCCTATCCTTCTATTAAAATTATATAATATATTCGTTTTGAAGTCTAGAATTCTTTATTTATTTTAAATAAAGAAAAAATCACGATTACTCGTGATTATGATAACTTTTCTTTTACAATTGAACTAACCTTTTTCATATCAGCTGCAGCCCCACATTTTGCAGATACTGCTTTAATTACCATACCCATACCTTTCATTCCATCTGGTTTAAGTTCAGTAATTATTTCATCTATTATTTTAGTTAATTCTTCATCGCTTAATTCTTCTGGAAGATACTTACTTAGTATATCAATCTCTTTTTGAAGATTATCAGCTAAATCTTTACGATCATAACTTAAATACTCTTCCATTGATGTCTTACGTGTCTTAACTTGTTTCTTAATTACAGACATAATATCATCATCAGTTAATTCATGCTTTTCTCCATTTGTTTGTTCATAGATTATTGCACTCTTTAACATTCTAAGTACTGATAAAGTAAACTTATCTCCACTCTTCATAGCTGCTACTAAATCATTATTAACTTTTTCAAACATTGCTATTCTCCTTAGTCTCTATTACGATTCTTTTTACGAGAGTTCTTAATCATTTCTTTTAATTCATTTCTTCTACGAACTCCTGGTTTTTCGTAGCATTTATGCTTTTTAAGTTCAGAAGGGACTCCGCTACGGGCAACTTTGATCTTAAATCTTTTAAGTGCATTGTCAACATTACCATTTCTAACTTCTACCTTAGTCATTATAATCCCTCCTTTCAAAACTATAAGTATTATATCATTATATTTTTTTTACTGCAATAAAAATATTTCATTTTTAAACGAAAAAAAGCCTTAGTGGCTCTTAGTTTTCTTCTGTCTTATTAAGAACGTCTTTTCCTTTGTAGAAACCACATTTAGTACATGCACGATGAGGTTTAATTGGTTCTCCACAATTTGGACAATTAATGAATCCTGCTGCTACCTTTTTAAGGTGAGTACGACGCATTCTTTTTTTAGTTTTACTTGTTCTTCTAAATGGAACTGCCATAGTTAGTCACTCCTTCCATACCTTTGTTAGTTTTCTTCTACGCTCCAGCCTTTACCACTAGAGGTTTCTAAATGAACTCCCTCTTTAACAACTTTAATCGGAATTTCCAATACAATATTTTCCCATAAAATATCAGATAAATCAAGATAAAAATTATTATTTATGTTATTTTCACCAATTATTTCTTCTATTTTAGTTGCAAATGGTACTTCTACCTCTTCCAAACTTATTGCACATGGTAAGTACATCTTACCAGATAAATCTAAATCTAGCTCAATCTCATCTTCATAATTGATTATTGCTTTTCCATGAACACTCACATCTTCTAATCTAATTATACCAGCACTTTTAAGTCTTTCTTCTGGAAAAGTAATAACACCATCAACATCTACAGATGCTAAAGAGTATAACTTTCTTAAATCTATCTTCATATTACTTCAACCTATTCATTTGTTGCATTAATTGTTTAACTTGCTTTTGACTAGGTTTTCTTCCCATGCCACTCATTAAAGTTTCAATCATCTTTTCATTAATTGGTGGATTCTTCTTAAAATAATTCATCATGAAATATCTACATAAAAAGAAACCAGCAATTGCTCCAATGATTATACCAATAAATACCATTAATATATCATGCCACATATTCATCACTCCTAGGTGTATTATACTATAAAACATTATTCATAGACAAGTCTTAAATTATTAAAGTTAGAAAGCCAGAAATAATCTCGATTATCAAAATCTATTATAAAAATATTTGGTATATGTGATAGTACTGTTAAAAATGTACTATTTGCTTTATTACTCTTTAAAATCATAAAACTACTCTTAACCGTGAGCTTACTAACTTCATCCGTGTAATAATTATTATACATATGCACATTTCCATACAAAGAATACCCATCTTCTTTACTAAGCTTAGAATATATAAAAGATGATATATCCTTCTTCTTAATACTATCCGTAAAAGTAAAATACTCATTATATAAATACTCTAAATTATTTCGCGTACTAAGTTTAATATTCAAATACGCTGAAAATAAATTACTAGGAATATTTCTAGTTAACTTACTGTAATCACTATTTACTTTAAAAATATAAAATGTTCTCAATTTAATCACCACATTAATGGTAGCAATTAAACTCCAAAAAAATTGTCAAAAAAAGAAGAAATTATTTCTTTTTCTTCTTAGTAGTTATTGGTACTTCTATCTCATCATAGTTCGCATCTAATGTAATATTTTTAGTTATCTTTGTATCAAAATCAAACTCTTCTCCCTTATAAGACCAATACTTAAAAGTATAACCCTCTTTTATTGGATCTTTAGGTTTAGAAACAGTCTCTCCTCTTTTAACAGTATAATAACTAACTGCATCACCGCCATTATTTTCATTAAATGTTACTTTAAACTCTGGAGTTATAAAAAATAATGCATAAATAAATACTCCAAATATAATAACTGTAATAATTCCTAAAATCTTTTCCTTATTCATCTTCTACTCCTTAAAATTAAATATGTAATCCATGATTTTTACTTCATCGCCTCTTTGAGCTCCAAGTGCTTCTAATTTATCTTCAACGCCCATTTTCTTTAAAATCCTGGCAAATCTTAAAACACTTTCTTCTTCAGTAAAACGAGTCATCTGAAATAATTCTTCTACTCTCTTACCTTTAACCACCCAAATGCCATCTTCTTTAGTTATCTCAAAAGGTTTATCTTCTTCATAAGTATATGATTTAAAAGTTTCTTCAGTACTTTCTTCTTCCTTAGGAACATTTTTAATAATATCATTTAAAGTTATCATAAGCTTATCTAAACCTTGATTAGCCACAGCACTTATTGGAATGACTACTTCATTAGGATACTTCTTCTTAAACTTTTTTAAGTTTTCTTCAGCACCTTCTGCATCCATCTTATTTGCAATAATAACGCTAGGTTTGTTAAGCATCTTTTCATTATACTTCTTTAATTCATTTTTAATAATTTCATAATCTTCAATTGGATTACGCACACTTTCCCCGCTCATATCAAGAACGTGGGCAATAACTTTGCATCTAGAAGTGTGCCTTAAAAACTTAAATCCTAAACCTAAACCCTCACTAGCTCCTTCAATAAGTCCAGGTAGATCTGCCATTACAAACGTATCATCATAAACTCTTACAACCCCTAAATTAGGACTTAATGTTGTAAAATGATAAGCAGCAATCTTAGGGGTAGCATTACTAATAACACTTAATATCGTGCTTTTTCCTACACTAGGAAATCCAACAAGACCAACATCAGCAAGCATCTTAAGTTCACACTTAATCTCTACTTCTTCACCAGGAGCTCCTAATTCACTCATCTTTGGTGCTGGATTATCATGAGTAGCAAAAGACTTATTACCTCTACCACCTCTACCACCATGAGCTACAACGCACTCCTGTCCATTTTTAACAAGATCACATATTACTTCACCAGTATCTTTATTAGATATTACTGTTCCCTCAGGCACTTTAATGTAGACATTTTCAGCATTAGCTCCATTACGGTCACTACCTTTACCATTATTACCTTTACTACCTTTAATTATTTTTTGCATTTTTAAGTCAATTAAAGTTCTTAAAGATTCATCAGCAACAAAGATAATATCAGCTCCTTTGCCTCCATTACCACCATTAGGTCCACCCATTGCAATATATTTTTCTCTTCTAAAAGCAGTACAACCATCTCCACCTTTGCCTGCAATCAGTTTAACACTTACCTCATCTACAAACATACTTTTGCCTCCAATTCGTTAGTATTTTAGCATATCTCTTAAAATAGTTCAACAATAGTACATCCAATATTAGATGCTGGAGTATACATTGTTTTAACTCTTTTGTCCCTTTTAAAAAGAAGCCTTAACTCTTCTTTTAATATACCCTCACCAATACCATGAACTACGACTATCTTTTTCTTACCTAATTTTAAATTATCATTTATAAAATCATTTACTGGTGTATAAATCAAATCTCTAGAATAACCATGTAAATCAATACAAGGCAAAATATTTATAAATGGATCACTCCACATTTTCCTTTGGCAAATCTGCTTCTTCGTTTTGTGCATTATTATCTTCTTCTTTCACTGCATTATTCTGCGCCTCTATTTTAATATTTAAAATATTGCACACTTCTTCTAACTTTGGAATACTTTCAATACCATACTTTTGCATACTAATTGCCGCCGAAGTTGTTGCTATTTTCATAGTTATATCTTTATCTAAATCATTCATAATTCCATAACAGTATGCTCCAAAGAACACAGAACCTGCATTAGTATCATCAACTACATTTGTTTTAGTAGCTGGAAGCATCTTAACTTCTCTTTCTTTTGTATACAAAACTCCTTTATCTTTAAGTGTTACAACATACTCAGCCTTATTTAAGTCTTTAATCTTTTGAAAGAAATTAACAAGTGCTTTAGATCTATTTAATTCTAAATCCATTTTAGTTAAAGCCTTAGCATATGACGAATTAGCAACTACATAATTACATCTCTTACTAATATTATATAACTCCTGATCAACTTTATTAGCAAATAAGATAAATTTAGCATGAGGAAAATTATTAAGTGCTGCTAAACTACCCATAGGATCAGTTCCATCCATAATTACATAATCTGGAATAAAATCATATTTATATTTAGCTAAATAAACCGGCATTTCCGTAATCATCTGTGTGCTACTTCCATTAGTTTTATTTACCAAAATATAATCAATACTTGTTTTATTTTCATAATTTAGTTCAATATACTTAGTATTGACTCCAGCATTTTCTAAATCAGTTTTAATCTTCTGACCATTAGGATCAGCACCAAGAACACCTGTATACGTTACATCCATTCCCCATTTTGCTAGTAAAACAGCGGCATAAACAGATGCCCCACCCATCATTTCATATTTTTCTTTTAATAAATTTTTACTTCCCTCTACTAAATACTTATCTTGAGTTAAAATAATATTATAAGTTGGTTTTCCAATAACTAAAATTTTCATATATATCCCTCATATTCTGTTTTAATTATATTATAAAAATTATTATCAAGCAAGAGTTATAACAAAATAAAAAAGCTTTTGCACTAACAAAAACTTTATAAACTATATTTTTTTGATGAAAGTAATTCACGTGAACTTTGCATAAACTCATGCTTATCTATAGGTAAACCATACATTAATCTTTCATCTAAAGAAAATTTAGACTGAGCATTCTTCAAACAAGCTCTTGAATCCTTATTAAACCATTCAAATTTCTGTAAAGCAAGGCCTCTTCCTGTAGAGACAATATAATCAATAGTAGGTGAAACAATTACTCCTTTATCATAAGTGTAACCTCTAAGGCGACTCTCTAGTATATTTGTCTTCTCAAAATCTAAAAGATTTGGAACTACGCTTTCAATTCCTGATAATGCATCTGCTAATTCTTGATGAGATTTAATTTCAGCTAATCTTTCATCAGGTAGCCCTAAATACCCATCATTCTTCATAGTTTTCTGAGTCTCAATAATAACTTCTATCTGTCTACCAGTTAATCCAGCACGCATTAATTTATCTACAAGTCCTTGATCCACCTGAACAATAGAAGCTCTTAAAATATCGCCTTCTAAAGATGATTCAACGTCAATAATTCTTTTTTGATTAGCATGTTCCAATTCATGTAATATAACCTGAGTAACTAAAAGATTTTTATAAAAAACTTGCTCACTTTCACTAAACATAGCTTCATAAGAACTATAACTCTTTAACATTTCATCAATAGCTTCCATATATATCATTATTAACTTTTTATCTGGATAATAAGCAGCTAGTAAAGAATGTGGATCAGTAAGAACATTGTCCTTATCAGTAATAATTAATCCCCTAACATATTCCTCAATATCTTTAGAGTTAACAACTAAATCAATTAACTTCTCAATAAAAGCATTATCTACTAGTTTCCCATTTACAGAATAATCATACAATAACTTTAATAATTTTGATTTCATTTAAACCAATCCCCTTTTCGTGCGGAATATAATACCACTATTTAAAGGATATGTCAAATTAAACAATAATATTTGTTCGTATTTAATTTTTTGCAAATTTTAATTATTGTAAAAATAAAATTCATACGATTGTACGTTTTTATATTGTTATGAAGAAAAAAGATTTATTAAGCAGCTTTCTAATTATAATTATCATTTTATTAATTTTATCATTGATGATTATATTAATAAAAAAATAGTACCTAATCACATTGATTAAGTACTCTGTCTAAATTAAGAATAACTTAATTTTAAATGGCAAGTACTCAACTCGCGAAAGTTAAGTCTTCCCTTTTTTATTTTATGCAAGTTTCCTTGACACATAACATTATAACAAAAAAAAGAACTATTTACAAGTTCTTATTTTTTTAAATGGTGTCCTCGGCGCGATTCGAACGCGCGACCGTACGCTTAGAAGGCGTATGCTCTATCCAGCTGAGCTACGAAGACATTCTTGCTGAACAACTTGATTATAATACATTTTTTGTTCAGTTTCAAGATATTTTTATTTAATATTCATATATTTTTGATATTTTGGAATTAAACCAATATGATCATTAGTTAAACTAGGCTTAATTTGAAATACTCCAGGATAAGAATTTCCCTCAACTATTACAGGCGAATCATCAGTAATTGCTACGTCCCAACCAATATATTTTATCGTTGGTGATAATTTAGCCGCATCACAAACTAACCTGCACGCCTCATCATAAAGTGGAACTTTAAATCCAACAATCTTTTCTTTGGTAATTGGATGAACTTCATAAATATTATCATTTTGATCTATTGCCGGAACTATAACCACACCACTTTCATCTGTAAAAGTATACATTGAGCCTGACGAAAAATTATCAGTAACTCCCCCATTGCCTATTTTAAATACTGAATTTAACACATAAGCATTCTTCCCATCAAAAAATGTAAATAGTCTTAAAGTATTAACACTTCCAGAATAGAGTCTAGATATTTCCTTATTTTGAATAATAACTTCCTCAATAAGTGTCTGTTTATTCTTTAAAAGCTCCTTAAAAGAAGACTCAGCATTTTCCTTGTTTACCTCTAAAACACTGATACCTTTGCCACCTTCACCATTTATTATCTTAGCTATTATTTTTTTATGCTTTTTTGTAAACTTTAAAAACTCATCATAATTATCGTTATTAATTATTAAGAAATCTCTTTTAATAAAATCCTTATAAGTCTCATTAAAAATACCCTTATCATCTAACTTATAAAAATCATCTCTATTATTATAAGTTTTAATTATATTATTATTTTTAACCCTTGTTAAATAAGTTTTTCTTTCTTTATTAGTTAAATTATAAAATTCAAACTCCTGATAATCATAATAACCTGCACCATATCTTAAAGCACAATATATAATATCTACAGTTAAAACAAATTTATTCTTATAAGTCTTCTTACTTAATTTATCTATAATATTAAACATATTTTTTATATTTAAATTCTTAATACATTTAAGCATATACTTTATCTTTTTCATAATGCACCTCTAAAATGAGTTTATCATATTTTATTAACTAAATAAAGATTTTAAAATCTTAAGTACCCAAACAACTCCATCATTTAATAACTTATCAATTCCATCACTTATTTTAAAACCAACTTCTGCGCAAAAATTACGATAATCCTTTCTAGGCGTCTTAATATAATCTTTTATATCAACTCTTTTTCCCTCACTAACATCCTTTTCAAAAGCAATTATTGCCTCACTAGTCAAATAAGTATTACGGCTTACTATCTTAGTATAATAACCAGTCATGCCAGCAAAATAAAGACAAATAAAAGCGAAAACTAGCGTAAAAAAAATAAATTTTAAAACTTTCGGTATCTTTGGTTTCTTATCTTCCATAATCTTCTCCTAACAAAGTACTTAAACTTTCCGCAAATGCCTTAACACTTAATGATACTTCACTTATTGTATTATCTGGCCCACCTATTTCAATCAGCATCACATTCTCATCAAAATGCTGATTATACCTACTATTCTTACCATAAAATGGGCTTCTCATTAAACCATCATAACTTTCATTTATAAGATTATTTAACTTAAGCATTACTTCTTCATTCTTCTTGTAATTATCATGATTCATGCCAATCACAAACATCATCTTTGCATAAGAATAATTATTTATAGTCACACTTGATGATACACTATCTCTATGCAAATCAATAAAATATTTAACACTAGGATACTTCTCTTTAACTTTCTCCAGCCACTCATAACTTAAAGTATAAGCATTATTGTAATTTAATCCCCTCTCACTTAGTTCCTTTTGAAGATTACTATCCTCTACAACAGCATTTATTCCAAACTCTTTCAGATTTTCCTTTAAAATATTTGCAGCCATATATACAGTTGGTGTAATATTATAATTTTTTAAAGTCCCTGCTTCATATTCTTCAGTTTGATGAGTATTATAAATATAAACTAAAGGTTCACCTATAGCAGAAGCATTCTTAATATTCTCACTTGCATGTGCTTCTCTCTTAATTGTAATTTTATTAAGATTTCTAATATTATCTTTCAAAAAAGCATCTATCGTTCCAAAATCAAACATTGATAATTTATTCCAAGACATACTTATAGTAGATGACATAATATAATTAGCTTTATTTTTATCTATCTCAAATGAACCACTAAATATATATTTGATAAAAGTTAAAGTTAAAAAGATAAATAAAAACAGAAGAACTAAAAACTTAATTGTTATTCTCCTGCTTTTTCTTGCCACAAATCTCTTCATATTATCACCAGTTTAATTATAGAACCAAACCCGTAAAAAATATGTCATATTATTTGTTAAAATATTTATTTTCATCCTCTACACTTTGAATATAATTCTCTCCCTTTTCATCAGTAGGTACCAAATACGAAGTGCATTTATCATCTTCAGTTATACATAACAAATACTTACGCTTATGATAAGAATATTTTAATTTAATATCTTCTATATCAATATAATAAACACTATCTTTTTCTTTATACTTATAAGTCGTCTTTTTATTATTAACCGTAACTTCTTTTTTATTAAACTTAATAACAATATCGCCATCTACAGACTTATATGAAGATATCGCAAACTCCGGATAAGAATTACCAAATGTTCCAATTACTGCAAGCACCATCAAAATATTTTTAACTCTATTAGTTGCTGGCATAACATCTTTTGATGATAATGTCACAATTATAATTAAAAACTCAATTATAAATAACCAAAACCAAATAGTTGACTTACCATACGAAAGCGTATAAATAATCATAATAATTGTAATTACAAGAAGCACTCCATTTATTATTTTATCTTTTTTTGTTTGAGGTTCTCTAGGCTCTTCTTTAGCTTTTTCTAATGTTTCTTTAAACTCAGCTTTATTTTGAGCTTTAAGCCCTTCCTTTAATACTCTTTTCGTATCTTCTAAATATTTTAAATCCTCTTTAGATAGTTTATATGTGTATCTCTTTTCACTAGTGCCATACTCTTTTTTCTCACCAATATACTTAACTAAAAATAATGCATTTTCTGCGCATGCCTTTTTATTAGCTTCCGAGTTAGCAATAATTGTAATATTTCCTTCAAGCAAACTTACAAGCTCTTTCATATATTTATCAAGTTCACTCTTAGTTAAAATATGTGTTCTATAAAATTCCGTTATCATTTCTTCTTCACTAGCTAAAGCAATAGCTAAATCTGCAGCTCCGCTTTCTTTAAGCGACTCATCTATTTTTATCGCATTTTGATAAGCATTTAGTCCTGAAGAAAAATTCGTCTTTAAAGGATCTTTTTCTTTTAAAACCTTAGATATTCCTTGCCTAAGTATAGCTTCAGCATTATCCGGATCAAGCTCTAAAGCCTTACTATAATTCTTATAAGCTTCATCAAACTCACCATCCCTATAAGCTCTATTGCCTAATTTAAGATAACCTTCTAGTTTAGGAAATCCCTTAAGTTCAACTTCACCTTCAACTACTAATTTATACTTAGCAATTGCATCTTCTATTATTATCTCACTATTACAATACTCACACACTGCTTTTTCTTCTGTTTTATTTACCTTAATATCCGCACCACAATTAGGGCACTTTGCACTAGTTAATTTCATATATCTTCACCAATTTTATTATATAAAAAAGCGCTAAACTAATCAAGTTTAACACTAACAAGTTTTGATACACCAGACTCCTGCATCGTAATACCATACAAATTATCTGCATATTCCATCGTTCTCTTTTTATGAGTAATAATTATAAACTGAGTATTTGTATTAAGTTCTTCTAAATACTTACCAAACATATCAACATTTGCTTCATCTAAAGCTGCTTCTACCTCATCAAAAATACAAAATGGTACTGTTCTAATATTAAGCATAGCAAATAATAAAGCAATAGCTGTTAAAGTAGACTCTCCACCAGAAAGTAATTTAGTATTTTTAATATCCTTTCCAGGAGGAAGTGCTTTTATCTCTAATCCTGAATTTAATATATCTTCTGGATTAGTTAAAACTAAACTTCCCTCGCCACCTCTAAATAAACGCGTAAATGTCTTTTGGAACTCTTTATTTAATTTATCAAAAGTATCAGTTAATCTTGCAACCATTTCACTATCTAACTCATCTATTACTTTAAGTAGATCATTAATTGAAGCACTTAAATCATCTTTTTGACTAGTTAAGAATGTATATCTTTCATTAATTCTTTCATATTCACTTATTGCACCCGTATTAACTTCGCCAAGAGCTCTAATATCGCGTTTAACACTATTAACTTTAGTTCTTGCACTATCTGCTTCCTCAGGCTCTAAATATTCATTCTTAGCTCTTTCATAAGTAAGTCCATACTCTTCATTTAATCTTAATAAATAATTATCAAGTTTAATCTCACACTTACCAATTTGGATATTTACTTCATTAAGCTCACCAGCAAGCTTATTATATTCAGAATTTTGTTTCTTATTAGATAACTCTAACTCAGATAACTCACTAGATAAATCATTCTTATTAACTCTTAAATTAGCAAGGCTTACTTCTAATTTTTCTTTTTGTGCAGATACTTCATAATATTCATTAAGTATCTTCTCAACTTCTTTTTCAATGCTTCCATTAAGTAAACCTTGATTACCATTAATCTCATTAGTAACTCTTACAAGATCATCTTTTAAAGTATTTACTTCATTTAATTTTAAAGCAAGTTCATTTCTTAAAATATTAATCAAATTATTAGAAGCAAATAATCTTTCTTCTAAAATACTTATCTCATTATCCTTTTGATTTATATCATCTTCTTTAGTTTTAATACTACTAGCTAAATCATTAAGCATCTTTAAGTTTTTTTCAAGTTCAAACTTTTGATTAATAAGGCCACTTTTATTATTAAGCGAGCCACCAGTAATACTACCTCCAGCAGCAACAATATCACCCTCTAAAGTAACAATCTTATACATATGATTAATCATCTTACTTAATCTATTAGCATTAACCAAGTTATCTGCAATAATAACGTTACCTAAAACATTTAGAATAACATTTTTATATATAGGATCAAACTTAACTAAACTAGCAGCAGTTCCTACATAAGAAGGATCTGTTTCTATCTTACTAATTGTAATATCATCAAGTCTTCTAGGCTTAATAACATTAAGTGGGTAGAAAGTTGCTCTGCCTGCTCCCGTTTGTTTTAAATAACTAACAGCATCTTTAGCATTCAGTTCATTTTCTGTAACAATTATATTAGATAAAGAACCTAATGATATATCTATCGCCGTACTATATCTTTCATCTGTTTCAATCAATTTACCTAAAACATTTTTAATTCCCATAAGTCTATGATTATTAAGTACAGTTCTAACTGCGTACGGAAGTTTATTATCATTTTCGATATTTTCTTTTAAAATATCAATCTTATTTTTTAAACTTGCTTCTTCTCTATTTAGTCTAGTTAAATCGTTAACCAAAACTTGCTTATCCAAATTAGCTTTCTTAAGTTCATTAGCAAGATCGGCATTATTACTTAATTTTTTACTTAACTCTTCTTCTTTATTTTTTCTTTCTTCTTCTAGTAATGACAAGTTATTCTTAATCTTTAACTCATTTTCTTTTAAAGAAAGTATATTTGCTTCTAACTTATTATTATCAGCATTAAGTTTTTTTCTTTCAAGCATAATCTGTTTCTCACTAGATAAAGAAGACAATTTATTAGTTATTTGATATAAGTTCTCGCTAGTCTTACTTATCTCTTCATCTAATTTTAAGATATCATTTTTTAGTATCGTAATCCTAGTGCTTTCTTTAGTTTCTTCTCCTTGCTTCTTTATAATCTCACGATCTAAAAATTCCTTTTGACTTTTATTTTTAGTATAATTTTCATTTACTTCACGAATATCTTTAACAAGAAGTCCAATCTCAGTTTGCTCTAGTTCTTTTTTTAAAGAAACATACTTTTGAGCAGTTTCAGCTTGCTCCCTTAAAGGATTTAAATTAACTTCAAGCTCACTTGTAATCAAATTAATCTTCTCTAGATTATCATTAGTTTTAGCTAACTTTCTTAAAGATTCCTCTTTACGTTTCTTGTATTTTAAAACTCCAGCAGCTTCCTCAATAACACTTCTTTTATCTTCGGGCTTACTATTAATAATCTCCCCTATCTTACCTTGAGATATTATTGATAAAGAAAAAGCACTAGTTCCTGAATCAATAAAAAGATTAGTTATATCCTTAAGCCTTACTAATTCATTATTAATATAATACTCATTTTCACCAGTTCTATATACTACCCTTTTAATCTCTATTTCTTTTAAATCACTATTCAAATAATGATCTTCATTATTAAAAGTAAGAGATACCCAAGCTCTTGTTAAAGGACTTCTAGACTTAGAACCAGCAAAAATAACATCAGATGACGTATTTCCACCACGTATATCCTTTAGAGACTGCTCACCAAGAACCCATTTAACTGCATCAACAATATTACTTTTACCAGAACCATTTGGTCCTACAATACCAGTAATTCCATCTTTAATATCAATAGTTATCTTATCTGCAAAGGACTTAAATCCATGTGCACTAATTCTTATTAGCTTCATTTACTTCACCTGCACTAATCATGATGGCATTTTTAGCAGCATTTTGCTCTGCTTCCTTTTTGGACTTTCCAACTCCTCTAGCATAGATAATCCCATCCACTTCTACTTCCACTTCAAAAGTTTTATCATGAGCTGGTCCCGTCTCTTTAACAACATTATAACTTAAGCTCTTCTTATCAGTTTGAACTAACTCTTGTAAATAAGACTTATAATCACTCATAAACTTAACATTATCTAAAATAAATGGTTTAGCTATATCCATTACAAACTCTTTAGCTTTAGCAAATCCACTATTTAAATAAATAGTTGCAATAACTGCCTCAAACACATCAGCTGTTATCGTCTCATTAATATCACTTTCTAAAGAATGCCCTACTTTAATGTAATCCTTTAAATTAATTACTTCAGCATATCTATCTAATGCAGCTTCGCAAACATAACTTGATCTAATCTTACTCATCTTTCCTTCAGGATAATCAGTATTCTTATAAAAATAATCACTCATAATAAGTTCCAAAACAGCATCTCCAAGAAACTCTAATCTTTCATAAGAAGGAACATTATGTTCATTTGCATAACTAGTATGTGTCAAGGCAACACCTAATATTTTATTATCACTTTGTACACCATATTTAGATAAATCCATATCTTACCACCAAGCACTATTATATATTAAAAGTGCCAAATATTCTAGGATTTTTTTAAAGTTATTTATTTTTTAAGGCTTTTATTATATAATAACTATGTGAGGTAGACATGAAAAATTTAATAATTAAGTTAATTAGAATTTATCAAAAAACCCCACTATCAAGTCATAAAAACTGCCGATTTATTCCAACATGCAGTGAATATATGATTGAAAGTCTAAATGAATATGGCTTATATAAAGGCCTAAAACTAGGAATAAAAAGAATATTTAGGTGTCACCCATTTGGTAAATATGGATATGACCCAGTAATAAAGAAGGAGAAAAAATGAAAAAGTTTAAAATTATTATTTTATTTTTATTAACATTCACTTTAGGAGGATGCTTTAAATCAGATAACTACGAAGGTATAACTATTTATACTACAATGTACCCAATTACATACATAACTAAAACATTATATGGAGATTATGCTACAATAAGCAGTATTTATCCAAACGGAGCAGATATCAGCTCATATACAGTTACCAACAAAAAATTAAATGATTTTAGTAAAGGTGATTTATTTATCTACAATGGTTTAAGTAACGAAAAACAAGTAGCTGCAAGCCTTATTGAGAAAAATAAAAATATTGATATTATTGATGTATCTCAAGGATTAGAGATTAAAAATGATGTAAGTGAATTATTAATTAGTCCAGCAAACTTCTTAATGATGGCTCAAAACATTAAAAATGGTATTAAAGAAAACGTCAAAAACACGTCTATTATTGAAAGCATTAATAATAATTATGACGACCTAAAAGTTAAAATATCAGAAATCGATGCAGAACTAAAAATAATTGCTGAAAATGCGAAAAACAAACAAATAATTGTTGCAAATAATTCATTTAAGTTTTTAGAAAAATATGGTTTCGAAATCACAAGTATTTCTACTGATGATGAAAACTCAAATACAAATATAAGTAAAGCTAAAAATGCATTTAGTTCTAAAACAAATACATATTTATTTATTATTAAAGGAACAGAAGAAAATGACACAATCAAAACAATGACAGATGCTGGTGCCAAACTTGCCGAAGTTAATCCAATGTATACTTTAACAGATGAAGAAATTAAAGAAGGAATAGATTACATTAGCGTTATAAAATCATTTATTGATAAAATCAAAGAAGAAGTTTATTAGTTTAGGTTGACAAGAAGATTATTTTATTGTAAAATTTTCTTGTTGGCATGGAGTAGTACTCAAGAGGCTGAAGAGGCGCCCCT
>CAKOJR010000005.1 GCA_934090735.1 uncultured Bacilli bacterium
GACCCTAATGTAAATACCTGCTATTTTATTTTCTTTATTCATATTTTTAAATATCTCCTTTCATATGTTTGGCACTTCAAACGTAAAAAGTAAAGTATAAAATTTAAAATTATTAAGATACTTTTCATATGTTTGGCACTTTAAATCGATTTTTGCAACCTAAAAATTATATCTTTCACTTGTTTGGCACTTTAAACTTGAAAAGTGTAGTCTAAAATCTAAATATTTTAAAAAACACTTCTCTTTAGTTTGGCACTTTAAAAGTATTTTTGAAAAGTATAATACTTAAAAAAAGATATTTAATGTGTATTTATATAATCTTCTAAATCTTTAAATGATATTTTGCTTTTAAAGGTATTTACATAAACATCATCACATTCATCAAACATTAGGTATTTATTATTCTTAATAACGATGATATGTGGTATAACATAAGCAACATTCGTACTTGTTATATTTTTAATTGAACCATTATTTATAATTGGGGTAGTATTTGTAAATCTACCAATCATTTCAATTTTTCTCTTTAATTTATCACTTATTTTTAATTCTTTTGTTTCTATACTTAACATAAAATCAACTCCTTTAAATAACAAAAAAACTAACTATTTCTAGTTAGCATTTATTACTCTCAGAAGTAAATTTTCCGAGTTTCCTATCAATCTGGAGCAAGTGAGGAGAATCGAACTCCCATCCCAACCTTGGCAAGGTTATATTCTAACCATTGAACCACACCTGCAACGCATATTCATGATATCAAATTTTTTTAAGAATATCAAGTATTTAATAAAAAAATCTCCACAAACTGAAGATTTTTAACCAAAACTATAATAATATACGCTAGCACTTAAATCAAAGAAATTAACACAAAAATTACCGTCTTTTGAAACATCATACTCCTGTGTAGAAATAATTTTCTTATCCTTGTCATATAAAGAAACATTTAAAATGCCAGGATTACCTTTAACATAGCCACAAATATTAAATAAATTTAAACTATCTGTAATACCATATGATACATTATTTATAACTACATCTCCACTTTTTAAATATACATTATCATCTAATTTAATAATATCGCCAAAATCAGCTACATTATCAGGAATAATATTAGTTTTCTCATTGTAATTAACTGAAAGAACAACATTATCATTTTTTCTTTCTGCATGAATAACCCCATAATCAACTTCACCAGATATTGTTTTCAAACACACATTAACTGCATCATCATATGACACACCTAATTTCTTTTGGACAGCACCAACAAAATTACAATACAATTCCTCATCACCAGAACTGACGTTCATTAAGTAATATCCACTCTTTTTGGTTACAATTCTGCCATCAATTTCTATAGTATTATTAGTTACTTTTATCATTTTATCCTTGAAATAATCCACATCGCTTAAAAAATCTTGTTTAATATTTCCGCCTTCTTTATAAATATCACTAACATATGAATACCCTAATAATCCGCCAAGTACAAATAATAAAATTAAACAAATAATAATTCCTATTTTAGTCTTACTCATAATTACTCCTCTTCAAAAATATAACTGAATCTTAATTTGCCGACATTTACATAAGGTATACCCTTATCAACCGCATATTTATAAACATTAAAATAATAGTTAGTACCATCAGTAGTTAAATACATATTTGTATTTATGTAAGAATTTAACAATGTTCCATCATAATATACTTCAAAAGGATTATTTTCATTTATTATAGATTTGCCTAAGTTTAGAATTCCTTTATTTGCTATCGTATCACTAGCATTTTCTTCACCGGCGCCTATTTCTACCGTGATATCAGTAATAATATCTTCAAAAATTCTATACAATCCATTTAAGCTATCCTCATCGCTGACATCATCATATGAGTAATAATTTTCTCTAGAAGTTGCTAGAGGAATCAATTGATCTGCTATAGCATCTCCAATACCTATCGTATATACTTTAGCTTTATCCTTAACGACATTTATAGTGCTAGTTGATGGAGTATCAGCACTATCACCATCACTTAAAAATATTACATAATTATCCTTATCATTAACGTTAACATTTTTCTTTAGGAAAGATGCCGTTTCACCAATTGCAGCTAAGAAACTGGTACCACCACTGGCACTTAATTCATCAATTTTATTATTAATAACTGTTTGATCAGTACTATGTGATAGAACTGTAGACGCTGATGATTCAAATTTAATTATTGAAACGGTAGAATTATCTAAATTTAATTTACCTATCATTTCTTTAGAAACTGTTTGCAAATTTGTAAGTCTGTTATACCAACTCATCGAACCTGAAACATCCAAAACTAAAATCAAATTTATTTTAACTTCAACAGTATCTACACTTGTGATTTTCTTTATTTTGTTTTGCTTTATATCTAAATCTTTAACTTCATAAGTACATTTCAATTCTTCATTGTTTGATATTTTTACTTTGCCATCTTTTTCTTCCACTATATACTTAGAATTAGTACATTCAACTAGTTCTTTATAATCATCAGGTGACTCAATATTATCTGTAGGCACATCTATTTCACAATATCTTTGATCATTTATAAGTTTACAGCTTTTTGTAGTACTATCACCATCCATATTGATCCAAGTTGCACTCATTTCACCCTCACTTATTGCATAAATATAAACACGATTATTAATAACTTCAAAACTAGAATTAGTTAATAAATCACTTAAGTATGAGCCCTCCATATAAGACGAATTTACAGCATTTTTATCAGTACTCCAACCATATACAGTACCATTATTCCTTTTTATAGATGGTAAAGTCAAACTATTAGTACACTCCGTTATTTCATCCTTGGTATTTCCATCACAAGTAACTGCTTGTACACGCCTTCCCACAGAAGTTGCACCATTTTTTTCATAAATAAATAACACATATCCTTCAGCATCATCTGTATACTCAAAATCAAATGCGCCATTTTCAAATTTAGTAAATTTGATTACCCCTTCAAATTCTTCATTTGTCTTAGGATTAATTGGTATATCGTTTAAGAATCCATCATCAACCAAATCTTCTAATGTAATATAACAAAAACTTTCTTCTTCATTGGCAGCAGTATATTTAATAATCTCATATTTACTATCACTACTAGATTTATTAGTCATAACATACGTATCTGCTGCGCTCTCAATTTTTTTTATTTCATTATTATAATTTTCTTCTAATTGATTATTATTTTTTCTATTAAAATTTAGAACAAAAATTCCACACACTACAGCTATAAGTGCAATAACTGCAATTATTTCAACTAAAGTATACCCTCTTTTATTCATATGTTACACCATCCTATAATAAGTTTAACATAAAAAGTTCTAATTGGAAACTTCACTTTTTAACATTTACAGAAATATTTTTACCTTTATTTGGATATTTAATAGACCTATAATTATCAACGATATAAACAGAAATTAATAAAAAAACTAAAATTGTTTTAAATGAGTAATTTAAATTACTTAATTTAACAAGTAAAAATGGTGTAATATAATATACACAAAAAATACCACCAATACCAAAAAACATTAACCCAACAAAGCAAACTCTGCCATTTATATTTAAAAAACATTCACTATAATCCCACCACTTCTTATTAAATAGAGTTTCCAATAAAAAAGATGTTGTATACTCAACTACTCCACAAAGTAATATAATTAATAAAAAAAGAAGAAAAGGTTTTGCTATAAATTTACTTAATAAAATTAATATCAAAATCATTCCGTAACCATATATCGGAAGCCATGGTCCCTTCAAAAACCCTCTATTAACAAATTTTCCTTTTTTAAAAAGAAATAAGAGAATTTCCCACAAATAACCAATAAAAGAAAATATAAAAAATAAAAGAATAGTTGTAAGTAAATTATTTCTACTTAAATAATCAAAATTTTCCATACTTATATTATGGTACAAAAAAAGAAAAAACCCTAATTATTTTTTCTTTGACTTTTTAGAACTTTTCTTTTTCTTATTTTTAGTTGACTTTTTCTTCGTATTTTTTTTCTTTTTAGTAGTTGCTTTTTTATGATTCGAAGTTTTTACTGATTTATTTGTATTTGATTTAGAACTACTATCTTTGCCACGTATTGGATTTACGTTTTTCTTATTAATTTTTTGTTTTGCTACATTATTAATTTTATTCTTTTTAGCAAGCTTTTTAACACTGCTACTAATGATTTTTCTATATTTAACTAAAACATATCCACCACATATTACAGCTAGTATTAAAAATAAATATAAAGCATAATTAACAGTTATATACTTAATTGTAATTTGATAAGTAGCTCTCGCCCCATTTTCTGCAGTAACTATAATTTTTATCACACTGCCTTCAGTTAAACTATCATTTCCTTTTATAATATAAGAAGCACTAGCATCTTCTAAAGTTGGAGTAATATTTAATTTATTAACAGATTTTTTAACCTCCAAAGTATAATTTTTTACTCTTTTACTAAATTCCAAACTATAACCATCAATTTTCAAATCAGAAATAAAGTTATTACTAGAAGCATTTTTAATAGTCTTAGTAACAAAAATAAAATATGTTCTTGTATTACTATTTTCATCTTTAAGTCTTATCTCTACTACATTATCACCATTTATAAGCTTTATAGTTTGCTTCCCATAATTTTTAACAAATTCTCCAAATTCAATATCTGGACTAATTTCTAATTCAGTTACACTTGAATTAACATTTAAGTAATATTCATAAGTATCAGGTTTAAAATCAAGAATCAAATTATTATTTTTATTATCTTTAATTAAAATACCTTTTAAACTAGCATTTTGAATATTATCGTTTTTATAAAATCTTAATATTACTATTTTCTGATTTCCATTTTCTGAAAGAACACTTATAGGAACAATAAGTTCATTAGTATCTTTTCCAAAAGTATAATTACCATCACCAGTTATCTTAGCAAATTCATTTTCTAACACTACTTCAATATTTATTTTTTCATCAGAAGCTTGAATATTATAAAGCTTTTCTGAATTAGTAAAACCATCAAGAACTTTACTATTTATTTTTATCTCTTTAATATTATTATTTGTAGAAATTATCTTTACATCATTTGTCACGTCATCAAATAATTTCTCGGCATTTTCACCAGAATTTTTGGATTTTATATTGGTTAATTTTATAGAATGAATTCCATCATTTTTTGCCTTAAAAAGTAAAATGCCATATTCCTGTAAGCCACTTTCTAATGAATCACTTTTAGTTTTAGCACTTATAACTTGATTTTCATTTGATATCTGCCACACCTTTTCATAATTACTTCTTACATCAACAAGTTCAATTCCATCATCAAATTCATAGTTAAAATCAATTTCATCATAGGCGACTTCTTGATTTATTGAAACTCTGCAAATAAATTGATCATCTACATAATAATTCCCTTTATCACAAGTTAAAATAAATTCATCTTTTGCAAAAACCATAATTGGAAACATTAAAAATGATAGTAAAAAAAAGAATTTCTTTGACATAATCTCACCTAAGAAAATTATATCATAAAATTCTTATTTATATTCAAAAATATATTTAGTTTTTTTATCAATTCCATATAAAACTAATTCTTCATCAGCTAAAACAAATATATCTTGAGAAACTTTAGCTTCATCTATCTTCCCATTACCATCTATAGAATAAAAATATTTATTAGCCCTAAGTTTTAAATAAGTCTTATCAACATTCATTACTTCAAAATCAGTTTTACAAGATTCACTTTTATCAAAAGTTAATTCATAACCCGTTAAAATATTATAGTTATCATTTTTATTTTCACAAGAAATATACAACTTCTTTGTATCATTAATCGGCTTAATTTTGTACCAAATAAACATACCAGCCAAAACAACTACTACACATATTAAAGCTATTTTTAAAATTTTCTTCATATTATACCTCATACTAACTATATCATAAATAAAACTTATTTAATAGTATAATTTTTATTTTTTTACTTTTAGTAAATCTAAAATTTTTAAAATAAACGCCCATATTTTTTCAAATAATGTTTTAGTATTTTCTTCTATTTTATCTTTAGTAACGCTTGGCTTTATATCTTCATCCTTTTTATCTATATCAGGCTCCTGAACTTTAGAATCATCAATTTTAGGTTCTTCTGCCTTAGGCTCATCTTTTATTTCTTCTTTCTCTTCGGTAACAGGTTCATCTACAACATAAGATAACCATTTACTTTTAGTCCAAGTCTTCCAAGGTCTATCACTTAAATTAGAAACACACACTTTTCCATATTTTACCCCAGATATTTTTTGATTAGATGTACACTCAACAACTTTACCATCACCAATATACACTCCGCAGTGTCCTTTCATATATAAAAGTACTCCTTCTTCTTCAGGAAGCGATGATATATCACCTTTCTCACTAGCAGTGCCAACTGTTATTCCATAAGCATCTTTATCATAACTAACTATATAATTTACTTTTTTATTACCATAATCACTCATAAAATATGACTTAATTAACCCAGCACAATCATAAGCATAATAATTTTTACCTACCAAACTTTTCAAATACTTAACCTTCGTATCATCATAATGACTAGGATATTGTTTCTTCTTACCATCAATCGTATTATTAGTAACAAGTCTGCCAAACTCGCCCCACATATAAACTGTATTTCTATTAAGTAAAGTTTTTAAATAACTTACAAATTCTTTATTCGTTTTTATTCTTATCACCTCCTACTTTCAAGGCATCATAAGCTCCACCTGCTGATAAAGCCCCTATCAAACACAAAACTATCGAGCGAAATAGAGTTGTTTCTATTTCTGCAAAATAAACGATTACTCCAGAAACAACTCCAATAACTACATTTTGTAATGGAATATACTTCTTATCTACAATTTTCAATTTTTTACTAACAAAACCTATAATAAGTGTCACCAAAGAAATAACACTAAATGCAGTCAGTTCCATCTTTCTTTCTCCCTTCAAGCACACTTACTCTTTTATCAAGACTAGATGACATTTTGGTTAATTCATCAACTTTATCAGTAAGTAGTTTAGTATTCATATTAAGCTTAGTAATTGATGTATTTAGTTTTAGTAAAGGTGTAATTATCGCTATAAGTGACACAACAAGACCAGCAATTTTAATAATTTGACTATCCATAACCTCACCTATTTTATTATATAAAAAAAGCACTCATAACGAGTGTTCCTTTAACCTATATACCAAACTTTTTATTAATTAAAGTGGCAACACCATTTGCCATCTTATCAATCTCTTCAGTGTTTTTACCTTCAATCATAACTCTAATTAAGTTTTCCGTGCCACTAGCCCTGATTAATATACGACCATCACCATTAAGTTCATTTTCGTATTTTTTAATCAAAGCATTAATTTCAGCATCCTCACCAAATAAAGCTTTACCTTCCTTTGTAACATTAACATTTACTAAAACTTGCGGATACTTATTCATAATACTAGCAAGTTCACTTAACTTACACTTCTTTTCACTTAATATATTTAAAACCATAAGAGAAGTAAGTTCTCCATCACCGGTATTTGCATACTCTTTAAAAATAATATGACCTGACTGCTCACCACCAATCATATAATCTTTATCAAGCATCTCTTCTAAAACATATCTATCGCCAACTTTAGTAGCTACAAAATTAATATTCTCACTTTCACAAAATTTCCTTAACCCTAAATTTGACATTACAGTTCCAACTATCGCATTATTATTAAGTTTTCCCTTTTCTTTTAAATCTTTACCACAAATTGCTAGTATATAGTCACCATCAATAACTTCACCCATACCACTTACAAGTAGGCATCTATCAGCATCTCCATCATAAGCAATACCTAAATCAGCATGAGTTTCTTTAACTTTACTAATCAAAGACTCTAAATGCGTTGAACCACAATTTTCATTAATATTTACTCCATCTGGATTATCAAAAATAATTTCAGCATTAATATTTAACTTTTCAAATAATGTTGGTGCTGTCGCAGAAGCAGAACCATTCGCACAATCAACTACAACTTTAAGATCATTATAATCATTTGCTAAAGAATATAAGAAATCAACATATTGATTTTTTAAATCTTCATTTCTTTCATAACTTCCAATATTCATGCGCTCTGGTAACTTTTCATCTAAAATGTAATGTTCTATCTTTTCCTCTATCTCATCAGCAAGTTTATAACCCTTATTATTAAATAATTTAATTCCATTATACTTAGCCGGATTATGACTTGCAGATATCATTACACCCATATCAGCACTTAAATGTGTTACCAAAAAAGAAACTGCAGGAGTTGGCACAACCCCAACAAAAATAACATCAGCTCCCATACTAAGAAGTCCAGCATTGACAGCACAAGCAAGCATATCACCAGAATATCTTGTATCCATACCAACAATAACTTTAATCTTTTTATTCTCACCTAACACATAAGCAGCACTTGCACCTATCTTCATTGCTAAATCAGCAGTAAGCTCATTTCCAGCAATTCCTCTAGCACCATCAGTTCCAAATAATCTTCCCATTATCTTTGCTCCTTATCTACAATATTATCCATAGATTTAACTATCTTCCAATCACCAATCACACCTCTTACCATAGTAAGCGGATACACATTAGTATGAGCACCAATTATAGTTCCAGGACATAATACACTATTGCACCCAATATCAGCATAATCACCTAAAATTGCACTCATTTTCCTAAACCCAGTTTCATGTTTCTCATCATCTTTTATAACAACATTACTTTTATCACTCTTAACATTAGATAAAATAACACCAGCACCAGTATGAGCATGATCTCCTAAGATTGCATCACCTACATAATTATAATGAGGACACTGACAATTATCAAAAATAATCGCATTTTTTACCTCAGTACTATTACCAATTACACAGTTCTTGCCAATAATTGCACTACCTCTAATAAATGCACCGGGTCTTATTTCAGTATCCTCACCAATAATTACTGGAGCATTTATATCAGCTTTATCACTTATCTTTACACTTTTATGAACCCATACATTATCCTTATATAATATATATTCATCCGATAATGTTGGCCCTATTTTCAAAATAAAGTCCTTAATAAGAGGCAACACTTCCCAAGGATAATTAACTTCATTAAATAGTTCTTTAGCAATAGTAGCATCTAAATTTAACAAATTTTCATATCTCTTTAACATTTTCTTCACATTCTCCTTAGCTCCATAATACCACAAACATTGATAAATGTGCACTTTTTTGCTATAATCTTCATTGACAAAAAGAGGTAATTCAAATGAAAAAATTAGAAAAAAAAGATTACTTATTAATAGGAACATTATTTATTCCTATAATATCTTTAATAATATATTTAATTTGTAAAGGACAGATATTTGGTTCTACTGTTGACTGGGCAAACCAGCATATTGTTTTACCAGAATACTTTAGAAACTTATTTTATAGTAGTGGTAAAATTATTCCATCATTTGCTTTTAATCTTGGAATGGGACAAAATATTTTTAATTATTCATACTATGGCCTACTTAGCCCAATTATCTTATCATCATATTTACTCCCATTTATACCAATGTATATATACATGCCAGCAATCTCAATAATCATGTATTTTACAAGCACCGTAATGTTTTATATATGGATTAAAGACAAATATAATACTAAAATTGCTTACATTTCATCATTAATCTTTGCTTTAAATGCACCATTTACTTATCACTTCCATAGACACTTAATGTTTGTTATATACATGCCATTTATGATTGGAGCTCTTAAAAGCATCGACTTATATTTTGAAAAAGGTAAAAAGATACCACTTATAATTTATACAATTTTATTAATCTTAACAAGTTACTATTTTAGTGTATCTGGAATTATTACAATTGGTATTTACACAATTTACAAAATATTAAAAACTACAAAAAAAGACTTTACTAAACTTAGAAATATTATATTCTTTGTAACTACCGCAATATTAACAACTGCCGTACTACTACTCCCAACTGCATACGCACTAATAAATGGCCGAATCGAAACATTAACTAGCTCTCAATTAACATTCTTAGACTTAATAAACCCAATGAAAAACTATCAATACACTTTTTATAATTCATATTATTCATGGGGTGTAACTTTTATCTACATCATTGCTATTATAAATGGCATTCTATCTAAGAGAAAAGAACAAATATTTTTAAGTATAATAACTGCTCTATTCATCATATTCCCATTAAGTAGCTACATATTAAATGGCTTTATGTATATAGACGGCAAATGCTTTATTCCCTTCTTACCACTAGCAATTCTGCAAATTAGTGAACTTCTAAAAAATATATTTGATAATAAGTTAAAATTCAAAAAAATATTACCATATATCTTACTTAGTGGAGCAATACTAATCTACTTTGCACTTGGTAAAAATAACATATACCTTTTACTTGCCGATATCATCTTAATGTTAATAAGCCTTTACTTATGCACAAAAAAGCAAAATAATGTCTTGCTTTATATCACAATAACAGGTATTTCTCTTGCATCTTTCATCGCAAGCTCATCAAGTGAAACATACATGAAAATATCAGATATTAAAAATATAAATAGTACAACATATAAAGAACTTATAAGTAAAATAAATGATAAAAATATTTTCCGTACGAGCAATGAAGACTACATTCTCTATAATCCAAACAAAATATATGATATAAACGAAAATATAACTACAACGTATTCATCTTTATCAAACAAATACTACATGTCATTTATCAGAAATATTTTCCAAAATGAAATAATTAACAGAGATAATACAACAGTTACCCAAACATCTAATGTCTTATTTAATATCTATAGTGGCACAAAATACTTAATATCAAGCGGAAATGCTGAAATAGGTTATGCCGAAATCGAAAACATCGATGGAACAAAACTATACGTAAATGAAAATGTTCTACCTATTGCATACGCATCAAATAAAATTATGAGTCAGCGCGAATTTGATACACTAGAATACCCCTACACAATAGATGCTTTACTAAATTATATAATAGTCGATAAATCATTAGATAACGTATATAAAAGTAATATAAATGAATACAAAAAAGGCTACAAAATCAAAGAAATAAATAACTTAACTTACAATGAAGAAAATGGTCACTATATAATTGAAGCGGATAAAAATGCAAACTTAAAAATCAAATTAAACTCAAAGATTCAAAATAAAATATTAATAATAAGTTTTAATATGAATAAAGCCAAAGAAGGATTTGCATGTAGCAGTGACATCACCATAAATAATGTTAAAAATGCCCTATCATGTTCAAATTGGAAATATAACAATAACAACAATACATTTGAATATGTACTTTCATCAAATAATCCAATAGATACATTAAATATTGAACTAACTAAAGGAACATTTGATATAGATGATATAAAAATTTATACAATGGATTATAATAAAGTAAGTTCAATCAAAAATAATGTTGATGAAATGACAATAAACAAAGCTAAAACCGAAGATAATCACATTTCAGGTGAAATAACTGTTAAAGAAGATGGTTATCTAAAAATAACTATCCCATACGACAAAGGCTTTAAAATTTATATAGATGGTGAAAGAGTTGGAAAAGTCTTAACAGACAAAACATTCTTGGGTGCACAAATTACCAAAGGAACACATAAAATAGATATTAAATATACTCCGCCTCTACTAAAAGCTGGAGCAATAACCTCTCTTGTTGGTATATTTTTACTTATTAACATTGCAATATATCCTAAAACAAAAAACAAATTACAAAAAATTAATAATAAAATTTTAAATATATTACAAAAAACAAAAACCATAATTAAAGACTTCTGTAAAACAAATAAAAACTACATATACCTATTCATATCTTTATTAATATTAGACTTAGCATTAAGAATATTCTTATCAAATCAAATAAGCTTCTATCATTGGTTCATGCCAATTCCAAACTTATTCACAATCTTATGGATAACAACTATCTTATACATAACTAAAAATCTTAAAAATCCATACAACAAAATATTCTATATAATATGCTACATCATAAGTATTGCCCTATTCTTAACCCACGCAATATACTTCTCATACTTCAAAATATTCTTTGATTTTAGTGTATTAAGTGTTGCAGGTGAAGGAGCTGCATACTTCAGTTCAGTATTTAATAATATAAAGTTATGGGTAGTAATAACTACATTAGTAAGTTTAAGCCTAACAATAATTGGCCTAAAAAAGACAAAAAAACAATCTAAAAACAACTACCTTAAAATATTAATTGCACTTATTATTTTCACAGTTATCCACAGTTTACTTCCACTATGCCTAGGTAAATCAAGTACCGAACTAAACTGGGATGAATGGCGTAACCCAAGAAGTATCTATCGTTCATTTAATGACAATAATAAAAGTTTAATGGTTAGTGGAATGTATGAATACAACATCAGAAACTTTATATTTACCTACTTTAAAGACAGTAATTCACTAACTGATAATGAACAAAAAGTCCTTGATGAAAACTTTGCAAACAGCACCGAAGCCAAAGAAAATGAATATACTGGTGCATTCAAAGGTAAAAACTTAATAATTGTTCAGTTAGAAAGCGTAGATAACTTCCTATTAGATAAAGACATCATGCCTACATTCTATAAACTAAGTCAAAACTCAATCAACTTTGTTAATCACTATTCCTTCACTTCTGGTGGTGGTTCAACATTCAACTCAGAATTTATGATTAACACAGGCTACTCTACTGCCTACAACTACAATATGAATGCCTATTCATTTAGTAAAAATGCCTATCCTTATAGCTTACCAAACCTACTAAAAGAAGAAGGCTACACATCAAATGTATTCCACATGAATTCAGCAGAATACTACTCAAGAGGTGCTAACTATAAATCATTTGGTTACAATGAATACTACGGCTTAAAAGATTTAGGTATCTATAAAGATAACGAATTCTGGCTAGACACTGAACTAATAAAAAACGAAACATTCAACAAAGAAATATTCAAACATACTGGTCTAAACCTATCATACATAATTACCTACTCAGCACATATGCCATTTAGTTCAAGTAAAGGAACTTGCTCAAAATTAACAAATGAAACAGGTTTAACAGAATTCGAATGTCTAAAAATTCAAGCAAAAGAAACTGATGACATGATTAAATTATTAATGGAAAATCTAGAAAAAAATGGTGAACTAGATAACACTATTGTAGTTCTAATAAGCGACCACTACCTATACACACTTGAAGATAAAACATTACTAGACAAATACAAAGAAACAAATACAAACCTAATAAATCATACACCATTCATTATCTGGAGTAATGGTCAAATCAAAAAAACAGTAAAAGATGTTAATTCTCAATTAGACGTGCTTCCAACACTGCTAAATCTATTTGGAGTAAAATATAACGAAGCAAACTACATCGGTAGAGACATCTTCTCAAAAGATTATGATCCACTAGTATTCTTCCCAGACGGAAGTTGGTACAATGGCAGTACATACGTTGCAAATGGAGAATACCTAAAAGGCAAAAAAATGTCATCTGAAAAAATTGAATACTACAACAAGTTAGTTAAAGACAAAATGAATCTAAATGATGCAGTCTTAAAATCTAACTACTTTGCCAATAAATAAGTCGTAAAACCGGCTTATTTTTTTATTAAAATATTTATAATTAAAATAAAATAGTGTATAATCAGAATATAGGTGCATAAAAATGAAGAAGAATAAAAAGAGAAAATTTGGAAACTTATTTAAAAAACTTAAAAAAACAACACCAGGATTTCACTTCATGTACATCGTTGTACTTGTTCTTTTTATAATGAGTGTATTCTCACTAACATACAGTTTAATACTTTTAAATGGTATTGAAACCTTTATTAGAGTTTTATTTATAATTGCTATGACAACATACGCTATACTATTCTTCTTTATCGGTAGTGCTTTACTAATAACTAAAAAACACACAATACTAGTTATAACAAGTATAATTACAACAATTTTTACAATCATTAACGGCTTCGGTTACTACTATATTCAAAAAACATACAACGTAGTAGACAACATCAGTAAAGAAGAAATAATATATACAACAAACCTTACAACCTTAAATAAAGACGAACCCATAAAAACAGTTGGTATCTTAAAAAATGAAAACAGTCCAGAAGGTTATATTCTACCTCAAGAATATTTAGTAAAAAATAATAAAAAATGGAAAATTGAAAATTATGAAACAAATGATGACCTAATAAAAGCACTTATTAACAAAGATATTGATGCAATCTTTATCACCGCAAACTTTAAACTTCTATATGCAGCAAATTATCCAGAATTAGATAATGCTGTAATACTTGATACCTACAGTAAAAAGCTAGGAAACAATGATACAGTTGCTTCAACAAATAAAGACATAACCGAACCATTTACAATGCTTCTTCTAGGTGTAGACTCAGAATATGATGGCCTAGCAAATAATGCCGCATTTAATGGTGACTCAATCATGTTAATAACATTCAATCCTAAAACATTATCAGCAACAGTATTTAGCATCCCAAGAGATACATATGTACCAATAGCTTGCAACAATAATAAACAAAATAAAATAAATTCAGCTGCAGCATATGGAACAAAATGTATGATTAACACAATTGAAAATTTAACAGATATCACAATTGACTATTTCGTAAAAATCAATTTTAAAGGCGTGGTTAATTTAGTAGATGCCTTAGGTGGCATAGATGTTAACATAGATGAACCAGACTTTAAAAAGAATGGCACAGTAGATTGCAAAGGAATGGTCTGCGAACAAAACTCTAATCGTCAGTTTGGTGAACACATCGTATATATTAAACCAGGAATGCAGCATCTAGATGGTGAACAAGCACTAGCATATGCAAGAAACAGACACCAATGGGCACTATCAGACTTCAAAAGAGTTGAACATCAACAAGCAATCGTAACCGCAATCGCAAATAAAGCAAAAACAATTAGAAACATTAACACATTCTATAAAGTTCTTAACGCTGTATCAAATAATATGGATACCAACATGGAAACAAATCAAATGTTAAATTTCTACAACGTTGGTAAAAATATCCTACTAAAAAGTAACTTTGGCGAAGGAGAATTCATCAATATTCAAAAAACATTCCTATCAGGTTACGATCAAACAATATATCAAGGATACGACATGTATACTTATCAGTACTATGAAGAAAGTCTAACTGAAATAGTTAAAGCTATGAAAGTAAATTTAGAATTAGAAAAACCCGAAATCATAAAAACATTTAGTTTCTCAGTTAATGAACCATACGAAGTACCAACAATAGGTCGTATGTATACTGGTATAAGAAAAAATGAAACACTACCTAACTTTGTAGGTCAAAACATTAACTATTTAGAATCATGGATAAGCACAAGAAATATAACACTAAATAAAAATTATACAGAAAGTAATTCATGCATCGAAGGAAATATCCTAGAGCAAAACGTTCATTCTGGAGTAATTGTCTCAAGCATATCTAGTCTATCAGTAAACGTGTGCAAAAACGTACATGTTAATGAACCAACAACACCTGAAGAACCAGAAAATAATAATGAAGAAAATAATAATCAAATAGATGATCCAATTGAAGATATGCTAAACTAAAAGCCGCTTACATAAAAGCGACTTTTTTAATTAAATAACTCGTACTATAAGCACGGATTAACTCGGTACTATCAATCTTTGCCCAATACTCAAAACATTAGATTTTAAACCATTTAAACTCTTAATCTCATCAACCGTACTATTAAACATTCTAGCTATACTCCAAAGAGAGTCTCCACTCTTTACTACATACACATTAGTTTCCTCATTCTTCTTATTACTATAAGGTGGTATCTTTAAAGTCATGCCGATACTTAAATTATTAGAACTAAGATTATTCAAAGACTTAATCTCATCCACACTAACATTAAACTTTCTTGCAATAGCCCATAGCGTGTCTCCAGCACTGACCACATAATCATTAGAAGGACCTTTTCCAACAATAAGTCTCTGTCCAACACTAAGAACATTACTACTCAAATTATTTAACGCCTTTAATTCATTAACAGATAAATTATATTTCCTAGCAATACTCCATAAAGTATCACCACTCTTTACAACATAATAAGTATCATTCCCATCATCGTCCGTGCTATCAGCACTGCTTATTAGTAAAGTATCACCCACATGTAATACATTACTACTTAGATTATTTAATGCTTTTAACTCATCAACGGTAAGACCATTTGCTCTCGCAATACTCCATAGTGAATCACCCTTTTTAACAACATAATAATTAGAACCGCTTACTGGAACATACTTATATCCTCCATACAAAGTAACTGCTCTTACCACAGCTTCAGCATATTTCTTATAATTACTCTTAAGCCTCTCAGCATCAGCTGCATTATCTAAAAACCCATACTCAACTATCAATGTCTCATTATTAGGTGTATTACGAATTATATAATAATAGTCCTTAGAAGAATCACTAGGAAGCCTTCTCTGATAATACTTTCTAACTACCTGCCCACTCTTTTCAAGCTCATTTAAAATACTTGAAGCAAGCTTATCATTATTACGAAGAGCATATATTACTTCTGCACCCTCGCCACCTCGGGAAAGATTTTATGTGATTAGACTATCATTTTTCCTTTATTTTACTGCGTTTCTATTTTTTCTAAAAATAGTATAGAGGATGGTAAGATTGTGTGATTACCAAATTTTACCATCCTATTTTTATTATTTAATTTATTTCTTCATAATTAGTTTTTATATCATCTAGCACCTTAAATCTATATTGAATTTCTATATTTCTATCTTTATCAATATAAATTTTTTTTACTAAAGTTTTTATGAGTTCTCTGTTAGGTTCATCTAAATTTAAAAGTGATTTTATTTGTTCTTCATATTTAGCTATTTCTTTTGTATCTTCTTTAATCTGATTTTCTTCATTATCTATTTCATAAATTCTATAATTTAAGGCTGATATTTGTTTTTCAGTTTGTGTAGAGATTCTTGTATAAGTATCAACACTTATTATTCCATTAAATTTATCATCATATAAAGCATCAGATTTTCTTTTTAATTCATCAATCTCGCGTAATAACTGTTGCTTTTCTTTTTGTCTATCATTCTTTTCCTTTGTTCTATCTTGTAATACTTTTTCAGACAGCTCTTTAATATTTAAACTATCTAAATATTTTTGACAAGTAGTTTTAATAACACTCATTATTTTTTCTTCCAACTTATCGTAAGGAAAAAAATGTGGATAACATAAATGTCTTCTTGGATCTCTTGCGTATTTATTACAATTAACACTCCAATATTTTCCATCTTTATAGTTTTTATTTTTTCTATAAAGAACACTTAAGGAGTTGCCACATTCTTTGCATACAAGTAGATTTTCTAATAATCTTTTTTCTCTATTGCAATGGGTTGTTCTTACTCTTGCAGGAGCATTTTGTATTGCTTCAAATACTATCTTGCTAACTAGAGGCTCATGTGTATCTTCAACTATTATCCAAAACTCTTTTTCTAAAGCAACTTTCTTCTGAGATTTATAACTTAACTTAGTTTGAACATTTTGTACCATATCTCCTGTATACATTCTATTTTTCAATAATTTATTTACTGAAGATATTGTCCATACATTCACTTTTCGTCTTGAAGATGATTTAGTATTTTTATACATACTAGGACTTAATATCTTATTATCATTTAGGTATGATACAATATCACTTACTCCAATTCCAGAATGAGCCATTTTAAATATCTTTTTAACAACAGGAGCAACTTCGGGATCAGGTATTAAATGTCCTTTATCAAGTGGATCTCTCATATAACCATAGCATGGCTTACTACCTATAAATTTACCTTGTTCTTTTTTATTTTTTAGTATTGAACGAATCTTCTTAGAAGTATCTTTACTAGTCATATCATTAAACAAAGCTTTAAATGGAGCAATATCATTATTAGCACTTTCTAAAAATGTATCAACTTGATCTAATATAGAAATATATCTAATTTTCTTTTGTGGAAAATATTGTTCTACATAATATCCACATTGTATATAATCTCTACCTAATCTTGATAAGTCTTTCGTGATTACACAATTGATTCGACCACTTTCAATATCCTTTAATAATCTTTGAAAAGAAGGTCTATCAAAGTTAGTTCCTGTAAATCCGTCATCTACATACTCATCAACCAAAGTAAATCCACTCATTTTTACATAATCCATCAATAAATTTCTTTGATTGATTATACTTTCACTCTCTGACTCATAAGTTTTATCTTCATCACTTTCTGATAATCTGATATATAAACCTACTCTATAAAAACTTGGTGCTTGTATTATATTGTTATACACTTACTACTCCTTCCAACGTGTATAACTTCAATAAGCAATATCATTATATCACAAACTTTTACTGCTTACTATTTTCTAACATCAATTTTAAGTACTCCTCTATTAAGTCAACCAAGTTTTTATCTTTATCGAAAGTTTCAGTTATATTCACTAATCTACACCTCTCCTTTCATTTTATGAAATAAGAACGACTATAAGACTTTATTATCAAAATTAGGGCATAAAAAAATTAGTTATATTTCAAACTAATCTAGTAATAGAAACTATTATATTCCTTTAATCCATTTCGTTTCGCTTAACATTTTGGAGTTCTAATTTATAAAATTCTAATATTTTTAGATAATCTTTACGGAAATAGTTTTCGCTTAACCATTTAACACCTTCTTTAGAAATTATTACTTTACCATCTTTTAAATACTTAAATGATTGATTATTTCTTTTTTCCATCCTATTAACTGCAACGCCAATAGCATTTTTACTCTTATTAAAATAACTTTTTAAATCATATAATGATATATCTTTATATTCAAATTCATTATGAGGAAAATTCAGTTCGTCTTCTAATTTTAATATTTGTTTTCTAAAGAAATTTATTTCAGCATCCAAATAAAATAGATTGTTGTTGAAATAAACTTCTTCTATCCACTCTACAAATTCTAATTTTAGATATACTACTCTTTCACCATTTTGAGCAAAATGTTCATCAATCCATCTCTCATTAGGATGTCTTCTTTTTAATCTTTTCACTAATCTCTTATACTGTTTTTCGCTAATTTTAAACTTCTGTAAAACACGCCACTTCTCCATTGACTTAAATTCCATATTTCTCCTTTCATTTCATACCAAATTTCAGATTACCATTAAATCCTATTTTGAGGTTACATACCCGTGTAATACAATATATCAAGCATGGTGTATACACACCCATCTAGCTTGTTAGGGAATATCCCTAAAACCCACTAATAGTCTCCGACAGTTTAGAAATTTTTTAATCAAATTTTCATTTAATATTTCAACTATTTCATAAAATTCATTATCAATTTTTAAAAATATAACTCACCCTCTTTCTTTGATGAAAATAAAAATGGACATGAAAAAAGAGAGATAAAAAATCCCTCAATTAGTCCTTCTTTATAACTATCCTATATTACCATAATACCACAAAATAATAGGAATTGCAATGGCACGATTTTCGTCAAATGCTTCACTATCCGTTATAAAATAAGGGTTTGTAAAAGAAAAAATAATTTGCAAAAATACAAATTATTTCTATCATCTTACAACTTTCCTATATTATCATTTTAGCACAAAATCATAGGACAGTCAACGGACATGATGCAATATTAACCTTCTTTTCCTGAAATTCTATTGAATTTATATATTATTTAATGCACTCTAAATTCATCAATTAATACACCTGCAATTTCATTATCATGAGCTATCAATATACATAAAATATCTTCATAAGACTTAATTAATTCTTCATCTAATTTTATTTTATCGCTATATTTTGTAAATGATTTAATAATTATCATATTAATAATAATATCTACATCACCTTTTAATTCTTTTTCTAGAATATTATAGTTACTATTGTTGTAAGATAAGATTTCTTTTACACTAATTAAAATTTCAGGTAGTAATTCATCAACATTCAGTAAATATAAAGATTTAATAGCATCTCTTATATAATAAATTCCGTACTTTGAAAACTGCCTGTTTAAAAACATTTTATCTTCATAGCTATAACTTGTTTTTATCTCCGAAGGATTCCACTTACAATCTCTTGATGCATTAAAGAAAAGACATTTATATAATTGCTTTTTTACTTTTTCATTTTTAATATTAACAATTCTTTTTTCAACTTCTGATATCTTCTTTTTACAGATATTTCTCCTAGAAGCATTATTATAAGAATCATAAAATTCAGCAATAAAACCACCCATAATTTTCTGATAAAATTCTATTGCTTCCTCTTGAAATATTTCAAAATTAATATCTTTAAACAAAAAATCAATCACATTTTCATTATATTCTAATGTGTAAATTAATTCTTTTTGTATAAAAGAAACTAATTCAAATTCACTATATGTATCAATGATTTCATAATATAGCCTATCTTCTTTACAAGAGTCATATATATTTATCATGCATTTCAACAATTCTTTTAGAATTTTTTCAAAAGATTTGTTACTTAAAGTCATTCCACAATTAACAATTTTAAATAGTAATTGTATATCATAATCATCAATATTGAACTGATCTAAATTTAATTTTTTTTCATCAAACAAATAATCTTGTATAACTTGTTCTTTTAAGCTTTCATACTTTTTTTCGCTATTTTCTTCAAGTTGATAGTCCACACCAGAAAGCCTTGGCACAAAATTAGGCTTAAATACAAATCCAGACTCTTTAACGTACGTAGCATTATATTTTTGATGATTCATTTCGTCTTCTGAAAGTTTGATGATAGTATTAAATATAATTCTAGATAAGTTAGAATTACCTAACAGATACTGAGATATTTTTAATTGTATTTGTTTAATAATACCATCATGTGTATCATTTATAATGCATTTCAAAATTATTTTTTTAATTTTATTTTTTATTTCATCACTTGTATCTTCATATAATTGATCTAATAAAATATTAATTAATTGTGGTTCAAAAATAAAAACTTCGTTTTCAAATATTTTTTCCAGTCCAGTAATCCAGAAATCACAAAAATTATTTCTTTCTAATGTAGATAATTTTTCTTCTTTTAGGGCTATGGAGATAAAACATATTAAGATGGATTCATATCCACTAGTTCTATCACTATTGCTATTTATAATACCATTTAATTCTTCAATACAATTTAGGAGCTTATCTCTATAGTTTTTTCCTCTTTGTCTATCTCTAATATAATTATCAATTTTATTTTCTAATTCAACATAAATTTCATTTTGTTTTTCATGTGAATCTGTCACTTTTTTTGCTTCACCAGTAATTTTAGTTTCAATCATTGACGTATTTTTATCAACTTCAGTTATTACGGCATTTCGCATATCCATTTTTTGTATTTGAAGATAATTAGTTGCATTATCCTCAGTATTAGTAATAATAGTATATAAATAATCCAAAATTTTAAAAACCCGTTTTTGAAAATCAACACCAAAACTAATTTGCAAACTTATAGCATAATTTTCAATATGGATTGCACATTTTTTATCTAATTGATATCTATATTTTATTTCTGGCAATCCAATTTTTAATAATAATTGTTTTTCTAGCATTTGTAATTGAGGATTATTTAAATATAAGGAATATCTATGAGTATCCCAATTTATAATATCAATACTCGTAACTAAATCTAAGGCATATCCAGGAAACTCATTTTGAAAATGTAGTCCTATATTCTCTATTACTGTCAATAAAATTACATTATTTGACTTTGAATAAATTTTATTTTTAATATTTAATAGTATCTTTTCAACATTTTCTTTATCAGATAAATTTTGCTGAATAAAATTAATTATGGAATCTTTAATATAAAATACAATATCACTTAATAAATCAGGAACATATCCGTCCCTTGTACCAGCCAGCCACATATTATTATTTCCATAATATTGCTTAATTTCATTTGTATCAACAAATTTTATTTTTACTTTAAGAACATTGTCGGGTGAGTTTTCTGCATAAGCGTCAACAGAATTATTTATAAAATCAATTGCCCAATCTAATCCAATATAAAAGTTTACTCTAAAAAGATTCCACAACAAAACATTTTTATTTGGTGTTTGAAATGAATACTTATAATCTTCACATAATCCATAATCATTCTCGACATTACTATGATAATAAAATTCATTATTTGAGTTTTTTTTAATCCACAGAGTATTAGCAATGAAACACATTTCATGTGGCAATTCTTTAACAAGATTATAGTGTGCATTTTCTGAAATCCATTGTAATATTTCTTCCGACATTCTCTGATTTTTTTTACTTTTGCTGTTATAACTCTCTAATAATTTAGTGAAAAAATTCTTTAACCATTCAGAACAAGTTTCTGAAAGTTTGAAAAGTACAACAAGATATTTATCAATATATTCAATGACATTGAACCGCTCTTTATCGACTTTTTGGAAAACTTCATCAACAAAAAATTCTAAGATTGAACAAACAAGTATATCAATTTCTTTTAACCTGTTATTGTTTTGATTTGTATAGTCTAAACAAAGTTTTGCAACTTTAGACTCATTAATAGTATTTTTTAAATATAACTTTTCTTGAGCAATTATTTTTATTATATTTTTACGACTTCCACCAGTTGGAATCAATATAACTTTTGGAAATTCATTATTAAAATCAACTAATTTCAAATCGAAGCAATAAATATTGCAAATATCTATAAATTCATCTAATAAATTATTATCTAAAATATTAAATATATTTTTTTCAAAGAAATTGTCATTATAATTTGATTTTAATATTCCAATTTCAGTTTGCTTTTTCCACTCATTAGATACGCAATTAGAAAATACCAAATTATTTATAAATTTATCCTGATTTTCTTTAGTAAATAATTTATTAGAAATCCATATTTGATATCTTCTATAGACACATCTACCCATTTTTTCTATTTTTTTATAAAAATTATCATATTTTCCCTTACAAGAGATAAACTGTTCATCAAAAAATTGTTCAAAACATATGTCTTCAAATATATCATATTTTAAACGAATACCCTCTTTATTGCGTATAACTATTTCTTCTGAAATTAAAGCAGAAATAATATTAGAATCAATATCTTTCTCACTGACTCCTAAAACAAATTTTTTTGCTCTGTCAAAAACTATTTTTTCTATTGCCTTTCTAACATTAGATACTTTAATATTATATTTTTTAGTTTTAGACTTCAAACAAATTATATTTTCCCAAATATAATATCGGAGTTTATTAATATCATCTATACAATCTGGATTAATATTATATGACATAATGATATTTATATAAAAAGGTATTTTAAGCAAATCGTTATAGCTATTATTTTGTGCTAACTTGTTTATAATTGGGTATTTTTCTTTAATTAGATTTAACTCTTTTGATGAAATTTCGTCTATCTCATACAATTTAATCATATAGTTAGATTCAAGTTTTATAAATGCATTATTATCATTTGATCTACATGAAGTTATTATATATGCATTCTCATATTTTGATACTATGGAATATAATGATTCTAATAATTCTAGTTTAGTTTTTGACGCATCAGCAATAAATTCTAAAGCATCTATAAAGAATACAATTCTTTTACCATTTAGAAAATCTAACATAGTTTTAATATCAAAATCCCAAATACTATTTAGATGAGTTTCTTCAACAAATCTTTCAGCACGTGCAAATAAGACCAATTTCTCATCATCAAGGTATTTTTTGCATAAAACTGACTTCCCGCTACCAGCCATTCCTTGAATGGATATAAATTTATTATTATCATCTTTTATTCTTTTCAAAAAATCTGATCTATCAATTTCATATTCGCCATTTATTTTTACATCTATATTTTTTATACCAACATTTTTACTAATATCTAAGGCTTCACTAAATTTTAGTGATATTTCGTTGTAATTTTCAAATTCTTGTTTAAGTAATATAAAGATATCTTCTTGAAATTTTATATCATTTTTTGATCGTGTTACAATGTCTAGAGTAGTTATTAAATTCTTGCTTTTATCAAAGGGAATATTACCAATTTGCTTTTTCCCAGTATAATTTTTAATTTTTGTAATTTTATCATTATGTAAAACAAAAAAATAGACTTCTGTAATTTCAGAATATTTATTATCCTTGTTATCTCTGACATTTTCTAAAGTACTTTTAATCTTATTTTCCACATCAAGAGTTGTACTTACTTGAATATATATTTTTTTATCTTCTGATATCAAATCAAAATAAGGAAAATTACATCTCTCATCATTTAAATTATAAAATTTTTGATTAAAGTATAGTCCACAAATATTCTGCGCAAATAATTCAAACATTTTTGCATTATCAAATAAGCCATTTTTATTAGCTAATTTTATCTTTTGTTCATATGCAGACATATAATCTATAATAAAATCCATTCTCTCTTTTGAATACATCATAATCACCCTAACAACTTATTTAATAATATAGAAAAAATTTTTTAATTTTGATTTATCACTAAAGATTTAGTATTTACTTTTTCTAGCCTTTTTTACAAAGGATATCTCGAATATAAAATCTATACCATTTTTTATAAAAATCTAATCAACTTTGTATTGTTCAGTTAAATATTTAAAAGTTGAATTAGTTTGTATCTTACTTGAAGGTATCAAAACATATTCCCAATGTTTATTACCTGTTGAATCTGCCCATTTTGATACTAATTGACAATATGAAAGTGCTCTTTCCTGTTTTGCTAAAACATCAACATCATCTAATTTATTATCAGCTTTTACTTCAACTAAATATACAATAGATTCTGTTTCCACTACAAAGTCAGGTTCATAACGCTTTCCACCATTATATGTAATATTAAACTCATTTGGACTAGGTCTTAACCATGTACGCACAAAATTATCTTCTCTTTCAAGCTGTCTGGCAAGTATAAGTTCTGGTTCACTATCAAATTTTGCTGAACTAAATACACCTCTCTTTATTCCATCAAATAATATTGAAGTTATTTTTCCATCATTTTTAGAATCATATGAATCAAAAATATTCTTTACTTTACTATAACTGTAATTTGATTGAAAATTTATATTACTATTACTAAAAACTTCTTCCTTTATCAATCCTTCATTTCTAATAAAATGTCTTAACATTTGAGAATAAATTTCTGATGTTATTTCATTTTTATACATCATAACTATGTTTTTTGTTCCGTCTACACCATATTGTTGTTCATAATAATCTGTCAACTGACTTATTAATTTAAATAATAGCTCTGAACTTTTTTCATAATCAACTTCTGCTTTTTTTCGTAACTCATCGACAATCGACTTTTTAGGATTCAATATATCAAAAGTAATATAACCTTTTTCTATTTTTTCTTCATCTGAGGAATCTAATAAATTTCTTAAAATTAATTCATTTTCTATAGGTTGCTGATTAAATTTAGTTAAATCCAAATCAAAATCATCAAAGTAGTATTCACCTTCTTCTCTTTCTACCTTAATCTTTGGTATTAAAATAAATTTATTAAGAATTTGATCGTGTGTCTTAATAATATTTTCTTTTATCCAATTTTCAATTGGATTTTTATTTTCATCATAAATTTTACCATAATCCTTATCTTTTTTTATTTCATATTCTATAGCATCTTTTATTTTAATTTTTCCTTCATCCGTAAAATTATTATTAGAACTTAAAGTGTAATTTTCAACATTCTTTACTAATAAATCATTTATTCTATTTGCAAAACCATATTTTTCGCTTTCCTCACATACAACAAGTTTATCACACAATTCATCATCTGAGGGGTATTCCAGAGGTAAGCGCGTAAAAATTATTTTTTCCTTTTCTAGTTCTTCAGCTTTTATAATATTACCTTTGTTAAAAATTGAATTACCTTTTTGGGCTTCTTCTATAATTTCCTTAAATTTATCATGTGCTGTAAGCATAACAGAGTCAATATCCTTATCACCAGTTCTTTCACCATAAGGTAATCGTAGTCCTCTTCCTACCATTTGTTCCCTTAATATTTTTGAACTTGCTGTCCTTAAAGGCACAATTGTATAAAGATTATTTACATCCCATCCTTCTTTTAACATATTAACATGAATTACTATTTCAATTGGATTATCAACTTTTTCAACATCCAAAAGCAGCTTTGTATTAACTTCAGTTTCAATGCCTGACATTTTTGAATTTATTGTTATTGTTTTAAATTTATAATGTCCATTCTGAAAGTCATCAGATTTTATATACTTTTCTATTTTTGAAGCATGTTCAGTGTCTTTACATACAACTAACATAAATGGTTTTATTAAATCCTTTTTCATACTTCTAGAATAATAAAATAATTTTTCCTTAATGCGTTTATGACATAAAATTCCATCATTTAACATCAATTTATCTATCTCATCATCACCAAAATTATAAAAATTAATATCCGTTCTAGTAACTGCAAAAGGAACTCTTGTATATCCGTCTTTTATTGCTTCAGATAATGGATATTCGTACACAACATTTTTAAATGGAATTTGCTTACCTTTTACATTTACTAAAGGTGTGGCAGTCAATTCTAAGCCTAAAATTGGTTTCAGATTGTTTATAGTTTCCATTCCTCTATCTGCTCTATAATGATGTGATTCATCCATAATAATGACTAAATCTTTCATTTCTGCTAACTCATCATAAAAAGACATTCCTCTTACTTCACTGAAAGCTTTCATTTTTGTATTTTCTTTATCAAATTTACTTATATTATAAACATAAATTGTTACTTCAGAATCAAATAAATTTATCATTCTATTAAAATCATCATCAGCGACTACTCTTGGAGGATTATTAAAACATCCAATTCCTTTAAACACATATTTAGAATTATCTGGATTTCCTAGGTCTCTTTTTAATTTTTCATATATAGTTGTAGATGGAGCAATTACTAAAAAATTTTTAATATTATAGTTTGTATAAAGATATGTTATGAATGCTCCCATAAGTCTAGTTTTACCAACACCTGTTGCTAATGCAAATGTTAATGAAGTAAATGCTCTTTCAAATTCAGTAAATATTGGATATTTTGAATTAATTACCTTTAAATTATTAATATTATCTTGGTTATATTCATTCATTAAATTCGTACTTTTTAATATATCATCCAATATTTGCAATGACTTTTCTTGCGGGTTTCTTAACGACATTATACCAGATATATAATCAATAGAATACTTCATACTATTTACATCATTCATAAAATTCATCCTCCATATCATTGGAAATATCATTTACAACATTTAGATTATAATTATTTACATTAAAAACACATTTATTTAATAACATCTCTGGTATTTTTTTTATCATTATATTTTTGTACTTATTTAACAGTTCTTCATCATAAGCAGTACACGCAATAACAAGATACTCTTCAGGAAGCATAGAACCCTTTATTTTTTCTAGTGTCATTGAATTTAAAAATTGAGTTGTTACATATAAATAACTATTTTCATTTCCTATTGATTGTTTCCAAAAAATCTCTTTATCAGGATTGTATTCAAAACCTTCATGGAGTGCAACTGATCTTGCTAGCATTTCTGGATTGTAGTTTTTATTAATAACCATTTCCCCAAAAGAATCTTCATTTATTAAAGTTGGTGCAAGTTCATAAAAATTGTAACCTCCTCCACCATTCCAATTAACAATCGAGGTAATTCCACCATTATCTTTTCCATCAATGATTAAATTTAATCTTTTTATACAATGCGTATATACATGTTCACCCATCTCAATTCCTATCCAATTTCTATTCATTTTATGGGCAACCGCTGCTGTAGTACCACTACCTAAAAATGAGTCTAAAACATAATCTCCTTCATTTGTACTCATTTCTATTATCCTGTTTAACAATAATTCTGGTTTTTTACCATTAGGAAATTCTACTTGACCTTCTTTTGTTAAATTATTAAGATTTATTCCATCCCATAAAGTTCCTTGTAAGTCTTTCTTTAACCATTTTCCATCTTTATATTCCGTTACATCTTTTAGCCAAGTAAGTAATCTAAATTTATCGCCTTTATAGAATTGCTCATATTCATTTCCTTTGTTTTTACCAGTCTTAGGAATATATTTGATGCTAATTACATCTGAATGTTTAATGCCTTCTAATCTTTCCATTACTCTTGGTCTAATTGAAGATTGTGGCATTGCAGTTGTATGAATTCGATCCATATACTTATAATATACTTCATTTTCTGAAATATTTTCTTGCTTTGCAATTTGAGATATTGACATAAATTTTGCATTTGGACGATTATATATTTTAATTTCATTTCCATCGCCATCTACTGTTGATGCTAGATATTCAGGGTCTCCTTTTTCATATAATACCGACGTATATTTCCAGCTAATACCTTCATCTTTATATTTTTTTACCAATTCACATATTTCTGTATACGCATATGCATTTTGTAGCCATTTAAAATTATCATATTTTTTAGTATATGTAAGGATAAATTCAATATTCTTTTTTAATCTTTTATCTTCTCCTCCACCACTTGCACCTGCAATATTCTTCATTTTAACTGTTATAGTATTCAAATAATTATTTCTACCAAAAATTTCATCACATAATACTTTCAAATATGCATATTCATTATCATCAATTTGAATAAATATTATACCATCCTCTCTCAATAATCTCTGCAAAATAACTAAACGTTCCTTCATTAGGTTTAGCCAAATACTATGTTCTAGATTATCATTATAATGTTCAAATGCACTTCCAGTATTATATGGAGGATCTATATAAATACATTTTATCCTTTCTGAATAATTCTTTTCTAATGCTTTCAACGCTAAAAGATTGTCCCCATGAATGAGAATATTTCGAGAATTTTTATCACCATAACTTCTTTCATCATCCTTAATCAATATTCTAGGTTCTACCTTTTCTTCATTGTTTTTTCCTATCCATGTTAATTCTAATTTACCTTTCATAATATACACCACACTTATAATTTCTCTTCTAATCTTAAATACTTATTTTTATCTAATTAAAAATTTTTTAAATTACAATTTTTTGGATAATTGCTAATATTAATTATACTATAAAAACTGGCAAAAATCGACTTTTTATGATTAATTAGTATCAATTATTGTTTTTCTTAATTCTTCTTCTAAAGAATGCGATAATTGTATTAAATATTGTTCATTAAAATCAATATCAGTTCGATTTGACATCTTTTTTTCAATAAGATCAAATATTTCATTTCTATCTTTTTGAATAGCAATTCTATCAAAAATTAATCCAGCCCATGAATTATCAAAATAATGGCAGCCCATAAATATTAATTTTAAATTTTTATCATTTGTTGCAAAGAAAACTTCTTTATCTGAAAAATGGTATTGAAAATTATTGATTGATGACAAATAAGAGATATCCCAAGCCTGATTTTTACATCCTCTAATAATTTTTTCAAAATCTTTACTTTTAATATTTTTTGGTGCCTTAATAGTCGAATAGTTAGTGAATAATAAAATTGCATAGGTAATATCATACATAGATAATTTTAAATTATCATAATACCAATCAAGATACTTTAAAATTTTGTTTTTTGTAGATAATTTAGTTAAAAAAACCTCTGCAATTTTTAAAACCGAACAATAACTAAGTAAATATGTAATACTTTTATTTTTATAATTTGCATGGCGGTGAAATTTTACTGATATATCAAATTTTTGTAATTTATAGTTCCCATTTTTTAAATGATTTAAAAAAACTAAACTTGGAATTTCAGATAGATAAGTCAACAACTCATTTAATTGCCTAATGACTTCTGAATTTTCTGTTAAATCTCCATATTCATTCATTGCCAATCCAATATTATATTGTAATCCATTACAATTACAAAACATCAAAAATGATAGTAGCATTATCATATTATCTTCTTCTTTTAATTCACCATTTTTAAGATAATCAAACAACATTGAAGTTATATTTCTATCTAGTACAATAATTTTGTCTTTCTTATTCATCAAATATTCTTTGTAATGAGTAAATTTTCCTTCCATAGCATAATAAGGATGAAAAATAATTTGAAAAGAATTAACTAAATCAAATATATCATTTAAATCATTATCCTCTAAAATAATCAAATCGTTCATACAAATCACCTCAAAACATTAGCATAGCTATTCTTATAATAATTAAACAGTTAATTATATTATACCATGTCTATATGGTTTTATCGTCTTTATCTATTTGTTTTAATAATTGATTTTAAATAATTTATTATGAATTAAAAACCGTATTCGGAAATCCACATACCCGTAATGGTGCACTGGATTAATTTTCATATGGTTTTTCATAAATTATATATTCATAATCAAATCTGCCATTTTCATCTCTAGTTTCAATAACTTTTAAATATTTATTAACTTTTAATTCATTTAATATTTTTCTAATAGTATCTCTACTTTCAACACAAATACTTGATAATCCTAATATAGAATAGTCCCAATTATCTGGTAATGATAACATTAAAGATAATAAACCCTTTGCCTTTAAACTTAATCTTCTATCCTTCAAATGATAATTTCCCATAACTATATATCCTTCTTCTCTATTTGATTTTATTTTCATATTCTCATATCCTTTCTTTTCTCAAAATAAAAAAGCCTATATAAATAGACTTTACGCTCAACAAACAATTTCATAAATCTAATTGTTTAATACATAATTTATTGTTGATTTTGTTAATGTACCATTATTTAATATATCAACATGTTCTTTTAAATATTGTTTAACAGTTTTTTTACTTGATTCTGATACATCATTTGGATTTATGATTATACTATTATAGCTTCCTTCTTCAAAGTTTAATAATACATACCTATTAAATGAATATCCATTTCGCAAAAACAAATCTACAATAACAGAGAATTTATTTCCTTGAGTTTTTGAAAGTTCATTGTATATATCTTCAGTAAAAAAATATAAGTCATCAATATTGTTCAAAAAAATATAATTTTTATTTATATCCTCTTCAAAATTAAAAATTTCATAATCGTTCATAAATATTCTCCTTTATTTATAAAAAACATTATAAGATTTTTCAATATTTTCAATAATTTCATCAACTATTTCTTTTGCTTCTTGCCAATTTTCAATTATTCTTGTTTGTGATGGTTCAATTGTTGCATGCAAGAACACATTTCTCTTATTTGAATATATTTTATTTAATTTTATTAAATATTCTTTTTCATCATTACTTATTAATTTATCATTTTCAATTTTACTTGAATTTCCTCTATCTTTATAAAACATTGAAAATTTATTTTTTTTATCAATCTTATATGAATACTTATTCACTAATACTTTTGTTAAGTAACCTTCTAATGTTTTAAATGCACCTGTAACACAACAAGTATAATCCTCACTTTCTTTTATTGTTTTAAGTGATGTGATTGATCCTGAAAGAGATTTTATCAATGCTTCATCTAAAAAAGTATATGAATTTGATAAATTTGCTTTAATTGTTTCTCTTATATCAGCTGTTGAAATTTTTGTTGTTGTAAACATGTTGTTTATTTCTATAATACTATCAAGAGATACAGAAGATAATTGAGATAATAAGGTCATTATTATACCAAAAGTTTTAAAAGGTCTACCTTGAATCATAACTTTATTAGTTTGAGGGTAAAATGTTATATCAATATGATCTTTATTATACCCAATAAAACGAATTCTATTATTACTATAATATTTAATTTGAATTTCAGAAGAAAACTCATCTTCAACACATTTAATAAGTTCTTCAATTGTTTCTTTATTACATGAAAACACTGTTTGTTTGGGTTGAGCACTATCAATAGGATAACCTAATTCAGCTAAATATTTTATCAATTTATTAGATTCTTCAGCATTTTTTCCAATAGGCATCATTTTTACAGACATCTTTTTAACCTTAACATAGAATTTAACTTTACATTGTTTTCCTGATATAAAAAAGTTGCATGTATATTCTTCTTTACCTTGAACTTTAATATAATTACTAAATACAAAATCAATATTTTTTTTAGAATAATCTTTGATATAAGTTTCTATATCATCTGGATTTATATATACTTCCATTACTACTTCACTCCTTCAACACAAATTGCTTCTGTTTTTTCATTATCATTTATTATTACTTTATATTTGACTCTTTTACCCTTTTGTAATAATTGTTTATTGCCAATAACACTACGCATATTAAAATATATATTATCTTCATTATTATCTTGCTTTATAAATCCCGAATGCCCATTTTTCAATATATTATCTATTTTACCAAATAAATATTCATTATCATTTTGTTCAATATATTCTCTTGCTATAGATTTTAATTGATACATATTTGGTTTTTTGGTAACATCTAAATCATATTCAGATATATAATATTGTAATTCCTCTGATAAATTCCAACCCATTAAATTTCTAAAGTAAGCACATGCATGATAATATTTTATAGCATTATCATTTTTACCCTGCGATTCCCAACATAATCCCAAGTTATATAATAAAGTTACTTTTGTTTCATCAATTAATTCATTATAAATAGCTTTGCAATTATACAGTAAACTCTCTTTAAACTTCCCAAAACTATAGCAAATATTTGCAAGTTTATGCCATAAAAACCAGTAATTTTCTTTTTCAGCAAATGTTTTATAATTTTGAAAATCAATTTCTCTATTACTAGAAATCATACATTTTGAATATAATATTCTACCTGTAATCCAAATTTTATTCTTATAATGAAACTTTTTAATTATTTTTAATGCTTCTTCACCAATTAAAATACATTTTTCATATTGTCCTATTTTTTCATATGACTTAACCATGTTTTGATAATAAAATTCCTTGGATGATGCTTGTTCAAATTCGCCTTCTCCTATTTTTGTTGTAAAACATTCTTCAGATAATATTGTTGGATTAAGTTTCTCTAACCATTGGACTATTTTTTCTTGATTACTTCTGGATGTTCGTGAAGATAGCTTATTATTATATACTTTTACAACTTTTTTGATAGTTAAAACATATGGTGTAAGAATTTCATTAGTTGCTTCTCTTTGCACAGAGTGATTAATTATTATTTCTGCCATTTTTATAAACTCTTCAAAGTTAGATTCCTCAGTATCTATATAATTTTTAATATAAACATCATATACACACCAACATAAAACTGATATTACATAATTACTTTTTCTTATATATGAATCTTTTGGTATTTTAGAAAACTCATTTAAAAAAATATCTGATTTATTACATTTACGTAATGAATTACCATACTCTGCAAAAAGGTTATGATCATCCTTATTCGACGAATTCCATAATTTATCATATATCAATAATGCTTTTTCAAAGTCTTTATTATTATAAAATTCTTTTGCTTGATTCCTTTCATTCATAATATCAGTCCCTCACACAAATTAATATAATTATAACATATATATTGCAAATTTTATTTTTTTTGCAAAAAATACATATTAAAATTTTAATTTTACAATTCTTTAGGACAATTAGGTTTATAATTAACATCATTAAATCCATAAATCTTTTTACAATCATTACAAACTATTGCAATAAAATATAAACCATTAATATTGTGTCCTTCACCTTTTTCTATAACTATATTATCTCCTTTACATACAGGGCAATATTTATAATCTTTTTGACTACATGCATCTCTAACTATTTCATAACCATTATGAAAATCGTATTTGGGTATAAATTCACCAGTATCAACACTTTTAATTCTTCCAAACATAAACTCTAACTTATCCACAGTTTTTTCTAAATGATAATGTCCACAATACCATTTATTATAATTTACTTTTTGATCTACGTCATTTAGAAAATACTCCATAGATTTATCTACTGCAATTTGTGGCAAACTTAATTTAAAACTTTCTTTTGGTTCATATCTTAACGGACAAGTATGAGATAGAATTATATCAACGTATTTTCCAGAATACTTATCCAATATATCTATTCTTTCTTGTTCAGTTAATTGTTCATCTTTAAACCACGGATATCCTTTACTTATTCTATAGTCTTTATCAATAGAATAAGCACCACCTATCACTAAAATACTTTTGCCATCAATATTATAAAGTTCTCCATTTTTAGCAAATATTAAGTTAGGATATTCATCTTCTATAAATACTTTACCGCCAAACATTTCTACTTCACGATAACTAGAAATATTTTCTGGTCTTTCTTCATGATTTCCTTGAATACAGAAAAATTTGAAATTATATCTTTTTAATCTTTCCTTTAATTTTTTATCATATTCATCCAAATAATAATTAATACCCACATCACCTAAAATAATCATAATATCTTCATCATTTAATCCTAAATGACCGAATCTATAAAAATCTCCATGAGTATCACCAGTTATATATAACATTTTTTCACCTCTCATCTTTAAAGTATTTTGATATATCTATTATACCATTATATCCAGTAAAATAAGAAGCTTATTAAAGTTATACACTATGCCTATAATTAACCACATATTACGCGTCCTCGCCTCCTGCATTTATGTGATTAGATATTACCACAACACCCTTACCATCACCAAACTTATCTAAAACCACTCCAGGTCTATCATTCGGTTCCAAATCCACATCACTAGTTCTCGTCATTTTTACCGGTACTCCAAGTTCTTTAAACCTATCATACATATACTGACTTATCTTTAAAGTTAGCTCCTTCTCAATTATTCCATTTCCAGAAGAGCCTTGATCATTTCCACCATGTCCACTATCCAAAACTACCCCTTTTAAAGCCATATTAAATCACCTAATCTATTTTATTCGTTTATTAAAAATTAGGTTCTTATTATGTGTCAATGATTTTCTCCCCATCACTATTTATTATAAAAACAAAAGCAGTACAACCTCTACTGCTTTTGTAAATACAACAAAAAATATGCAAACAATCATAAAAATGATATAATTAAATAGTGAATAGTATGAAAAAGAGAAAAAAAATTAGAATAAAATGGATTAATTTATTCCTTTTAATAATCATTATAATATGCATTATTAAATTTACCTCTTCAACCATCCAAATTTTAAAATGGACAAGTGATAACAAAAAAACAGACTCGCAAACTAATAAAATAATAGAAGTTACCAAAATCACTGAAATTGAAGATAACGAAAACACCGAAATTGTAAATAATGAAATTACAATAGATAAAAATGCTCCATACTGGAACTTTATTAAAATGAATATGATTGATGCCGATTTTAATGAACTTAAAAAAATTAATAAAGACGTCAAAGGGTGGATTGAAGTAAATGGTACAACAATCAACTATCCTTATGTTCAAACAAATAACAATGATTTTTACTTAAATCATACATTTGACAAAACATCTAACGGGGCCGGCTGGATCTTCTTAGACTACCGAAATAACACAAACTTCGAAGATAAAAACACCATTATCTATGGCCATGGCAGATCAAATTCAGCAATGTTTGGTTCTCTTAAAAATATTACTAAATCTTCTTGGTTTGATAATACTAACAACTACGTAATCAAAGTAGCAACTGAAAAATCAAACACCCTATGGGAAGTATTTAGTGTCTATCATATTCCAACAACATCAGACTATTTACAAATATCCTTTAATTCAGACGATGAATTTTTGGATTTTGCAAATAAATTAAAAGAAAGAAGCTACCACAAATTTAACACCGACATTTTTAAAACAGATAAAATAATCACATTATCTACCTGTTACAATGACGATGAAAAAGTTGTCATGCATGCAAGACTAATTAAAATCCAAAACAAAAACGCCTAACAAGCGTTTTTTATAATAAGAATATATAACATAAAATAAACACAAACAAATTATTTAAAAGATTTACTGCATCATTATTCATCCAATATAAACCTTTAACTAATTCAGTTGGTTCACCACAATGCTCATATTCTTCAACTTCTTTTTTACATTTAGAACAAACAAACTTACCTTGCAAAGAATCACCTAATAAACTATCTGCAATAGACCCAAACAAGCCCATAAGAATAATTAACAAATAATTCATTGAATTTAACTTTTCTGTATAATAAATAAGACCCAAAATAATGCCACCAGCTAAAGAAGCATTAATTCCCAAAAAAGAAACTGCACCACTAGTACCCGCTGGTACTCTTTTTAAAGTAAAAATACTCACCGGTTTCTTTTTAGAAAGCGTTCCAATGCTACTTGCTAAAGTATCCGCTAAACTAGAAGAAAGAACAGCATAATACATTACATAAAACTTATCATTTAAAGTAAAGTGATATAACACTATACAAATCGTTGGTAACAACACATTACTAAACATCTGATATATAGTTCTGCATTCATCATTAGTTTTCTTCTTTAATTTATCACTTAATATCGTAAGCACAAACGTAAGAGCAAGAGCACCAAAAGCATAAAGCCCACCAAAATAAGTAATTATTACTCCCATTAACCAAGCAGCAACAATCCCAGGCTTTGTAACCTTCTTCTTCCATAGTGCAAAAAGTGCAAACACACTAGGCAATAAAATAGATAAATACATTTAAATCACTTCCATTAAATATACAACCAATGAAACCCCCAAAGGTAAAAATAAATTATCTAAACCTTTTCTATCAAATAACTCTAAAGCTGCCGCAACTACACTTACTAAAATCATATCAATAACATTAAAATTAAATTTAAAGTAATAATTAAATATAACAATAATAACTAAACTAAATGCAAACACAGTCGCTGTTCCACTAATCGTCTTATGATTATATATTTGTCTTGATTTCAAATATCCAGCAACTAAAGGTGCAAAACCATCTCCAAATGCCATACAAAACAAACCAACACCAAATGCCCCATAAAACTCTGGAACAAAATAAGTTACTAGTGCCATAATAAACACACTTATTGGATAATAAATAGTCCCTAAATTACCACTACCATCCTCCATTGACTTAAATAATTTAAACTTATAAGAAAGTATATTTATCACAATAAACGAAAGTGGTGGAATAATAATATGAATGCTACTACCAAAATATTTATACAATATCAAATAACAAAAAGATATCATAATATGTATAAACTTCTTCGTAAACAAAGTTCTTAAATTAAATATTTTTCTAAGACCAAAAGCAAGAAGTAAAATAACTATTAAATATCCATAAGTAAACAAATATCCTTTTAAAATCATAAAGCAACGCTAGTTCCTATACCAAGTGGTAATCCTATTAAATAGAATAATATTAATACTACAACCCACATAACTAATGTATAAAAACTATAAGGAACTAAATACTTAGTATTACCCCAAAGACCATCTTTATCAGTATTCGTACTATAAAGTTCCATAAATGCTAAATAAATAACAAAGTAAGCCATAATTGGCGTTAACGCATAAGTCACACATTCACCAGCTCTAAATACTAACTGAGCAAGCTCTGGACTAAGTCCAGCATTCATAAATACCGGAACAACACTACCACTCATTATAGCCCACTTACTAACACTACTTGGAAGTAACAATGTAGCAAGTGCAGTAAATCCAAGTGTAAGCATTACAAGTGAAATTCCTGTAAAATTAGTTTTACTAATAACACTAGCAAGATATGCTGTAAACACAGTTCCAATATTCGTTTTCTTAAATATAAATATAAATGCTGATGCAAAGAATATAAGTACTAACACTTTACCAATATAATCTAATGAATAACTTAATCCATTACATAAATCTTTAACATTCTTAATTGACTTATTAACAATACCATATACTAAACCTAATATAATAAATAATATTGTTACAACAAATACAAATCCTTGATTAAAGAAGGAATTATACCCAAATAACTTATCAATATATAAAGTTTGTGAATAATCTAGTAGTGCTCCACCTAAAGGTGCATTTGGAATAATATTATAAACAAATATTAACAAATAAATAACCCCTGCAAAAAGAGAAACTACTAAAGCTCTTCTTTCTGTCTTAGTAAAATAATCTTCCTCATCATCAAGTAAAGCATACTTACCAAGTTTAGGCACAATCACTCTTTCAGTAATACTTGTAACAATACAAGCTAAAACTAAAGCACATACAAGCATTATAAGCACATAACTAAATGTACTCATTTGATAATCAGGAGATAACAAATTTGCACTAGATAATGTATAACTCATTAAAGCACTATCTATTGAGTTCATAAAAATATTAATACCAATGCCACAACTTAAACTAGCAAAAGCACAAATAATACCTGCTTTAGGATGTCTCTTACCATATTTAAATAATACTGCAGCTAGTGGAATAAGCACTATATAACTTAAATCACCACCTATAGACGCAAGTATACATACTAAAGATAAAATAAAAGTTACAACTCTCTTGCTCACTCTTTTAGTAAGTACATAAAAGAAACTATCTAAAAAGCCACTCTTATCCATTACACCAAAACCAATTAAAGTAATAATAAGCATAGATAAAGGTGTAAAAGATGCAAAACTTGATACTGCATTACTAAAAATAAACTTAAGGCCACTTAAACTAAATAAATTTTCTACATATACTGAATCACTAACATACGATCCTATATTAGAAACCTTATTATAATTAGCACTAACATTAAAAAGAGTAAGAACTCCACTTAAGATAATTGTTCCAAAAATAAGTAAACAAAAAGTCATTATCGGATGGAGCATCACCTTTTCATATTTCCTCTTAATCTTCATGTAAAACTCTCCTTAGTTTCTTCTCAAACTCAAGTCTATCCATCATAATCTCATGATTACAATTTACACATTTAAGTTTTATATCAACCCCAACACGTGTAATAAGCCATAAATTAGTCCCACATGCATGGTCTTTCTTCATCACAACTTTATCCCCCAAATTATATTTTGCTTCCATTATGCACCTCAATCTGATTATAAGGAATCTTTATATTATTCTTATCATAAGCATCCTTAACAAGAGTAAGAATCGCTCTTCTAACGGCATATTCACTTCCTTGCTTACACTTGACACTAATTAAATAATTTACTGCACTATCTCCAAGTTCATTAACTCCAAGATAACTACATTCCTTATCATCAACATCTTTTATTTTTTTTACGTCCTCTAAAACATCAAGTAAAACACTTTTAACCTTCTCTTCCGTAACTTCATAACAAGTCGGAATGTTAAGTAAAACAACATGTTTTTCTTGACTTAAATTTACTATCTTATCAATGTTTCTGTTAGACACAACCATTACATTACCATTAAAATCTTTAATTTTAGTAGTCTTTAATCCAAAAGAAATAACCTGACCTGTAAAATCATTATATTTAACATAATCACCAACAACATAATAATTATCCATGATTATATTAATACCACCAATAATATCCTTTAAAGCATCCTGAAGAGCAAGACCAATAACAACACTTGCAACACCTAATCCAGCAATTAAAGAACTAGTATCAACTCCAAAAATATCTAAAATCATAAGAGCAGCAATAATTAAACATACATACTTAGTAATATTTTTAAATAATACTAAAACTGTAACTCTCTTTTTCTTCTCAAACTCTGTCGTTCCCCTAATAGTAGTTTTATTAAGAATAGAAATAATTATTTTATATATAAATATAACTCCAATAACAACTACAATTGGTCCATAAAATTTTTTAGATGATACTATATCAGCAATCTTTACCCAAAATTCCATTATTCCTCACTCACATCAATATCTAAAATTTCTAAAATACGCGCTAAATCTCCCTCACTATCAAAAGGAATTAAAATCTTATTCTTATTAATTTGAACTTTAGTTCCAATCTTATCGCGCATTACACTTTCATAAATTGAAAACTTAAGAGGTTTAATATTAACTCTAGTTACTGGTTGTTTCTTGCCAACAGATTTCATAGAGCACAACTTTTCAAGTTCTCTTACTGAGATTCCATCACTAACAATTCTCTCAGCTAAAGTAATAATTAAATCATCATCATCTAACTTTGATAAAGTACGCGCATGACTCATTGAAATCTTACCTAAATTAATTTGTTCACGAACACTTTTAGGTAAACTAAGAAGTCCAAGTAAATTAGTAATATAACTTCTGCTCTTACCAAACTTTTTTGCAATTTCATCTTGAGTTAAACCTGTATGATTGATGTAATTTTGAAAACCCTCAGCAAGCTCAATTGGTGAAAGATCCTCTCTTTGAATATTTTCTAAAATAGCAATATCCATCATTTGTTCATCAGTAAAATCTCTTACAATAGCAGGTATCGTTTTCATACCAGCAAGTGCAGATGCTTTAGTTCTACGTTCACCAGCAACAAGCTCATATCCATGTAAACTCTTCTTAACTATAATTGGCTCAATAACACCATGCTCTTTAATTGACTCAGCAAGCTCTAATAAAGCATCTTGATCAAAATGCTCTCTAGGTTGATATGGATTACTACGAATCTCAGCAACTGGAATTTGCTGAATATCACTTTCACTAGAGTTCTCAACAATATTTTGCTCTATAGTGTCAAAATTTATTTGTTCACTATTAAATAATTGTTCTAACCCCTTTCCTAATGCTTTTCTCTTAGTTTCCATCTCTCTCTATAACCTCCTTGGCTAAATTAGTATAAGCCTCAGCCGCTCTACTAGTTGGATCATATTCATTAATTGGTTCACCATGACTTGGAGCTTCAACTAATCTTATTAAACGTGGAATAATTGTATTAAACACTTTATCTTTAAAAAACTTTCTAACTTCTTCAACTACTTCTAATCCTAAATTAGTTCTAGAATCTAATAATGTCAATAATACGCCTTCAATTTTTAAATTAGGATTTAATCTAGTTTGTGTCATAATAATTGTGTTAAGTAGTTGGGTAATTCCCTCAAGTGCAAAGAACTCACACTGAACTGGAATAATAACTGAATCACTAGCTACTAATGCATTTGTAGTAAGTAATCCTAGTGATGGTGGACAATCAATAATCATATAATCATAATTATCCATAATCGTTGCTAGTGCATTCCTTAACTGCTCATTCTTCTTAAACTCAACATTTTGATATCCTTTTTCCATAAGTTCAATATCAATACCTGCTAAATTAATTGTTGCTGGAATAATGGAAAGATTAGTAAAGCCAGTCTTTCTAACTGCTTTCTTAGCCTCACAAGACCCATTTAATACATCATAAACACTATAATTTATATTACCCTTATTAACCCCTAATCCAGTTGTCGCATTACCCTGTGGATCAAGGTCAATAATAAGCGTTTTTTTCCCTAATTTACCTAAAGACGCAGCTAGATTTATACTAGTTGTTGTCTTACCAACACCACCTTTTTGATTTACTAAAGATATAATCTTTGTCATATAATATCACTGCCTTCTTTACTTCTATAAAATATTTTATCATATATAATAATATTTGTCTAAATAAAAAATACTATTTTTCGTAACGAGATAACCTTTTCTTTCAAACATAAAAGTAGTGTTAATAAATAAACTAAAAAATTATTAAGCATTAACTAAAAAAAGATTCTATTTACTAGAATCTTCTGCTTTTTCTATAGCTTCTTTTAACTCTTCATCAGTCATCTTAGTATAACCTTTAACGCCAAGAACCTTAGCTCTTTCTTTTAAACTAACAGTATCTTCACTAGGTGTAAAGTTATCACTAATATGTCCAGTTTCAACAAGTTCTTCAATTTCTTCCTTAGTAATAGTTTCTCTTTCAATAAGAGTATCAGCAAGCAATCTAACTAATTTCTCATTCTCTTTTAAAATTCTAGTAGCTTCACTATAACATTGATTCATAATTTTTCTAACTTCTTGATCAATCTCAAGTGCTACAGCATCACTAAAGTTCTTACTCTTATTATAATCTCTACCTAAGAATACGCCCTCACTCTTTTGTTCTAACTGAACTGGTCCTAAATCACTCATACCATATTCAGTAACCATAGATCTAGCAATCTTAGTTGCTTTACTAAAGTCATCACTAGCACCTGTAGTAATCTCACCAAAGAATAACTCTTCACTAACTCTACCACCAAGTAAACCAGTAATAGTTGAAAGAAGTTCACTCTTAGTCATAATAGCAATCTTCTCTTCCTTAGGAAGCATCATCGTATAACCACCAGCTACGCCTCTAGGAATAATTGTAATCTTATGTACTACTTCAGCATCCGGAACTTTCATACCAATAACAGCATGTCCACTTTCATGAAGTGCAATTAACTCTTTTTCTTTTGGAGTAATTGTATGGCTAACCTTAGCTGGTCCCATCAATACTCTATCAGTAGCTTCATCAATCTCAGCCATAGTAATAGCTGGTAAATTTCTTCTAACAGCAAGAAGTGCAGCTTCATTAAGTAAATTCTCTAAATCAGCTCCACTAAAACCTGGAGTACGCTTAGAAATATTCTCTAAATTAACACTCTTATCAAAAACTTTATTACGTGCATGTACTTCTAAAATAGCTTTTCTTTCCTTTTGATCTGGTAAACTAACTGTAACTTGTCTATCAAATCTTCCTGGTCTAAGTAATGCTGGGTCAAGTACGTCCGGTCTATTTGTTGCAGCAATAATGATAATTCCTTCATTAGCTCCAAAACCATCCATTTCAGTTAATAACTGATTTAATGTTTGCTCTCTCTCATCATGTCCACCGCCTAAACCAGTACCTCTTTGACGTCCAACCGCATCAATCTCATCAATAAAGATTAAGCATGGTGCAGATTGCTTAGCTTGTTTAAACATATCACGAACACGTGAAGCACCAACACCAACAAATAACTCTACAAAATCTGAACCACTTATATAATAAAATGGTACATTTGCTTCACCAGCAACAGCCTTAGCAAGTAAAGTCTTACCAGTTCCTGGAGGCCCTACAAGTAATACACCTTTAGGAATTCTAGCACCAAGCTTTTGAAATTTCTTAGGATTCTTTAAGAAATCAATTAACTCAGCAACTTCTTCTTTTTCTTCAACAAGTCCAGCAACATCACTAAACTTAGCTTTAGCTTCTTCATTTAGTTTAGCACGGCTTCTTCCAAAATCCATACTATTTTTATTGCTTCCACTTATCTTAGAAAATAACCAAATAGTTGCACCAATTAACACAACAGTTGGTACTACATTTATTAATACAGTAACAAAACCACTATTCTCCGGATTAGGACTAGTAATAACTTCAATTTCGTCTTCATCAACATACTTCATTACCTTATCAAGTACAGTTTCAGCAAGTGGAACATTTACTCTAAAGCTTTCAGTACTCTTATAATCCTTTAATTGTCCATTTATAACATAAACTCCAGATGCATTCTTTGGTGTTATCTCTAATTTAGATACATCACCCTCAGATAGTTTTTTAATAAACTCATCATAAGAATAATCATAAACTTTATATTGTGATAAATTAAAAAAAACTAACACTCCAATAATAACAATTAATAAAATTGCATAAGGAACAGTTTGCTTTGTATAATTCTTTTTCTTCTTCATACTATTTCTCCTTCTTTATATACTTAAGTATTATATCATAACTTTCATCACTTTGTTTATCAAATTTACTTTTTTTTACGCCGGGAATCCACAAAATATTTCCATCATCATCACAAACCAAAGGATAACTATCACGTATCTTTAACGGAACCTTTTCATCAATAAAAATACTCTTAATCTTTTTAGTTCCATTCATATTTTTAACATCCATAAAATCCCCTGGTTTTCTTGTTCTTACATGAAGCGGAAGCTTAATCTCATCACTACATAATCTGATATAGTAATTACTCTTCCCATCATAAGACGATGCTTCCTCAATTACACCTAAAGGAACCTCTATCCTTTTATTAAATATATAATCATAAGTAAGAACTAACTCATCTTCATTAAAAATAAGACTATTGTAATATTTATAAACTTTAATCCCATTAGGTAAACAAATATACCCATTAGGTTTTCCATCAATTAAATTAAAGATTAGATTTAAATGTTTATCGTTAATATAGGTAATATCATCACGATACATCTCAGAAAGAATTGTGCACAAAGTATGCTTTTTAAGTAGAAGGGGTAGAGAATTAAACCCATCTAAATCTAATCTATTATTTGAATACAATCTATCAAGTAAAGAAATAACTTCTTTCTCAACATAATCATTATATTCATCTATAGTATGACTGAACTTTATGAATTTTTCGTGAATTTTCGGATTAATTTCCTTTAAAACAGGCAAAACATCTAATCTTATCTTATTTCTAGTATGTACCCTTTCAAAATTAGTATAATCATTCGCATACTTTATCCCATATTTTTCATTATATTCTAAAATATCTTTCTTAGTAACAAAAATAAGTGGTCTAACAATTTTTTTACCTCTAAACTCGGATTCTTCACTAAAACCAGCATACCCACCAAAAGATGCTCCTCTAGCAAGCCTCATCAAGACTGTTTCTACTAAATCATCGCCATGATGTGCTGTAAACAAATAATTTGCCTTATACTTAGTTAATATTTCATCAAAAAAATTATATCTTATTTCCCTAGCCTTAGACTCAAAATTACCATCAATTTCTTCTAAAATACTCATTCCCTCAAAAGGAATATTATTCTTCTTAGAATACTCTTCTAATAATTTATACTCTTCATCACTTTCACTTCTAACCTTATGATTAACATGAACTACAACTACCTTTAACTCACACTTACGCAAAAGATCAAGTAAACACATTGAATCAGGTCCATAAGAACAAGCAAGAACAACATATTCATCTTTAGAAATATTTAAATTATTTATAAAATTAATAACCTCTCTCATAAACCCTCCAATCACAAATAGTTTACCCTACAATTAACGAATAATCAACAAATTTTCAAAATTTGATAGTCCCTATAAAATGCAAAAACCTTGAGATAAACTCCCAAGGTATAAGAAACAAATTAACGTTTACTAAATTGTGGTGCTCTACGAGCCTTCTTAAGACCATATTTCTTACGTTCTTTAACTCTAGGATCACGAGTTAAGAAACCAGCTTCTCTAAGAACTTTCTTATAAGCGTCTTCTCTAGCTTGATCAGCCTCAGCATCAAACTCAACTAATGCTTTAGTAATAGCAAGCCTAATAGCTCCAGCTTGTCCAGAGAATCCACCACCATTAACCTTAACATCAATATCAAAAGTATTTTCGTTATTAGTTAATACAAGTGGTTGTTTTAAATCCATTACTAATGTAGGAAAAGGCATGTATTCATTTACATCTCTACCATTAACAGTAATCTTTCCCTTACCAGTAACTAGTTTAACTTGTGCAACTGAACGTTTTCTTCTTCCAGTAGCAGTAACTTCACTTTTCTTCATAATCTCTCTCCTAATCAATTGTTATTGTAGTTGGCTTTTGAGCCTCATGTTTATGTTCACTACCAGCATAAACGAATAGCTTACGATACATTTGTCTTCCTAAAGGTCCATTTGGAAGCATACCATTAACAGCTCTTTCAACCATTTCTACAGGATAACTTTCTAACATAGTTTTAGCATTACGAGTTCTTAGTCCACCTGGGAATCCAGAATGATTATAGTACATCTTATCATTAATCTTATTACCAGTTAATTTAACCTTATCAGCATTAATAATAATTACATAATCTCCACAATCAATATGAGGTGTAAAAGTTGCTTTATGTTTTCCTCTTAAAATAGTAGCAGCTTTAGTAGCTACACGTCCTAGAGGTTTATCTGCAGCATCAATTACATACCACGTGCGTTCTACAGTTTCTTTTGTTTGCATAAATGTTTTCATAAAATAATTCCTTTCATCACTCAATTATCATTTGACGTCCCAAATCAGCAAATAATTAAGCAAATCAAAATGTACCAATATGAATTATATGAAACCTTGCCCCTAAAGTCAATAAAAACTTACTCAAAAACAAGAAAAAATGTGAATAACTATCAAATTATCCACATATTTTACTAAATCTAGCCCTAACTTCAGCAACACCTAATATATTAATAATCTCATATAAATCAGGTGTAGTAAGTTTAGTAGTTAGTGCTACTCTTATAACATTACTTATATCAGCAGTACTACCTCTATAATTATCTGGGTTTTCTTTATACTCTTTCATATTAGAACAATAACCCATTTTATCAGTTAACTCTTTAATCTTATTAAACCAAGTATCCTTATCATCATTAATATCAAAATACTCATTTAAATAAGTGGAAATAATTTTCTTCGCATCCTCTTCATACTTTAAGAAACAAAAATCAAATATAGCGCTATCAAATAATTCATTATACATATACCAAATATTATCTTTAACTTCACTAAAACAAGCAAAATCTTTTCTCGGTTTCTTCTGCTCCCTTTCAATATTTAGCACGTTAATTGTATAATCCTTATGTTTATTAATTAAAGCATTAAAATCAGCATCATAAATCTTAGACCACCCATCTAATCCATCAAATACTTCACTAGCTTTTAACTTACTTAAATAATTCTTAGAAATATTATCAAGCTTATCTAAATCAAACAATGCTCCAGCAGAGCTCATCTTCTTAGGAGAAAACTCAAACTCAGTAAAATCAGCATCAGGATGTCCCTCTCTCCACTGTTCATAGTTAGAGTTTGCTATTGTCATGATTGCTTCAATCAATGAATAAACTGGATACCCCTTTTCCTCATAATAGGTCATTCTTGCTTCTGGATCTAATCTCTTAGATATCTTTCTAATCTTATCTCCATCTTTCTTTAATATTAAAGGAGTATGAATATACTTAGGCATCTTAAATCCGAATGTTTTAAATAACTCATAATGAACCGGCACACTACTCATCCACTCTTGACCACGCACAACATGTGTTGTTCTCATTAAATGATCATCAACCAAATGAGCAAAATGATATGTTGGAAGTAAATTACTAGACTTCATAATTGGAATATCTATATCATTTTCTGGAAACTCCATCTCACCAAATACTAAATCATTAAACTTAAACTTATTAAAGAAATTACCAGAGCTCTTTAATCTAACAGTATACTTCTCGCCACTCTTAATTCTTTCCATGGCTTCTAAAGGACTTAAATCACGGTACTTAGCATACTTACCATAAATACCAATTCTCTTCTTACCAGATGTTTGAGTTGCTCTAATTTCATCCATCTCTTCCTGAGTTAAAAAACATGGATAAGCCTTACCTTGACTTACTAACTCTTTTATAAAAGCATGATAAATCTCTTTTCTCTCTGACTGAATATAAGGTCCATAATTACCAGCAGTCTCTCCAGTATCACGGTACTCATATTCGTCTGGATTAATATGATAATGCTCTAACACATGACGGATATACTCAACTGCTCCACTAAGCTCTCTAGATGAATCAGTGTCTTCATTTCTTAAAAAGAACACTCCACCACTTTGCTTAGCAAGTACATAATTAATAACAGAAGAATAGAAATTACCAATATGCATAAATCCCGTTGGACTAGGTGCATATCTTGTAACCTTAGCTCCCTCTTTTAAATCTCTCTCAGGATACTCTTTCTCATAATCAGCTACAGTTTTCTTTATATCCGGAAATATCAAATCCGCAAGTTTTTTATAATCATCCATAAAATTCACTCGTCTTTCTTCCCTACAATTCTAACAAAATAATCAGTTAAAATCAACTATGCATGATAATTATTACCAAGCCAAATTCTTGAAACCGCATCAATTATAAATAATACAAAAATCACATAATACAAAAAATTAACTTTCTTATTTTTAACATTTGCTAATTTCAAACATAAAGGATAAACATAATAAATACTAAGAAGGGCTAAAATTCCAAATCGTAGTCCCGGAACAAGTGCTATTCTTCCTTCAAAATTCATAAACTTATCACTATAATCCCATAAACTTCTAAAATCAATAATATAAGTCGCAATAAGCTCCACAAGCACACAAATAATCGTTGTCTCAAAAAATAGCACAAGTGGTCTAAGATTAACATTACCTATCATAATCTTCTTATCTTTATACTTATAAAAAAGGAAAATTACAGCAAAACCACCAAATCCATATATTGGAAGCCATGGTCCCCATAAAGAACCCCTATTAACTAACACATGATCTTCTACTATAAAAAGGAACTCCTCATATAGCCATCCACAAATCGCAAAAACGATAAATGTCAAAAAATACTTCTTTAAATTCTTCACTACTTACCACCTATTATTCTTCAGTATGCCCTTCTTTTCCATATTTATTAGATATTGGATCTTTAAATAAAAAGTTATGAACAGGCTCTAAAGTTCCAACCATATAAGTTCCAAATACTATAAACAATATTATAACAGAAACATATTGATAAACAAAACTAAATGCCTCCATATTTACAATATAATTAAAAACATACTGTGAGCAGAAAATAGTAATATAAAAATAAATAATATCAAACCAAAGCACCGCCTTTTTAGTAATTGCTGTATAAGAATAAAATATTATAGGTATTAAAAACACAATAACTAGTAAACTAGCACTCTTTGCTATAAAATAATTAGGACTTGCCCCATACTTAAAACCATCTAACAAACTCCACAAAAAAGTTGGCGTTAAAGCAATCTTAATATGCTCCCAAGTGCTTTCATTAACTGCTGCAAATATAGCAACCACCTTATTATGACCACTCATCTCATATAAAAAATGTAAAAGTGTTCCAATAATCGAAATAACAATAAAACCTATCCACATAACTAACTATCCTTTTCTATTCCAATTTTATTTGTGATTCTTAAAGTATTTAATATAGCAAGAAGCGTTACTCCCGTATCAGCAAATACTGCAAACCACATATTAGCAAGTCCAAACACCGAAAGAAGTAAAATAATAACTTTTACAGATATTGCAAATATCAAATCCTCTTTAATTATCCTTTTCGTATACTGAGAAATTCTAATTCCTAAAGGTATCTTATCTAAGTCATCATTCATAAGAACAATATCACTAGCTTCTATCGCAGACTCAGATCCAATACCACCCATTGATACTCCAATATCAGCTCTCTTTAATACAGGAGCATCATTTATTCCATCACCTACAAAAGCAGTTATACCACTCTTATTAACATTATCAAACTCATTAAACTTATCAGTTGGAAGCATCTCATATCTAATCTCATCAATGCCTAATTTTTTCCCAGTAAGCACCGCAATGTCTTTTTTATCACCAGTAAACATATAAGTCTTAACGCCAAGAGCTTTAAGCTCACTTATAACATCACTAGCATTCTCTTTAATACCATCATTTAACATAATAGAAGCCTCATGCTTACCATCAATAACTACATGAATATCAGCATTCTTCTTACACTCACATATCTTCTTATTACCAATAAGTACTTCTAAATCATCATAAACAAAACTAATACCCTTACCATCAATCTCTTTAAACTTAGTAATCTTCTTACCACTACTTTCGCCTAGTGCCTTAAGCGAACTAGCAAGTGGATGATTACTCATTTCCTCTCCACTAACAACAATATCAATAATTTCATCTTTACTATACTTACTATTCTTACTAATTTCTATATTATTAACCTTAAATTCCCCACTAGTAAGCGTTCCAGTTTTATCAAAAACGATATTTTTTATATCAGATAAACCATCTAAATAATTACTACCCTTAATCAAAATACCATTCTTACTTGCTGCACCTATTCCTGTAAAATAAGATAAAGGGACTGATATCGCAATTGCACAAGGGCAAGAAATAACTAAAAATGTAAGCCCCCTATAAAAACTTTCTTTAGCAGATACTCCAAAAAGTGGAAGAATCAAAATTACTAAAATCGCTAATCCCAAAATTATTGGCGTATAGTATCTACTTAATTTACTAACAGTAGTTTCTAATTTGGTTTTCTTATCAGTCGCATTATCAAGTAACTCTAATATCTTCGCAACAGTTGAATCGGCATACTCTGCACTAGCTTTAACTCTAATAACATCACCTTTATTTATAGAGCCAGATAATACCTCATCACCATCTTTAACAAAACGTAAAGCAGACTCTCCAGTAAGAGCAGATTCATCTAAATTAGTCTCTCCACTTATCACGATCCCATCAACTGGAATACGTTCCCCCTTCTTGATAACAAGATCATCTCCAGACTTAACAGCCTCAACACTTGTCTTAACGATTCTTCCATCACTAACCACATTAGCATAACCCTGTTTAATCTCCAAAATCCCCTTAATAGACTTTCTACTATTATTTAAAGCTTTCTCCTCTAAAACCTTACCAATAGTATATAACCCTATAACCATAGCTCCTTCCATAACCTTATCAATACATAATGCACCAACACAAGATATAGTCAAAAGCATATTCTCATTAATAACATGGCTTTTAAATAAAAGCTTCATTGCCTTAACAAAAGTCTTATATAAAAGAAAACAGTAACTAATAATATATAGAATAATTCTTATGGTATCACCAACTGGCAAATACATTCCAATAAAAAGAATAACTAAACCAATGATTAAAAAATAAATATTAGTTTCCTTCTTAACCTCTTCATCAGTACTAACACTCGCATCAGGTTCAATCGCCTTAACTAATTTATTAAGCTCACTTAAACTAAAATCTTTATCAGACTCATAACTAATTTTACCCGAACTAAAATTAACTACAACATTCTTAAAATCTTTATTCTTATTTAAAGCAATTTCAACCTGTTTCGCACATCCAGCACAATCTAAATTATTTATATTATATTTATATTTTTTCATCTAAAATCTCCTTTACATGAGATAACGCTACCTCATAAACCTCTTTAACATGTTCATCATCTAAAGAATAATAAACTTCTTTACCAACTCTCTTAAACTTTACAATTCTCTCTTCCCTCAAAACCGAAAGCTGATGAGAAACAGCCGACTTCGTCATATTTAATACATTTGCAATATCACACACACACATCTCATTAGAATCTAAAGCAAAAAGAATTCTTGCCCTAGTATTATCCCCAATAACCTTAAAAAAATTAGCTATTTTATTTATCACAACATTATTAGGCATTACTTTTAAAGTATTATTAACAACCGCGTCATGAATAATATTACAATCACATTCTAAACATTTACAATCCATATTGCCTCCACTATTATTATAGTTGAATATCTGTTCAACTGTCAAGCGAAAAAATTAAATATTTTTAACTAGTGTTAAATTCCCATCATATTTAATTTTAATTAAATCATCATAAACCTCAAAATTTACATTAATTTTACCATCTTTAATATCATTTATCTTAATTTTAATCTCACATTCAATCTCAGAGTCTAAAAACTTCACTGTATCAAACACCTCAAAAAAAATAAAAGGATATGTATCAAAATTAAGCCCAGAGTAATGTCTATTAAGAAATAAATTAATATCCTTATCCTTTTCAAAGCCAGTATCTAAATTAATGTACCCTTTTTTCTCTCCATCTATAAAACGCAATTCAAATCTTATATTATACCCATTTACCTTGTTATAGCTGATATCACCTAAAAAAGCCGTTTCTTCAGTTACTTCAAATTCTTTTCCATCAATTAAAAGCATTTAATCGCTTCGTTTTACAAAATCAACATATTTTTCTTTCATCGAAATCCTATTAACCTTATACCATACATCTCTAATTCCTTTTTATATTTCAAAAAAGAATGATCAATTTCAGACCCTAAATTACTCTTAATTTCTTCAAAACTTAATCTACAATTATCTTTATTAAATCCCACAATATAATCCCATAATTTACTATATTTACTCATTAAATCACCTACATATATCTTATCATTTAAACATTAAAAAAACGAGATTAAACTCGTTTAATTATCAACTGGTGACCTATATGGGATTCGAACCCATGAATGTTGCCTTGAGAGGGCAATGTGTTAACCATTTCACCAATAGGCCTTGCAACAAACATTATACACAAAAAATAATGTTTATGCAATAACTATAATAAAAATTACTTCTTAATCAAATAGTCTAATGATAAGCAAAATATTAAAAATATATAGAAAAAAGCCAGTAACTAATAATGCTCTCATCCACTTGATATTATTATTTTTAAATAAAAAATAATTAACAATCACAAAAATAATATAAAAGACAGCAGCATATAAAGCTCCAACGCCAAAAAAAGAAAGACACTGTTTAGAAAACGCTTCAAGATCAGTTTCAATTATAATTTTATTTGCAGATGAAATAAAAAATAAAGCAATAGATAAAGCACCTCCATAAAACATTATCGCCAATGATATTAATCCCAATAATATATTATTAATTAAAAATAATTTTTTACAATCTTTCATCTTTTTTACTCCAAATAATTTTATCTCTGTTTCAAATACTTACCAATATCTTTCAAGCTAAACTTATTACCATAATTCAAGATAGCATTAGAATAAACCTTAACAGAAATATACCCAATAAGCGTAGCAGTTAACACAAGAATAATAAGTGAAACAATCACATCACTCACACTAGCAAGCCCAAGCATATATCTTGATGGCATACTAAATGGTGAAGAAAAAGGAAATAATGAAGCAAACACACTAACACTACTTTTAGAATTCATCATTGAAAAATATGCTAGATAAAAGGCAAACACCGAAAGCATTGATACTGGACTATTTGCACTTTGAATATCCTCTGGTTTTTGCACCAAAGATCCAGTAAGAGCAAATATAAGTGCATATAAAGCATAGCCTAAAACAAAATAAAGCAAAATAATAACCCAAACTCCTAAAGTAATTGAATCCAAATTAATTACACCCTTTAAAATATCACTAGGTAAAAATGCCTTTGCACAAATCACTCCAAAAATAAGTAGTACAGCAAGCTGACATAATCCAGTAATACCTACACCTAAAGTTTTACCTAAAACAATATTTTTTGGACTAGTAGACGTTGTTAAGCTCTCTATAATCTTTGATGTCTTCTCTGTTGTTACGGATGAAGAAACCTGACTAGCGCAAAAGAATACTGCATAAAATAATACTATTGAAAACATCATCATCGCAAATGTACTATTTCCGCTATCTGAATTAGATAAATAATTAGTATTAAGCTCGAAATTTACATTAAGTGAATTTAACTCATCCTGAGACAAACCTAAAGATTTAAGTTTCATATTATAATAAGTACTAGTAACTTGATTAACAATAACTTCAGCACTTGAACCAACCAAGCTCATATCAGCTTGATAATCTTCAAATAAAATTGTATTGTTATCTAAATGAAAACTCAATACTTCATCATATTCATCATTATCAAGAGCTTTTTGAGCATCACTCTTATTATACTTACCAGAAATAACTTTAATCTTATAACCATAATCTTTATTATTTTCTAAAATAGATAAATAATTACTCATGATATTATCTTCATCAACTAAAAGTAATCTAGACATATCATCATCTTTACTGATACTTTCCATAATTCTTGGAATATTAGTCCCTAAAAGAATAACTACAAGAAAAATAATATTTGTAACAATAAAACTTTTTCTCTTAACCATATCCTTAATTGTAAACTTTGCAACAGTTATTAAATCTTTCATCTATTCACCAGCTTTCTCTATAAATATCTCGTGTAAACTAGGTTTAACTATACTAAATGTTTTAACACATATTTTATCTTTAACTAGTTCCTTAAGAAGTTTTTCTCTAGAGTCTTCATCAGCACTAATCGTATAAACACCTTCATTTTCATTAATAACTTCTAACTTAAATTTATTTAATATACCTTTGATATTATCATCAGTTTCTATCATAACTTTATTTGTTTCATAACTATCCTTAATCTTCTTTAGATTACCTTTTAAAACAGTTTTACCTCTATTTAATATAACTAAGTCAGAACAAAACTCTTCAATAACACCCATCTGATGAGATGACATAATAATATATTTTCCTTTACTAACAAGTTCCTTCATAATATTACTTAAAACCTCAGTATTAACAGGATCAAGTCCACTAAAAGGTTCATCTAATACTATTAAATCAGGATTATGGAGCATTGCTGTAACAAACTGTACTTTTTGCTGATTACCCTTAGATAACTTCTCAGCCGGACTATTTATATACTCCATTAAGTTAAGTTTATCAAGCCAGTAACGAACCGCTTCATCTGCTTCTTTTTTATCTAAACCTTTTAAATTAGCAAAATAGACTAATTGATCATAAACAGTGCTTTTTGGATATAACCCTCTTTCTTCAGGCAAATACCCAAAATTAACATTACCTCTGGTAACAGTCTTACCATTCCAAGTAATTTCACCACTATCTTTCTTAATAATACCTAAAATCATTCTTATAGTAGTAGTTTTTCCTGCACCATTCGTACCAAGTAACCCAAATACTCCTGGCTTTTTTAATTCAAAAGAAATATTATCTACAACATGCTTATTTCCAAAAGACTTATTAACATTCTTTACTACTAAACTCATCTTATCATCTCCTACACCAAAAGTATATAAACCAAATAAAAATTAGTCAACAAAAAAACTAGCAATTTCGCTAGTTATTTAATTTCAATATATTTTTTATTTTCTTGGATTTCTTTCTTTGGAACGGTAATATTTAAAATGCCATTTTCAAATTTAGCATCTATATTTTCAATATCAACATCACCTAAAGCAAATGATCTTGAATACTCTCCATAATATCTTTCTTTTCTAATATAATTTTTCTTTTCATCTTTGCTCTCTTCTTTTTTATGAGCTTTTACTGTAAGGTATCCATCTTTTACTTCAATATTGATATCTTTCTTATCAAAACCTGGAGCATCTAATTCAATATAATATTTATTATCTTTTTCATAAATATCACATTTCATTTCACCTCTTTTACTAGGTTTGGTTACAAAGAAATCCTCCAAATCATCATCAAATAAAAAATTTCTTGGGATTAAATTCATAAATCTCATCTTCCTTTCACAATTATAATTATACCACTATTTTAGCACTTGTCAATAGAAAGTGCCAACTTTTTTTATTTTCCCACAAGTTTATTATATTTCAAATATTAAAAAAAATACTAGATATCAAAATCTAGTAAATCACAAATATCGTTATTAATAATAAATACTATTAATTTTTCATCATACTTGCCAATTTGTTCCTTCAAATATTTCTCATCCATAAAACACAAATCGCATCTATATAAAATAAGATTCTTAAAATTAGTAACGCCAATACTCTGAAAATAATCAAGAACTTCCATAACATTATTTTTCATAATTCCAAAGTTATAAATAAACTCTGAATCAAAATGACCCTTTATCTCTAAAATATCATCTTTACTAAGATTATACTTACTTAAAAAATCTATCATATCTTCTTCACCTCATCACTTAAGTGAAGCATCTTTAAAATACTTTTTTCTTCACTCTCTTCAAGTGGCAAATTAAACATTAACGCCTTAGCAATAGCTTCTTCCGGTTTTACACCAGCTCTTACTAAACAATCAAAAACTCTATAAGTTTTAAGTCTAGAAATAACAATTCTATCAAACACAAATTCTGTTTTCCTTTTAATTTGTGCATACGTAGTATCAGAGTATATTGCCAGTCTGTGTCCTTCTTCTAAATACATTAGTATCGGATAATCATTAATAAGAGGTATAATTTCATCTTCTGTTGGACAAGGAACTCCACTAATTAAACTATAACTGTCTTTACTCTCCCAAACAGGAAGTTCATTTTTAAAAGCATAGAAAATTCTTCTAACCATTAAATCTTTAATACCTTTTAATTCCTTACTACCACTATGAACATGTTCATTTATCCCTAGTTCAATAAATTGATCAATAACACCGGCTAAATCAAAAGTTGTAAGGACGCTTGAAGCACCTTTATCTTCTCCCAAACTAAACCCATAAAGAGATAAACTTTCTAAATTATTAAGAACCCTTTCACTATCATAAAGTACCCCAATATTCTCACTAATAAAATCAGTTATATTAATATCTTTAGGTAATTTAGAAATAAGCTTCTTATTCTTCTTATAATCGTTAATTAAAAACAAAATACCTCTTGTAACAATAACACTATTTGAAACATTATATTCTCTCAAAAGTTCCATATTATGTTTAAAATTTTCAAAACCATCTTTAGTAAATATCACAGTTCCTCTTTTAAGTAAACTATTTATATCCTGTTCAGTAAACTTATAATACTCTTTAAGAACATTAACAATTTCTTTAAACTCATCTAAACTAGCTCCGCTTAAAATCTCACAAACACCCAAATAATTATTACTACCAATAATATCTATATATCTATTATCATAAAGATATTTAGCACGTTTACTTAAACCATCTAAATCACACTTCAAAAGTTTATCAGCACTAATTTTATCAAACTTATCAAAATCAAATCCGATAGATGCAATAACTTCCTTAACTCCCTGTCTTACTTCATGTTCCTCTATCTTACAAACTGGTTTAAATGTACTTTTCATCATATCATGATGCTTAAAAATATCTTCATCTGGATTTTTAAAATTGGCTCTTTCTAAAAGCCTACCTCGTAATTTATCTTCACCAAGTTTCTTTAACTTCCCACCATTATATCCATTTAAATAAGTGATAACTTTATCCCAGTTAATATCTCCATTACTAGGATTAGCACATTTAACTATCTTTTCTGTAATTAATATATCTTCAGGAGTAAATATTTCACCACGTGATAACCTTTCCTTTATTCTCATAACATCTTCATTAGTAATACTAGAATTCGTTATTAAAGTAACTTTATCATTAAGATTATTAATTACTTTTTTTAAAAGTACTACAACTTTAGCAAGTTCATCAATTTCTTTAGTTGTTAAAGCGTAATCACTAATAGTTAAAGAAGATGTCTTAATAGCAAGTACTTTTCTTCTAAGTAGTACACTATCATTATCATCTTCAATATAATCCAAACAAAGATTAAATAAGCGTTCCAAATGGCAAAGCTTATTTACAAATTGCAAATATTCACCTTTATCATAAAGAGCAAGTAATTCTTCACTCTCACTAATTTCTTCCTTCATACTTTCTGCAAGTGCTAATGAAGAAGTTACCGCACTACCATTTAAAATTTGTAATAAAATTTCCTTTCCTTCCATTATGCACTCCTATTAATTGCCGCTTTCAAATCTATTCTTAAATCAACTTGACTATCGTAAACTTTCTCTTTATCATTTAATACTTCTTTTATAAAAATTTCATCATTTGCAGCAAGTTTAAACTCTCCTAAATAAGCATGTAGTATAAATAAGTAATTATCAGCAAGCCTCATAAATGAAACATTTACATCCTTATAACTAGAAAAATAAATATTATAAGATAGGTTATCCAACTTAGTAGCTTCACTAAAATCTCCTAAAGAAAGCTTTTTATAAACTTTTTTAAAAGAACTCAAATTCTTTTTATCTAAAGCATTAACTTCACCGGCAATACTCTCCAAATAAATAATATGTTCTCCAGAATCCCCATCAGGATCACCCTTTAATAAATTATAAGTTTCAATATATTTATTCATATTATTTATGCAAGAAGTAAGAACGCCTTCATCTGGATGACCATCAAATAATTTAACTTTATCCATCGATGCATTAACTTCTCGTGAAAGCTCAATTAAAATAGAAACTATCTTATATTTATTATCCTTATCATCAGAAGTAACACTATTAATTAAAAACATTTGAAGTTCTTCTGGTTTAACACTATCAACAAGCTCTTTTTCGCTAGTTATTATTTCTTTAGCTTTACCTACTACTTCATCAAACTCTTTCATTTTATCATCAGGAGTTTCCTCTTTACTTTCAGAAACCACTTCCTTTTTCCTTGATAAGATAAGAACTTCTTCCATTTCACTTTTTAAGTTTAACAAATTATCATAAACACCATTTCGAACCCCCAAACTCATGAGTAATTCCTGATATTTTTTCAAATCCCCTTCTAATAACTTAATAAACAAAACTTGCCTAACATCATTATAATCAAGTTTTCTATCATGAGATATCTCTTTGGCTTTATGATTTATATCTGAACTCTCGGTGCTTTCTTCAGCAAGCAAATTATAAATCTCACTATATTTTTCCTTTTTATTTTTAATAATAGATATGTATTTATCTATAAAAAGTTTATCTTCATTACTCATTTGATGAGCTACTAAATTAAAACTTTGTATATATAATTCTTCCTTTAGCTCTCCTCTTTCCTTACTTGAAAGTCCTAAAGAAAGCTTATCTATATCACTATAATCAAAAATAGGGCTTTTCAAACTTCCATTACTAAAAAGATCTAAAACTCTCTTTGGTAATTCAATCATCTCCCTTTGACTATCAATATATTCTTTATCTCTTTTTAAACAACTACTTAAATCCTGAGTAATTCTCCCTGCAATTTGTTCTAAATAAACATATGCTCCCTCATTACCAGCATTTTTGATATTATTTATATTTCGTGTTGCTATATCTTTAATCTCATCAGTATTTTCGCCATATATAAAATCAATTATTAAATAAAGATCATCTATAGAAGTTGATGCTATCTTTAATAAATCTTCGGCACTTATATTTCTTTTATTAAGTCCATATTTTAAAATTATATTATCTATCTCTAAAAGAGTATTTTTTTTGTTTTCAAAATCTATTGTTTGTAAAGCAGTACTATCTATTCTTTTTTGTAACTCTTCCAAAAAAACTGAAACAGCCTTCATGAAATCACCCTCTTTACAATAAACATTTTACCATATTATCGTATTTTTAACAAGAAACATTGAAGTTAACACGTCAAATATGATATAATATTTAAAATAAATGGAGGCTCATATGAATGAAGAAGAAAAATTCAAAAAAAGAGTAGTAAAAGAAGATGGTACAAAATTACCAGATCCTAATCCCGAAAAAAAAGCAAACAAAATAATCAACTTTCTATCATCTTTGCTTATATTAATAGTTATTGGTTTTGGTATATACTTTTTAATGGACAAAGGTGTACTACCAAACCCATTTGAAATTAAAAATGATAACCCTATAATACCTATTGATCAAATAACAACTCAGAAAACAACGCAAAAAAACACTGACCCAAATTTAAAAATATATGAAAGTAATTCAACAAACTGTTCCCTAGGTAAACCTCGCATAGAAATTAATTTACAGGAAAACACATTCAGCTTTGTAACATATAACAGTTCATGTGATAAAATAGAACTTACAGGTAAATCAGAATATGATATTAGTTCTAATTCATATAAATTAACAACAACCGATGGCAATATCTTAACTGGTAAATTTAATAACCGCACTTTTGTATTAAATAACAACGGTACCATCTACGAAATGGAAGACTTAAATGAGTAAAGAATATAACATTAAAGAACTTCTTAACTCTATTGACTTTGAAAAAAATAAATTATCTAAAGTGAATGATAAACTAATGCTCACAAATTATCAAATAGAAGTTTTAAAAAGATTTGATATTAATCCAGAAAACTATCATAGTTTATCAAGTATTATCTGTGATGCGGAAGAAGTATATGAAGAATCTTTAGATGAAGAACTAGATACAATTTTAAATGAACTTCAAGAAAGAAACTATTACGAAAATACAAATAAATAAAAAGACCTTAATTTAAAGTAAACCACAATAATTCACAATTAAGGTCTTTTTTCTATCTACTAAGTTTATTTTTAAGATTAAGTAAATACTGTTTACTCATAATTGGCAAAAATGTGTTTACAACACTCATTGTCATCTCACTATTTTTATCTGATATGAATATATCCCTAATTTCATCTGGAATTTCATCAGCATATCCATCACCACTATCAAAAAGTGAAATTCCCGTAATAATTATATAATCTCTCATAACGCGCAAACTATTTTTAATAAAATTGTTAATTTCATCATAAAATATTTCTTCCCTATTAACTAGCAATTTAAACCATATAAATCTATCATATATACTATTATCTATCAAAAAAACTTTATTATCATTTATTATTTGATATAATTCATTGCCATCTAATGTTAACTTAATTAAACTATCTCTTATTTTCGTTGATAGACCTAATTCTCCACCAATCCGAAGATTAAAAGAACTATTAAAAAACTCTTGCAATATCTCATCATATTTTAACCTTCCGGCTTCCTCACTAATCATTACAATATAAGGAGTAGAAGTATTAAATACCCGTTTTACATAATCTAAATTTAATTTTCTTTTTAATGTATTAACTCCAAATACTTCATTAACACATGTATCAAAAAGTAAATTAATATAATCAAATGAAATCAAACCTAACACTCTCTTATATTCATCTAATGAAATATCTTCAAAAACAAGATTAGCAAGTAAATCAGCACATATAAATGCTTTCATATTTCCACTTAAACCATCAAAGTATTTTTCCAAAGTTCTATCGTTAACACTATAATCTATATTACAAATAAGAATTGCACTTGTAGAGCTTCCGCCAAATATTCTTGAAAGTTCATCCACACTAAAAAGATTACTCTTAACTAAATCAAGTAAATAACCTGCACAAATTTCTTCGTTATCATAACCATAATACTTAAGTAAATCTCCTCTATATAAAGATTTCAAAACATTAAAATTATGTCTTTTAAAATTACTAAATAAAAAATTAACACATCTATTTAACTTTTCCATATTCACCCTCAAAAGAAGAAACTATTATATAATAGAAAAGCTATAAAAGTAAATACTTACAAACTAAAAAGTATCTAAATTATTATCGTAACAAATACACTGGCCATTTCTATATTCGAAATTATAACTGCACTCTTCATAACAATCAACTGCTCCACCAAAACCATAACTAAATACTACAATGAGTAGTAATACCAAAAGTACTTTTACTATAATACCTATTATGCTTCCAATAAGAGATGCTTTAGAAGCCTTTTTCTTATCACTTAAAAATATAAAAAACAAAATAATACCAACTATAGGAAAGCAAAAACCTAAAATACCATAAATAAATCCAGAGGTTTCATTTTTTGTCTCCTCATAAACTTTTTTTCCACAATTTGAACAAAAATTTCCTTTTATTTCACTTCCACAATATTTACAGTACATTATAATCACTCCATTTTTAGTTATAAGTATTTAACGCACACAACTTATACAATAAGAATTATATCATAAAACAATTAAAAATATTATAAAAATTCAAAAATTATTAGACTTATGTCCTAGGTTAAAATAATAAACTCACATACGATAAAGTGGGAGGTATTATGAATACAAATTTTACTAAACTAAAAATGCAAGATGCTATAAAAACAATTCAAAACAATGACTTATGCACATTAACTTTATGTGATAACGGAACTCCTTTCTGCACACCAATAATCTATGATAGTGACTGCTATTGCGGAAATATCAAATTAACTTTTGAAACATGTGTAGACGGAAAATTATCAGAACTAATCGAAAATGATAATAATTGTTGTTGTCAGTTAACAAATAGATGCAATAACAAAATTGAAGTAATCACAATGGAAGGAACATGTGAAATATTACCTAATGAAAGCACTTGTCCATGTTTACATGAAGAGTCATGCTATGTAACAGTAGAGTTCACTCCATGCCAAATCACAGGACGCTGCTACTGCAATCAAAGAAGAAGAAATACATCTTGTTGCAATAACTAAATATCACAAAAATGGTCTAGTAAAAACTAGACCTTTATTCATAATAAATAGCAGATTTTTACCAGCTAATACCATAAAACAGTATTAAGCAGTGAAAATCAAACATATTCGTACACAAAAAAACGCCATACGGCATTTTTTATTTTGCAATCAACTCACAAATTAAATTAGAAATCTCTGTTGGATTATCAATAGACAAGCCCTCAATTAATCTAGCTTCACTATAAAGAACTTTAGCATACTTCTTAAGTTCATCTTTATCTTCTTTATATAACTTCTCAAGTTTCTTAACAATATCATGCTTCTCATTGATTTCTAAAACTAATTTAGCTTTAATATTCTCATCAGTAGGCATAGCATTAATAACCTTCTGCATCTCCACACTGATCTCACCTTCACTAGTTAAACAAACTGGATGACTATCAAGTTTATTAGTAAATCTTACACTAGTAACTTCATCACCAAGTGCATCCTTTATCTCAGCAAGCATATCTTTATTATCTTCATTTAACTTCTTATTAGCTTCCTTTTCCTCTTCAGTATCTAAATCTAAAGAACTATCACTAACACTCTTAAATGTCTTGCCATCTTCTTCCCTTAAAACACTAATAACAAATTCATCTAAATAATTAGTTAAATATAAAATATCAAAGCCTTTTTTCTTAATCTGCTCTACTTGAGGCAAACTATCTATTTTACTAACACTCTCACCAGAAGCATAATAAATATTTTCCTGACCCTCTTTCATATTCTTAACATACTCATCAAGTGTTATTAAATCACCCTTATCTTTAGAATAAAATACAAGTAAATCCTTAAGCTTATCCTTATTCATTCCATACATGTTGTAAATACCATATTTAATCTGAGAACCAAAAGCCTCAAAGAATTTCTTATAACTCTCAAAATCATTAGTAAGCATATCCTTTAGTTCATTATGAATCTTAGTCTCTAACCCCTTAGCTATCGCAAGTACATGCTTATCACTCTGAAGTGTTTCCCTAGAAATATTTAAAGACAAATCATCAGTATCAACAACACCCTTAACAAAACTATAATACTCAGGAACCAACTCCTCACACTTATCCATAATAAGAACTCCATTAGTATAAAGTTCTAACCCCCTCTTATACTCTTTATAATAATAATCATAAGGAGCATGACTAGGAATAAATAATAAAGCCTTATAACTAGATAATCCTTCAGCACTAGTATGAATAACCCTTAAAGGCTTGTCCATATCACTAAACCTAGAAGAATAAAAATTATTATACTCTTCCTCACTAATATCCTTCTTATCCTTCTTCCATAAAGGAACCATTGTATTTAACGTAACCATCTCTTTATAAGTCTCATACTCATCCTTAGAGCCTTCCTTTAACCTAGAATTCTCCACTTCCATCATAATTGGATATTTTAGATAATCACTATACTTACTAACAATACTTCTAATAGTATACTCCTCTAAATAATTAGAATAATTATCATCCTCTGTATCATCTTTCAAATAAAGAATAATAGTAGTACCTGTTTCCTCTTTATCACAAGTCTGAATAGTATACCCATCTGCTCCTTCACTAGTCCACTTATAAGCCTTATCAGCATTATACTTCTTACTAATAACCTCTATTTTCTTAGCAACCATAAATGCTGAATAAAAACCAACACCAAACTGACCAATTATTGAAGTATCTTTTTGATCTTTATTTTCCTCTTTAAACTTCAAAGAACCAGACTCTGCTATTGTACCTAAATTATGTTCAAGTTCAGCCTCATCCATACCTATACCATTATCACTAATCTTAAGTATCCTAGCATCCTTATCTCTTTCAATAACAATCTTTAAATCATCACGATTAACTGAAACACTACTATCAGTTAAAGACGTAAAAACAAGCTTATCAATCGCATCACTCGCATTACTTAATAATTCCCTTAAAAATATTTCTTTATTCGTATAAATAGAATTAATCATCAAATCTAATACTCTCTTTGATGAACTTTTAAACTCTTTTTTCTTCATATTATTCCATCACCTTTCCTACATCAACCCACTTAACTGGATTAGAAAACTTCTCTATTTCATCTATGCTTAATTTAATTGCTGAATTAGAACTACCACAAGCCGGATACACATACTCATGTTCCTTTAATGACTCATCCAAATAAACAGACACTTCATCATTAAGCCCAAACGGGCAAACCCCACCAGGAGCATGACCAGTAAGTGCTTCTGTCTCTTCATAAGAAATCATTCTCGCTTTAACATGAAACGTTTCCTTAAACTTATGATTATCTAACTTCCTATCGCCAGCCAAAACAATAACCACTGGCTTATCATTTATCATAACTGCTATAGACTTTGCAATCGCTCCATCACTAGTATTAAGTGCATGAGCAGCCTCTTTAACCGAAGCACTGCTCTCATCAAGAACAATTACCCTATCATCAGCATTATATCTCTTTAAATACTCTTTAACTTTAACTAAAGACATATCATCACCTTCCTTACAATCATTATACTATCATTTTAGCACTTGTCAATATTAAGTGCCAGTTACAAACTAAAAAACTCGGGTAGCCGTATGCAAGAACTACCCGAGAACCCCTTTAAATACATTACTTCTAGAAAAGAACCCCTTATAACTAATTAAACTTCTTTCATACATTTCACTATCAAACCTCTTAAGATTACGCAAATACCTTCTTACTCTCCTATAAGTAAAATTATTTATTCTAATAATTAAACCATTACAATTCTTATAAGTATAACCTAAAAAACTAAATCCTCTATCAAAATCAAGAATTCTACTTTTATCATTTAACTCTAAATCCAAATTCTCAATCTTAACTTTTACCATGTCGAAAATCTTTTTAAGCCTCTTATAATCAGTATCTAAAAACACCAAATCATCCATATATCTTATATAATATTTAACCCGTAAATCTTCTTTAATAAAATGATCAATTCCATTCAAATAATAAATTGCAAGTATCTGGCTTGTCATATTTCCAATACCAAGCCCCTTACCTTTCTTATACACCGGTAATTTCTTTAACTCATCTATCTTTTTTCTCTTCTCTTCAGATGAAATATTTAACTTCCTAATCGAGCAAATCTTATTATTTCTAACCTTATTTATTTCTTCATTAACATAACCATCATCGGTACTATCTAAAATAATCTTAATAATTCTTAAAGCATCCTTATCTTTAATATCTTTCTTAATCATTTCAAATAAAATTTCGTGATTAATATTATAAAAGTACTTTTTAATATCTATCTTCAAAACATAAATTTTTTTATTTTCCAAATTTAGTATATTTAAATATTTATAAATCAAATCATCAGCAAGTCCACTACCCATATTCTTCCTTGTCGCAACATTACTATAAATAAGCTTATGCTCAAGTGCCGGAAGCAAAATATAACTACTAACCGCATGATTAACAATCTTATCACTTATACACTCACTCATTATAAGTCTATACTTAGGCTCACTAATTATAAATATATGATAATTTGAAAATTCATAATTTTTCTTACACAAACCTTCTAATATCTTATAAATATATAAACTGTAATACCTATCAAATAACCCAACCGCCCTTTTATTTCTACATCTTACCCTAATTTTATAATACTCTTTATATAAATTATCAATACTGCAAATGTCTTTATAAAGATTTCCTTTTCTCTTCAACTATTCCCATCCTTTAACCATTAACAGTATTTCAGAAAGCAATCTAATCGCACTACTAAATCTTCTTTTCTCCACAATTCCTAAATCATAAAAATAAGTTAAAAGAAAATTTAAAAAACTAATATTACATAAAATATTAACCTGATACTTTTTTCTAACATTACCACTTGTATTATTTGCAAGACTAACATTATCAAACAAACTCTTACACTCATTAAAATATAATATTTTTAAATGTTTCTTATTCCTTGGAAAGTTTTCATAAATATATGCATCACTATAAACATAAAGTTTTTTTACACATCCCATTATTTTAAAATCATCATTAACACATTCATACTTACTCATTAGAAATTTCTTCCTTTAATTCCTTCAAAAAAACAAAAGCCTCACTAGGTGATAAATCATCTAAATTTAAACTGCTTATTTTATTAATCAATCCACTAGAGTCAAACTCTTTCACTACTTCTATCTTCTCATTCTGAAATAAAAATAAATACTTTTCTAAAGACTTAACCGGAAATCCACATTTAACACTTTCACCGAATCCCGTTAATTTAAAACCATACTTATCACTAAAGTACCTAGCATCATCATCCAAAAAATAATAAAATACCCCACTTTTAAACAAATAACATTTAGTATCATCCTTATTCTTACACTCATGATATAATCCTAATTGCTTTCCCATTATCCACCTCTTTATTCTAAAAAATAAAGCATGGAATTTCTCCCACACTCTAATTACTAAGTACATCACAACTCACTTTCGAAAGTTAAAACTCCTACTAACAAATCATAACTCCTAGTAAAATTATTTGTAGATTATTTAAAATAACCTAAAGGAACATGCTTGTTTCTCTATCATGTAGTCTCCCTCCATTATCTATAGACATTGCTACGAGTTCAACAATATATTTTCCAAATTAATATTTGTATGAGAAATTGGCAGGCCGCAAACCATTGTTGTTGTTCACGTTGTTGTTGTTCAAGTTGCCCGAGTTCACGTTCCAAACGTTAGCGTTATCGCCATTGAAATTGTTAGGCGACAAAGACCACCAAACACAAGGACCCAAGCACAAAAATGCTTACTCACTACTCAGCATAGTTCCTACTATAATCTATATCAACAATTATAGCCAAATTAAATGTGATTAACCACTAAATCACTGGGCGGCAACCGTCATGCTCCAAGCGGAAAATCCGCATGCCAGTTGCCGCTTAACCAACATAATTTAGTCTAAATTTTTTATTTCAACCTCGCCCACAATATGTTCCTCGAAAGGTTTCTCGGAACATTCAAAGATCAAAGATATCGACCTTTCTAAACATTGCCTTGTTTCTATTTTACTACATATGGATTATCACTCGTACCATTACCAGTTACGCTGGTCGAAGATACAAGAGAAATGGCAGGCCGCAAACCATTGTTGTAGTTCACGTAGTCGTAGCTCAAGTAGCCCGAGCCCACGCCCCAAACGACAGCGTCATCGCCATTGAAGTCGCTAGGCGACAAAGACCACCACCATGTAGTTCCTGTATTTTCTTGTAAATATGTAGAACGATTATAAGTATAAGCAATAGAACCGGAGAACGCAATCTCATCTGCTGTTAACAATCCTATTTTATAAGTTAGATTTCCATTTCCATTTGTTGTATCATCAACAGTAAATTTAGATAACTTTCCACCATTATTGTCATTAGGACATTTTAATGTTGGTTGCTTAGTAGAAGCCAATCTATTATATGCAGCGTAATCCGTTTCATTTGTCCCATAACCGAGTCCACCACTTACTGTACTCTTATCATTACACCATATTGTATCTGCTAATTTATCAGCATATGATGCTAAGTTATTTGTGTACCATGTTTCTAAATTAGTAAGTATTGTACTTTTATTTGTATTTGCATGTGTACTTGCATAATCAGATGCTCCAGTTGCTCCATACATAAATCCTATATAAGCATTATCATTATAATTATCATTAAATGTGCTCGTATATGAACTTCCTGAATATCTTGCAAATGCCGCTGTTGTACTATTATTTGATGCAGCACATGGACTAGATGAACTACTCGTATTATCATTATGAAGCACCAATTTAATAGAACCATCACCATTAACTCTTACTATTCGCCAACATTTATTAGCAAACTGTACATAATTGTTTTTTACAGCACCTCTAAAATAATAACTTGTTCCATAATCATCTTCTGTACTTGCTAAAAGTGCCTCAGTTGTATTTTTGTTTGAAGTGATTTGTTTATATGTATAACTACTCGATGTAGCACTTACTACATAATACACACTACTTAAATTAGTTGTTGTTTTCATAGTTCCTGCTGTACTTGAACCATTACTAGAGGCTGATGAACTAACAAAATATTTACCAACTAAACTTGAATATGAATTAGCATATGTATCACTTGTTACTGCTGCTCCTGTTAAATTGAATTTTGTACCATTTGCAGTATATCCAGTACCATATGTAAAATAATATGCTTGATATGTTGATGATACACTTGTAGTTTGGCTTTCGACATCATCTTTTGTATGTGCACTTACCTCACTGCCAGGCGTTGTAAGTGGTGTTTTTAGTTCATTATTATCCCTTATTGATGCAAGCAGTGTGCCACTTCCAGCACTATACCAACCATCCGGTGCAGGTGCTGCTGTAACAAAGGTCGCATTGCATCTCACATTACCATTTGTTATCTTTGCAGTTAATTCCCACTCTGTACCATTCCAAACTATGCTTTCTTTAGCATTAACTTTTTTACCATTTCTTGTACATTCTACCGTTGCTGTATAACCACTTGTCGTTGGAAAACTTGTACTTTCCTCACCATCAATAAGTGCTGCAACAAATAAATCGTCTTTTGGTCTTGTTCTAACAGTACCTACTACAGATATTTTAACCTGATAATCTTTTCCTTCTACATCTTCACTTGTCCAGATATCTGGATTATTACTATCTAACCACATTCTAAAGTTAAATGTTCTTGATTCGTCTTTAGTAATGCCATCGCCTCTTTTTAATATGTAATTTTCAGATATACTATATTTGGATAGACTTTGTGGTGTTGCAATAGATTCTAAAGTATTTATTACTGCACCATTTAAATCATTATCTCCTAAAAGTGATACTTTTACATATTTTGAATCTACTTTATTAGTTGTACTTATTACTGATGCGATTACATAATACTCTATATAATTATCACAATTGTTTTTTATTGTGAATGTATATGGTGTTTGTTCTAAGGCTTCGCCTTCTGATATTGGGTACGTGTTAAGTAAATTAATTTCATTTTGTCCATTAAATTCAAGATCCATACATGATGCTGCTAAAGTATTTGCATCACTTTGACTTGAATAACTTGTGAATATTGCATAACTTACGCCAGACATGACGAGGACAACTGCAAGCATTATGCACAAAATTAACATTCTCTTTTTATAACTTCGTAACTTCTGGTTCATATTTTACCTCTATATTCTATAGAAAGTATATAACAACCCCCCCCCGTGTCAAGTTAATTTTTTGCTCAAAGTATTCTATGATGTAAAATTTATATTTAACTTCCCGTTTTTTACTAATCGAGAAGTTAGTTCAAGAAATCTTGTGGGGAGTTAAATTT
>CAKOJR010000006.1 GCA_934090735.1 uncultured Bacilli bacterium
TTATGTACATAATGGTATTAAAACCAAGAATATATTATCAAAAAATATGCTTCTATGCAAGCGTTTATGCTGAAAAATTAGTAGATGATATCGTTATTTTCATCAAATCTTATTTCTAAAAATTTACGGCTTGCTAGATAGTCACACATGTGAACGAAACTTTGGTATTTAGTTTTAGGAACCTCTAAGATTTCATCGCCATAAGAATTTCTTGTGTATGGGCCCATATGAGTTCTAATTACTTCACTAATAAATAAAGCATCTCCCTCATTTAATCCGGCTGCTTTTTGATGTTCTAAAACAAAATTTGCCATTAGTATTGGGTGATCAAAGCGAGTATATTTTTCTTCAGTTAGGCCTCTTTTTAATCCATCATGGATAAGCAAACCAAAAAGCATCATATCTTTTTGATGGTCAGTATATTTACCACCAATTAAAGGATTATCTAAAAGCTCCATACCTATTCTTACAGATGCTTTTAAGTGTCTTAGAAGACCACCATCACCAGTAGCATAATCAGGATGATATTTTCCTGTACTAGATGCTCCTTCATGAAAAATATATTCAGGAATGTTATTAATATAATAAACTAAAGCGTGCTTTAAATTTTCATCTTTAATATAGTTTATTTCTCTTTTAAATATTTCTTCTCTATTCATAATTACCTCAAAAACATTCTAGCATTAACTTTGGCTTATAGCAAGAAAAAAGAGGCTTACTTATTAGGTTTACCTCTTTTACCGCCGATATCATCAGGACTAATCTTTTTGATTTTTCGATAGTATGCTATAAGTTGTGATAATGTTACACTAGCAAGTACTCTAAAGAAAATGCCTAGTTGTTGGTAATTTTGATCACTTATACATTTTAAATACATGTCTTTCATTGGTGATGTAATAATAATAGGTGGTAAGTCATTATGTAATAAATGAGCATTAGTAATTATTCTACCAGTTCTACCATTACCATCTTCAAAAGGATGGATTCTTTCAAATTCTATGTGAAATTTTGCTTCTCTTTCATAGAAAGCTCTTAAATAGGCTTCTTTAGCTTTTTCTTTTTCTTCTGGAGTATCAAAATCCATGTCAAAATCAAACGCTGGTATATCTAAAGCCCACTCTGTATTATATTTATGAACAAGTTCTTGCATTCTAGATGGTACTAAAGCTTTTGGACAAGTTTCAAAGGTTGCACCAAATATGCAGTTATCTACTTTTTTATAACCTTCAGTTAGGCCTTCACTATAATTAACCATGCTATCAATTTTAATAATGTCCTTAATAGTAATATCATCAAGAAGTAAAGCATAATCGAAAGCTGTTAGAAAGCCTTTTTTAGTGGATTTAGCTTTACTGTCTGCAGTATTTAAATTAGTAACTAAATTACATAATTCATATGTTTTGTCAATTAAGGTTTCGTTTGCGTAGGGTATGCCAAGCAGTTTTCCTTCACTTCTCGCTTTTTCTAATTCAGCTTTATTTCTATATGGTCTAATTGCCCCTTTTATATAAGGAAGATAGTCAGCTAGACATGGTGAGTAGATATCTAGAGATTCATCAATTAGATAGCCTTTTTCTGGAATACCAATATGTTTTAAGAAAGCAAGTACTTCATTAGTTCTTTGATTAAATAAATCACGACTATTTTTTTCTAAATATGTTGCATAAAAAGTATTTTCTGGTGATATAAATTTTTTAAGTTCGAATTCAGCATCACTTTTTGCTCTAAAAGCTTCTTCTAAGGCTGAGCTAGTGTATGCAAATGCTTCACCAAAGATAGTTCTCATATATGCATTAATAAAATTATCATTAAAGCTAAAGCCTTCTATTCTTTTCATAAATATCCCCTCTTTTGACATGATATATTAACAGAAAAACATATGTTTGTCAAGATAAGCAAAATAAAAAGCCCGAAGGCTAGTTATCTAGTAGTTTTACTATTTCATTGATATTCTTTTTAAACATAATTGTGTCGATAATGTTTGATACACTATAAACTGTAATAAGAATACCTAAATATGTAGTAAGAGCTACTGTTCCAATACTTGGATAGAAAATAATTATTAGTCCGCAAGCAATAGATATTACAGAACATATTGCTAAAGCTAACCAGTTACTATAACTGTTTTTATTAAGTAGGAATGAAAATCTTAAGTCAATAGCACTTTTACTAATCATTACGATACCTGTTACTATTGGAAATAATGTTTTAACGATATCAGGATTTAGTAACATTATTACACCTAATAAGATTTCTACTACCCCAAGAGCAATAAAGCCAGTAAAGAAAATGCTAGTTTCTTTTTCTATCAAGAAATAAATACCATTTATAATAAGGACAATTGCTAGAATGTATGTAATGGTGGTAAATGATGCTTCTGGCTCTATAATAAAGATAACGCCTATTACAAACATTAATATTGATAAAGCAATTGAAGAGTATAAAAATTTATTTATTTTACTTAACATAGGTTTCTCCTTTCTACTTTAATTTTAAATTATAATAACGGTAAAGTAAACATACAATTTACTTAAATCTGTCTAAATACTTTTACCATTTACGTATAATTTGTAACCATTTAGATCAATGTTACTGTTAGTAGTATCAGCATTATCTAAGGAAGTTATGTATGAGTCACCTGTTAATTTGATTTTTGAGTTTTTATCAAGTTTTATAGTTAGACTTTTTGCAGTGTTATCTCCGTTAATTGTGCCTTCATAAGTACTATTTGTCATATTAATAGATAATGTACTAATATTATCTGCTAGAATATTACCATTTATAGTTTGTTTTGTTAAGTTTAGAGTAACATTTCCACCGTTAGAGCCACTATTTCCCCAAGTGCCTGCTTCTATTCTTAAGAATGCACCACTTTTATCATTATTTTTAAATGTATTATTTTCTAAATTTATTGTTGCACTAGTATTTGTTACATAGAAAGTGTCACCTTTATTTGTTGTTATTGTGCTGTCTTTTGAAGTGAACTCGGCATTACCAACACTTGCATCTCCACTCATTGACTGGTATAAAAAGATATTTTTATAGGTAGTAGATAAACCATTTAGTTCATTATTTGTATCTGTTAAAGTTACGTTATCTAAAGTAACTGAGTTTTTACCTTCGATAACAACTCCTTCACTTTTTTTAGCCGTTAAAGTTGCATCACTTACTGTTATATTAGCTGTTGAATACACGCTAGGTGATCCTTTACCTGTTGTTGTATAAGAGCCTCCTTTAATTACTAGAGTTCCACCTCCACGGTCACTTCTAACAGCTGCAGAACTAGTTCCTGCTGTATTAATTTCTAGGTTGTTTCCGTATAAAGAGCCACCGCCAGTTACCATTACGCCACCTGAATTATCTTTTGTCGTTGTTATTTTAGAGTTATTGATTGTGATGCTAGTTCCGTCATTTGATGAGTTATTTGTTGTTGCTGAACCTCCATAACTAAATACACCATTGGCACCAGTTGCATCTGTCTTTATTGTGGCTCCATCTATGTAAACACTTGCACCATCTTTAGCAAGAACTCCTGAGTTGTTTCCATAAAAACTTGTTGCTTCCCCGCCATCAGAGTCACCTGTTTTAGTTACAGTAACTTTGCTTGCACTGACGCTGACATCTCCACTAATTAGTAAAGCATTTTCATCACCATTTGTGCTGGTAAATTCATCGCCATTATAAGTTTTATCTTCACTTATGGAATTAGGAGATGAATAGCTGACACTACTACCACTCATATTATTAGGCTTGTTATCGCTAGATGAGTTATTTTTTACTAGATAAGAACTTGCAAATGTAATAATACCTGTTAGTAATACGCTTGTTAAAATAAATATTAGAGTTTTATCGGTATTAACAAATGTTTCTTTGAAGGTTAATTTATTAAATTTAGACATTAGAAGATAAACTGCTGATAGTGTAAAACCAAAACCTGCTACTCCAAAGATTATATAGTATTTGAGTGATAAACCAGTATTATTATTCATTGGTGAATTCATATTATTGCTTGGCATTTGTGGCGTGCTACTATTATTTTCTCCATCTGGTTTTTCTGGTGGTTCATTCGTGCTATCGCCACTTGGCTTTTCTGGAGGCTCACTACCAGAATTCATACCATTAGGTGGTGCTCCACCCATACCATTATCGGTATTTAGATTTTTACTTGCATAAATACCAGTAAAGATTATTGTGTCTAAGCAAAGTATCATTATCAAAATCAAAACCCCATTTTTAATCCATCTTTTCATAAAACTTCTCCTTTCATACAAACCAAGAATAAACTTCAAAAATGAAAAAATGATGAAAAAGAAATAGAAATTAAGTGAAATTATTAATAGTATTATGGGTAATTTAATGAAAGATAAACAAAAAACAAGTATTTATACTTGCCTCACAGTTATTAACTATTTATTAGCTTCTAATACACATTTTTTGTTTTCTAAATATTCTTCAACAATTGGATGAGATAATTCATGAATAATTTTAGGAACTAAAGTTCCACATGATGTATATTTATTCTTTTCATTATTATATTTAATACCTAAAACTATATAAAAACTTTCATCTTTTTTTAAACCAAATGCTCCAGAAACAAATGGTGTCATATAAATAAAGATTTTATTAAATAGTTTCTTTTTATAAAATTTTTCTAAATAATCTAAGTCAAAATTTTTAAGCCCAGAATTTGATAAGATATCACTTTTTATTTTTTCCCTTTCAGTAAATTTATTAAAATATTTATTAAACTTATCATATCCATTTAGACTCAACTTATTATTTAAAACATAATTTGCTTTATTCGAAAAATCACCAATTAAATTTAATTTTCTTTTTCTTCTTCATCTACATATTTTTTAAACAAATTATATAACTCACTCAAATCAATATTTATTGCTTTTGGATTATATGCTTTTAAAGCGCTTGAATCTTTTTTTATAAAATAATCTAAAGCATAAATAATATTAATATCGTTACTAAAGCCAAAAATCATAAATTATCTCCTGCCTTTATATATCTATTACTTTAATGGTTATTATTCAATATCCAATCCTTTACCTATTAATTTTTTTAATAAATAAAATATATGTTAATGCTAAATCAATAATATAATCATAGATTCTTAATTTATCAAATAAAATAATGCTTGATAGGATTGAAGTTAATACTATGCCTATGCTTATTATTTTAGGTAATATTCCTTTTTCTTTAGTTAACCAAGTAAAGTATGCCATAACTGGAATAATAGTGCAAAGATGCTCCAGCCAATAATAAATGTTTTACTATATACGCCATTTGTTAGGGCTGCTACTATATAGTAAGTTATAAGCATACCTATAGAAAATGGGAGGATATTAAGCATGGCTTTATTTTTAGTTTTACTGTAGATTGAGATTATTGTTCCAAGAAGGATCCAGATGGCTAGTTCTGAAAACATATTGCCTAAATTTTGAGTATAGTTGTCTAGTAGTCTAATTATTCCGCCAAGCATTAAGCCAGCGATAAACATTCCCAACGGGTTTAAAATCTTTTTCATAATTATTTTAATCTAATTCCACTATTATAAAGAAGTTTTTATTATTAGTTTCATCTATTTCACTTTCTAGCAAAGTTCCATTATATGCTACCCAGTATCTAGCATTTTCATGAAGCCATACACTAATTTTTTCGTAAGATTGATATTTAATAGTTCTATCTTCTTTAGCTGAATATTTATCTCTTGTGTTGTCTGTTACAATATGAATTTTATTATTTTTAGAATCATATAAGACATCTGTTATTATGATATCTCCTTCAGTGGTAGTTTGTACTATTCTAACAAAAGCATCTCTTTTCTTATTGTATTTGCTTGTAAAACCCAAAAATAGTTTATCATTTATAGATGAACCAGTAGTGTAGCAATTATCTTTTTTAGCATCAGTAATACTATAATCCTTGCTTAGGTCTCTAATATCATTATATTGTGTTAAAGTTGTTTTATAGAAGTCATCTATATTATTTATTGAATCGGTTAGTTCATATTTCATAAACCAACTCCCCATTTTAGCGCCTCTATTATTTTTATATGGCTCATTAGGTGATACGCTTATGTATCTAATTACTTTATAACCTAGGCCAAAGTATGTAACTTTTCTTCCATCTTTGCTAGTTATTTTTATTGTGCATTTAGGTTCATGACCCGTACTTACTCTTCCTCCATCAATATAACTTGTGATTAAACCAGCAAGTATAATTATAAGAAGGATGCTTGTGATAATGATTATTTTTTTCTTTTTCATAAGAACTCCTTTATTAAAGATATTATATCATGTATATTTTTAGTGTAAATTTATAAGATAAAGTTTTAAGTTTTGGGAGTAAATGCTTCATCCCAGTCAACATATCCTTCGTCTTCATAATCTTTGCAACTTAGTTTTATATCCCATGACCATATATGATTTTTATTACACTTTGAAATAATATTAGCTTTGCAATATGATTTGTTATCTGTGTCTAGAAATTTTTCTTTGTCCATACCACCATTATATACTAAATCTTTATGAGTTATTAAAGGCGTGCCTTCATCAGTGTTACATTTTGGCGCGATAACATACATATATCTTTCTAATTCAGTATTTATGTCCTCTTTTATTTCAGTATATCTTTTTTGTTTTGAATCTTTACCGTATGTATTTACTAGGAAAATAGTCCCTATAATTATGATAATTACAAATAATATTATTAATACTTTTTTCATATATCTATTTTACCGAGAAGCCTTTCTTTAGTTCGTTTATAATATTTTCTTTTAAGGTAATAGTAAGTGTGATAAGTAAGAATAAAGCAACTACCCCCATTACAGCTAGAGACCAGCTATCTTTTTCATGATAAAATGATAGTCCTATAATTGAACTGAAGATTGATAATAGAATTAGAAATAAGAAGGGAAAGATGTTTTGTTTTTGTCTTTCAATATCAGTAAAAAATAATACGGCTGTGAGGATAAGCCCACTAAAGATTAAGATAGATACTGCTTCTAAGGCCCAACCTGGTGCTAAGAAAACATCTATGGTTATAAGTAGTAAACTAGTCAAAGTAATAAATTTAACAAACTGACTTATTCTGTTATATTCAACTAAGTCTCTAGATATAACTAAATCCCATAACATATAAATTGACATTAAGACAACTAAACTCCATGCTTTACCGCCAGTAATTAAATTAATAATTGGGCAAATTACTACTGCAATAAGTAGTGGCCACTTCATAAAATTTATTAATTTTTGGTGTTTAATTATTTTAGGAGATACTTTAGGATATGTTATTTTAATTTTCATATAACCCACTTCCTTCTATTATTACACTTATATTATTATTTTCTAATAATTCGTAAATTTTTTCTTCAAAGGTTGGATCAACTGTCATTTTACTAATTGAGAATGTTGTTATGTTGTTTATGGTTACTACTGAGCAGCCTGCTCTATTAGTAATGCCTATTCCTAAAATAAAGTCCATACTTTCGATTTTACTTGAAAGTTCTTCTGGTAGTTTTATTACGCCTAAATTAGATAATGTATTAGAAAATATCTTGTCTCCAAGGAAACCATACACTATTTTAGCTATTGGAGCTTTAATTAATAGAGGTATATATTTAAGCATACTAGTCATTTTCTTTGTTGATGTAACCATTTTAGTCATCTCTTCTTTTGATGCTTTCATATCTAATTGTTTAGTTATTTTGTCAATTATATCTTCTATATTTGTTATTTTATCTATTTCTAATCTAATACCACAGTACATTGAGAAGTTACGAAGAGTTTTTGTTGGATAGTATTTACGCATATTTACTGGAACTTGGATACTTATGTCACCATTTAGTTTGTCAGTAGCACTTTTTTCCGCAATAAACATAAGAGCTAGTAAATACGAAGTTATTGTTGCATTATATTTTTGGGAGGCCTCTTTTAATTTATTAGTATCCATTTTAAAATGAATTATTTTACAAGGTCTAACTTTAGATAGTTTGCCATCCATCTGCACAGCCATTTTATCTATGAAGCCTGAGGTACTAAGTGCGTTTGGTACGTTTTTAAAAGCATTTTCATATTCTTCTTTTGAAGGCTCATCATTTATATTAAGTACTAGGTCACTTTTAGGTATACTCGTTCCAAGAAGTTTTAGGTATTCTGCTGTTAGTGATGTTAAAAATGCTATGCCTCCAGTTCCATCAGTAAGAACATGAAAGAACTCAATACTAATTCTATTTTGATAGTATTTTACTCTAAAGGATTGAGATCCACTTACTGATACTTTAATTGGCTGAGACGGAATGTCACACTCTTCTTCTACTCTAAATCTTCTTTTTGTTGTATCTAAATAATGCCAGAAGAACCCCTTTTTTAAAGTAGTTGCAAATGTAGGAAATCTTTTAATAGTAAAGTTTAAGGCCATTTGTAGGATTTCTGGTACGATATTTTCTTTTAAATAAACGGATAATCTAAAGATTGCCATTCTATCGTGAGCCATTGATAATGGGTATATTTTGGCAGCATCATCTAAGGGAAACCATAATACTGGAGGTCTTGCGTAAAAGCCACCTAAGTTTTTTGTATCTAAATAAGATAACGTTTTTTTTAAATCAGTACTTTTTTTATGGTAGTAAAGAATTGCTTTTTCAAAATCAACTCTAAGTATTTCTTTATTCTTTTTATTTAATAAACAGTGCTCATCAAATGAAGTAAAAAAATCTTTTAATAAGGTTTGCTCTTCTTTGGTAAGTGTTTTTATATATTTATTAAATTCTTCCATGATATCACCACCAGCTATATTCTATCATATTTTATTTTATTTAGTTTGTCATTTTTCTTTGAATCCAAAGCATTAATACATCAATAATATAATTGATTTCTTCATTTGTAAGTTTGCGCCCTTTTTTTATATTATGAATTTTTTCTAGGCAGGTTCTGCAGCAACAACCAGTGGCGTGCTGGGCAATAAAAACGGGATGGACTTGTTTCATTGAAGTTTGTTTTCCATCATTAATGGGGTTTTCTTGGGCAAGTCTTTTTGTTATTAAGTCTCTTGCGTCTGATTTTATTTTATCAAACCCTTTTTCTTTAACAAAATCTTTCATTTTTTTATTTAGGTGAAATGAACCTCTAAATTTACTTTTAGATAAAGAGTTAAGCAAATTATTAATATTATTATTATTCAATATTATCATCCTTTACTATATTAGCAAATTTGCAATTTATAATTTTTTCTAAATTTGTTAGTTCTACTTCTACTTGATAGCCAATTTTTCCCGCACTAAATATTATTTCAGTAAAATTTTTAGCAGAGGAATCTATTATTACTTTAAATGGTTTTTTTAAGCCAATTGGTGAGCAGCCACCATGGACATAACCAGTCAGTTGTAATAGTTCTTTTTGAGGGATCATTTCAATACTTTTTTCATCAACACTTTGAGCACATTTTTTTAAGTCCAATTCTTTATGGACAGGCACCATAAATACATAATTTTGTTTAGACTTTGATACAGTTACTAATGTTTTAAATACTTTGTTTGGATCTTCATTTAAAACTCTAGCAACAGCTACTCCACTTATCGCATCTGTGTCTCCATAAAAATATTCGTTATACTTTATTTTGTTTTGCTCTAGTATTCTCATAACATTTGTTTTTTCCATAGTCATCACCTTTATTGTTTAGTTCTTTTTATTTTTGTCTAATTTTTTAAACCACAATTATTATCTAAAGATTTATCAACCTCATTTATTATTTTATTAGATATATTTTTTTTACTCATTTCACATCGCCTATTTTAAATTTATATAATACATAATTTCTTTTTTTAAACTTTTTGCATACTCTATTTCCAACTTTGTACTTTCTCCAATATAATTATTTATATTTACTACTAATATGGCATCGGATAATTCTATCTTCTTAAAATGACTTTTCTTTAATTTAATTATTTCTTCTTCAGTTCTTTCAGTGCCACTTGTTGTAGGATAAATAGGTGTAAGAATGCAATAGCCTTCTAAGGTCATCATTTCTGCTAATTTCATCATCTCTTTTTGATATTTAAGACTTCCGCATAATGTTACTATTCTCATAAGTTCTCCTTCTATTACTTCTTATGGTTTATCTTGGTATAATTTATTTGCTTTTTTTTATATTTGCCCGATTAGATTATGTTTTTGATTTGGTTCGTATAATTAGCAAGAATTTTTAAAATTAGTTAATCTTTTGAAATAACTATTTTTTTAACATTAGATAGTTTAGCAGGTTCACTTGGTAACACAACATCAGATGAAGTAATAGTAATTTTTTGATTTGCTTTTAATTTATCTGCAGTAGTATCTTCATTGTTATAAACTATTTTAGTGTCTTTATTTATCTCAAATTCATACTCTACAGCAAATTCTTTTTTTCCATATTCTTCAACTAGGACAGTATATATATTATCATTTACTGTTACTTCTTTAATTCTTGCTTCAAAAACCATTTCTTTTTCTCTTGAGGCACAGTTTATATATATGAAGTATCCTAATCCAGCAAGAACAATTACTACTATAATTATTTTTATTAATAAATCTTTTTTCATTTGTTTCCTCCTTTCCTAAATTTTTTATTTAAATTTATATTATAAGAATCTATCCCAGTAATATCTTCCTGTATTAGATAGTGTACTAAAATGTTCTTTTATTTGGGAACTGATTAATTTTGCTTTTTTGTTTATTGGAGTGCCGTCATTGTAATAGGTCCTTTTTGTTGATTTAGTCATCATATCAGAAAATAATACTGCTCTATCTTCTAGATAACTTTGTCTTGAATAATATGATAAGAAATAGGCATCGCTTGGATTTGAAAAATTGTAATCGTATGACTTATCATTAGAGCCATAACTAAATCCTTCAGGGTTATAAGAACTCATTATTTCTTCTAAGTTTAATGTTGGATTTTTTTGTCTCATATAAATATCGATGTAGTGCATTAATTCATGATGCAAAGTGCTTTCAAATAATTTAGTGCCATCGGTTCCAATAGTTATTGTTATATTGCTTTGATTTTTACCATCGGTCATTCCTGAATAATTTCCATCTATTTTATTTACTATATATATTTTAAGAGCAACATTATTATCTTTCATTTCTTTAAAGAAATTAGTTGGATATTTTTTCAATGTTAATTTTGTTTCTTTTAAGTATTTGTCTATCTCGTTATCGTCGTTAAGTTTTTCGGTGTTTATAGAGCCACCAATTAAGTAACCACCATTTTCATCTTTATATAAAATCTTTACTGAATACTCGTTTTCCAAGGTTTTTCTATATTCGTTATTTTTTTCCGCTTGAGTCTTTTCAATAACGGGTGGTTTTTCTTCAGGTATAATTGTATTTTCATTATCTTTAGTATTTGAATTATTGTTTGCATTCTGATTTGGTTTATTAGTTAGATTAGGGTTATTATTTGAATTGGTGTTTGTGGTAGGAGTGTTCGTATTAGAATTAGTTTCTTTATTATTTACTTTTTCCCAAACTGCATAAAGAGTTGTATCTTCTCTAAATATTACCTTGTTATAAATTGGCGTTTCATTTTTATCAATCCATCCTTTAAAAATGTATCCTTCAAGTGTTGGTTCTTCCGGAAGGATAAGTTCAGTTTCTTTATTTATAGTAACACTATCTATTTTACTTCCACCGTTAGTATCAAAGGTAATTGTTATTGTTAATGGTTCTTTTTTATCTTCTTTACTGTCATTCATTGGACAAGCGTATTTAGTTGTTTTTAGAACAGTATTTGTTTTACCATCAAAGCATTTATATGTATTTGTAAAGATTCCTTTGTCTATGTAAATAGTAGATCCGCCATTATAATAATCTCTAATTTTAATTATAGGGCTATTATTAAGAGAAAGAGCAATTATAAAATCTAAAAATATTAAACTTATTATAGAAATTATGGTAATTATTATTATTTTCTTCTTTTTCATTTTTACCTCATTATAGATAGCAAACGTGCGTGAACTAATTCTTGTATGGTAATTATATCATGATTTTTACTAATTATAAAGTTTATCTTACCGATTATTTTGCCGGTTATTACATAAAAAAAGAAGCATTAAGCTCCTATTAATATTTTATTTAAGTTTCTTTTGTATAGGTCCCAGATATTTGCTTTCTTAATGCTTTCCATAACAGTTATTGGTAGGCTTTCTTTTTCTACTCCACCTTCTAATATTTGCATTTGACCAACTATATCGCCTACTTTAACTGGGGCTTTTATTGGTTTTACTAATATGTTAAAACTATATTTTTTATCATCGTTTATTTCTTCTAAGCTAGTAGCATCACTAATTAGTTTTAAATTAACATATTCTTTTTTACCATTTAATACTTTAACCTCGCCTAGATTTTTGTCTTTTTCCATAATTACTTTTATTTTATAATTAGCAAAGCCATGATTCATAAGTTTGATAGTATCATTACTTCTATCTTCGGTTGTTGCTTCATTCATAACTACGCTTATTAAGCGCATACCATTTCTTTTTGCAGTTGCGGTAAGACAGTAACCGGCTTTTTTAGTAAAACCTGTTTTTAGACCATCTAGACCATTATAATATTTAATTAGTTTGTTGGTGTTCACCATCCAGGTTCTAGTTCCGTCTGGCTTATTTAGAAATTCTTCATAGATGCTTGTGTAGTTAAGAATTTCTTCATGTTTTAAGAGTTCTCTAGCCATAATGCTCATATCTCTTGCAGTTGTAAGATGGTTATCATCATCTAAGCCATGAACGTTTACAAAGTTGGTGTTTTTACATCCTAGTTCTTTGGCTTTTTCATTCATCATTTTGACAAAGCCTTCAGTGCTTCCTCCAATACGTTCTGCCATAGCTACTGCGGCATCATTAGCACTAGCGATAGCAATACTTTTTAAAAGTTCTTTAACGCTAAGCTGACTGCCTGCTTCTAAGAATACTTGACTGCCACCCATAGATGCTGCATTATTACTGATATTAATTTTTTCGTCTAAAGTAATTTTACCTGACTCCAAAGCTTCCATAATAAGTAGCATTGTCATAACTTTAGTCATAGATGCTGGATGCAGTTTTTCATCTGCGTTTGTTTCATTTAAAACTTTACCCGTTGAAGCCTCAATTAAAATGCTTGCTTTAGCACTTAATTCTAAATCTTCAGCACTAACCATTAGTGGCATCATCATTAGACAAATAAATAAAAATAACTTCTTCACATAATCACCTAATAAAAAGTATTCTAAAAAATAAAAAAAAGACTTAAAGTCTTACTTATTATCATAGTTATCTAAAAATGAGTGATATTCTCCATCTTTAGTAGAACCTAAAATACAGTTTAAGTTAACATTATCCATGGCTTTAAAAATATTATAGTCAATATCTGGATTTAACTTCTTTAAGTCTTTAATAAGTTTTTTAATTTCGGCTCTTTTGCTTACGTTTTCTCTAGAGTCTTTTTCAGTAAATGAGCATGCACAGTTTAAGAATGTTAGGTCATTACTACGCTTCCAAGCAAGAACTGTTTCTTCTCTTACTAGAAAGAGTGGTCTAATAAGTTCTAGTCCTTCATAATTATCACTTTTTAGTTTAGGCATCATTGTTTTGATTTCTGATCCATAAAACATAGATAGAAGTGTTGTTTCAATGACATCATCGAAGTGGTGACCAAGAGCTATTTTATTACAGCCAAGCTCTTTAGCTTTACTATAAAGGTGACCTCTTCTCATTCTGGCACAGAAGTAGCAAGGACTTTTTTTAAAGACTCCACTATCAACTACTTCGAAGATGTTACTATCAAATATTTGTAAGTCAATATTTAGGGTTTTGGCATTTTCTTTAATCATGTCTAGGTTTTTAGAACTATATCCTGGATTCATACAAACATACATAGCATCAAATTTAGTTTCACCATGTTTTTTTAGTTCTTCAACACATTTAGCAAGTAGGAATGAGTCTTTACCACCACTAATACAAACCATTACTTTATCGCCATCTTTGATTAGTTCATACTCTTTAACAGCTTTTACAAATCTACTCCATATTTCTTTACGATATTTTTTTATTATTGAGCGTTCTATTTCCTTGTACTTTTCCATAACTACACCTCTCACTGATAAGTTTTTATAAAATTACCAGTAAAAATAATACCATAAAAAAACTTAAAAAAAAAGAACTTAGTGTACGTAAGTTCCGTGTAATTTAGCAAGTTCATCTTCAGTTAGGGGGTCAATTGTCCATTTATTATCTGTTTTTGTTAAAGTAAAGTCGATTGTGTATGTTACTCTATCTTTAGTGTTGTTATATGCTTTAATTTTGTATTCTAAACCTTTAGAAACACTATAGATACCATTATCATTAAATTCATCTGGATTACTTGCAATGTAGCTAGTAGCATCTGCTTCTGTTTTGTAATAGTCATAGACCTCTATTTCAGCAGTTACAGTTGCTTTATCTCCATCAATCTTTTCATCTTTAATTTTATATTTTAAATCTTTATACTGCCTTTCATAGACTTTACGATATTCATCTTTGTAGTCATCCGCTGCGTTGATACTTGCAAGAAAATCATCTAATTCTGTTTTTAATTCACTACTGTTAGTTTGGTATTTCATAAGTAGAGCTTCTACTTTACTTTTTGGACTATTACCGATAGAGCATCCTGTTATAACAAATAATATTAATAATACTAGCAAACCTTTAAATTTTTTCATACTTTCCTCTTTCTAGTCTTATTATGTAAAATAATCTTGAAATTATACGTGTTTGTGATAAAATTATTTCAAGGTGACGAAAAGTGAAAAAATTATTATCAGGTATAAAACCCACTGGAGAACTTACTCTAGGAAATTACATTGGAGCTATTAAACAATTTGTTAAGATGCAAGAAGATTATGAAAGTTATATTTTTGTTGCAGATCTTCATGCTTTAACTGTTTATAATGATCCAGAAACTTTAAGAAGAAGAACAAGAGATATTATTGCAGTATATCTTGCATGCGGACTTAATCCAGAACATACTACACTGTTTATGCAATCAGAGAATTTATATCATCCACTTTTAGGATGGATAATGGAATGTAATAGTTATATTGGTGAAATGAGCAGAATGACTCAATTTAAAGAGAAAAGTAAAAACAAAAATGATAGTGCTATTTCTTGTGGGTTATTTACTTATCCAGATTTAATGGCTGCAGATATTTTAATGTATGATGCAGATGTTGTTCCTGTTGGAGTTGATCAAAAACAACATGTTGAGCTTGCTCGTAATATTGCTGAGAGATTTAATAACAAGTATGGTGATACATTTGTAGTGCCAGAAGCTATTATTACTAAGGAAGGTGCTAAGATATATGACCTACAAGTACCTACTAAGAAAATGAGTAAAACAGCGGATAATGATAAAGGATGCATCTTATTACTAGATGATATAGATAAAGCAAGAAAGAAAATTATGGGAGCTGTTACAGATTCTGAAAGTGTTGTTAAGTATGATCCAGAAAATAAACCAGGTATTTCAAATTTGATGACTATTTATGGTAGTTTAACTGATAAGAGTTATGAGGATATCGAAAAAGAGTTTGTCGGTGCTAATTATGGAACATTTAAAAAAGCAGTAGCTGATGAAGTATGCAGTTTACTTACTACTATTCAAACTAGATATAATGAAATAATAAATAGTAATTTAATACATGAAGTATTAGATAAAGGTCTATCTAAAACTAATGAAGTTGCTTCAAAGAAATTAAAACAGGTTTTAGATAAGATTGGTATAGGAAGAATGTAATATTCTTCTTTTTTTATGTCAAGAAAAAACTACGCTAGTACGTAGTTAGTATGTTTCCCTTGGTTCAACACTTTCCATGATAGGTTCTAGTATTGGGTATAGTTTAGAATAGATTTCTTCCTGTTCACTGTCAGTCATTTCTTCAAAACTTTTAGCAGTACTTAAATCAATATTTGGAATGTTTGCACTCTTATCAAATTTAATATTTGTATTAAGAGTAATATTTACAGTATTTCCACCGCTTGTTAGTTTAATATCTATTTTATAAACGCCACTAATTTTGTCTTCTTTAATATTTTGACGATTGATACTAATTTCAGCATTAGCCATGTCTGCAGTTATTTTTAATGTTAGGTTATCTTTACTAAATGTTCCACTTATAATAGTTGCTCCAGCACTAGTTAAAGTAATATTTCCACTTTCTTCACCTGTGATAGTAAGCACAATATCTTCAAGAGTAAGTTCTTGTTTTACTAAAGTATTTTTATTTAGGTACATGTTATAAGAGATAACTACTTCATCACTATAACTTTCCATATCATCTTTAATGTTATCGATTTCTTCTCTAAGATTAGCTTTCACTTCACTAAGTGAGTTATCTTCATCAGTAAATAATTTGAAAACTTTATCGTTATCTTTTATTTCTTCATAGAATTTTATAACTAGGTTTGCCCCATCTTTACCGGTTAAAGATATATTTATTTTATCGGTTCCATCTTCTTTTGTTAAAACAAATTTATCTTCAGTAAAGTATTCCTTAACAACTTTTGTAATGCTTTCTTTTATTTCATTGTAAGCCTCATTATAATCGTTTGTGTTAGTATCAATATCCATGTAGTAGAATTTATCAAATATGTCATTTAGTTTAATATAGGCTTTATTATCTTTAAGATACATAATACCTTTTAGAGAATCACTACCATCTCCAAAAGTTATTTCAGTGTACTGATTAGTTCCGTCATATGTATTATTAGTATTAAATTTACCACTAAATATTTCTTCACTACCTGAAGTAACTTTTAAATCGTTTGTTGTTGTTATGTTATAACCATCTTTTAATAATTTAGTAGTATTAATTAGACTTTCGTTTTTTTCTAGGTAATTGTTCATTGCTTTAATAAATTTAGTTCTTGGGGTAATACTACTTTTACCATATTTGTATCCTAAAAATCCCCCGCAAATAGCTAGTAATAAAACTATTATAATTATTAATCCATTATTTTTCTTTTTACTTTCCATAAAATATACTCCTTTTTATTATTATATTATTTATTTTACAATGTATGGATCTTCTGAGGTGCCAGATCCGCCTGAAATTGAAGTTGATGAGGTTAGAGCTATAGCTGGGCGCAGACTGTATTTGGAACTCGTGGGGCCAGGGAAGAGATAACCTCCCACAAAACAATAAGTAGTTGTTACAGCCCGGTTACTAGGAGACATAGTCCACCAATAACTACCACCCGTATTCTCACTTAAATATGTTGAGTCATTATTCATTGAATATATATATCCAGCAAAAGCAAGTTCATCTGCCGTTAACAGACCAATTTTATATGTTAAGTTCCCATTACCATTTGTGGTATCACTTACAGTAAATTTAGATAGCTTACCACCATTTTTATCATTCGGGCATTTTAGTGTTGGCTGTTTAGCCGTAGCTATTCTGTTATATGTTGCATAATTTGTATCTTTAGTTCCATAACCTGATCCTCTTGTACTTTTGTCATTACACCATATTGTATCTGCCAGTTTATCTTCATATGATGCTAAATTATTTGTGTACCATGTTTCTAAATTTGTAAGGATTGTGCTTTTATTTGTATTGGCATGTGTACTTGCATAATCACTAGAACCAATTTCACCATACATTAATCCAATAGATGCATTATCCATATAATAATTATACATTGAATTAAATTCACTAGTATATGTTGTTCCAGTATATCTAGCAAACGCCGCGTTATAACTATTATTTGCTGCCGCACATGGATTTGATGAAGCGTTAGTATTATCATTGTGAAGTACGAGTTTAAAAGAACCATCCCCTGTTATTCTTACTATTCTCCAACACTTATTTGCAAACAGTACGTAATTATTATTTATAGCACCTCTAAAATAATAACTAGTTCCATAATCATCTTCAGTGCTTGCTAAAATTGCCTCTGTTGTATTTTTATTGGAAGTTAATTTCTTATATACAAAACTATCTGATGTTGCACTTACTACGTAAATAACACGGCTTAAATTGGTTGTTGTTTTCATAGTTCCAGCTGTACTCGAGCCTGTATCTGATAAATTCTGACTAGTCAAATATTTACCAACTAAACTTGAATATGAATTAGCATATGTATTATTTGTTACTGCTGTTCCGGTTAAATCAAACTTCGTACCATTTGCTTTCCAACCAGTACCATAAGTTATATAATATGCCTGTTCTTTTGTACCTACACTTGTTGTTGATGTATATGTTATATCATCTAAAACATGCGCACTAACTTCTTTCCCTGGCTCTGTAATTGGAGTCTTTACTTCATTATTTGCTAAAATTATTTCGGCAAATGTAGGCTCATTACTTGCACTAGTTACTACTACTATCTTACCTGACCATGATTTGTTAAGGCCTTGTTCTTTTGTTACTGCACTATCCATCCATATTCTTAAGTCGTAACTTTTTTCTTCATTGGCTTTAAGCCCAGTAGTTATTAAGATATACCCTTTACTATTATTATCTAAGTCTGTTAAAGATTGCTCTCCTAAGATTACCGAGTTATTATCGGTTGTTCCTTTTGGTGATAGATTTACTTTAATATAATTATCACTTAAGTAAGATGAATCAGTACTTGTTCTATATGTGCTATCTATTGTTATGTACATTTTTACATAACTTGAACAATTATTTTTTACTGTGAATGTAAATGGTGTTTGTTTTAAGCCTTTTGCATCTGTTATTGGAAAAGCATCTGTTAGTTCTATTTTAGAATTTTCTTCGGTTAAAGTTGTATTAAAGCAAGTTCTTGATGCTAGAGTGTTATCTTCTTGCTGACTTAAATATAATCTAAACCAAGCAAAAGAGACTCCAATAATACATACTATAGTTACTAGTAAACTGTAATACAATGTGAGTCTCCTTTTTCGTTTTTCGTTAAAAGTACTATCCATGATAATTACCTACCTTTATCTTATATAAAAATTATATAATAGGTAAGTTAAAGTGTCAAACTTTTTTAAAGGCCGTTTATATCATCAAGTAACTTTAATAATTTAAGAATTTTGTTTCTAAATTTAATATCTTTTATTTTACTATATTCATCTAATAAGAATAAGTTATAGTAGTAAATTAAAGCTTCATTATTAAAGTTTGATATACTTTTATAGCCATTTAGAAAGGCTTCAATGTCTAGTAAGTTATCCATGAATATCATTTTAGGTTTTAATGCTAGGGCAAGGGCGATATCTTTTTCTTTTATACCTATACCAGAGTATTCAAAATCAATTATTCCAGATACTTTTTTGCCTTGCCATAGGACATTTCCAAAGTGATAGTCACCGTGAACAAATGATGTTGTGCCATTTACTTCAGTTTTTTTAAAATTATTTATTTTAGAATCATTAATGATATTTATATTTCTTTCTTTTGCTTCAGGCATATTTTCATATGGTATATTATGAATAAGGGCTAGATTTTTACCGTATTCGAATAAATAGTTGTACCTATAATAGAAGTTTTTTCTTATAATAAAGTTTAAGTTGTCACCTTTTATTTTTTCGGTTACGTAATAATTTTTATTATTTATTTTACCTACTTCATATATTTTTGGCACTTTAAATGGTAAATCTAGTTCATTTAGTTTAGTTAAAATATCTATTTCTTTAGTGATATCATTTTTATTAAATCTTTGTACCTTTATGATTACTGGTACTTTTTTATTTTCATAGATGCTACTTGCTTCAATGGTTTCACTTTTGGAAAAATAGTATTTATTGACTTTTAATAATTCTATATTTTTAAAATTTATCTTTCTCATAATAATACTATAACATTGTTATAAAGTTTTTGAAAGAGTATTAATTCCTTCATGGATAAGTTTATTAGGTTCTTTTTCTAGTTTCTTTTTAAGGGTGTTTGTGAAACTACTACTTTGGCATGTTCTTTTGATCCAGTTATTAAGAGCTTTTAATTTTTCTTTGTCTGGTCCTTGCTCTAATAACTGATAATAGATAACCTTGGCAATTATAAAATTTAACATGTTTCGATTTAGTTCATTTGGTCTTTTTACGCCAATTTGGTATTTATCAATATCACACATTTTTAAAAATTCTAGGTCATATAAAAAACTACCGCGATTTACTTCACGTGCTACTACACCGGCTTTGTTTAGTTCTTCAAAGTCTTGTTCTAGATCAAGAATAGCATCTAAAAAATCTCCATAATAAAAGTCTCCTGGAGAGATATTAAGTGCTCCACTTTCTTTGCTATAATCGTGAATAAAATGCATTGTGTATGCGACAAATTCATCATCTTCATTGTAAAAAGCATCTTCTGGCATGATGATTCTTCTTGTTTTAATATCTTTTAATGTTTCAAATTTATCAAAGGTCATTAAGCCTTTTTCTTCTCTAATTTGCGGTGTGTATTTTAAATATTTAATTGCTTTGCCATTAAAATGAAAAACATACCCGTCATGACCTGCACCAATACTTGGTAAGTCAAAAACATTGGGTATTGTTAACATTTTAAAAGGTTCATTAATAACTCCTGCTTTAATATAAGCCATGTTAATCCCCCACTTACGTGGGATATTTTATCATATTTTAAATTCTTTATCAACTGGAGGTTTTTCATGGATTCTAATATGATTTTCCATGAATTTAAGCATTTCTTCACTCGTGCAGTATTCTCTCATTGAAGTAAATGAAGTTATAATAAATTTACGATATTTTTTCATAAGTGTTTTTCTTAGGTCAAAGTCCATTTTGTGGTGTTCGTTTATTATGTAATGGCATATGACATCTAATACTATTTTATTGTTATCTGGTTTTCTTGTTTCATCATAGTATGTTAAATCTAAATTATAAAATGGTAAGCCGTATGGTTTAGACATGGCATAGTCAACAGCTGTGCTAATTACTCCTTCACCATTATTTACTGCGAGAACTGCTTTGTAATTGATTCCGCCTGTAATAAAATAGCTACCTTTTTTAAAATGAATTGGAAGATAAACTTTGTTTGTTTTGGTCCAGTCGATATCAACTATAAAGTCTACTTCGTCACAGTAGAAGTTTAAGTCATTATTTGAGATTAGTTTAACATATCCTTCTTTTTGATCGTATGAGTTATTATCTTTAATGAGTTCAATAGGACAAGCGAACATGGCTAGAAATTTAAAACTTTTACCAAGTTCAAAATCTTTGCTTAGAAAATTTTCCCAAATTCTGTTTGCTATTAATCTTATAGCTTCATCAGTTAAACTATCAAAATTTTCTAATTCTTCATCTGTTAATTCATGCATGTAATAATTTAATAAATCTTTTTTTATATCCATTATATCAACCCTTACTATAAATATAGTTTATCATTTTTAGAACATATTATCTAGTGTTTTTGGTACCTTATCTTCCATTACCGCATTTATAATTTTGCTTTCTAAGTTTTTATCTACTTTTTTACCTGTCATAGTACTTAATTCACTTATAACGTGTCTTAGAGTTTTTTCGTCTTTTAAGCCGTTATCATTAACCATTTGAGCTAAAGAGATAATGTCTCCTTTCTTTACCTTGGTTTTCTTTTCAACTTTTTTAAATAATTCTTCATTCACATAAATCACCTAGTATAATTTATGCAATAAAAAAGAAGTTACGCACTAGGTGTTCCGGTAACTTCTATATGAACTTTAATATTTGCTCCCATGTCTGCTGATTGGTCTGTGTCAGTATCTTTAAAATATAATTTAAGTGTATATGTATGGACTTTGCTATTTGCATTTGTAAATGTGCCTTTGCCAAGGCTTACTTCTGAACCAACGATTTTAGTTTCTGTTATATCTTCTATTATGGTGCCATTACTTCCAGTGTTTTCTCCTGTTAGTGTGTAACTTATTGGGCTTTTAAAAGTATTATTGTCTACTATTATTTTTACTTCATATGGCATGATAACTTCTTGGGTTGTGTTTGTTCCAGTGACAGTAAAAACTTTAGTTGCAAATGGTTCGTCTGTTGGTAATAGTTTATTTGCAGTTATTTTATTGCCACCATTGTAGACAATTTTCATTGTACCTGCATTACTTGTGATGGTAGTATCATCTTCTCCTTTTATGCCACTAGTGAAGAAGGCATATGATATGCTTATACCAATTGCGATTATTACAAGGACTCCAAATATATAAAATAATGTTTTACTACCCTTATTCATACTATCACCTATAATAATAATACAAAAAATGAATTAAAAAAGCAAGTGTCATCTTACTTGCTCATATTACTTATGTCTATTTTAGTTTCTACTTTTACTTCATCGCCTTTTTTAGGAGTGAACTCAATAACAAAGTATAATCCTTCATTTAGGGCTTTAATATTTTCTTTTGAAAAGTAATGTTCATTAGATACTGATTCAATAACATTAAATGAAGTACCACCTTGTAAAAGTTTTGATAATGATAAAGTGTCTTCATCTTCGCCACTGATTACAGAGATTGGAGATAATTTATCATTCACTTTTACATAATAACCTATTTTATATTTTGTTACCATAATATCTTTTTCATAAATGTAATCTACATCACTACCTTCAAATATTGCGAGTGAGTCATTAATTACTGCGACACCATTTAAAATTCTTATGTAATCATTTGTTCCGTTAAACATATAAGTTTTAGTGGCATGCATCAAATGATTGATGAATATTAGTAAAGCTGCAATAACTAAAATTAAAACAATGAGTAGTGGTTGCCAAGAGTTAAAAAATTTCTTTAAAAATATTAAAAATTTACTCTTTTCTTCTGTTTCTTTTACTTCTTTATTATCCACTTTTTTCTTTGCCATATATACCTCCTAGTGTTACTTCTAGCATGCTTGTGACATCTAATACTGTGCCTTCTGTTATGCTTTGGGCAGTAACTTTTCCATAATCATTCATAGTATAAGATAAATTTATTAAATTTGCAAATGTTCTTACGTCACTACTATTCCAATTTATTATATTTGGCATGGTTACTTCAGTATAGTCAGTTACTAGGAATACTTTATTACCGCTTAAAATTGCTTCTCCTTTAAGTGGATACTGATTAATTATTTTTTCTCCGTTTCCGATAACTACCACATCTGCACCTAGATTAGTTAATTTATCTTTACTAGCTGTTACGTCTTTATTAATATAGTTAGTTAAATTGATGATTTTAGAACTATCTTTATCAGTATCTCTTGTATCTAGATTACGGTATTTGGCGATTGATTCAACGACTGATTTAACTATACTTGCAAAGCCACTTGCACCACCCATGTATTTTTTAGCACTTACATAAATTACATATTCGGGATTATCTTTGGGAAACATTCCTGCGAATGAACGGATATTGTTGTAATTACCACTAGAATATTTGCCACTAGCAAGAGCGTATTGAGCAGTTCCTGTTTTACCAATTAATCTTACGGAATCAGTTGCGTATCTTTTACCGGTTGCGACAGGGTCTGTTGTATTTACAGTTATATCCATAAGTTCAATCATTTTGTTTACTGTGCTAGAGCTTACTGCTCTACCTAGTTCAGTTCTTTTTCCTTCGTAGGTTGTTTTACCTGTATTAGTATCTACTATTTTTTGAATTATGTATGGTTTTAGTACTATTCCACCATTAGCTAAACTTGTTAGAGCTTGAATGTTTTGAATTGGCGTTGTTGTCATACCTTGTCCATAGGAAATACTTGCAAGTTCTGATTCGTAAACAGCTTCTACCTGACCATTATATTCGTTAGGTAGTTCTATCCCGGTTTTTGTTCCAAAACCGAATTTTTCATAATAACTAAGTAATTTTTCTTTACCTAGAGCTTGAGCTAGGTTAACTGCAGCTACGTTTGATGAGTATGTAAAACCTGTATCATAAGTTATTTTTCCCCAACCTGTTGTGTTCCAGTCACTTATTTTATAGTCATCAACAATAATGTTTCCTGACATATATTCTTCGTCACCTTTATAGATGCCTTCTTCAATAGCTGCCATAAATGAATATATTTTCATGGTACTACCTGGCTCGTAAGTATAGCTTGTAAGCTGACTATTATAGTTTGTTATATTTAAAGTGTTAGGGTTAAATGAAGGAATGGTTGCAGAGCCAACAATAGCACCTGTTTTAGCATCAGCTACGGTAATTGATGCCCACTCTGCTCCATCTTTTTCTACGCTCGCCATGGCGTTTTCTAAGTACATTTGGATATTACTATCAAGTGTAAGATAAATATCAACTCCAGATTTTGATTTTTCTTCGTATGCTGGGGTGTTGGCGATTCTGTAGCCATAAGCATCTTTTTGATAGGTTATTTTACCGTTGCTTCCTTTTAGGCTACTATTATATTTTCCTTCGATGCCCATTTCACCTTCGATTTCATCATTATCATTTTTTTTAGCATAACCGATAATATAAGATGCGAAGTCGCCATATGGGTAGTCTCTTTTACTACTTTTAATAAAATCAATTCCTGGTAAATCTAAAGCTTCGATTTCTTGTTTAACTAACTCGGTAATGCCTCTTCCACCAGGGCCAAGCTCTACTTGATAAGCATCTCTATTTAAAAGGGATAAGATAGCTTCTTTAGTCATATTAATAAGTGGGCTTAAAAGCTCGGCAGTTTTTTCTTTATCGACAACGTGATATGGTTTATTTGGATCAGTCGTTCTACTTGAAGATAAGTAGGCAATAACTGTATAGCTTCTTACATCTTGTGCTATAACTTCACCCATATTATCATAGATGGTTCCACGGTTTGCGGTAATTGTTTTAGTCGCTGTTGTTCTTGATAAAGCAAATTTCTTTAGGTTTATGCCATCAACGGTTGGACTTACTGCCACATAAAAAAGTTTGCCTATTATTAAAGCAAATAAAAGGATAACCACAATTAAAGAACACGTTTGAAACAATCTACTATATTTTCCTTTAACCATGATTATCACAACCTATTTAACTACAATTATATTATCATTATTATAATCTAATCCATGTTCTTTTGCAACGTCTTGAATATTTGAAAGGCTGGCAAGTTCATTTATTTTCATTGCAACACTTTCGTTGATACTTTCTTGCTTTTCGACTTTTCTTTTGATTCGTTCAAGTTCAATGTTACTTTCTGATAAAGTACTTTTAGAATAAACTACTAAAACTGGTGTAGAAATGATAAGTAAAGTAATTACTAAAATCATTAATCTGTCAACGCCACATAATTTTACTCTTTTTCTCGTTTTTTTCATTATAACCTCTCTATTATTCTTAATTTTGCACTTTTTGATCTACTATTTTCTTTAAGTTCTTCTTCACTTGGAAGAATTGGCTTTTTATTTATTAATTTAATAAGTGGTTTATACTCTTCTGGAATGACTGGCAATCCTTTAACCAGAGGCGAAACTTCACTTAAACTTTTAAATGTTTGCTTAACTATCCTATCTTCTAGGGAGTGAAATGTTATTACACATATCCTACCACCTTTATTTAGAAGGTTTACAGCGTCTTTTAGACTAGATTCTAAAATGTTAAGTTCATCATTTACTTCTATTCTAATTGCTTGAAAAATTTGTCTTTCTGGATGTTTAGTTACGAAATATTTTTTAGGTACGCTTTCTTCAATTATTTTTACTAGTTCCATTGTTGTTTCGATTTGTTTTTTTTCTCTTGAGCTTACAATGTTTTTAGCAATCGGTCTAGAAAAATCTTCTTCGCCATATTCTCTAAAGATGCGAGATAGTTCATCTAATGAGTAGTTATTTACAACGTCTTTAGCAGTAAGAGTACCATTTTTGTCCATACGCATATCAAGTGCTGCATCACTCATAAATGAGAACCCACGTTCTTTTTCATCGATTTGTGGACTAGATAAACCTAGATCAAATACAAAACCATCCACGCCCGCAATATTTTCGTTTAATAAGTGTTCTTTCAAATCTTTAAAATTACTATAAAATATTTTAAAATTATCCCCAATTTGTGATAGTTCTTTGGTGCTGTAACTTATTGCATCAGTATCTTGATCAAAGGCGAAAAGAAAGCCCCTTTTTATTCTTTTCAAGATTTCTTTAGAATCGCCAGCATAACCAAGAGTAGCATCAACATAGATTCCATCAGGCTTAATGTTTAATCCTTCAATAAGTTCGTTTTTAAGTACACTATAATGTTTCATAACCATCCGCCTTAAATAGATTTTCTGCTATGTCTGCAACAGCTACTTCATTGTCAGTGAAAAACTTCTCCCAGGATTCACTAGACCATATTTCTAATCGATCATTAGCGCCGATTATAACGCATTCTTTAGTTAAACCGGCGTAACGAACGAGTGGGGAGGTAATGTTTATTCGGCCCTGACGGTCGAACTCGCATTCTACAGCACCAGATAAGAAGAAACGTGTAAAGTTACGGGCATCTTTATTAGTAAATGGTAATGTTTTTAAACGTGATACTATCTTTGACCACTCTTCTAAAGAGTAGACAAATAAGCAGTTTTCTAGACCACGAGTAACAACAAATTTTTCACCTAATTCATAGCGAAACTTACTTGGAATAATAAGTCTGCCTTTGTCATCAATGTTGTGATGAAACTCTCCCATTAGCATATAAAGTCCCCCACTTTCTTCCACATCATGCCACTGTCTACCATAATATTACAATAATACTATAAAACTTGCAATAGATAAATTTTAAGAAAATAAAAAAATGTGTTTGTTTACACATTTTTCGTAAATTATTTTTTATTAAAAGTTTTTCCACCTTTTTGACTTTCGATTTTGCTTTGCATACTAGCTGTAAGTTCCTCTATAGTTTCGCCTTCTGCGCCACCATCTTTTAGCATTTCCTTAACTAAAGTGGCAACATTTTCATCTAACTTGCCAACTGGATTTCCTTGTAATAATGATTGAACTGTAGATTCTGCAATACTAAAGTTAGCAATTTTTTTATCAGTATCTGATAATTCTTCAAAGTCTTGATTTTTCATTCTCATTTTTACATTAGCAGATGTTTGGTAATTTTCAAGTTTTGTACTAGCTACTGTGCTTCTATTACTAATTTTCTTTAAATATTCATCTACTTCTTTATAATTTTTTTCAAAATTGCTTGCTAATAGTAACTGGAAAAAAGCACATATTGCAGCAGGAAGTAGAAGCCCGGTTGATAGAGCAAATACGATAACAGATAAAAAAGCTGTTCCAAAAATAAATTTACTCTTTTGAGCTAGTTTTCTTTGAACAGTTAAATTTGTACTTACCGCACCCTCTACATAGGTTGAAACCTCTTCTAATCCTTTAAGTTTAGAAATTAATTCTGAAAGTTGTTCTTCATTAAGATTTTTATCGCCATATAAATTACTGCTGATTACACTTAGTGTACTTTCTAATTCATTTATTTTTTCGTCAAGTATATTAAAATTTTTTAATTTTTCACTTTTCTTTTCCATAAATCCCCCTCATTTGTTTACTTATTTTAGCACATATGTTTGCTTTTGTCAATTTTTGCAGGCTTATTTTAAAGTAGTTAAGATAGTAAAAAGGCGGATAATCGCCTTTTAAATTATTTTTTATTTAAAGTTTCCCCGCCTTTTTGACTTTCGATTTTGCTTCGCATACTAGCTGTAAGTTCTTCTATAGTTTCGCCTTCTGCTCCACTATCTTTTAAAATTGCCTTAACTAGTGGAATAGTTTCATCGTCAATCTCATTAATGTTATAACCACGAAGTAAATAGTTAACTATTCCTAAAGCAAAATCAAATTTAGCATTTTTTTCTTCATCGTTAGATAATTCATCGTTTACTTGAAGTTTCTTTTTTATCTTGATAGAAGTTGTTTCTTCATAGTGTAAAATTCTCTCGCCCACGCTTGCTCCTCTATCAGCTATTTTAACTAAGTATTCAATTACTTCGTCTGATTCTTTTTTTATGTTTTTATATAGATAATGCTCAATAATTGTTAATAATATTGGAAGCATGTAGTTACCCGTAATAATTGAACCTATGTTACAGAAAATTGCTAGGCGTGATAAAAATCTACTTTTTTTAGCAATACTTTTTTCATTTTTTAAAACTGATTCTACAGCGTCGGCGATATCTGCTAGATGTTCTTCTTCTCCACTAAGTTTAGAGTTTAACTCTAAAAGATCTTCCTTATCAAGATTGTTTCCACCATATAGACTGTCACTTATTTCATTAAGTGTATTTTCGATACTTGTTAAGTGTTCTTCAAGTGGGACTAAAGTCATCACTTTTTTACTTTTCTTTTCCATAATATACCCTCAGTTAAGTCAGATTATTGTAACACAAACATTCGTGTGTGTCAAATTAAATGGATTAGAGTGTGTTCTCTAATCCGTCTTTTTTAATTGGCATATATCGGGATGCCTTCACCCACTTTGTTATATTATATGCACTTTTATCAAATGCATTTATAATATAACATACTTTTCATTGATGTCAAACAAATATTCAGTATAAAATTTTTTATTTTATATAACTTATTGTTTGGATAATGAAGTCATTTCTAATACTTTGTTTTTGTTTTTCTTTTTTTCTCTTGCAAGTTCAATTAGTTCTTCAATACTTGCATCCGGATGATTTTCGTCTTTAAGTAATTCTTTTACAATTAGTTCTATGTACGGTGACTCGATATCAGGCTTTGCACCATCAAGAAGCATTTCAGCGTACCTTACGGATATATCGAAAAGCATTTCTAGTTCTTCACCACACCATATATTATCATTTATTTCTTTACTAGTAGATTTTACTCTATTAATAACATTGTTTTTGTAAGAAATTATTCTGCTTTTTTGACTATATACTTTTAAAAGTAAATCTTTTAGTTCATCATATGTGCTTGTTTTAATACTTTTAGATATTAATCCAATGTTTACAACTGCTAGGAGAATACCGATGGGAATGTTGATAAAGCAAAAACCTAAACTTGCGAGAGTTATTAATGCTCCTATAATCATTGCTTTCCACGATTTTTTATTGTTATTTTCAATTTCACCGATAATATCGTATAGTAATTCTTCATTTATTCTTGATTTTTCATTTAGTGATAAGCTTATATTTCCAAGTTCTTCTAATGATAAATTTCTTCTATATAATTCATAGCTTACATCGTCAATCTTTTTTTCGTTTTCTTCATAACGTTCAGTTAAAGTTTTGCTTTTTTCCATATAATCTTTCCTCTTAATTAAAGTAAGATTTATTCTAACACCGCTTTATATAACAGTCAATTTAAAAAGGGTTAATTTTTAACCCTTATTCGCTTATATCACTAAATTGTGAATTATATAGATCAGCATAGAACGCATTTTTCTTTAATAATTCTTTATGATTACCTTTCTCGATAATATTACCATCTTTCATAACTAAGATTAAATCGGCATTTTTAATAGTAGATAATCTATGAGCAATGATAAATGATGTTCTTCCTTTAGTAAGTTTGTCCATTGCTTTTTGAACTAGTTCTTCGGTTCTTGTATCAACATTACTAGTTGCTTCATCAAGAATCAAGAATGGTGCGTCTTTAATCATTCCTCTTGCAATCGTAAGAAGTTGTCTTTGCCCAGCTGAAATGTTTTCACTGTCGCCTACTTCATAGTCTAGACCTTTTGGAAGGCTTTTAACGTAGTGCTCTGCGCCAACAACTTTTAAAGCATTCCATATTTCTTCATCAGTAGCTTTGTTATTATATTTAATGTTATCACGAATGCTTCCATTAAATAACCAAGTATCTTGTAAAATCATAATGAATAAATCATGAATGTTTTCTCTTTTTAAGTCTTTGATGCTAACTCCATCGATAGTTATATCTCCGTCATTGATTTCATAGAATTTCTCAAGCAAATTAACCATAGTTGTTTTTCCGGCACCTGTCGGACCAACAATGGCGATTTTTTCGCCAGGTTTTACTTTAGCACTGAAATCTTTGATTATTAGTTTGTCATCATCGTAACCAAACTTAACATGTTTAAACTCGATATTTCCTTTAACTTTTTTAGGCTCAAGTTTTCCTTTAAGTTTAGATTCATCAGTCATTTCTTTTTCTTCTAGGAACTCAAACACTCTTTCACTAGCTGCAGTTACTGATTGCATGCTATTTAAGCTTTGAGCTATTTGACTTAATGGATTTGCAAATAGTCTTACGTACATGATGAATGCTACTATTACACCAAATGAGATTGTTCCTTTCATTGTTAGAAGAGCACCAACAACACATACAGCTACGTAGCCAAAGTTACCAATAAAGCCCATTATTGATGGCATCATACCACCTAGAAATTGACTTTTTAAGTTACATGTGTAAACACTGTCATTAAGTTTACTGAATTTATCCCAAGCACTTTGCTCGCCGTTGTAGGCTTTTACTAGAGTTTGAGATGAATATATTTCTTCGATGTGTCCATTAAGTTTACCTAGTTCATCTTGTCTCATGACAAAGTATTTTTGAGCTTTGCTTAAGATTACTCCCATTAATACTAGGCCAATTAATGATGAAAAGATACTTGTTAATGCCATAATCCAGTTTGTTTTAAACATCATAATTAAGCAACCAATTAGAAGAGTTAAGGCACTTACAAAGGTACTTAAACTGTTATTTAAGTTTTGACTTACTGTATCTACATCGTTAGTAACTCTGGATAATACGTCACCGCTTGTATGGTTGTCAAAATATTTTAGTGGTAGCTTATTTATTTTATGACTTATTTTTTCTCTAAGTTCTTTAGCAAATTTATTTGTAGCATCTACCATTAAATATTTTTCCAGGTAGTCAAATATTGCACTAAGTACGTAAATAATAATGAGAACCATCATTATTTCTTTTACTTTATCAATATCAATGCCAGTTACGATACCAGCAATGATCGTATTAGTTAATTTTTCTAATCTTTTAGGGCTTATGATAGCTAGGACACTACTACAAGCACTAAAAATAAGGGCAAATATTATTCTAAATTTATATTTATTTAAGTAATGCATTAATTTTTTTACTGCAAGATTAAAATCGTTTGGTTTATCATTAGGATTCCCTCCACCATGTCTAGGCATTTTCTAACTCCTCCTTTGATAACTGAGAATAAGCAATCTCTTTATAAACTTCACATGTTTTTAGTAGTTCTTTGTGAGTTCCCATTCCTACACATTTTCCATTATCTAAGACAACTATTAAATCAGCGTCTTTGATTGTACCTATTCTTTGAGCTACTATTAAACTTGTAACGTCACTTGTGTTTTCTTTTAAAGCTTTTCTTAAAATATAGTCTGTTTTGTAATCTAATGCACTAAATGAATCGTCAAATATGTAAAATTCTGGTTTTCTTGCGATAGCTCTTGCAATAGATATTCTTTGTTTTTGGCCACCAGATACGTTAGTTCCGCCACTAGCAATATGAGAGTTATATCCTTTTTCCATTTTGGAAATAAAGTCATCTGCTTGAGCAATTTTAGATGCTTCGATGCCCATTTCTTTGGTGAGCTTCTTACCAGCATCACCATATAAAATATTATTCATGGCACTATCGTTAAAAATAACGGCTTTTTGAGGAACATAACCAATTTTTTCATGAAGTGTTTTTAGATTGTAGTCTTTAACGTTTATATCATCAATTAAGATTTCACCACTAGTTACGTCGTAGAATCTTGGTACTAAGTTGATAAGGGTTGATTTACCACTACCTGTTGAACCAATAAAAGCTACTGTATCACCTTTATTAGCAGTGAAACTAATATCTTCTAGCATGTATTCTTCACTGTCTGGATATTTGAATGATACATGTTTAAATTCAATTTTACCTTTAATATCATTGTGTTTAGTAATACTTCCATCTAATATAGAACTATCAGTATCAAGTACCTCATTAATTCTATTTGCGGATACTTCTGCTCTAGGATACATGATAAAGATAAAGGCAAGCATTAAGAATGATGAGATAACCTGCATTGCATAACTAGAAAATACTACCATGTTACTAAAGACTGTCATTTTATCCATCATGTTTGCTTCATTAATTAGGTATGCCCCTATAATGTATATTGATAATGAAACGCCTTGCATGATTAGGTAAATTCCTGGATTTAGGATACCCATCATCTTTTGATTGAACATTTGTAATTTAGTTAAGTCGTTATTACCTTTAGCAAATTTATTTTCACTATATTTTTCAGCATTAAAAGCACGAATTACACGAATACCTTTAAGTTGTTCTCTAGTTAATTCATTAATGTTATCGATAAGTTTTTGAACTTTTTTAAAGTTAGGAAATACTAATATTAGCAATAACCCAATTATGACAAGTAGTGCTACTACACCTACACCTGTAGCAATACTCCATTCTTTTCCTTTATCTAGGATTTTAAGAATTGCCCATACAGCAGTTATCGGAGCTTTAATAAGCATTTGAAGTCCAACTCCTAAAAATATTTCAATGTTTGTAATATCATTGGTTGTTCTAGTAATTAGACTGCTTGCTTTAAATCTCTTCATTTCATTTAAACTAAAATTTAGTGTTTTATTAAATAATTTTCCACGAACATTTTTAGAAAATGAAGATGAAACGTAAGCAGCAAAGTAACCTACAATAATTGCTGCAATTAGTGAGCCACCCGCACAAAGAAGCATGTAACCACCTTGAGTTAAGATTTCGCTCATTTTGCTTCCTTCAGTTTGAACTAGTCTTGTAATTGCTGACATGTAATCAGGAATTTTTAAATCTAACCAAACTTCAAAAACGATAAAAAGTATACATAAGAATATACAAAAAATATCTTTTTTATTAAAATTTTTAAATAATTTAAACATATTAATCCTTTCTATTTATGTTATCTCGCATCTTTAAGACAACTTTATAAAATGTTTCTAAATCTTCTTTAGAAATATCTTTTTTAAGAACAGTTTCTAGTTTTTTAAATAAGGTTTCTTTCTCTTTAAAGAACCTTTTAGCATCGTCACTTAATATAACAATTTTACCTCTAGCATCGTCAGGGTCACACACTCTTATTATAACATTATTTTTTTCCATAGTCTTTAAAATACCAGAGATTGTTGCTCTACGTAAGTTAAATACTTCTTCTAAGTCTCTTTGATAGATTGTTTCTCCATCATGTTTTAGAATGTATTTAATTATTTGCATTTGAGCTATACTTGGTTTACTATATATTTCATCATGTTTAGTCTCACTCATTATCTTACGCACAATACCCTTTTCTAGTTCCTTAATAGAATCGAAAATATTCTTATCTTCCATAAACATCACCTTAAGACACTAGTAAATTTTATCACAATATTTTAAATTGTCAATAGCCTTACAAAATATATATTAAAAATCTCAGATTAATTTTATTATGAAATTGAAGTTTTAGTTTTTCTCATAATGGGCCTTCTGCAGTACATCTCCAACTTAAACCATCGATTGTTGTGATTGAGTTTTGTGTTGATAAACTTAAAGTAGAAAATTGTTGCAAAGAAAAAATCGCTTAGTTTGCGATTCTTACATTACAGCTTGAAATAATAGAACTCCAAACCAGAAGCCGGCTACTATGGTTATACCACAGATTCCAATTGCTAATAATGTTTTACTTTTCTTGTTCATTCTTTCTCACCTATTATAATAATATCATACTTAAAATAGTTTTTAAAGTTTTTTTAGATATTTTCTTTGACATATTTTGTAATATAATCTAAAACTTCTTCTTTTGGCAGATCAATGATTTCAGTTTCTTTTCTAAGTTTAAATTCAACTAGACCATCATTTAACTTTTTACCAACAGTTATTCTGATTGGAATACCGATTAGGTCCATATCATTAAATTTGATGCCTGGGCGCTCTTCTCTATCATCTAGTAGAGTATCTATTCCTGCTTTTTCTAAATCATCATGTAATTTATTAGCATAGTTCATACACTTTTCATCATTAGTATTTAGAGCACATATTGCTACTTTAAATGGGGCAATATTTAGTGGCCAGATGATTCCTTTTTCATCATTGTTTTGTTCAACGTATGATGCTAAAATTCTTCCTGGGCCAATACCATAACTTCCCATTACTACTGGATGTGATGTATTATTTTCATCTAGGTAAGTTAAGCCAAACTTTTCAGCGTATTTAGTTCCTAGTTTAAATGTATTACCTACTTCAATACCTTTTTTGAAGTATAGTTTTCCACCACATGCTGGGCATGTATCATTTTCTTCAACATTTACAATGTCGGCAGCTATATCATATGTGAAGTCTTTTAAGTTTGTATTTATATAGTGATATCCTTCTTTATTAGCTCCAACAACGAAGTTAGTCATGTTTAGTACTTCTTCATCAATAATGATTTTTGCTCCAGTTAAGTTAATTGGGCCAGTAAATCCTGGGCAAGCATTAGAGGTGCTAATAAGGGTATCATCTGCAAAGTTAATTTCATTACATTTTAATAACTTAGTAACTTTAGTTTCATTTAGAGTTCTATCTCCTCTTACAAAGAAAATAGTTAGTTTACCATCAATATTCATTAGAAGTGCTTTAACTGTTTTTTTAATATCGATATTTAAATATTTAGTTACGTCTTCAATTGTTTGCATGTGAGGTGTCTCAACTAGTTCTTTTTCTTTTAGTTCTTCTTTGATAGGCACGTCTGGAATATGTTTTGATACTTCAATATTTGATGAGTAATCACATTTATCACATAGTACAACGATATCTTCACCAATATCTGTTATTGCTTGGAATTCTTCTGATAATGAGCCACCCATTATACCAGTGTCAGCTTTAACTATGGCATAATCTAGACCAATACGATCAAAGATTTTCTTATAAGCATCAAACATTTTGTGATAAGAAATGTCTAGTCCCTCTTCATCTTTATCAAATGAATAAGCATCTTTCATAGTAAATTCACGTACTCTGATAAGGCCGTATCTTGGTCTAGGTTCATCTCTGTATTTAGGTGCTTGCTGATAAATTGTAAATGGTAAATCTTTATAACTTCTTACCATGTTTTTAGCTGCAACAGCAAAGAGTTCTTCGTGAGTTGGGCCTAGAACGTATGGTTTAGAGTATCTATCTTCTAAGTGGAACATTGAGCTACCTAGTGAAGCTACTCTCCCGCATACTTCGTAATATTCTTCTGGAATTAGACTTGGCATTAATAATTCTTGAGCTCCAGCATTATCCATTTCTTCTTTAATAATATTTTTAATGTTATTGAATGTACGTAAGCCTAGGGGCATGAACATATAGATTCCAGCTCCGATTTTTTTAATCATTCCACTTCTTACAAGCAGGTTACCACTTGTGCTATCTTCGTCTTTGGCGTTTTCTCTTAATGTGTAGAAAAAGTTTGTTTTTAGTTTCATTTTTATCCTTCTTTCTAATAAAAAAAGATGATACCTAAAGGAGCATATGTTTTGCGGTACCATCCTTATTTTTACTTAATTTTGATAACGGAATTACCCGGTTTGTTTTTTAAAGAGGAGGATTTATTATCTTCATCTACCTATATTACAGCAGCATAGGCTCTCTTTAAGATTAGTTTTAATAAATATGTCTCTTACAAATTTCTATTAATATTTTAGATTATTTTTGCAGTTTAGTCAATTCTTTTTAATGGATTATAGATTGTCTTTTTTTATTTTCTTTTAGAGTACTTTCGTAGTCAGCAAAGATATCTATAAAACTATTTGTTTTGTATAGTTCGATTAATCCTTTATACATGTTTAGTAAATTAAGTTTTTCTGCTGGTGTTGCGCATATTTTGTTTAGTTCATCGTTATTTGAGATGATTACCTGAATTGGTAATAATAATGTTTGGTCAACTAAATATCTGCAGAAGTTTTCTGGTGCCATAACGGTTTCTGGAATATAGATGCCGTCTTCGGCTTTTTTTAAGCCCATTATAAAGTATGGTGTAATTGCTTCGTCACTTGGAGTGAAAAGGATCTTTGTGCTATCTCCGGGGAACATTGAACCTGTTTCGTTATACTTTTCTTTATCAAAGTTTATAACACCGAAGTCGAAAGTTTCGAATGTAGATAGTTTGGAAAATGCGATACATCTGATCATTATTTTATAATAGTTTAATATTTTGTGACTTTTTGATGTTGCATCGTGTTTAATGATATCTTCTGCTCTATCGATTATTATTTTTAATAGTTCAAATGATGTTGTTTGCATGCCTGGCTTTAGGCCAAATTCTTTTATTCTTACTGGCTCCATGAAGTCGCTTAAAAGATTTTTATAGTTAATACCTAATAGGTGTGCTAGGTTTTTTGCTAAAATTTCAAAAGTAAACTCTTCTCCGTCACTTAACATAAAGTTATAACTTTTATCTTGATATTTTTGTTTGTAAGCTTTGAAAGCTGCTTGTAAGTTTTCCATTACTTCGGCAGCATAGTTTGTACCTGGAAATGGTACATCTTTTGTATGCGTTGATACATATTGCAATTCTTTTCTACTAATCATAATAACCCCCATATTTGACTAGATTATAGCATATTTTCAGCTTTTAGTCAAACAAGCGTTCTTATAATGGATTTTCATTTAAGATTTCTTGTTCTAATTTTAGGTTAATATTATACTCTTTTTTACATTTATCTTGAATGATTTCAATCAGTTTAAGAATGTCTTTTGATGTTGCACTTTTTTTATTTATTATAAAGTTAGCATGTTTTTCACTTACGTACGCATCATTTATATGAAAGTTTTTAAGGCCTAGGCTTTCAATTATTCTTCCTGCGTAATCGCCTTCTGGATTTTGAAAGACGCTTCCAGCTGATGGATACTCAATAGGTTGTGACTGTTTTCTTTTTTGAGCGTATTCTTTGATGAGATTTAGAGATTTTTCTTTATTACCCTTTTCTAGTTTAAGGGTTGCACTTATTATTATAAGATTTCTATTTTTTAAATTCGTTTTGTGATATGATGCAGTTATTTCATCTTTAGTTATTTCTTTTATTTGATTATTTTCCAAGATTTTAATTTTGATTATGTAGTCTATGATGCCACACTTGTATGCTCCAGCGTTATTCATAATTGCTCCGCCAATGCTTGCTGGGATGCCGGAAGCCCATTCTAACCCAGTTAAGTTTTTATTTATAGTTATATTTACAAGATTTGGTAAAAGAACTCCTGCTGATACGGTTACTTTATCATTATTTATCTCTAAATTTTTTAAGTTCAAGTGAATAAGGGTACCATTTATATATTCTGGTAAGATAAGGTTTGAACCGTTACCGATTACTTTATAGGGCTCTTTTAAAGTCTTTATTAATTTAATAAGCTCTTCTTCACTTTCTACTTCAATAAATGTTTTACATACTGAATTTAGTTTGTAAGTGTTATAGTTTTTTAGGTTTTTATTTTTAGTTATTTTCATAGACTCTCCTACTATAATTATATAATAAAAAGGCAAGAATTGTCTTACCTTTTTAGTTCTTCTAATTTTTTCTTTTCTTCTTCTAATTTTTGTCTATCTAGCTCAACTATTTTTGCTGGTGCTTTATTTACGTAGTTTTCGTTTGCTAGAAGAGTTTCTCTTCTTAGGATAGATGCTTCTAGAATTTTAATTGCAGCTTTTTTAGCTTCAATATCTTTTTCAGTTTCTAGTTTTTCGAAGAAGATAGTTGCTCTAACTTTACTAGAGAATACTTTATATGATTTGATACCTAAAGGTTCTTTTACTAGGTTATCATCTAGTTTAAGCATTTTAACGATAAGATTATTATCATCAGTTGTATCAAACATTACTTTTAAGTCTTTAGTCATTGCATTTTCAGCTTTAATGTTTCTAAAGTTTTTAATGAATTCAATTTCATCATCTACGATTTCTTCTTCAAGTGGGAATACATATTTTTTATTATGCTTTGGATATTTAGAAATCATGATTGATTCTTCATCTTTTACTGGTAGCATTTGATATATTTCTTCAGTTACGTATGGCATGAATGGATGAAGAAGTTTTAGAATGCCAGTAAGTACTGTGATTAAGACTGATTTAGTTGTTACATCTTCTGATGTGTATTTAGCCATTTCAATATAGTAATCACAGAAGTAGTTCCATGAGAAGTCATAGATAGCTGCGCAGGCATTATTGAATTCGAATTTATCCATGTATTTTTTAGTTTTTTCGATTGTTTTTTCATATTTGGTTAAAATCCATTTATCTTCTGGTTTTAAATTTTCTAAATTTATTTCTTTTAGGGAGTTTGTACTAGATAGAACAAATCTTGATGCATTCCAAATTTTATTAATGTAGTTCCATGCTGCTTTGATTTTATCTTCATCAAAACGCATATCAGTTCCAGGAGCTACATCACTTACTAGGTAGTATCTTAGGGCATCTGCTCCATATAGTTTAACCATGTCAAATGGGTCAATACCATTACCTAGACTTTTTGAAAATTTTCTTCCTTGTTTATCTCTAATAAGGCCATGGATTAGGCAGTGTTCAAATGGTCTTTGTCCTAGTAGTTTTTCTCCTTGGAAAGTCATTCTATTTACCCAGAATGGAATAATGTCATAACCAGTTACTAATGTGTTATTTGGATAGTATCTTTGTAAGTCTTCTGTGTTATCTGGCCAGCCTAGAGTTGCAAATGGCCATAATGCACTTGAGAACCAAGTATCTAGTACGTCTGGATCAGCAGTCCACCCTTCTTTTTCCGGAGGATTTACGCCAACATAAACTTCATCGCCTTTATACCAAGCAGGAATTCTATGTCCCCACCATAGCTGACGAGATATACACCAGTCATAAGTGATTTCCATCCAGTGATTCATTGTTTTTTCATATCTTGATGGCAGGAAGTGTACTTTAGTTTTAGAGTCTTTTTGAAGTTCTAGTACTTTATCTGCTAAATGTCTCATTTTAACAAACCATTGTTTCTTGATCATTGGTTCAATGATAACGCCAGTTCTCTCTGAGTGACCTACTTCATGTTTAATTGGTTCAGTTTTAATTAATAAACCTTGAGCTTCTAATTCTTTTACTACTTCCTTACGGCAAGCTTCTCTAGTCATTCCAACATATTTACCACAATTACTATTCATTGTAGCATCATCATTCATGATAATGATTCTTTCTAGGTTATGGCGAAGTCCCACTTCAAAGTCGTTAGGGTCTGATGCTGGAGTTATTTTAACAGCACCTGTACCTTTAGTCATATCAGCGTGTTCATCTGTAATAATTGGGATTAATCTATTTGTTAATGGTAACTTAACATTCTTGCCAATAAATTCTTTGTATCTTTCATCGTTTACATTTACTGCAACTGCGGTATCACCAAATAAAGTTTCTGGTCTTGTAGTTGCTACTACTACATAGTTACTATCATCTTCTAGGTAGTATTTAATATGGTAATATGCACTTTCTTCTTCTTTGTATACTACTTCTTCGTTTGATAGTGCAGTCATTGCTACAGGGTCCCAGTTAATTAGTTTTTCGCCTCTATAGATAAGTCCTTCATTGTAGTAGTCAATAAATACTTTTTGAACGGCTTTTTCGATTCCTTTATCTAGTGTAAAACGCTCTTTTGTGTAGTCAAGTGATACACCTAGAGAAGCCCACTGATTTCTAATTACGTCAGCATGTTCATTAGTCCATTTCCAGCATTCATTAAGAAAAACATCGCGGCCAATTAGGTATTTTTCTTTCCCTTGTTCTTTTAGACGAGCTACTACTTTAGCTTCGGTTGCTATAGCTGCGTGGTCCATACCAGGAAGCCATAAGCAATCATATCCTTCCATTCTTTTGTATCTAATAATGGCATCTTGAAGAGCTACATCCCAAGCATGACCTAGGTGAAGAACACCGGTAACATTTGGTGGTGGTAAAACGATGCAGTATGGCTTTTTAGTTACATCGCCACTTTTAAAGTATCCTTTACTTTGCCAAAATGAATATTTTCCCTTTTCAACTTCTTCATGATTGTATTTAGTATCTAACATGTTTTTATCCTCTTTTCTATGTATTTGTTTATCTTGTCAAAATAATCTTTATAAAATTCTTTATTTTCTAGATTTTCGTATATATTATTTATGTAATTAAAATCGTATAGTAATTCTAAAGTGTAGTCATAATTGATATCGTAGACGAGTGCCAAAATACTTAAGACTTTATCTGCGTATGTTTTTATGTGCTTGTTTGTGATTGTCACGCCTTTATTAAATTCTTTAAATACTTCTTTACTGATGACGTGAGTGTTATTATCAATGACTATTTCTCTTTGACTTAGCTGATAGATGATGTCAAGTTTGTCGGCATCTCTAATAAGTTTACAGAATTTATTGTTTTTAAGAGATGATGGCAACTTTAGTTTATTATGATAATAGATGGCATCTAGTAGTTTTTGTTTGTCACTTTCTTTAATATTGAATCTTAAAGTATTTTCTTCTTTATTTAGAAGGTATGCTCCATATGATCCATGATCCATATATTTATTAAAGCACTTATATGTTTTCCATTCGTCAAATCTGCCAATATCATGAAGCAAACCAATTTGAGTAGCTAGTTTAATGTCTTCTAGTGGCCAAGATAGATTTTCAGCAATCTTTTTAGAAATGGTACTTACTCTTTTTGAGTGGTAGTATTTTCTTCTTATAGCAGATTCATTAAAATCATAATAATTAAATACAAATTCTTCAAATTCACGGTACATATTTATCAATCCCTTTCTTTAAAAAAATAGTTATAAATGTAAGGGTGAGATAAATCACGGTACCACCTTACTTTTATAACTATTGTTATTCTTTAGATATTTAACGCATATTAACGATTTTTCTCCACTGCAACCTTCATATTTTTTTATTATTAACTTGCACCAAATGTTAACTCTCTATGAATAAAATAAATATTACTCCTCAGTTTCTTTGAAAACTAAATTTATTATATATTATTTTTTTAAAATTATCAAGAGCACTCTTGCTTAAGAAATGAATTACTGCTATAATTATTTTAGAATAAAAGGTGGTGGAAAGATGAGTGAGTCACTAAATACTGATGAAGTTATGTTAGATGCTAGCCAGCTTTCTGCGCCAAATAATGATCTTGTTAATTTTAATTATGAAGAAGTACCTATTACTGATATTGTTAATAATATAATTTTGGATGGTATTAAAAGAAAGGCATCAGATATTCACTTTGACCCTTATGAGAAAGGTCTTAGAATTAGAATGCGTATAGATGGTTCTTTAATGGATTACAGTCATGTACCTTTATATATTCAAAAGAATATGATTACAAGAATTAAAATAATTGCTGGTATGAATATTACTGAGTCACGTGTTCCCCAAGATGGTGCGATTAAAAACAGGCTTGAAAATGTTAATGTTGATTTACGTGTTTCTTCCCTACCAACAAATTTGGGTGAGAAAATAGTTATTCGTATTTTAGATTACTCAATGAGTAGTGCTGGTATTGAAGAGTTAGATTTTAATAAAGAGAATTATAATAAAGTTATTAAGATGATGAATGAGCCAAATGGTATTATTTTAGTTACTGGTGCTACTGGAACAGGTAAATCTACTACTGTTTACTCTATTCTGCAAAGATTAAATACAGAAGATAGAAATATTATTACTGTAGAAGATCCGATAGAAATGAATATTGAAGGTATTAATCAGGTTCAAGTTATATCAGAAATTGGTCTTACTTTTGCTAATGTATTAAGAAGTATTTTAAGACAAGACCCTGATGTTATTATGATTGGTGAAATTCGTGATGATGAAACAGCAAGAATTGCAGTTAGAGCATCTATTACTGGACACTTAGTACTTTCTACAATCCACACTAATAACTCACTTAATACAATTGAGCGTTTAACAGATATGTCAGTTGAAAGATACTTACTTGGTGCAGCACTTACTGGTATTATTTCGCAAAAACTTGCAAGAAGGCTTTGTAAGCATTGTAGAACCAGCAGGGCTGCTACTGATTATGAGAGAAAAGTTTTTAAGGAAGCTCTTAATATAGACGTTAAAGAGATATATGAGCCACATGGCTGTGAATATTGTCATCAAGGTTATGCTGGCCGAATTGCTATTCATGAAGTGTTATTAATTAATCAAGAAATTAGAGATGCAATAGTTAGAAATGCACCAAAGCCTGAACTTAGAAGCTTGGTTTATAAGTCTGGAACGATTACAATGCTTCAAGATGGGCTTGCTAAGGTTGTTAATGGTGAGACAACATTTGAAGAGATATTAAAGTTAATTGATTTAGAGGATGATTTAGGAACTAATACTAATTTAGGATTAGAAGAAACTATTAAAGATTCAGAGATTAATAATAAAGCTAGAGACTATGAGATTTTAGACTTGTAGTCTTTTTCTTTGCACAAAAAAGATAGGTGTTAAACCTATCAATTAACAATGTATGGGTTTTCTGAAGCGCCTGTGCCGCCTGAAATGGTGATATCAGAGACTAAGGAAATTGAAGGTCGAACTGCATAATCAATGCTAGAAAAATCTGCACCAAGACTACCATAGTTTCCACTAACAAATAAAACAAAGGCCCAGTCACCAATGAAAGCATCAGGAGACATAGTCCACCAATTAAAACCAGTCGCATTTTCTTGCAAATAAGATACCACATTATAGTTGTTCCATATATATCCAGCATAAGCAACTTCGTCTGCAGTTAGTAAACCTATTTTATTTGTTATTTTGCTTAATTCTCCACTACATTTTAAATTAGGCCCCACTCCGCCAGTATTTCCATCATAATCACTCAATCTTTGTATAGCACCATAATAGGTTTGAGTTTGAGCATATCCCAAACCAGTTATATCACTCCCATGAAAAGGATTATATGTTGTGTCCGCAACATTAGTTTTATCATTACACCATATTGTGTCTGCAATTTTATTTTTATAAGATGTTAAATTATTTGTATACCATGTTTCTAAATTTGTAAGTATTGTACTTTTATTGACATTTGCATGTGCACTTGTATAATCACTTGCACCAGCGGTTCCATACATAAAGCCTATATACGTATTATCATCATAATTTTCATTAAAGGCTGATGTAGTACCTGTAAAAGCCGCAGTTTTACTATTGTTTACGTATGAGCATGGATTAGAAACGTTACCTGTATTATCATTATGAAGTACTAATTTTACTGACCCATCACCGGCAATTCTCACTATTCGCCAGCATTTATTTGCAAACTGTACATAATTGTTTTCTACGTTGCCGCGATAATAATAAGACGTTCCATAATCATCTTCCGCACTAGATACAATAGCTTCATTAAAGTTTTTATTTGATGATAATATTTTGTAAGTTATGCTTTCGTCAGTAGCACGTAATACATAATATACTACATCTAAATTGGTTGTTTCTACCATTTCACCAACTGTTTTCGAGCCAGCATCTAAACGTACATCCATTAAAAATTTTCCAACTAATTCAGAATATGAATTAGCATACGTATCAGTGGTTACTGTTGTTCCAGTTAAATCAAAGCCTGTTCCATTTGATTTCCAACCTGTTCCATACGTAATATAGTAACCGGTATCATCAGAAGAATATGCATTAGTAAATGTTGGAGTCGACTCATCAAAAGTGTAAGCATTAACTTCCTTTCCCGGTATTGTTAATGGAGAAGTTATTTCATTATTATTTCTTAATGCCGCAAGTAGAGTTTCCTCTTGATCGTCATACCAACCATTTGGTGCTGATGGTAATTCTGAAGCTTCCGTCATTACTACAATCTTGCCTGCCCATATTTTGTCTAGGCCTTGCTCTGTTGTCACTGCACTATCCATCCATATTCTTAAATCATAACTCTTTTCTTCATTTGAATTTAAGCCAGTATCTACTATTATATAACCTTTACTGTTATTATCTAAACCTGTTAATGTTTGGCTTCCAAGTACTACTGAGGGATTTTTAGTAGTACCATTGGGAGATATATTTACTTTAATATAGTTATCTTTTAGATATGACGTACTGGTACTTGTTCTGTATGTGCTTTTAATTGTGATATATGTTTTAACGTAACTATCACAGTTGTTTTTTATGGTAAAAGTAAATGGTGTTTGTTTGAGTCCATCTTTATCTGTTATTGGAAAAGCATCTGTTAGTTCTATTTTAGAAGTATCTTCAGTTAAGGTTGTACTAAAACATGTTCTTGATGCTAGAGTGTTGTCTTCACTTTGACTTAAATATAATCTAAACCAAGCAAAAGATACACCGATTATACAGATTACTGTAATTAGCAGACTATAATATATTTTTAGTTTTTTCTTTTTATTATCAATATTAACTTCTTGGTTCATATATACTCCCTATCTTTCTATAGTAAGTATATAATACACCCCCCCCATGTCAAGTTAATATTTGGCTAATTTTGTTCTATGCCTGTAAAATTTATATTTAACTTCCCGTTTTTTACTAATCGAGAAGTTAGTTCAAGAAATCTTGTGGGGAGTTAAATTT
>CAKOJR010000007.1 GCA_934090735.1 uncultured Bacilli bacterium
CACCATCCAAGAACAATATATCAATTTTTTATCTAATATTAAACATACTATTAGTTCACTTTCAAATTACTATTTATAAAGATAAGTAGTAATTATAACTTCAAAAGCATACTTACAATTTTATGTATTCTAATCTTTAAACCATTTTACTAAAAATGGCTTAATTAATTCGTAAATAAATATTGCCATAAAGTTTATTAAGAATACTATTAATATCAAACTAATATCTATTGATGTTATACTTATTAATTTACCAATAGGTGTAACAAACACTATGAGTTCAATTAAAAGTATCAATAGTATTCCGTAGTTCATTGCTTTATTAGAAAATAATCCCTGTTTAACAACTGACTCTTTCAAGTTTCTACAAGATATAGAATAAACTATCTCCTGTACTACCATTGAAAGAAGTGCTAAAGACATAGCTGTTTCTTGCCCATACATTTTTAAACTAATAAAGTAAGTGAGAACTACAAACATAGTTTCAATGATAGCTGAAGATGCGATACATGATTTTATAAATGGTGTAAATAATGGTTTATTAATACCTCTTGGTTTTTTATTCATTATGCTATCTTCACTCTTTTCAAAAGATAAACATATACTAGGAATAGAATCAGTTACCAAATCAATAAATAAAATATAAATTGGTAATAAAATTGTTGTTTTAGTAAGTAGTCCTATAATAATAGTAAATATTTCAGCAAAATTACTTGATAATGAAAATACAATATTATTTCTAATGTTATTATATATTCTTCTTCCTTCTTCAACTGCTACAACTATTGTTGAAAAAGAATCGTCCATCAAGACTATGTCTGATGCAGACTTTGTAACATCAGTACCAGTAATACCCATTCCAATACCAACATGAGCATCTTTAATAGCAGGAGCATCATTTACTCCATCTCCAGTCATTGCTACAATTTTTCCGCTATTTTGAAGTGCAAAAACAATTCTTTCTTTATGAACTGGATTTACTCTTGCATATACGGAATACCTTTTAACGATATTTTTTAGTTCTTCATCATTATATTTATCAAGTTCACTTCCAAGTATTGCTTCATTATCATTATCTATAATTCCAACATTTTTTGCAATAGCAGTTGCAGTATCTATAGAATCTCCTGTAATCATTATTGGTCTAATACCAGCATTTTTGCATAAAATGACACTTTTTTTAACACTTTCTCTTGGTGGATCTATTATTCCTAAAATACCAGCAAAAGATAAATCATTTTCCTCTTTTTCTAATTCTTTAATATCTTTTGGTATATAATCTAACTTTTTATAAGCAAACCCTAAAATTCTTAAAGCATTTTTAGAAAGATTCTTAACTTTATCTAAAATTTGTTGTTTTTCAATCTTAGATAGATTTACTTTTTCAATTAAAGAATCCATACTACCTTTGCATAATATATATACATCATTATCAATTTTATTTAAAGTAGTAAACATCTTTCTATCACTATCAAAAGGTATATCTAATATTCTCTCGCATTTTTTTCTCAATTTAAGAGAATCGATTTTTTTATTATATAGGTATTCATATAAACAAGTTTCTGTAGGATCACCTACATATTTATCTTCATAAATAAGGCCATCATTACAAAGAGCACATATATAATTAAGCATATTCTCATCTATTACATATTCTTCTTTAACAGTCATTTTATTTTGAGTTATAGTACCTGTCTTATCAGAACAAATAATATCTATTGCTCCAAGTGTTTCTACAGCTTGCATTTGTTTTACTACTGTTTTCTTCTTTGCTAAATTAGATATTCCAACGGATAATGTTATTGTAATTACAGTTGGCAACCCTTCAGGAATAGCAGCTACTGCAAGTGATGAGCATAGCATTATAATTTCAAGTATTGTGTATTTATTAATTAAAGCTAAAATAAATATAAAAATTAAAATAATAAATACTATAAATGTAATTTTTTTAGAAAGTTCTTTTATTTTTAATTGTAATGGTGTTTCTATTCTATCAATTTCATTTAGTGATAATGCAATTTTACCTATCTCAGTATTTTTTCCTGTACTTACAACTATACCAGTACTTTTTCCATTAGTAATGCTTGTTCCTAAAAATAACATATTTTTTTGTTCTTGAAGAATTAAGTTATTTTTTAAAACATCTGAACTTTTTTGAACTGGAACACTTTCTCCAGTTAGCGCTGATTCATCTACTTTTAAACTTTCACATGAAAGTATTCTAATATCAGCAGGAACAGTTTCTCCGGATTCTAAATATATTATATCTCCTGGAACTAATTCTTTAGTGTTTATTACTATTATTTTATCATCTCTTTTAACTTTACAAGTGCTGGTTTCATATTTTTTTAAATCTTTTAATACTAAAGTAGCTTTTTCTTCTTGTATAAATCCAACAATAGCATTTATAAAAACTACAAAAAGTATGACAATAGTATCAGTATATTCGTGGGAATAAAAATATCCATAAAAATATAAAAGTAGTGCAACTACTAACAATATGATAATCATGGTATCGTTAAATTGTTTTAAAAATCTTAAAATCCAAGGCATTTTCTTTTTATTTATAATAATATTTTGCCCATAATCATTTATTCTTTTTTTCGTTTCTTTACTATCTAATCCATCAATATTACTGTTTAAAATTTTAAATATTTCATCTTCGTTTTTAGAATACATTATATCGCTCCTCATACTAATAAAAGTATACCATAAATGTCACTGTAAATGTCTCAACACTTATATTTTTTGTACTATATTCGTATTTTCATTATATATTTATATCATTTAGTAGTTTATTACTATTTATTAATTAGGGTCGTCTGATTTCAACCTTTATGGTTTCATTTGAAATCAATTTACGGACTTATTTGTTCGTAAGTTTTTATTAATTTGCTCTAACTTGAAATTTTTATCATAATAATGTATTATATGATTAGATTTATGCATTTTTTTAGTGTGCATTAAAGGAAGGTTATATGAAAAAGAAGATAAGTAAGTTTTATAGTTCTTTTATAGATTTTGTTAAGTATAATAGACAGTTTTGTTCATATGTGGTTCTCTCTTTTTTGTGTACTTTATATATAAGAATTTATACAACTGGCAGTATTTGGATAAGTGCATCTGTTATTGATTTAGCTTCCATATTGATTATTGGTTCATTTGGATTTTTTTATAAGCCACAGAAACAATTTAATTATTATTTTGTAATGTTATTGTTACTTGATGTAGTGTGCATTGTTAATGCCGTGTATTATGATTTTTATAGTTCTTTTGCTTCATTTAGTTTGCTTACTGCTTTAGGTCAAGTTGGAGAAGTAGGGGATGCAGTTTTTGCAAAAATGAATGTTTTGCATTTCATATATTTGCTTGCACCAATTTCTTTTTTTGCGGTAAATAAGCATTTAACTAATAGAGATTATTTTAATTTTGTTGCTAAGTTCGAAAATAGTAAGAGTTTACTTAAGAGAGTGTTTATTTATGGATTATTCTTTTTATGTTTAGGTGCTACGATGCTTTCTGCTACTGCTTTTTCAAGACTTGCTAAACAGTGGAATCGTGAATATATTGTTAATAAATTTGGAATTATTGTGTATCAAATAAATGATTTAGTAAGTACATTAAGGCCTAAGATTACTTCAATGTTTGGATATGATGTTGCTCTTAAGGATTTTACTGATTATTATGCAGAGAATACTATTAAGAAAAGTAATAACGAATATACTGATATTTTTAAGGGAAAGAATGTTATATTTGTTCATATGGAGAGTATGACTGATTTTCTTATGAATACTAATATTAATGGGGTGGAGATAACACCTAATATAAATAAGCTTGCTAGTGAAGGAATGTATTTTAGAAATTTTTATCCACAAATTAGTGTTGGTACTAGTAGTGATACAGAGTTTACGTTAACTTCTTCATTAATGCCAGCAACAAATGGTACTGTATTTGTAAGTTATTATGATAGAGATTATGTGACTATTCCAAAACTATTTAGTGAGCAAGGATATTATACATTTAGTATGCATGGTAATAAAGCTTCTATGTGGAATAGAAGAGTTATGCATCCGTCTTTAGGTTATAGGGATTTTTATTCAAGTACTTCTTATGATATAGATGAAACTATTGGGTTAGGTTTAAGTGATAAGTCATTCTTTAGACAAAGTATTAATATTTTAGAGAATATTGAAGAAAATAATAATAATTATATGGGTACTGTGATTACGTTATCTAATCATACGCCTTTTGCAAATAATGATAAGTTTGAGCAGATTGATTTAACAAAAAGTGCAAAAGTTTATAATGAAATAACTGGAAAATATGAAATTGTAAAAAGAGATTATTTGGAAAATACAATATTAGGTAATTATATAAGAAGTGGGCATTATGCAGATGAAGCGATGGGCGAGTTTATATCTTATATAAAAAATAGTGATAAGTTTGATAATACTATATTTGTGTTTTATGGTGATCATGATCCTAAGATTAATTTAAAAGATTTTAATTATTATTATAATTATGATGTGGCAACTGATAGGGTTTTAACTGCGGAAGATGAAGGATATATTCCTTATGATTATTATGATAACGAGCTTAATAAAAAGACTCCATTAATTATTTGGAGTAAGAATGAAAAGTTTGAAAAACAAATTGATTATTATATGGGTATGATTGATGTTATGCCAACGATAGGTAATATGTTTGGTATTTATAATAAGTATGCTTTGGGAAATGATATATTTGAGATTAAAGATGATAATGTAATAGCGTTTCCAAATGGTAATTTCTTAACTAATAAAGTGTATTATTATAATTCTAAAGAAGAGTACAAGGCAATTAATTTAAATGAGGTTTTGAGTGATGAGTATATTACTAATGCTAAGAATAAAGCTGATAAGTTAATTGATATTTCAAATGATATAATTGTTTATGATTTAATAGGGGTTACTAGTGATGAAAGGGATAAGAAATGAAAAAGAAAAAGATTGGTTTAGTGATATTAGTATTAGTGTTATTGTATTCTATTGGGGGTATTTATTATAATATAACTCATAGGGATAGTGTAGATAATAGTGTTAAGAGTATAGATAAGATTGATAAGTATGGGTATGTTCTTAAGAGTAATGCCACTAATTTACAGAAAGAACTTTTTAATGAACTTAAGACCATTTTAAATAATGATAATATAAATGATGATGCTTATGCTAAAACAATATCTAAGATGTTTGTTACTGATTTATATACTTTATCTAATAAGGTAAATAAGTATGATGTTGGTGGCACTGAATATGTTTTAGAAAGTGGTAGAGATAATTTTAAGGTAAATGTTCAAGATACTCTGTATAAGTATTTAGAGGATAATTCTGATGGAAAGAGAAGTCAGATTCTTCCAATGGTTGTTAGTGTTAGTGCTGATGAGATTAGTGATACTAAGTATAAAATTGGTGATAATGAAAGTGATGCTAAGAAGGTTAGTTTAACTTTAAGTTATAATGAAGATTTGGGATATGATACTAAAGTCACTTTAATTTTAATTAAGAGTGAAGGCAAGTATTATGTTGTTGAAAGTGCTAGTTAGGCACTTTTTTTGTTAGTTAGTACAGAATTAGTAAAAAAAGTGGTATTATATAGATGGATAATGGAAAATATAATATGAGGTAGGTGAATGATTTATGAAAAGAATTTATATAGTTACGGGTGCTAGTGGATTTTTAGGTAATAATATTATTAGGTATCTAGAGCGAGAAGAAAATTGTGAGGTAAGAGCTTTTGTATTAAATGGGGAGTCTATAAGTTCACTTAATAATTTGAAATGTTCTATTTATTATGGTGATGTTACAAAAGTGGATACTCTTAATTCTATTTTTGATGGTTGTGATGGCGCAGAAATCTTTGTGATTCATTGTGCTGCGGTTGTTTATATAAAATCAAAGTATAATTCAAGGGTTTATGATGTTAATGTTAATGGAACTAAAAATATAGTGGATAAGGTTTTGGAGTATAATGCTAAACTTATTTATGTTAGTAGTGTTCATGCTATTCCTGAGAAGAGTGATGGAGATTTGATTAGTGAGGTGTCTATTTTTAATCCTGATGATGTAGTTGGATTATATGCTAAAACAAAGGCTGAAGCTGCAAGATATGTTATGGATTCGGTTAAGGATAAAGGGTTAAAGGCTTGTATTGTTCATCCTTCTGGTATTTTGGGGCCATATGATTTTAGTAATAGTCATTTGACTGCGCTTGTTAGTGAAATTGTAAATGGTAGACTTCCAATGTGTGTTAAGGGAGGATATGATTTTGTTGATGTTAGGGATGTTGCAAAAGGAATAATTATGGCCTGTGATAAGGGAAAAATGGGAGAATGTTATATTATGTCAGGGGAGTTTGTTTCAATTAGGAGACTTGCTGATTTGGTTTGTGATGTTGTTGGCAAAAAAAGAATTAAAGTCGTGTTACCTATTATGATTGCTAAGATAGTAGCACCTTTTTATGAGATGTATTATAATTTGAAAGGGAAAACACCACTTTTTACTAAGTATTCTTTGTATACGTTGTCTTCTAATTCAAATTTTAGTAATGAGAAAGCGAAGAGAGATCTTGGTTTTGTGACTAGAGATATTACTGATACTGTGAGGGATATGGTTATGTGGATTTTGGGCGATTTTAAAGAGTAACTTTGTGTTGGCTATTTAATAGTCTTTTTTTTTATAGTTTTCATAGATTATTGTATGAGAAAGTGTTTGTATATATTGTTTGCTTTTTTGTTTTTGATTGCTTTAGCCTTGATGGTTAATGGAGCTTCTAGTACGTTTCCTCTTTTTGGTAAGACGATAATTTTAGATGCTGGTCATGGTGGTAAAGATGGCGGAGCCGAAGTGGGTGGTGTTAAAGAGAAGGATATTAATTTGAGAATAGTTAATGCTCTTAAAGATGCTCTAGAGGAGAAGGGAGCTAATGTTATTTTAACGAGAACTAGTGATGATGATTTGAGTGAAGATGGGGTATCTAGAAGAAAGAAAAGTGACTTTGATAAAAGAATAGAAATTATTAATACTACTAATCCTGATATATATTTATCTATTCATCAAAATATTTTTGAGAGTTCTAAGTATCGTGGAGCTCAAGTTTTTTATGTAAGTAAAAATAGTTATAATAAGCATCTTGCTGAGGTTATTCAAAGTGAGCTAAACTCTTTTACTAAGACGAATAGAAAAATAAAGGAGATGCGTGGCAAGTATATGTATGATAGACTTAATCCTATCGGAGTTTTAATTGAGTGTGGATTTTTGTCTAATTATTTTGATAGGACTAATCTTATGAATGATGATTATGTAAAAAAACTTTCTTTAAAAATAGTACAGGGAGTTATAAATTATTTTTATTCGTAAATTCATAAAATTTTCATAATATAATTATATGATTTATCCGGAATGTGTGATATAATTTGATAATAGGTGAGACTATGAAGATGAAAGTCTTTAAAACAATTCAAGAACAAATAAGTATCCTTGAACAAAAAGGTCTTATTATCGATGACTATCTTTTTACAGAAGATATTCTTATTCGTGAGAATTATTTCTTTATTAGTGGTTATCGTCATTTATTTTTGAAGAGTTATAAAGATCGTAATTTCATTAAAGGAACTACTTTTAGAGAATTATATGCATTATTCAATTTTGATAGGCAGGTAAGAAATATTATTTTTAAGAATTTGCTTATAATAGAGAATAATATGAAAAGTATTATTTCTTATCAGTTATCAAAGAAATATGGTTTTAGAGAAAAAGATTACTTGAAGCCAGAAAACTTCACTAAAGCACCTGATAAGCAAAGACAATTAAGTGATACTTTAAAAAAGATGAAACGTCAGATAAGAGTAAATGGTGCGCAGCATTCAGCAACTAGTCATTATTTAAATAATTATGGTTATATTCCACTTTGGGTTGTTGTGAAAGTTTTATCATTTGGGATCGTTGGAGAACTTTATACGGTTATGAAAAGAGAAGATCAAGAAGAGATTGCAAATATCTATGATTTGTCAGTTAATAATCTTTTAACTTATCTTCCAATACTTTCTAATTATCGTAATTTATGCGCTCATGAAGATATTTTGTATGATCATAGAACACAGAAGATAATAGGTGATACTAAATATCATGATGGGCTTGATATTCCAACTACTGATGGTGAATATATTTATGGTAAAGATGATCTTTTCGCTTTAATCATTATTTTAAAACAACTTTTAAGATCGGAAGAATTTAGACTTCTTATAAATGAATTAAGTTATGAGGTGGATGTTCTTTGTGGAAAACTTAAAGTTATTAACATTGGAAAAGTCCTAGATACAATGGGATTTCCAAGAAATTTTAGAGAAATATTAGATTTGTAGGAGGAAATATGAAGAAGGATAATAGTAAAGTTCTTGTATATGTTGTAATATTTTTAGTGGCTTTAGGTCTTGGTAGTGTAGGTATGTATTATGCTATTAAGTATTTTAAACCACTTAATCAGACTGTTGTTAATAAGCTAGAGAAAGAGGTAACAGTAACTGATAGTGGAATAGCAGATGCTGTTGAGAAACTTTACGATGCAGTTGTTGTTGTTGAATCTTATCAAAAGGGAACATTAACAAGCAGTGGTAGTGGTTTTGTTTATAAGACTGATGGAGATAAAGCTTATATTTTAACAAATAATCATGTTATATCAGGTGCTAGTGAAGTTAAAGTAAAGTTTACTAATAATAAGACTGAAACAGTTGAGGTTGTTGGTAGTGATGAGTATAGTGATATTGGTGTTTTATCTATAGATAAGGATAAGATTATTAAAGTTGCTGAAATAGGTAAAACTGAAGATACTCGTTTAGGTGATACAGCATTTGTTATTGGTACACCACTTGCTTCAGAGTATTCTTGGACGGTTGCTAGAGGTATTATTAGTGGTAAGGATAGACTTGTTGAAGTTAATGCTAATAATTCTAGTGTGGCATCTTGGGTTATGAATGTTATGCAAACTGATGCTGCTATTAATAGTGGTAACTCTGGTGGCCCTATTGCTAATGCTAATGGTGAAGTTATTGGTATAACTAATATGAAGCTTGTTAGTAGTGGAGTAGAAGGTATGGGATTTGCGATTCCAATTGAGGATGCTGTTAATATTGCTGAGTCTTTAATTAAAGGTGGTAAGATAGAACGTCCTGTTCTTGGAGTTGGTACTTTAGACGTAAGTAATACTGATGCTTTAATTAGAGAATATGGAATATCTCTTAGTAAGAATGTTACTGAGGGTGCAGTTGTTGGTTATGTTCAAAAGGGATCTCCTGCAGATAAGGCAGGTCTTGAAAAAGGTGATGTTATTACTAAATTTGGAGATTATGATATTACAAGTTCTTCATTTTTAAAATATTATTTATATAAGTATAATGTTGGTGATAAGGTTCAGATAACATTTGTAAGAGGAACAAAAACAGAAACAAAAACGATAACCTTAAGTCAAACAGCAGAATAAAGGCTTTTAAAGAGGCCTTTTTTTTGTTATAATTTGGGGTGGTGATATCATGGGATTTATTGGGTTTGCCCTTAAAGGTAATTATAAGAGACATTATAATAATTTAAAGAAGGTTTCTCAAAAAACTGGTAAGAGTACAATTTTAATGTTTATAGATACTGCGGTTTCAGCACTTGTTTTTAAGTCTGGACTTCAGGATTATTTAAATTATGAATTTTATAATAAGAGTTTTAGTGAGAGAAAGACTTATGCGACGATTGGTTATCAAAATAAGTTTTATGAGTTAGCGGCTAATGTTAAGTATGCGCCCTTTTTCTCAAATAAAGTTAATTTTCATAAGAATTTTAGTGAGTTTACTAAACGAGAGTATGTATCATATGATGATGGTTTTTCAAAAGTAAAAGAGTTTATTAGTTCACATAAAGAGTTTGTTCGCAAACCAATTAGTGGGTTAGGTGGACAGGATGTTGTTAAGTTATCTTCTAGTGATATTAAAGATTTGAAAACTTTTTATGAGAAGTTAAAGGAAGAGAATTGTTTACTTGAGGAACTTGTTGTTCAAGATGCGGAGTGGAGTAAGTTAAATCCTAATAGCATTAATACACTTAGAATTGTGACGAAGTGTATTGGGGGAAAAAGTGAGATTTTGTTTGCAGTTGCTAGAATAGGTGCTGGTAAGACTATTGCGGATAATTTTCATCAAGGCGGTGTTGGTGTAAAGATTAATACTGCTAAAGGTGTTTTAGATGGTGAAGCAATTGATAAAGAGGGGAATGTTTCTAAAGAGACTAGTGTTACTCATGTTAAAGTAAATGGTTATAAGATTCCATACTGGAAAGAGATTAAGAAGATGGTTAATAAGGCAGCTAAGGTAAATGATAATGTTAATGTTATTGGTTGGGATGTTGCGATTAGTAAAGATGGACCGCTTATTATTGAGGGTAATAGAGGCCCAGGTATGGATCTTGTACAAGTTTTATATAAAAGAGGGGTTAAGCCTGATTTAGAGAAGGTAAAAAAGGAGATTATTGCTTATCAAAGGGGCAGATAGAGGGAAGATGATGTTATGTTAAAGGCAGGAATTGTAGGGTTACCTAATGTTGGTAAGAGTACGTTATTTAATGCGATTACGAAGAAGAATATATTAGCAGCTAATTATCCATTTGCGACGATAGATCCAAATGTTGGGGTTGTTACTGTACCAGATGAAAGACTAGCTTATTTAGAAAATTTATACATGCCAGAGAGGACTATACCAACTACTTATGAGTTTACAGATATTGCTGGGCTTGTTAAAGGGGCATCTAATGGTGAAGGACTTGGTAATAAGTTTTTAAGTCATATTAGAGAAGTTGATGCTATTGTTGAGGTTGTTAGATGCTTTGAAAATGGCGATATTATTCATGTTGAGGGTAGTGTTGATCCAATTAGAGATATTGAGATAATTAATGTTGAGTTGATAATTTCAGATTTGGAGATTGTACAAAATAGAATTGGTAAGATTGCGAAAAAGTGTGAGATGACTAAGGATAAGGCTGAACTTTTAGAATTTCAAACTTTGAAAAAGTGTGAAGAAGCTTTACTTCAAAATATTCCACTTAGAAGATTAGATTTATCTAAAGAAGAGAAACAAATTTTAAAACCTTTTTGTTTTATTACTTTAAAACCTATTATATATATGACTAATGTTAATGAGGATGATGCGATTGTTGGTCATAATAAATATACTGATATGGTTAGTGAATATGCTTCAAAAGAGGATGCTAGTGTTATTGTTGTGTGTGCGAAGATGGAAAGTGAACTTTCTGAGTTAAATGAAGATGATAAGAAAGAATTCTTAAAAGAGATGGGTATTACTTCTTCTGGTTTAGATAAACTAATATATGCAACTTATGATTTATTAGGGTTACAGACTTTCTTTACTTCAGGAAAAGATGAGTGCAGAGCATGGACTTTTAAGAAAGGAATGAAAGCACCAGAATGTGCAGGAATAATTCATAGTGATTTTGAACGTGGATTTATTAAGGCTGAAGTTATGTCTTTTGATGATTTGAAGAATTGTGGAAGTGAACTTAAAGTTAAAGAAGCTGGTAAGATGCGTTTAGAGGGCAAGGATTATTTAATGCAAGATGGGGATATTTGTTACTTTAGATTTAATGTGTAGGAGGAATAATGTGCGGATTTTGCGGATTTAAGGATAAGAAGTCTAAGAAGGAAAAAGAGAAGATTATTAAGAGTATGGCGGATAGGATTATCCATAGAGGGCCAGATAGTGATGGTTACTATGTTGATAATGACGTAGCACTTGGTTTTAGAAGATTATCTATTATTGATTTAAAAGGTGGTAGTCAGCCTATATATAATGAGGATAATACGGTAGCAATTACTTTTAATGGTGAGATTTATAATTATCAAAGTTTGCGTGAGGAGTTAATTAAGTGTGGTCATAAATTTAGAACTAATACTGATACTGAGGTAATTGTTCATGGTTATGAAGAGTGGAATACTGAGGTATTTAATAAGTTACGTGGAATGTATGGAATTATAATTTATGATATAAATAAGAAGAAAATAATTGGAGCAAGAGATATTTTTGGAATTAAGCCATTTTATTATTATAAGAATGATGGATTATTTATGTTTGCATCAGAGATTAAATCTTTTTTATCACACCCTGATTTTAAGAAAGAGTTAAATGATAAGGTACTTAGTTTGTATTTATCGTATGGAACTAATCATATGGAAGAGACTTTCTTTAAGTATACTTATAAGTTAAGACCTGGACATTATTTTGTTTATGAGAATGATAAGTTAGAAGTTAAAGAGTATTTTAAACTTAAGTATGAGAAAGAAGATAAATCTTTTGATGAGTATGAGAAAGTTTTGAAGGAAACTATTGAAAGCTCAATAAAGTATCATCAGATAAGTGATGTTGAAGTTGGTTCTTATTTAAGTGGTGGTGTTGATTCATCTTATGTAGTTGCTGAAGCTAGACCTAATAAGACGTTTACAGTAGGTTTTGATGGTAAAGGTTTTTCAGAGATTGAGTATGCTAAAGATTTATCTGATTATTTTAAGATTAAGCATTATTCTAAGGTGATTAGTGCTGATGAGTTTTTTGATATATTACCTACAGTAGAGTATCATTTAGATGAACCTAGTGCAAATGTGTCTGCAGTGCCATTATATTTTTTAAGTAAGCTTGCTAGTGAAAAGGTAAAGGTTGTTCTTTCTGGTGAGGGCGCTGATGAGATGTTTGGCGGTTATAATGAATATAATCTAGAAGGATTAGAGAAGTTTTATGATAAGGTACCTTTATTTTTAAGAAAAGGCATTGGCACGATTACGAAGAATCTTCCTTATTTTAAGGGTAAGCATACAATTGAGAAGTATAGTAAGCCTTTAGAAGAGAGATATTATAATAAAACCGAGATGTTTTTAAGTAAAGATGCACAGGCAATACTTAAGCCTAAGTATAGGACTGATTTATCACCATTTGATTTGTGCATGCCATATTACGATGAGGTTAAGGGTAAGGATGATGTTCAAAGAAAGATGTATATTGATTTGAATTTCTGGTTACCTAATGATATTTTGCTTAAGGCTGATAAGATGAGTATGGCAAATTCTGTTGAACTTAGAGTACCATTTTTAGATAAAGAGGTGTGGAAGTTATCACAGAAGATACCAACAAAGTATATGGTTCGTGATGGACAGACTAAGTATATTTTTAGAAAAATTGCTGATGAGAAGATACCAGAGGAGTGGGCTAAACGTAAGAAGAAGGGATTCCCAGTTCCTTTTGGTAAGTGGATAAGAGAAGAAAAGTATTATAATAAAGTTAAGGATTTATTTAATAGTGATTTTTCAAAAGAATTTTTTGATAATGAGGCAATTAATAAGTTATTGGATGAACATTATCATGGTGCAGTTTATGGTAAGCAGATTTATACTATTTATGCATTTTTAACTTGGTATCAAAGATTCTTTATTACAGAAAAATAAATAGAAATGTTGTATAGTCATTATTTTGTAAAATATCAGTTATATATATATACAAGGGTTTTAATATATGATATATTGTGATTGGAGGAAGTTATGAAAGAAAAGTATGTTTTAAGTGAAGAGGATGTTAGAGCACTTTCAAATGAACAGATTCGAGAATATCGCGATTTTTTAGGTACTGTATATAATAGTGGTGTTGTTTATAGTGCAAAATTAAAAAAGTATGATGCTATTTTACAGCAACAGTATACTGCTGGAGTATTATATAATCCGAATTCTCAACAGAGATATTTAAAGATTTTAGCAGAAAACTTACAAGTTGTTGTTAATGCTATTGTTAAAGTTAGAAATTTTGCAATAGAAAGTGGAAGTTTTGACCCAATACGTTTTAAGGAAATCGATGAGGGATTAGTTGAATTAAAAAAGTTTATTGAAAGAAAATTAGAAAATCCTCTTAATGGTTTGATTGGTTTTGATGATTTGAAAGCAGTTTTATCTAGCGTTGAACGATTAGAAAATCAAGTATTACAAGATTTGAGTTTTTATCAGGAATTTAAGAATGAAAAATTTTCAGCACTTTCTGATTATAAGAGTAAACAAGCTGAATATGATAGACTTAGTTTATTTGGAAAATTTGCTGCTAGAGTAAATGGAAAGAAAAAAGAATTAACTGATGCACGTCAAAAAAGTGTGTATTATAGTTCTGCTAGACCTGCTGCATTCAACTCAAAACCTGGAGATATTGTTAATCCTTCTCAGTATGAAGAATATTTAAAAAAACAGCAAACTGAACAGTCTGCTGGCGGAAAGCATATGTAATGGATAATGATATACAAAAGATTTATGAGGAGTTAAGTTATTCTTTTTCGTTGCTGCCAACTGAAACAAAAAGAAATGAAGTAGCAATGAAAATAAGTGAATTATCTGATATACTTAATCAAATTGATCCTATTGATGATATCACTTCTAAAAGTAAAAACTATACAAATGAAGATGAATATTTATGTTATCTTAATGATATGGTATATAATCTCGAAAATAAGATTGGAAATATTTTTAAATCTATTTCATAATAAAAAACTCTATGTAGTTTCTTAATATTGCTGTAGTAAAAGATTTATTAAATATTGTTTTAAAGTGATTTAATGATAATCACTTTTTTGATTGATTGATTTTTTTAGAAAAATTTGTTATTATAAAGGCGTTGATTGGGGGCTTATTTGATGATAAGTAATAGGAAAGATTATATGGGGAAGTTTGCTAGTGATGTTAGTGAAACTTTAAAGAATTCTCGTAAGTGGAAGAGACATTATGTAACAGATATTAAAATTAGTGATAGAGCTAAAATGGTTATTGCTGATATGGATGCATTTCATAATCATTCTTTTGCAGTTGAGATTTATTTAAGAAATAAAGATAATTTAGATAAGACAGCTTTGCTTTATCGTGGTAATAAGATTACTTATGGCGAAGTATTTGATAAAGTATATGCTTATGCTAAAAGTTTAAAAGCGATGGGCTATGAAGCTGGTAGTGAAGTTCCAGTGTGTGCTACTAATATGCCAGAGTTTGTATATTTATTTTTAGCTACTAATTTAATTGGTGCTAAGCTTAATTCTTTTGGTGAATGGTTTGATAAGGATTATACTAAGTTTATTTTAGACCATTCTAAGAGTAATACAGTGTTTATTAGTGATGACGTTTATTATATGGTAAAAGATAAAATTGATGAAAGTAGTGTAAATAATATTGTTGTTCTTTCTTTAGCAGATGGATTAAAAAATGGTAATCCTTATGAGGAGATTGATGATAAGTTTCATCCTGGATTATTTGATAGTAAGGTTTCTAAGTTTAAAGAAGAAAGTAGTAAAACAGTTATGTCTTCTAAGGAGTTTGAGGATGCTGGGTTAAGTTATGAAGGCATGGTAGTTAATGATGGAGCTTTAGATGATCCAGCTGTTATTACTTATACTAGTGGTACTACTAATCCTGGGGTACCTAAAGGGGTTTTACATAGCAACAGAAGTTATGCAACTATTGCTAGGTTTAAGGATAGGGATATTACTAATTTAACTAATATGGATGGTATTAAGTCTTTGTGTCATATTCCAGTTTATACTCATATGGAGTTATGTACGATGATGGATGGTTTATTTCATGGATGCACTTTATGTTTAGAGCCTGTTTATGATAAGGATTTCTTTAAATACTCAGTTATTATGCATAGAGCTAATTATCAACCTGGTAGTCAAGGATTTAATTATGAGCTTTGTTATGCTTTAGAGCATGATGAGGAGTTTAGAAGATTATGTGATGGTCTTGCTGGTGATAGTTATCGTAATGGACAGCTAGGTGAGTTAATTGCTCCAACGATTACTGGTGAGGGAATGGATAAGGGTAGTGAAAAGTATTTTAATAAGATTGCCCGTAAGCATAAGTTTGGTGTTAAGAAGTTACATTTTCCATCTTGTTATTCAATAGGTGGTGGAACTGGAGAAGCTAGTGGTGTGTTTACAACATTATTTAAGGGTTATATGGAAAAGATACCACCTTATACTTTTAGTAAGGAAGGGTTAGGTCTTAATGTTTTACCTTTTGCTGAAGTAGTTATTTTAGATGAACAAGGTAATTATCGTAAACCTTTAGAAAAAGGTGTTATTGGTGTTAAGAGTCCTTGTGATATGATGGGTTATTATTATAGTGGTGAAGATTTTTCTAAATTACATGTTGACAGTCCATATATTGAAGCAGAAGATGGCAGAAGATTTTTAGTTATGAGTAATGTTGCTTATATGACTAAGAGTGGTAGTGTTAAGATTAAGGATAGACTTAATAATAATGTGTTACTTGATGATGGTGAGGTTATTCCTGTTTATGAGATTAGTGATGCTGTTTTAGATGATACTAAGAATATTATGACAGGTTCTCTTGTTAAGATTAATGATGAGTATATTGGTGAGGCTTATGTAATGCATATTATATTGCAACCTGGAGCTAATAAGGATAGAGCACTTGCTAGTTTAAGTAAGAGATTAGAAGCTAAATTTAGTCCATCTTTATTAGACAAGTTATATATTCGTATTAGAAGTATTGAGGAAGGATTCCCAGTTGCTCCTAGTGGTAAGAGAGATGTTCATCCATTAATTGAAGAGGGTTATACTTCTAAATGTTTAAGTGTTAAGAATTTATTATATGTATATTCTAATGAAAAAGGTAAAGTTTTAAAGAAATAGACTTATCTTTTTTTTTGTGATAAACTTTTATTATAGGAGGCTTGTATGAAGTATATTTATATTATTGGTTTTTCACTTATTTATTCATTTGTTTTAAATTTAGTTTATTTTAAGAAAAATCATTTACAGACGAGGGAAACTAAATATTATTCTATTTTGCTTGTTGTTAATTTAATTGGACTTATTGGAGAGGCATTTTGTTCATTTATTGGGTTTACATTTCCAGAAAATAGTTCGATATCACATATTTTTACTAAGGCATTTATGAGTGCATTAACGTGTTTTACAATTGTTATGAGTCTTTATATTTATTCGTTATGTTTAAGTGATAAAGAACGTATTTTTGAGATTGTAAAAAAACTTAGTTTTGCATTTTTGATTTTTAGTATTTTTGTAATTTTTGCTTTACCAATTACAACGGCTAGAGGATTTGCGACTGGGCCATCTTGCGATTATGTTTATAATGTAGGAACAGTTCTTATTACGCTTAGTATTATTACGACGCTTGTTTGTTTTAAAAAAATCGATACTAAAAAAGTAATACCTTTTTTTGTTTTTACGGTTTTTAATATTATAATAGTGTTTATTCAAAGACTTAATCCGGAGGTTACTCTTACTACTTCGATGGAAACTTTAGTACTATTTATTATGTATTTTACAATTGAGAATCCCGATTTAAAATTACTTGCTGAGGTGCAGAAGGCGAGAAATTTATCTGAACAAACTAGTAATGAGAAGAGTAATTTTTTAAATGTTGTTACGATGGATATTAAGGATAAACTTGATAAGGTAGAGGTTATTAGTAATAATATTGCTTCTTTAACTAAGAATAAAGATATTTTATATGAAGTAAGCGAACTTAATAATATTGTTAATGTTTCTAGAAATAATATTAGACAGACAATTGATATTTCGTCATTAGATTCTAAGTATATTAAGGATATTAAAAATAAATATAATGTAAAGTTACTTTTAGATAGTGTTTATTTAGGTAGCAAAGAAAAAGCACATGATGGAGTTGATTATAGATTTGTTTTAAGTGAAGGGATGCCAGAGTATTTATTTGGAGATTCAATGAAGGTTAAACAGATATTAAATTCAGTTTTGGATAATGCCTTGAAGTATACTAAAAAAGGTTTTGTAGAATTTAGAGCTAGTGCGATTATTAAATATGATGTGTGCAGACTTATTTTGGTTGTTGAAGATTCTGGATGCGGAATTGATATTTTAAAGCATAATGAAATAATGACTAATCATGATGAAATGAGTGATAGTGATATTGAAAATATTGATAATAAAACAGTTAATTTGTCTGTAGTACGTAAAATGCTTAATTTATTAGGCGGAACAATATCAATTAATAGTGAAGATGGAAAAGGTACTAAAGTACAGATTATCTTGGATCAAAAAATAGCTTTTGGGGAGAAGTCTAGTGAGGATAAGGTTATAGATAAGTATAATGAAACTTTACTTAGTAAGAAACGTATAGGGGTTGTTAGTTTAAGTGATAAGAGTGTAAAGGTTATTAAGAATACTTTAAAGAGGACTTGTGATGTTCATGTGTTTGATGTTACTTTAGATTTGCTTAATAAGCTTAGAAATGATGAGCATTATGATTTAGTGTTTATTGATGAGGATATGGAGAAGATAGATGCTAGAAGTTTTATTTATAAGATAAAAAAGGAAGGCATAGAATGCCCAGTTGTTGTACTTTGCAGTGAGATTAATTTTAATATGAAAAAGGAACTTCTTAATGATGGATTTACTGGTGTAATGAGTAAAGAACTTAGTAAAGATGACGTAAAAGAGTGTGTAAATAAGATTTAATTCGACAAAGCTTGACATTTATTTACAATAGTTTACAAAATAATTTCTAGGGTTATGACGAAGTTTGTATTATAATTGATTTGTGTGTTAGTACGATATGGATAATTAAAGAATGAATAAAATACGCGTTTTTATAGTTGATGATAGTAGTGATGCTGTTAGTGACGTAAAGAAGTATTTTAGTGATTGTGGTGATATTGAAGTTGTTTTAAGTGCAAGTGATGGTGAAGAAGCAGTTAAGATGATTGAAGAGCATGCACAAGATTTCGATGTGCTTATTATGGATTTAATTATTCCAAAGATGGATGGTTTAAGTGTTTTAGAAACTATTCGTAAGAAGGGTATAAGTGTTAAGAGTATTATTACTACGAATATAAACTCTACTTTAATTATTAGCAAATGTATGGATGAGGGAGTTAATTATTATATGTTAAAACCTTATGATATGGCTTCTTTGTATTCAAGAGTTAGAGAGGTTTATAGAACTAGTAGTAAAGAGTTACTTCTTGATGATAGGTCTTTAAATGGTGCAATTACTGATATGTTACATTCTTTGGGAATTCCATCTCATATTAAAGGTTATTCTTATATTAGAGATAGTATTAGTTTGATGTATAAGAATCCGTCAATGATAGGAGCAATTACTAAGGAGTTATACCCTGAGGTTGCTTCAATGTATGATACAACGTCTAGTAGAGTTGAAAGAGCAATTAGACATGCGATTGAGGTTAGCTGGAGTAGAGGTGATTATGATTTAATGGAGTCTTTATTTGGACATTCTGTAGATTATGATAGAGCTAAACCAACTAATTCAGAATTTATAGCAACTCTTGCAGATAGATTAAGATTAGACAATTGTTTCTGAATATATTTGATAAATCTTCCACATTATATCATAAGATATAAAAGGAGGATTTTTTTATGGACAAGTGTTTTAATAAAGATGTTTGTATGATATTAAAGTCTGCGGAGGGAGAGATGCTTAATTTAAGGCATCCTTATGTTGGAACGGAGCATTTACTTCTTGCTTTGTTAAAAAGAGATAGGGTAAAGAAAATTTGTTATAAGTTTAATTTGACGTATGCTAGTTTTAAAGATGAACTTGTTAGATTAATTGGTCAAGCTTCTAAGAAAAGTGAAGTTATTTTGTATACACCACTTCTTAAGTTAGTTATTGATAATGCTTATAATAAAAGTTATGATGAGCATAAAGAGATGGATGAGTTATATTTACTTTCTTCACTATTTGGGGAAAGTGATGGGATTGCACTTAGGGTAGCTTATAATATGGGAGTTGATACAGACGGACTTGTTAAGGAACTTGATAAACCAAAGATATTATCGTCGATTGGTGAGTGTTTAACTGATAAAGATATCGATAAGATTTATTTAAGAGATAAAGAGCTTGATGAAGTGATGGAGATACTATTAAGGAAGGGTAAGAATAATCCTTTGCTTGTTGGTGAGCCTGGAGTTGGTAAGACAGCGATAGCGTATGAGCTTGCTAGGAGAATAAAGTGTGGGTGCGTGCCAGATAGATTAAAGGGAAAAGAAGTTTATTTGGTTAGTACTTCAAGTTTGGTTTCGGGAACTAAGTATCGTGGTGAGTTTGAAGAGAGAGTAAATGGGCTTATTAATGAGGTTATCCGTAATGGGAATATTATTTTGTTTATTGATGAGATTCATACGATTATGAAGACAGGTTCTAGTGAGGCTGGAGTTGATGGAGCTAATATTTTAAAGCCGTATTTAGCTAGGGATGATTTAAAGATTATTGGAGCTACTACTAAAAGGGAGTATGATGAGTATTTAAAGAAAGATGGAGCTTTTGCGAGAAGATTTGCAAAGGTGATTGTTAATGAGCCTAGTTTAAAGGATACGGTTATAATATTAAATAAGTTAAAGAAGAGTTATGAAGATTTTTATAGTTTGAAGATTAATTCTAATGTTATTAAGTATTTAGTAGATTTGTGTGATAAGTATTTACCTAATAGTTATAATCCTGATAAGTCTATAGATATATTAGATACTAGTTTATCTAAGATAGCTTTGGAAGGAAAAAGATGCGTGCTTACGAAGGAAGACGTGTATGAGGTAATAAGTAAGAGGTGTAATATTTCTTTAGTTAGTGATGAAGGTTTGAATAAGGTAAGAGCTGTGCTTAGTGATAAGTATTCAGAAGTGCTTGCTGATAATATTGTTAAGATGTTTAAGTGCAGGGATAAAAGTAGGTATATGGTATTTAGTGGTAGTGATGATAAAAGATGTGCTCCATTTGATATAGGTAAGTGTTTAGGGGTTAATGTGATTGATATTGACTGCGCTCTTTATAATGATGAGTATAGTTTAAATAAGTTTGTTAGTACTAATTATTTATATAATAAGATTAGCGAGAATCCTTTTTCTTTGGTGGTATTTGATAATTATAATAAGAGAGGGAGAGTTTTGGATAATATAATTAGGATGATGAAAGATAAAGGATATATTGAAAATAGTTTGAATGAGAGACTTTATTTGGATAAGTTAGTAATGTTTTTGATAGATGAAGAGGTGAATAATAAAGTGGGGTTTGCGGCTAGTTAGGGCTTGTGTTATAATATTTGTTAGGAGGCATTATGAAAATATATAATACGTTAACTAGAACTGTAGAAGATTTCGTTCCTTATGAAGAAGGAAAGGTAAAGTTTTATACATGCGGACCTACTGTTTATCATTATGCTCATATAGGTAATATGCGTAATTATATTGGACATGATATTTTAGATAAGACACTTAGATATTTAGGATATGATGTTAAGAGAGTTATGAATATTACTGATGTTGGACATTTAAAAAGTGATAGTGATAGTGGCGCGGATAAAATGGTTGAGAGTGCTAAGGCTGAGCATAAGAGTGTAATGGATATTGCTAAGTTTTATACTGATGCATTTTTTAAGGACTTTGATGCACTTAACTGTAGAAGACCAGATGTTGTTAGTCCCGCTACTGATAATATAGATGAATATATTAAGATAATAAATGTTTTACTTGATAAGGGTTATGCTTATAAGTCAGGTGGAAATGTTTATTTTGATGTTAGTAAACTTACAGATTATTATAAATTAACTAATCATAAAGAAGATGATATGGTTGTTGGTGTTAGGGATGGTGTTGATTATGATGATAGTAAGCGTAATCAGGCTGACTTTGCTTTATGGTTTACAAAAAGTAAGTTTGAAGATCAAGATTTAAAGTGGGATTCACCTTTTGGAACTGGCTATCCAGGATGGCACATTGAGTGTACGGGAATTAGTTTAAAATATTTAGGTGAGCACTTAGATATTCATGGTGGAGGAGTAGATAATATTTTCCCGCATCATACTAATGAGATAGCTCAAAGTGAAGCTTATTTAGGTCATAAGTGGTGTAATTATTGGTTTCATAATGAACATTTAATGGATGAAACTGGTAAGATGAGTAAGAGTAAAGGTGCTGTATTATCAGTTAGTGTTCTTATGGAAAAGGGATATAATCCACTTGCATTTAGATTAATGTGCTTACAGAGTCATTACCGTAAACAGTTAGTGTTCTCTTATGAAGCACTTAATCAAGTTGAGGCTCAGTATGATAAACTTATTAATCGTATTGGTTTAATTAAGGATGAGGGAGACTTAGATGAGGGAGAGTTTGCTTCTTATAATGATAAGTTTATGGAAAGTTTATCTAATGATTTAAATACAGCAAATGCGATAACTTTGGTGTATGATTTACTTAAAGATGAAATGGTTAATGGTCATACTAAGTTAGAGTTACTTAGAAATTTTGATAAGGTTTTAAGTTTGAATTTGGTTAGTGAGAAGAAATTAAGTGCAGATCATGATAAGATTATGAAATTAATCGAAGCTAGAAATGATGCGAAGAAGAAACGTGATTTTGAACTTGCAGATACAATTAGAGAGGAACTTAAAGCAAAGGGAATTATTTTGATTGATACTAGGGAAGGTACTACTTATAAGGAGGTATAGATGGATTTACTTTATTTACTTGCTATTTTAATTCCTTTAATTGCTCAGATTTATGTTAATACTAGTTATAGTAAGTTTAGAGGAGTTAAGAATGGTAAGGGATTAACTGGACTTGATACAGCTAAAAAGATATTAGAAGCTAATGGATTAGGGGACATGTATGTTGTTGAAACTAAGGGAAAGTTAACTGATCATTATGATCCAACTAGAAAAACTGTTAGATTATCTTCTGAGGTTTACCATGGGGATAGTATTGCTTCTCTTGCAGTTGCTGCACACGAGTGCGGGCATGCTATTCAAGATAAAGATGGATATTTCTTTATGAAGTTTCGTAGTTTTATCTTTCCGGTAGTTAATTTAGGTACAACATTTGCTTATGTTTTACTTGTTATTGGTGCTATTTTAGAGATATATAATCTTATTATGCTTGCTATTGCATTATATGGACTTGGTTTATTTTTTCAGCTGGTAACATTACCCGTTGAGATAGATGCTAGTAAGAGGGCTCTTAATAATTTAAATGAGTTAGGCCTTACGGATAATACGGATGTAAGTGGAGCAAGTAAAATGCTTAGAGCAGCTGCATATACATATGTTGCTGGTGTGTTATCTAGTGCTTTAGAGATTATTAGATTACTTGCAATATTTGGTAAAGATAGAGATTAATGTAAAATTGGTGAAAAGCCAATTTTTTTATTTTGAAAATGCAGATTTTGTTTTTTAAAGATGATAACCTAAATATAGGAGGATAGAGAAATGAAAAGATACTTGATATCACTAGTTACTTTATTAACTTTAGGTTTTTCAGTTAATGTTTATGCTGCCGATATTTCTGGATTATCTGATTTAATTATGTCTGGTGAAAAAACAATAGTACTTGAAGACGATTATGAAGGTAGCCCTACTGGAATAAGAAAAGACGTTACATTAGATTTAAATGGACATAAGATAAATGCAGTTCTTGGTGTTATGAGTAAGGTTACTTTAAAGGATTCTAAGGGTACTGGTGAACTTACTAGTAGTTTAGATAATGGAGCTACTGTGCAGGTTATAGGTGGTGAGTTTACATTAGACGGAGCTACTATTAGTAATCCTGTAGGTTATGGTATTGCTGGATATGATGGCGGTGTGATTAATATTAATAGTGGTAAGATACTTTCTGAAAGTGCAGCTATTTCGGGAAATAATACTGAGGGAACTTTGAATGTTACTATTAATGGTGGAGTGCTTACTGCTATGGAAGGTCCTGCTATTTATATGTCTAGTCCAGTGGGCTGCACAATTACTGATGGAACACTTAATGGTGGCCTTTCAATTAGAATGGGTGTTATTAATATTAGTGGTGGTAAGTTTATTGCTAATCCAGTAGTAGAAGATATTAAGACTAATTATATGGGTCAAAATATTGCTGTAGGTGATGCTTTATTTGTCCTTGCTGGAACTTATAAAACAGAAGCAAGTGAAGGAAACAAATTAGAATTAAATATTACAGGTGGAGAATTTATTAACGAAAATAAAATTGGCGGAGCAATTACTATTTATGATTTAGGTAAAGCAGAACAAAATGTTACAGCTAATTTAAGTGGTAATGTTAAAGCTACAACTAATGGTGAAAATAGAAAAGGATTTGAGGTATTAAGTTTAACTGAAGCTGGTATAGCGGAACCTTTAGAGGGATACGGTGAGTATTCTGGAAAAGTTAATGCTCTAATAACTGGTGGTGAGTTTACAGGAGATGTTTCTAAGTATGTTAAAGAGGGTTATGTTGCTGAATTAGTTAATGGAGTAAGCAATGTTGTAAAAAGGGAAACAAAGGTAATTACTCCAGTTATTAGTGGCAGTGTAAAAGATGTTACGATAGGTATTAGTGGTGATATAAAAGATACTTTAGATAAATCACTTTTAAAGAGTAATATTGATATAAAAAATGTTAATCCAGTTGTTGAAGTATCAGTAAAAGCAATTGATTCTAAAGAAGTTAATAAAGATGTTTTAACGAAGATTGAAGATTTTATTAAGATGTCATCTAAAAAACTTACAGTAGCTAATTATTTTGATATTAGTTTACTTGTAAAAAATTCAAATGATGAAAAAATAGGGGAACTAAGTGAGATAGTAGCACCAATTGAATTTAAGGTTGCACTAACTGATGAACTTAAAAATGTAAAAGATGGATATGTAAGAAATTATTTTGTATTACGTATTCATGATGATAAGACTGAGATAATACCAGCTAAATATGATAATGGTAATTTAGTGTTTAGTTCAGATAAATTTTCTAATTATGTGCTTACTTATGAAGATACCGAAGAGGTAAAGAATCCAGCTACTTTGGATAATGTTACTTCTTATGTAGGTACAGGAATTTTATCACTCTTATCATTTGTAGGTGCTGCGTATATAATTAAATATATTTGTAAATAATAGAACTGGGAATTTTGTTTTCTCAGTTTTTTAATGCTTGACATAAGCAAACAAATGTATTAATATATTTCTTGTTAGGAGATGGATGTATGTTTGAGTTAGTTTCTAAGTATAAACCTAGTGGAGATCAACCGGAAGCAATTGATGAACTTGTTAAAGGAGTAGAAGAAGGCAAGAAAGCTCAGGTTTTACTTGGTGCTACTGGTACCGGTAAGACTTTTATGGTTGCTAATGTTATTGCAAGGGTTAATAAGCCTACATTAGTGCTTGCTCATAATAAGACTCTTGCTGGACAACTTTATAGTGAATTTAAGGAGTTGTTTCCAAATAATCATGTTGAATACTTTGTATCTTATTACGATTATTATCAACCAGAAGCATATGTTCCATCAACAGATACTTATATAGAAAAGGATTCTAGTATTAATGACGAGATAGATGAACTTAGACATGGGGCTACTAGTGCTTTAATTAATTATAAAGATACGATTGTTGTAGCGTCTGTTTCTTGTATTTATGGTATTGGTGAGCCAGAAGAGTATAAGAATAATATGCTTATATTAAGCGTTGGAGATAAGATTAAACGTAATACGATAATTGATAGATTAGTGTCAATGACTTATGAAAGAAATCAACTTGATTTTCATCGTGGTACATTTAGAGTTAATGGCGATGTTATTGATGTTGTGCCAGCTAGTGAGAGGAAAAATGGTATTAGAATAGAACTTTTTGGTGATGAAGTTGACCGCATATGTGAATTTGATGTGTTAAGTGGAAATATTATTCAAAATATTAAACATATAACTTTGTTTCCAGCTAGTCATTTTGTTACGGGTGATGAGAAGCTGGCTGAAGCAATTAAGAGAATTGAAAAAGAAAAAGATGAGCAGATTAAATACTTTCATGAACATGGTAAATTGATTGAGGAACAAAGAATTAAAGAAAGATGTGAATATGATTTAGAGATGCTTAGGGAGACTGGCTTTTGTCATGGGATTGAGAATTATAGTAGGCATTTAGCACTTAGAGGAGAGGGTGAGACACCATCAACTTTAATGGATTTCTTTGGTGATGATTATTTACTTATTGTCGATGAGTCACATGTAACACTTCCTCAAGTTAAAGCTATGTATAATGGGGATAGAATGCGTAAACAGACTCTTGTTGATTATGGCTTTAGACTTCCTAGTGCACTTGATAATAGACCACTTAAGTTTGATGAATTTAATGATAAGATTAAGGAAGCTATATATATATCAGCTACTCCTGGTGATTATGAACTATCACTTACTGGTGGTAAATTTACCGAAGCAATTATTCGTCCAACAGGTCTTTTAGATCCAGAGATTGAGGTTAAGCCTACAGAAGGCCAGATTGATGATTTAATAGATGAAATTAATGATAGAGTTAATAAGAATGAGAGAGTTCTTGTTACAACTCTTACAATCAGAATGGCTGAAGAGCTTACTAATTATTTGAAGAGTGTTAATATCAAGGTTGCTTATTTACATAATGAGGTTAAAACTTTTGAAAGGCTTAGAATTATACGTGATTTAAGACTTGGTAAGTATGATGTTATTGTCGGTATTAATTTACTTAGAGAGGGAATAGATATTCCAGAGGTTAGTTTGATTGCAATTATGGATGCTGATAAACAGGGATTCTTACGTAGTGAGAGAAGTTTGATACAAACTATAGGTAGAGCTGCACGTAATCAAAATGGACATGTTATTATGTATGCTGATACGGTTAGCGAGGCAATGGATAAGGCGATTAAAGAAACTAAGAGGCGCAGAAGTATCCAGGAAGCTTATAATAAAGAGCATGGAATTGTACCTAAAACAGTTGTTAAGGAAATTAGAGATTTGATTTCTAATGAAGTTAAAGATGAAGACAAAGAGAAACATAGTAAGAAGGAATCTCGTGAGATGATGCTCAAGGTTGAAAATGAAATGCGTAAAGCTGCTAAAGATCTTGATTTTGAAAGAGCAATGCAATTAAGAGATATTTTATTTGAAATGAAGGCAAATGAAAAGTAAGATTAATATAGTCTTACTTTTTAATATTTATTTTGCATTGTAAATAACGTTATTATATAATCATAATAGAGGTGAGTTATGAAAAAGGGTATATGGTGGTTATTTGGTGGTATTGGTTTAAGTGCTATTGTATTTGCAATACTTTTAGCGACTAATATTGTTAGTTTGAAAGCAACTAATCAAAATAATAAAGATAGCAAAGTAAAAGAAAAAAATGGAAATGTTTGTAAAATAGATAAAAAAATTGATGGAGTTGATTATTCTTTTACTTTGAATCAAATAAATGATAAATATTTTTTAAGTGTATATGTAAATAAAGATTGGCCGGATTTTTTGTATAGTGTTGCGGTTGATTTGGATTTTGATTATTTAGATACTTGTGATTATGATTTCACTCAGTATGTCGAAAGAAAACTGATAACGTCTGAGGAAAATTATGATTATTATTTGTATCGTTATCCTTATGGGCCTGACTATGCAGCATTTGTAATAATTAATAATAATAATGAAAATCGTTTATATACAGTTGCTGATTTAGGATATGTTTATAATGGAATATTTGCTAAAATTGAAGATGGTAAAAAAGATTATAATTCAGATGAGGTATCTACAATTGTAAAAGATAATGTTTATATTAATGATGGTAAATTATATATTATAGATGGTAACTATGTTGGCGATAATGTAAATATTGTTGGTTGTGGGGAAGCCCGTGTTTATGATGAACATGTTTATGAGTTTGACAATGGTATATTTACTAAGAAAAAAAGTGGACAATCTTATTTTGATCCACAGGTTAAATGTTAAAAGTGAGAAAAATTAATCTCACTTTTTTAAATAGTATTCATAATATTCATCATAAGTTATTCCCTCATTGTAGACTTTTGTTGCTGTGTCTATTCCTACATAACGATAATGCCATGCTTCATAAGAGTATCCTGTAATGTTTTCTTTGCCTTTTGGATATCTTAAAATATAACCGTATTTATGTGCATTTGCTTGCATCCACTGGAAACTTTCGGTAGCTTCAAATTTGTCATTTTTATCGTAATAGTCAGCTACATCGATTGCTAGACCTGTTTCATGTTCACTGGAACCAGCCCTTGCTGCGTATGCATCTGCTTTTTTTGTGCCAAATGATGCTTTGTAATCTTTCCATACGTCTTCTTGGTCTTTATAAGTTCTATATGAAGATACGATTAAAATAGTATATCCTTCTTTTTTGGCATCTTCTGCTAAATTTATGAATGCGTCATATGCTTCTTTGTTAAGTTTTTTGTTATCTCCGTAACTATAAGTTTTACTTATATTTGTTAAATCTTCTACTTCATAGTCTTTATTTAAGGCATTATATTTATTTACTAACATTGCGTTACCTTTGGAAGTATCAGTTTCTTCTATATTGTCGTAATAGTCTCTGTCACGATGAACATTTACAAGAGATACTACTTCGGATAAACTTGTTTCCGGATTCTTTTCACTATATGTTAAGTAGTTATCTAAGTTCTTAATTAAAAAATATTTTTCATTTAAAATTTTTATTAGTTTTTCATTTTTTTCTTCTGTAAGTAATTCTTCAATTTTCGTTTTGTCAAGTTTTTCTAGCAGAAGAGCAGTTTCTTCTTTAGTGTAATTTTTTTCGAGTAATTTATATTCATAGGTTTGATGGTATTTATAAGTTTTATATGACTTAATACCAATTAGTGAAATTATTGTAATAAATAATAAAATAATCAATCTTTTTTTAAATTTTTTCTTTAATTTTAATTTTTTCTTTGCCATTGTTAACCTCTCTATTGTAATTATATCATAATTTAATGGGGTTTGATATTTTATTATTTTGTAAAGTAGTGTATAATATAGAAAATAGGAAAGTGATTTTAATGAATAAAGTTTTGATTTTTGGACATCGTAAACCAGATACCGATAGTGTGTGTGGAGCAATTAGTTTAAGTTATTTGAAAAATGCGATTGGAGTTGCATCTGAACCACGTATTTTAAGTGAAATAAATAAAGAAACAGAGTTTGCATTAAAAACATTTGGTGTTGATATTCCTAAGTATTTAAATGATGTAAAGTTGCAGCTTAAGGATGTAAAGTATAAGAAAAAATATTATGTAAATGAGAACACGTCAATTTACGAAACTTATAATTATATTTCTGATAAGAAGATTACTGGTATTCCAATAGTTGATAATGATAAAAAATTTATTGGATATGTTTCTTTGAAGGAAATTGCCAATGAGTTAATTATAAGTGGTTCGAATTATTTAGATACGACATTTGATAATATTGCTCAAACATTAAATGCCAGTAGTTATATAAAGTTTGATGATGAAATTTGTGGAAATACGCTTGCCGTAGCTTTACCATACAGAATGTTTATTGATAATATACCACTTGGAGATAAGTCAATTGTCATTGTTGGTGATAGAGAACATATTATTGATCATGCGATTAAAAAGAAAGTAAAACTGCTTATTATTATTAATAATAGAAATTTAACTTCGAGTGAACTGCTACTTGCTAAGGAAAATAAGGTTAATGTAATAATTACTCCTTATGATACATTTAAAACAGCAAGAACAATTCTTTTAGCAAATCCGATTAAAAATATTAAAAGAGCTGCATCTGCGGTATGTTTTAATACACAAGATTATTTAAGTGACTTTTTAGATATTAGTAATAAGCTTAAACATACAAATTATCCTCTTTTAAATAATAATGGGAGCTGTGAAGGAATGCTTCGTGTTATAGATACAAGTGAGCTTACTAGAAAAAAGGTTATTTTGGTTGATCATAATGATCCTGGTCAAAGTGTTGAGGGATTAGATGAAGCTGAGATAGTTGAAGTAGTAGATCATCATAATATTGGTAATATTAGTACTCATAATCCAATTAATTTTAGAAATATGAGTGTTGGGTCTGTTAATACAATTATTTATACTTTATTTAATGAATATAAGGTTAAAATTCCTAGAGAGATAGCAGGATTAATGTTAAGTGGAATTGTTTCTGATACGCTTTTGTTTGCTAGTCCAACAACAACTGATTTAGATAAGGAATATGCAAAAAATCTTGCAAAAATTGCTAAGGTAGATTTGAATAAGTATGGTATGGATTTGCTTGCTAGTGGAGTTAGCATTAAGGGTATGAGCATTGATGATGTTATTTATAAGGACTTTAAGAATTATACGGCTGGAGAATATAAGATTGGTATTGGACAGGTATTTACTACTACTTTTGATGATTATAAAGATGATATTGCCAAATATGTAAATAGGCTAGATGAACTAGCTACAAATAATGATTATAAGGTTGTTTGTTTGTTTGTAACTGATTTTATTAATAATAATTCTTATGCTTTATTTAATAATTCTGCTGCTGATATTTTAGCGGAAGCTTATAGTTTACCTAGTATAAAAGAAGGCGAATTACTTAAAGGATTTGTTTCTAGAAAGAAACAGATTGTTCCAACTATTTTAGAGATACTAGAAAAAAAATAATATGCAAAATCGCATATTTTTTTTACGTCTGTTCATATGTTTAATTGGAGGACATATGAACGTTTATAATGGATTAAGTGATGAAGAAATAAAGAAATACCGTACGTTATATGGTGATAATGAGATTAAGAGAACTAAAAGCAATTCTTTTTTTAAGTTGTTTTTAGAGTCTCTCGGCGATCCTATGATAAAAATTTTACTTATAGTTTTGGCGTTAAAATTTGTATTTTTATTTGCAGATAATGATTGGTTTGAAACGTTAGGAGTACTTATAGCAATTTTTTTAGCGTCTTTTATATCAAGTGTTAGTGAATATGGGAGTTCTAAAGCTTTTGAGAGTTTGCTTTCTAAAAATAGTACTAAGGAAGTAAAGGTAAAACGAAATAATAAAATTTGTCTTGTGAATATCAATGATATTGTAGTTAATGATATTGTTTCACTATGTACTGGTGATATTGTACCAGCTGATGGAATTATTGTAAAAGGAAGCGTGTTTGCGAATGAGGCATGTATAAATGGTGAGTCCAATGACACTTTTAAAACTGCAGTTAGTGGTATTGTGCGGGAAAATAATAAATTATATCGTGGTACCATCATTTCTAATGATGAATGTTTGATGAAAGTTCAGTTGGTTGGTACTAATACGATTTATGGAAAAATTGCACTTGAATTACAGGAAGATAATGTTGAAAGTCCATTAAAGTTTAGGCTTAGACATTTAGCTAAAATTATTAGTAATATTGGTTATATAGGTGCATTTTTAGTGTTTTTTTCTTACTTGTTTTCTAATGTTGTTATTCAAAATAATTTTAATATCGCTTTAATTAAAGAAACTATTACTAATATGCATTTAATGAGTGAATATCTTATATCGGCTCTTACTCTTGCAGTAACTATTATAATTGTTAGTGTTCCTGAGGGGCTTCCCATGATGGTGGCATTAGTTTTATCAACTAATATGAAAAAGATGATAAAACAAAATGTATTAGTAAGAAAAATGGTTGGTATTGAAACAGCTGGCTCAATTAATTATTTACTTAGTGATAAAACGGGAACTATAACTAATGGTAAAATGAGTGTTAGCGGAATTGTTGATTATAATGGTAAGGTTTACGAAAATGAAGTTGAACTTAATAAAAATTCTGATTTTTTTGATTTAATAGGGCATCTTATTATTTTAAATAATGAAACCATTGTTAGTGATGGTAAATTAATATCAGGAAATTCTACGGATAAGGCTTTGTATTCTTTTATGGGGTATAAATGTAATGATATTGTTATTTCGAAAGAAGTTTTTGATAGTAACAGAAAGTATTCGAGTGTGAAAACGGAAAATTATAATTATTTTAAGGGGGCTTTAGAAGTTATTTTACCCAAGTGTTCATTTTATTATTGTAATGGTAAGATTGATAAATTGATAGATAAGGACGGGCTAAATAAAATAATATTAAAGTATACTAGCAAAGGGTATAGAGTTATAGTTCTGGCATTTTCTAAAAATGATAGTATAAATGATTGGGTGTTTGCTGGATTTGCTATTTTAAAAGATGAAATACGTAAGGATGCTAAAGAGGGAATTGATTTAATCGAGAAGGCCGGCGTAAGGTTAATAATGGTTACTGGTGATTCTATCGATACGGCTATGTTTATTGGAAATGAGTTAGGAATAATTAAAAAAGGTGATGTTTGCATTACAAGTAATGATCTATCTATGATGAGTGATGAAGAGTTAAAAACGCAAATATCTAATATTAGAATAGTTGCTAGAGCGAAACCTAATGATAAAAGCAGGCTTGTTAGAATTATTGAGGAGCTCGGATATGTTGTTGGAATGACTGGTGATGGCATAAATGATGCTCCCGCATTAAAAAAAGCTAGTGTCGGTTTTGCTATGGGAAGTGGAACTGAAGTTGCAAAAGAGGCTTCTGATATTGTAATTCTCGATGATAATATAAAAAGTATTAGTCTTGCTATTTTGTATGGCAGAACAATATTTAAAAATATTAGAAAGTTTATTGTTTTTCAGCTTACTATGAATATAGGTGCAATGAGTTTATCAATTATAGGACCTTTTGTGGGAATTGATACTCCTGTAACGTCAATGCAAATGCTTTGGATAAATATGATAATGGATACTTTGGCTGCACTTGCTTTTGCTTATGAAGAACCACTTTTAAAGTATATGGAAGAAAAACCTAAAAGCAGAAGAGAACATATTATTAATAGATATATGTATAATGAAATTTTTGTTACTGGATTTTATTCATCTATTTTGTGTTTACTTTTTTTAAAATTACCAATATTTAAGTTATTAATAAGGCAAAACCCTGATGATAGATATTTTATGACTGCGTTTTTTACACTTTTTGTATTTATGGGTATTTTTAATGCCTTTAATGCGCGAACAGAGAAATATAATTTATTTTATCTTATAAATAGGAATAAAATGTTTATTATAATATTTATGTGTGTGTGTTTAATTCAAATTGTTTTTATTTACTATGGTGGTGCAATTTTCAGAACGTATGGGCTGTCATTAAGCGAACTGGGTAGGGTACTTTTAATTAGTTTTACTGTTATACCGATTGATTTGCTTCGTAAAAAATTGTATAAAATACGATTTAGTATAGGTTCATTTTAATTATTTTATATATCCATTTTCAATTGTTTTGGTCTCATTTATATATATAAATGCTTTCGGATCAAAAGACTTTATAAGAGCTTTTAAATTATTAAGCTCTTTTTTATTAATTTCAATTATTAAATATTTGGAGTTTGTTTCCGTAGCGATAGATGTTATTCCATAGCCAGTATTTTTAATTTTTTTAATTTTATCAGGATTGATTTTATTTGAGATTACAGTTACTGTATAATGTCCTTTAATGAATTTTGTACTTATTAAAGTTCCGATGTATGTTCCAGTAGCGTAACCTCCTGCATAGGAGATTGGAATAAAAAAAGATTTTATTTCTGTGTTAAGTGCTGTTCTAGCTACTTCAAACCAAATAAGAACTTCAAAGAAAGCTATTACCGTCGAAATTAATCTTTTACCTTTTACAATGTATACAGTACGAATTGTGTTCATAGATACGTCAATGATTCTAGCACTAAATATTTTAAGACACATATATAATAAATCCATAAATATCACTTCGTATTTATTGTGAGCAATTTTTAAAAATTTAGTCATTTGTGATTAATGCCTATAACAAAATGTCTAGTGTTCATATGATATATTGGAGGTAAGAAATGTTATTTAGTGTTAATAATGAAGATGTTTTAAAAAGATATTTTAATTTAGAAAAGAAAAATAATCTTTTAGAACCAAAAGAAGGTTTGATTTTAGGAAATATGTTTTTTGACATGTATGAGCCTTATAAAAATTATAAACCAAGGGAATTAGTTGCTACTTCTGAAAAAGAAAAGTTGATGCTTAAAATCAGAGAATTATCACATGCGGTTGGAGATTTGAATTTATATTTAGATTTATATCCAGATGATAGAGAGGTATATGATTTGTTTAAAAAATACATGGTTGAATTAAATGAACTCACTTGTTTATATTCTGAAAAGTATGAAGTTTTAGAGTTAAGTAAGGACGTTAATGGTTCTTATACTTGGGAAGATGGTTTATGGCCATGGGAGGTAAAGAAAAATGTTTAAATATGAAAAAAAACTTCCGTATCCAATAAATATTCGAAATAAAAATGTTAAGCTTGCAAAGTATATAATTACGCAATATGGAGGTTATGCAGGTGAACTTGGCGCTGCATTAAGATATTTTAGCCAAAAATTCACTATGCCTACAGACGAAGGACGTGCATTATTAAATGATATTGCTACGGAAGAGATTGGACATGCTGAAATGATTTGTGTTATGGTTCATCAACTTTTAGATGGTGCTAGCAAGGAAGAACTAATGAATGCTGGGTTAACTGGCACTTATGTAGAGCATGGTTTGGGAATTTATCCTATGGACGTGAATGGAATGCCATTTGATGCTAAAACAATTGCTTCTACTGGAGATGCTGTAGTTGATTTGGCAGAGGATATGGCTGCTGAAGAAAAAGCGAGAATTGTTTATGAACATTTAATTGATATTGCTGATGACGATGATGTTATAGATGTATTGTTATATTTAAGGCAAAGAGAAGTTGTTCACTATAATATGTTTAAAATGTTGTATAAAAAGTATAAAGAGATGAAGAAATAATCTTCATTTTTTTTAGGCTGTGTGATAAAATTAATTAGAGGTGTAGAATGAAAAAAAATAGATATGTTAAGTTGTTTATTATACTTTTGTTAACTGTTGTTATGACTATTTTAGTTTGCAATTTATATAGAAATTATGAAAATAATAAATTAAATAAAAGCTATATTTCCAGATATATCACGAATATTTCGCTAAAAGATTTATCAAATTCTATAGTTGAAACCGGAGATAATACTTTTGTATATTTTGGAGTGACAGGCAATGATGAAATTTACAAAATGGAGAAAGACTTGAAGAAGAGCATTGTAAATAATCACATGGAAGATGATTGCTTATATATTGATGCTACTAAAATGAGTGTTGCAGATGTAAATGATTTACTAAATAGTGATAGGAAGATACAGAAATTTCCGGCAATAGTTTATTTAAAAAACGGAAGTGTAGTAGAAATTCTTGATAGTTCAATGCATAAATTGAATTCCAGTGACTTTAATAATCTTTTGGATACTTATGAGGTAAAAAGGTAATGAGTAGAATTAATGTTGTTTTATTTGAACCTGAAATACCTGGTAATACTGGTAATATTATGCGTACCTGTGCTGCTACTGAATGCACTTTACATTTAATTGAACCACTTGGTTTCAGTTTAAGTGAAAAGTATTTGAAAAGAAGCGGAGTTAATTATTTGGAGAATTGTCATTATGTATTGTATGATGATTTAACTGATTTTTTTTCAAAGTGTAAGGGTAAATATTATTTTTTTACAAGATATGGACATAAGCCACATTCAGATGCTAATTTCACTTTGAGTGATGGTGAAGATGTTTATTTAATATTTGGCAAAGAGTCTACTGGCTTACCTTTGGATTTATTAAAAGATAATATAAAAAATTGTTATAGAATTCCTATGAGTGATAATGTTCGAGCTTTAAATGTTTCAAACTCTGTGGCAATTGCATTATATGAGGCATTGAGGCAGAATAATTATTTGGATTTGCTATTTGATGAACCATTTAAAGGAAAAAATTATATTGAAGAATCATAAAAAGAAGTGTGTTACGATTACACTTCTTTTATTTCGATAGCACCAGTTGGGCAACATTCAGCAGTATTTTTAGTGTTTTCTGTTACAGTTTCATTTATAACATGACTTTTTCCGTCTTCGTCAAAAGAAAAATTTTCACTGCACATACTTATACACATGCCACATTTGATGCATAATTCTTTATTTACTGTTACTTTTTCCATTGTTCCTCCAATATAATTATACCCGCTGTTTTTAAAAATTCAACAAAAACTATAAAAATAATGTAAAATATGATATTATAATAATGAGTAGGTGGTAACGTGAATCGAATGGATAAATACAGCGACGAAACTCCAGAGTTAAAAAGAAGAATTGATAAATATTCTAAATTATATGAAAATGATAATTTGAGTGATTACGATAAATTTGACGTTGATTCTAATGTGTCTGTTCTGAAGGATAATGCGCGTAGTATTGACATTGACCAAATAAGAGAAATGCTTGATAAAAAGTATAGAGACAATGTTCCGAAAAGAAAGTCTATCAATGTTGAAACGGTGCAAGAAGAAAATGTGAATTTGCAACAAAAAAATGATATAAAAGAATATGACTTAAATGTAATACTTGATAAGGCGAAACAGAATCGTAAAGTTTCATATGAAGAGGAAAGATTGAACCGAATTGAAACAAGTTCAAGTGAAAAATTGATAGACGAGATAAATAGAAAATATAAGCCTAGAGATGAAAGTGAAGAAGCCGCCGAACTTTTGAATTTGATAAATACTATAACTGAATTAGAACTTAAAAATCAAAATAAAAATAATAATGATCAAATGGATGATAATTATGATGTACCAAATTTAGTTGCAGCTCAAGAACTTGCTAAACAGGGTGATGATGATGAGACTTTTTATACAGGAAAATTAGCAATTAAAGAAGATGATTATGACGATTTTAAAGAAATACAGAATGATATAAAGTCTGATTCTATTGTCATAAAAATATTAATATTTATTTTTATTATTTTAATTTTAGGTGCTATAATATTTGCATTAAATAAATTTTTAAATTTAGGACTATTTTAAATAGTCTTTTTTCATATAATTAAATATGAGAAAATTTAAAACTAAAAAAATTTATAATTTATCAACTTTTGTTTTTTTCAGTATAGTTTTTTTAACGTTAATTTTATTTTTAAATGTCTCTTTTAATTTTAGTAATGGACTAGTTTCGTTAACAAAACAAATGATTAAAGAAAATTTAACTAAATCTCTTTCTAAAAATTTTGAACTTCCAATTTTAAAAAAGTATGATGCTGATAATTTGATAAACATTAAGTATAATGAAAATAATGAGTTGTCTGATATTGATTTTCGAATTAATGATGCGTATGATATAGCTTCAGAAATTTGTAATAACTTAAAAGTTTCTGGATTTAAATATAATGCTGATTTGATAAATATTTTTGAAAATGATGAGCAAAATATTATTATGAAAGTACCAATATATTATTATTTACAAAATCCACTAGTGTCAAATATCAGCCCCAAGGTTTACGTTAAATTAAATTATATAAGAGATTTTCTTTATGAGATAAAAGTTGTGGTAAAAAATTACGGAATAAATAGCTTGCATGTGGAACTATATTTGAATTTAAAAATCGATAGTCAAATTTTTTTTTACACTAATAAAAGTTTTTCTACTAATTATAGCATTTTACTGTCATCAAAAATAATCAATGGAAAAATCCCTTCGATATATGGTGGGACATTTGAAAAGAATTCTGGTTTTTTAAATATATAATAAATGTAACTATAGAAATAAATTAATTATTGTGTTATATTATAGATAGTGAGGATATATGAATTTTTTTGTTAATCGTTCAATAGATGTAGGAATTGAAAATTATCTGTTAAAAAAGAATAATGAGAAATATGATAAATCTCATATTTTTGAAGTGTTGGTAATTGAGATGCTTATAAATATTTATGGTGAGATTAACATTATTAATCCTTATAAATTAAAAGATTCAAAAAGTTTTGTAAAAAATTTACAAATATACGGACTTAGTTCTAAAATCACTTATCAATTTATTGATTTGATGGATGAATATTATAAGTGGCTTTCTGCGTCAAATAGTCGTTGCACAAATCTAATTGAAAAAATAAAATTTATATTATTACAGATGGTATTACATAAGACGAGTGAAAAAAAGCTTTCTTGTCACGAAAAAGAGTTTTATGTTAGATTTTTTGAAAATAAAATTATAGGTTTGAATGAAATATGTAAATTAATGAAAGATGATAATTTAAGTTTTTATAGAATGTGGAATTTGAAAAAGAACTTTATTAATACCGCTCATGTAAAATTTAATTATGAATTAATGTTACCTGATTTTTTTGATGAGAAAAAGTATAAAGAGTTTGGAATATCTTTAAATGATATGTCTAAACTGTCAAATGAAACTGTTGAAAAAATAAATAATAAAATAGTTGTTGAGGAAGCAATTACTGAAAAAAAGAAAAGTAAATTTGTAATTCCATTGAAACTAATGATTTCTTCTGGCAATGGATTTGTTGATACACTAGTCTTATTAAGTGTGATGGCCACTGAAATCATGATTGGCATAATTATAGCGGTTTCAGTTATGAGGGGGTAATTATGGGTGTTAAAACGATAAGTAACAAAAGGTATATTTTGATTAAAGACAATGATGGATTTAAACAAGAAGACGTAGAGAGTAAACTTACGGATTACTATGACGATTTTGATTATATTGTTGGTGATTGGGCATATGGCAAATTGAGATTAAAAGGGTTTTACGCAGATGACAGTAAAAAAGTAAAGGATTTTAATAATATAAAATATGTGGATAATTATATTATTAATAATTGTGCTTATAAATGTATGTACTTTATTTTAAAACGTGATAATTAGTTGATACATTGTTGAAAATATGTTAATATTTTATGTGTGATATTAGAGAGGTAGGAAATATGAATAATACAGTTAGTTTAACAAAACAAAATGGGGAAAAATTGCAAGCTGAGATAATAAGTTATTTTGAGATTGCCGATACTAAAAAGAGGTATTTATTCTATACTTTGAATGAGGCGGTAGAAAATGGACTTGTTAAAATGTATGTTTCTGAGGTTTCTGATAGTATGAATGTTACTGATAACATTACTGACGATGAATGGAATAAAATAAAAGCAGTTATGAAGTCAATTTTGACAAATAGCAATAGTGTAGAAATTAAATATTTAAAGTGGGAGGACTAAGATGGGAAAAATAATAATGGCTTCTCCAAAAGTTATTGCTGTAACTTTTGATCAGGCTAATAGCATGAAAGATAAATATAATGAATTTATAAAAAGTAACATTAGTGTTGCTTCAAATACAAATGATAAAGTAGAAGAAGTTAAAACTGAATCTTTAAATTTGGATAGTCCTGGAGTATCTGTGATTAATGAGCAGAGTGAAAGTATTAAGTCTGATTCTCAAGCTGTACCTGCTGATAATAATATTTTTTCTAGTACAAATGAAAGTAATTCGCCAGTAGCAGATAATGTTAGTGCTAATGTTTCTATGGTTAATGACTTGACTCAGAAATTAAGTGGCGTTACTTTAACTGATGCAGAATTAAGTGAGCTCGAGGATGGTTTAATTGAAGTAATTAAGATTGCAGAATTATCAATTCACTCTGTTATAGAGCAATATCGTGAAAAGAATAATAAAAAGGAAGATATTGTTTCTCAACAAGAAGTTAGTGTTTCTCCTAATGATAATATGCCTGCATTTGATTCTGGTGCTAATATATTTGATAGTCCAAGTGAAGGTAAAAGCATAGCATAATCACTATGTTTTTTTCATATATAAAAGTATGAAAGAATTTATAGAATATAATTATAATTTGATTTGTGATGAACTGATTGCGTTGGATGATTTATTATATTTTACCTATAATGATAAATATTATATAATTTCTTCTTTTGAACGCGATGAAGTTGAGTTTGACAATATTATAAAGTTCTTAATAATCAATAATATTAAATTTTTTAATATTGTTGTTAATAACAGAGGCAATTATATTTCAGAATTTGATGGAAAAAGATATGTGTTAATGACAAGTGATGAAAACAACAAGATTATTAATTTTCCTATGAATGATGTCGTAATACTAGCTAAAACTAATCACTGGGGTGATATATGGAGTGAGCGTGTACTTCAGTTAGAGAAGCAAAAAAATGAGCTACAAATTAATAAGGATATTTATTATATATTAAATTATTACATAGGTTTAATAGAAATTTGCATTTTTAATTATAATTTTATTATAAAAAAATTTGGTGAAGTTGGGATGTTTAGTATTCAACATAATAGAATGAATGTGCCAATATATTCTTTTTCGTACTATAATCCAGTTAATTTTTTGTTTGATTATAGATTTCGTGATTTGGCCGAATATCTTAAAGTATGTTTTTTTAAATCAGAAATTTCAATTGAAGAAACGTTAAATTTTGTTGATAAATATTCTTTTGATGATTTTTCAATTAATATGTTTTTAGTTAGGCTGTTGTATCCAACTTATTTTTTAGAGATATATGATTTACAAAATAAGGATGTCATTGATTCAAATTTGATTTCTGATTTAATAAAAAAAAGTTCTCAATATGAAAACTTTATTTTGGATTTAGTAAAAATTTTATCAAGCAATTTTAATGTTGTTGTTAAATTTCCTTTTATATGTCGACGTTAATAACATCTTTTATTTCTGGTAATTCTTCTTTTATTGATTCTAGTATGCCATATTTTATAGTTTCATTTTTGTGAGGGCAGCATCCACAAGCTCCTGTTAATTTAATGTATACAATATCATCTTCTAATTTGACAAATTCTAGGTTACCTCCATCACTATTAAGGTATGGAACTATTTTTTCAATTATTTCTTGTACTTTTTTTTCTTTCATTTTCGATTTTCCTTTCTTAATAATATTTATTTATATAGATGATATTATCATAAAATCTATATTTATTCAAATAATATAATTTTACTTATTATTGTGATAATGATATAATTTTTTTGGTGATATTATGTATAAGGTTAATCAAATTGTTAAGGTTATAGTTACAGGTTGGACAAAGTATGGTATTTTTGTAGAGCTAAAGGGTGGTTATTCAGGGATGATTCATATTTCAGAAATAGATACAAGTTTTGTGTCCGATATAAATAGATATGTCTGTCTTAAAGAGAAAATTTTCGCTAAAATATTATCTATTGATGAAGTACATAAGCATGTTAATTTATCTATTAAATGTATGAATTATCGTGATAGTTCTGAATTTGACGAAACGCTTTTAGGATTTAGGCCTTTATATGAGAAATTGCCTGAATGGGTTGAAAATAAATTTTAAAAAAAAGTTTGTATTTTAATACAAACTTTAATTTTTAATTTGGTGTCCTGTTGGGAACTCGAATCCCAGACCCTTTGATTAAAAGTCAAATGCTCTACCTGCTGAGCTAACAGGACA
>CAKOJR010000008.1 GCA_934090735.1 uncultured Bacilli bacterium
TGCCGCCAGCGTTCATCCTGAGCCAGGATCAAACTCTCAAAAATATATTATTTTTTAAGTTTAATCTGACTACTCAAAAATTGACATTTTACTTAGTTTTCAAAGATCATTTTGCACTCTTTTCGTTCGTGCATTAGTAATATATCAAATCTTTTTCATTAAGTCAACACTTTTTTAACTTTTTTCGACTTTTTTTGAAATTTTTGAATTTTGATATATTTTTATGATTTTGCGAGCTTTTTTTGCCTTATTTAAAGGCTTTCCTGCTTCGCATACATTGTATTATATGCTCCTTTTTTTAAAAATGCAACCCTTTTTTTCAATTTTTTTAAAAAAAGTGAATTTTTTTTGAAAAATCCACCTTTTTAACTGTAAAATCCACTATTTTCATACTGTTTTTTATATTCTTTAACAATATTTCTGTTAAATGGGCCTACTTCTGCTCTTATCATATTGAGCAGTTCTGTGAGTTCGCTTTGAAGTACCATGTCTAACTTATCTGGATATTTCATTAATTTTCGATGGTATTTATATTCATTCTTATCTAGAACTCTATAACTTCCATCTGGAAATATTTTAACGTCTAAGTCATAATCTATATATTTTATGACTCCATCATCAATTAAAAATGGGCTTGCGATATCAACTTTATAAAATAAGCCGTTAGTTTTAAACTGTGCTGTAACATGAAACCATCTTCTTTTATAAAAGAATACTATGGCTGTTTCTTTAGTTCTATGTGTTCTTTTTGTAGATTCTGTAATTTTTACTTTGTTATTTCCACAAACTAAATAGTCATCTGTTTCATCTAAGACTGTTGTCTTATCCCAAGTTCTATGGATTTTACCGTTATGCTTATAGCAGTGCACTCTTAGCACATTTCCTTTTGCATAATTTTCCATTAAAACCTTCCTTGAAAACATTATACTATATATAAGGAAAAATTACAAATTATCAAATTCTTGGTTAAATCATTATTGTATTTTACTCGTTATCAAAACAAAGAAGCTTCTCTGAGGCTATATAGTTTAGAGTTGCGCCACCGCCAGTTGATATAAAGTTAAAATTATTTATATTAAAATATTCTGCACTAGAAAGTGCATCTCCACCACCAATAACCGTATAAGCATTCGATTGGCTAACGGACTTTAATATTTCTTTAGTTCCGTTTCCGTATTCTTCCTCTTCATACTTGCCAACTGTTCCATTTAAGAAAATTGTTGCTGATTCATTTATATATTTATTGTATAGTTCAATAGTTTTTGGCCCAATATCATATATAACATCGTCATCTGATATATCTGATATTTCTTTTATTTTGTTGTGATTATTAGTCTTAACTATGGCATCAACTGGCATGATTATTTTTTTCTTATATATAGACAGCATTTTTTCTGCTTCATTTATTAGTTCAGGACTAGCTAAAGATTTGCCAATATTATTATTTACTGCTAGGAATGTATTTGCAATTCCGCCGCCTAATAACAGGTTATCACACTTTGGTGCTATAGATTTTATTAGGGAAAGTTTATCTTCTAGTTTAGCACCACTCATTATAATCGTAAGTGGTTTTTTAGGACTGATAATTGGATTTAAACCTTTGATTTCTTTTTCAATCAGAAAACCAATACCGGTTGGTAAGTATTTGCTAATACCATAATTTGATGCATGTTTACGATGTGTCATACCAAATGCGTCATTTATGAATATGTCAGCTAAGCCTGCCCAATATTTTGATAATTCGTCATCACATTTACTTTCCTTTTGATTATCTAAATCTTCGTACCTTGTATTTTCTATTAAAAGAACTTCACCATTTTGAAGTGACTTTAACTTTTCTTCTAATATTTTTCCATGTGTTGCAGATGAAAAGATAACTCTTGTATCTAATAGTTTTAAAAGTTCTTCGTAAACAATATATAGTGAGTTTTTCTTTTTGTCTTCTTCAGACTTTATTTTGCCTAGATGAGACATGATTATTATTTTGGCACCGTTGTTTATTAAATAGTTTATTGTAGGTAGCTCAGCTGTAATTCTCTCGTTAGAGATAATTTTTCCATCTTTGATTGAAACATTAAAATCGCTTCTTAATATTACCCTTCTGCCTGATAGTTCAAAATCTTTTATTGTTTTCATTAATATCCCAGCTTTCCATTTAACGAATCATCGTCATCTATCCAGTTTTTTACATTATATATAGTATAGTTGTTATTAGGTTCGCGAACTATTACTTCTTTGATACCTGCGTTTATAACAACTCTTTTGCACATCATACAAGAGGTGCTGTTTGGTTCTATTTCTCCTGTTTTGGCGTTCACACCACACATGTATATGGAAGCTCCTATTAAATTTTTTCTAGATGCAGATATTATTGCATTTTGTTCGGCGTGCACACTGCGACATAGTTCATATCTTTCTCCTCTTGGAATTTGCATTTTTTCACGATAGCAATAGCCAAGTTCGTCACAATTTTTTCGGCCTCTAGGTGCACCATTATAGCCTGTTGCAATTATTTCGTCATTTTTTACAATTACACAACCATAATGTCTTCTTAAACATGTGCTTCTTTCTGTTACGGCTTGTGCTATGTCTAAATAATAATTTATTTTATCCTTTCGCATATTATCACCAACTTTATTATATAAGAAATTTATTAATTACTCAATCAAAAAAAGAAACTAGCTATGCTAATTCCTCTTTGTTTATTATATCATTTATATTGATTTCTGTTTTGTAATTTTGATATTTGTTTTCGGCGGTTGTTACTAAGTTTATCCAGTGATTGCTGGCTTTTTTTATGCCGTTTTCAAACACTGGGCAGTATACTTTACCAATTGTGTATTTGTTTGTTAGACCTTTGGAATAATAATTTTTGCTCATCATCCTTATATAGGATAGGACACCTAGTTCGATATTATCGTGTCTTATTAGACCATTACTAGTCATGCCTCCATAAACATTATTTTTCTTTAACATATACTTTACTTTGTAATAACCACTTTCAGCAGCACCAATGCTTAGCATTAATGTTTGATCTACGTTTGTGTAGATATTACTATAATAAATTATTAAGTTTTCTACGTATGATGAATTTCCTTCGTAAGGAATGTATTTGTTATTTTTTTTAAGCTTTTTTGTTTTGTTTAGATTGTAGAAATATTCGATTAGTCCATATTCAAAGTTTTCAAAATTTAAAAGTTCGTTATTTTCATTTTTTAGAAAACCGATATTTGTCATTAAAAATATTTCTTCTTTTTCATTTTTACTCTGTAAATCTTTTATAACATCATTGTAGTCATAGCCAAATGCTTTAGCAAAAAAAGCGATTGTGTCTTTTTTCTCTTCTAAGTAGTAGTCAATGTTATATGTTATTTTGTTAGATTCCTCTTTATATGTATTAATAGTAGTTATTAATTCTAGTTTTTGAAATTCGTATCCCAGCTTAATCGAGGGATAATCATCTGATGTACTAGCATCTACTTTTTTAGGTCTTGTAAAGACTACAAATACCGTCAATAATAATATACATATAATAATATTTACTATCTTCAGTGAAGATAAATTTTTTTCCATTTTTTGTTCCCCTCCCCAGACGAACGTTTTTAATTCTAACATATAATGTGGCTATTTGTCAAATTTTATACAGCCTTTTAAAGTTTTGAGGCATTAAAAAAAGCTCAAATTGAGCTTGTGAATTTTTCTTCTATTTTCCTTATTAAGGGCTCTTCTAGGAGTTCTTCAATAATTAAGTGTCCATTTTCTTTTGATACTGTAATATACTTTGGAGGTCCTACTAATTCATCCATTTTTGCATCAACTTTGCGTATTTTGTAGTATTCTTTTTCAGTTATTTTGATGCAATCTAAAATTAAATATTTTTCAGTGCTTTTTACTTCAATAATTTCGTCTTTTGAGAAGTACATAGGCTAAGCTACTTTCTTAACTTCTTCTTTTTTTGGGCTAGCAATGTCCAAAGTAAATGGTACACGAATTGTTAGACCACTTAATATATTTTTGTCATCTTTAACTGTTTCGATAGGGGTTCCATTTAATTTTTCGTCAATTGTTTTTTTATTAAATTTATATAGTTTGTCCCATGTCCCTTTGTCATAGTATGCGCTTTCAGCGACATCACTTAAAGATACTCCACTTGTTAATTCATATGTTAAGGAGTTATCATCATTAAGTTCTGGTAGTTTTTCTTCACTATCTTCTGGTAATACGATGTCTTTTGTTGTGGCACTTGCTATTTCTTTTTCTTTGGCAATTTCATCGAGTAAAGCTAATCCATCTGGTTCATTTTCAGTTGTTTCTGGTTCAATCGTTGAAACTTCTTCCTTGGTGTCTTCTAATTGAACGTCTGGAGTTTGCTCGATAGCTTCTTTTAATTCATCGTCTGTAGCAAAGAAACTATTATCAGTTAGAACTGGAGATGCTGCAATTTCTTCTTTAGTTGGTTCGGTTGCTTTCGGATATACTTTATCTAATAGACTTTCTGGAGCTTCAGATATACCAGTTACGATTTTCTCTTTGACTGGTTCTTCTACTTCTTCAGTAATTCCTTTAATTTTTCTTATTTGTTTAAAAGGGTACGCTGAAAGCATATCTTCACGAGAGATATCCTCACCACTGATAGTTTCTTTTACTTCATGTTGTTTTTGTTTAATTGATATTGTTTTTTCTTGACGGTCAAATGCTTTGTTGGCGTCTCTTTCTAAATCTTCACCTGTTGTAAGGGTTTCATGTTTAGTTTCAAGACTGTGAATAACGTCTAATAGTTTACTATATAACTGAGAGCGTTCTTCTTTTAATGATGTTGTCTCTTCTTCTGTTTTTTGAGATTCTGTATCATTTATTTCAGCGTTCTTTTGAATTATTTGAGCTACTAAGTTTTGCTCTACGCCGGTACTTTCTAAAATTTTACCGCAATTTGTTTGCAGACTTTCTAATTCACCTAAAAGTTCTTGCTTTTGGTTTTCGCTTCTTTCTAAAAATAGTTCTGCTAATATTTTGTAGAATTTATCTTGGTCTTCCTTGCTTGGAAATAGTTTGTAATTGTAATCTTTCTCCATTGTTCCACTCTCCTATTTTGAATTATAGCATGGTAATGGTATTTTTACAATAAAAAAAACTCTTTTTCAAGAGTAATTTACATATGGCGCCCATTGTAGGACTCGAACCTACGACCTAACGGTTAACAGCCGTGCGCTCTACCGACTGAGCTAAATGGGCAACTAATCAATACATTTATAATTATATGTTATTCTTTTTTATAAATCAAGTGATTTTTTATATTTTTTTGATTTTTTTGAAAAAAGCTAGTTTTTTAGGCTAGCTTTTGCAATTATCTTTGATTACTAAAGGTATTTTGTATATGTCTTCTTTGGCTTCATTTGAAGCATTAATTTCTAGGTATAATGAATTTTCTTTATATTTTTGACAATTTTGTGAGAAATTATCAAGATTAAATTCAGCTGTGCTTAAAAATTCCTCTAAAGTTATTGGCATCTTGTTATATGTAATTTTTTCGAGTTCTTTATTTGTTTTATCTTCTGTTTCGTAAAGTGTACATGTTATTTTGTTATATTTTATTTTCGCGTTAGTACCACAATAGGAAATGCCGGATAAGTGTAAATGACTAGTTTTTTTATCGTAGGCGAGGTTTCCAAAAGTTTTAAAATTTTCACAATTTGATTCCACTACCTTAAATTCAAATGACGAGTTCTTTTTTGCTGTTATTATAATTGTTGTTAAAATACCTAATATAATTAGTGTAAAGATGGTTATTATAATTATGTGATTATTTTTCTTTCCTAGTAATAGGCCATCTATTGAGGTGTTACTGTCTTTACATATCTGTTTTAAAGTTGTTATGTCTGGTAGGTTTTTTCCATTTTCCCATTTTGATACTGCCTGCGGCGTAACATTGTATTTTTGAGCAAACTTTTCTTGCGTTAGATTTAATTTTTTTCTTGATTCTTTAATTAGTTTACTTACTTTGTCTTCGTCCATGATTTAATCCTACTTTTGAAGGTCTCTATATGCCACTTTACCTATAGCTGTTTTAGGAATGTTTTTACGATATTCAAATTCAGTAGGGACTGCATATCTAGCAATGTTGTCCATACAGTATTTTCTTATTTCACTTCTAACTGTTAGGGTATCTTCAACATCTTGTTTAAGAACTATAACAGCTTTTGGAGTTTGACTTTTAATTTTGTGAGGCACTGCTACTACTGTGCAGTCTTCTACGTATTTACATTTTTTGATTATTTCTTCTAATTCGATTGGGTAGATATTATATCCGTTGCTAATAATCATACGTTTTAGTCTTGATGTGTAGTATACAAAACCATTTTTATCGGTGTAACCTAAATCGCCTGTATGAAGCCATATTTTACCGTCAGTGTGTTTTACAAGAGTATTTTTAGTTTCTTTGTCTTCATTAATATAGCCCATGAAAATAGTTGGCCCTGTAACGCAAATTTCACCAACGTCATTAGGACTTTTTTCAATGTCACTATTTGGTTCAAAGGCTTTTACAAGAATATCTGGGTTTGGTACACCTAGGGTTCCGTTTTGAACGTATTTTTCTTCAATTGGTGCAGTTGAGCAGCAGAATCCAGATGCTTCTGATAGACCATATCCTACTTTAACAACGCCATTACTTCCGTGATCTCTTAAATACCTTTCAAATTCAGCTTTTATTTGGGGTGATAAGTAGTCACCACCTACTACTACAGTTTTAATATCTTTTAAGCCATTACTTCCAGGGTCTGCTCCTTTAAGTGACATTGTTAAAAGTGATGGAACTGCTGGGTAGATATTTGGTTTATATTTTTTTAGTTCACTATTTATCTTTTTAGTGTTTATTTTAGGGACTAAAATTGCAGTCATTCCGCATGTAAGGGTTGTGTGTATGCAAAGTGCTAGGCCAAATACATGGAAAATTGGTAGAGCTGCCAAAACTGTATTTCCTGGTATTAAGCCATCACAGACGTTCATTGTTTGAAGAGCCATTGCATTAAAGTTTAAGTTCGATAAGATAATACCCTTGGGTTTTCCAGTTGTTCCTCCACTATAGATAATAGCAGCTGGGTCGGATGCTTTTCTTTTTTTATACGGGTCATCTATTGTTTTATAAGAAATGAAATCTGACCAAGAAATCATATTTTTTTCTAATTTTAAATTTCCAGATTCTTTAATATTGTAAATTATCTTTTTAAATTTTAATAAACTGGTGGAGTTAGGTACCAAAATGAAATGCTTTACTTTTATTTCTCTGGCATTTTGCATTGAAGAGTCTGAGCAGAATAACACTCCACTGTTGGTTTCGTCAAGTGCTCTTTTTATGTCTTTAGTTGATGATAGTGGATGAATGATGTTAGCAATAGCTCCTATTTTGTTAATTGCATAAATAAGGGCAATGCTTTCTGGGGTGTTTGGCATGCATATTGTGACACATTCATTTTCTACGATATTAAATTGTGTTAGGGCTGCTGCTATTTTATCAACTCTTCTTAGGAAGCCTCTATATGAAACTCCTAATCCGTAGTATGTGAAAGCAGTACGTTTTTCATTTTTGATAGCAGATTCTTTTAGATAATCATACATACTTCCTTGATAGTAGTTTAAACTTTCAGGAGCACTTGTATAATATTTTATCCAAGGTTTCTCTTTATTATCACCAATTTCATTTTTGATATATTTTAACATTTTAGATATGTAGTCATTTACTTTTCCCATTTTAAATTCCTTTCATCTTAATAATTATATCATAAAGTTTAGAAATTTTCTTTGATTAATTTCACTAAGTCTTTTGCTGATTGATTATTTATATATTTTTTCTGGTTTTCAATTATTTCTTTTTGTAATTTTTGATTTTTGAATAAATTGTTTATTGCAGATTTTATTTCATCATTTTGCATGCATTTGATACTCATGTGGTGACTCTCAAAAAAATTAGTATTATAAGTTTCAATTCCTGGTATTGGGAATACGTGAATTAATGGTTTGCGCATAGCAGCAATTTCGGTTGTTGATAGACCACCAGGTTTTGATACCACGATATCTGCTGAATAGATGTAGTCGTTTATGTTTTTAATAAAGCCAAGTGGTATAACATTTTTGAAATTTGCACTTTGAATATCAGATAGTAATTTTTGGTTGCTCCCGCAAATAGTTATAATTTTGTAATCTTCATTTTCTAAGTCTTTTAGCAATTCTAGAATTTTGCCGAATCCCATACTGCCTAGCATAACTAAAACAACTTTATCATTATTATTTAATTTTAAATCTTTTCTTATATTTTTTACATTTTGTGTAAAACGTGTGGAAATCGGAATGCCAATTGGAGTAAGTGATTCTTTATCATTTCCTTTTTTTATAAATTTTTCTTCTAACCCTTTTTGAATGACAAGCATATTTGGTTTACTTTCTTCCATAAAAGGACATGGTTCATAGTCAGTTGCCACTATAATAAAATTAATTTTTTCGTTTTGATTTTTATTAATAGCGGTAAGAGTTAGTGCTGGAAAAAGGTGAGTAGTGATTACTAATGTAAAGTTATTTACTTTGATGTAATTTAATAAAGATCGTTTGTGTAACTTGTTTACTAAATAGACTGGGCTAGTAATACCTTTACTACTATAAGCTTCTCCTAATGAGTAAACACCTTTAAATATCTTACCATTATCTTTTAGTGATGCTAAATATAATTTAGACGAAAGTTCTTTGCCTTTTGGATTTACAATATCAAAAAAATCTTTAAATTCACATTCTATATTATTTGCCTTTAATTCTTCTTCTATGTACCTGGCACATGAGTTATGACCACCGCCAGTACTGCATGATAGTATTAATATTTTCATTTAATTCTCTTTCATTACTCTTTCTGCATTTTCTTTTAAGTCAGCTATTCTTTCTTTTATTTCTAGATTTATGTTTGGATAAATTGCTGGAAGAATATATGCGTGAATGCATTTTTTTCTTTTATAAAGTTTGTTTATGCCTTTAGGTTCTTCTAAGACAAACTTAATAGGTACAACTGGGGTATTGGCAAGAGTAGCAATTTTAAAAGCACCATATTTAAAGTCACGAACTTTTTCGTAATATGGCCATAGAGAGCTTTCAGGATACATATGAAGAGCTACTTCTTTACTTTCTAATTCTTCTATGATGTCTGAATAAAATTTTTCTTTACCTATTTTACTTTTAGGTATGGGAATTGCATGAAGTATTTTTATTAAATGTCTTATAAAAGGAATTTTAAAGTTTTCTTCAATAGTTGGAAAATACGTTCTTTCCGGGAAATTTATAAGGCCAATTAGAGCACAATCTATATAATGAATATGATTAGAAATGGTAACGGAACTTCTACCTTTGACAAGATTTTCTTTGCCAGTAATTTTAAATCCTAGAAATATTTTAGTGATTATTATTAAGATTATTGCGATGGGGATTATTAAAATGTCACTTATAAGATTGAATATGATATTTTTAGGGATGTAGTTATAGTCTTCACTTATATTAATGGGTAGTACGCCAAGAGATGGAACTACATGTTCATCTTCTTTTAGGTTTTCATAATTATATTTTTTCATGGGAATCACCTGTTTCTGTAAATTATAGCATATTTTTATTTTTATTAATAATATAATCTAATATGGATGGTAATGAAAATAGTGAGCTTAAGCGTTTACATTTTGAAAATGTCATTTGGATTTTATTTGCTGGGCTGTGTATACTTAATATTCTAGGTGATAATGATGAGATATTTTATATAGAGCAAAATGATATTAATTACAAGAGAGAAGCAAATACGATTTTTGAGCTTACCTTAACTGTGACATTTTTTATATATTTATATTTTTTTAATCGTAATTTTAAGCAGCTTAATAAAGCTAGTGCCGATAAGAAAGCTTTATATGAAGTTAAAGTTTTAGGAAGCATTTTTTTAATATCTGGGATTATTTGTTTAATCTATTTTCAAAAGAAGCAAAAGAATTTTACTGGTTCTCCTGCACTTTAAGTTTACTATTTTACTATATTAACTTTAACATATGTATACATAATTTACAATTTACAAATTTTGATAAATGTATTTTTTAATACCATTGTAACTAAGTTCGGAAATAATTTTGGCGATGTCTTCAGGCTTTGATGAGAAATCATTTTGAACCCAGTAATTTATTATTCCTAATGAACCGTTAAAGATGTAAATGGTTGCTAGCTCGATTTGTTCATCTTTGAGATTAGAATCAATGCTTTTCCATTTGCTTTGACACTTGTTATAGGCTGTTTCAAGAAATTCTTGCATGAAGTTAATGTTGCTTCTAGATTTAAAAATAACTTTTAAAATTTGCTTGTTTTCAAGAAAAATATTTAGCATTTTTAAGGCGAATGTGTATACAGTATAATTTTCTTCATTAAATACTAGTCTTAAGTTATCGACAAATTCTGTTTCAATGTTGTCTAAAAGATCATAGACATCGAGGTAATATCTATAAAAGGTTGCTCTATTAATATCTGCCTCAGCACATATTTCACTTACCGTTATCCTGTTTATGTCTTTTTCTTCTAGTTTTTTTAAGAATGTTGTTTTAATAATTTTTTTTGTATATTTTACTCTTCTATCCATAATAAATTCCTCTTTTTAAACATAATAAATGCAATTTGTTTAATAATTAACAAATCGTGATTTTTTGGTTATTGCATTTTGTTTCAGCAGTATTTTATAATATATTTGTTATTTTTGCAACATATGTTTAATAAGGTTAGGAGAAATATGAAAAAGTTGAATTTTAAAGAAATTAGGGAGCAAAAGATTGAATGTGATAATTGCTCTATTTATGAAGATTTACGAACTAGTAAAACTGTAATCATAGATAATTACGCGATTAATTATTTTGGTTATAAGATTACTTTTAGAGATTTATTTAAAAAAATTGATTGTTGTGCTAGGTCGCTAGTTAGCTGCGGAGTACGGAAAAAAGACGTGATTACAGTTTGCATGCCAAATACACCAGAAGCAATAATTATGACTTATGCAGCTAATAAAATTGGAGCAATTGTTAACTTGGTTCATCCGTTATCTTCTAAAGAAGAATTAAAAAAGACAATTATAGATACGAACTCTGTTTTTGCACTTGTTATTAATTTTAATTATGAAAAGATTAAAAGTTTTATAAATGAAACTAATTTATTTAAGGTTGTAATAGTGTCTGCTGGTGAATCAATGCCAAGCTTACTTAGTTTAGGCTATTGGTTCAGTAATGATATTAAAATAAGTTTTATTAGTGATGAATTATTTACAGATTGGAAGAGTTTTCTTCTTAAGGAGAAGAATTATAATAAAGAGATTCATGATGATGGTGTGAGAAGTGATGCTGCATTATATCTTCATAGCGGTGGTACAACTGGTAGTCCTAAAAATATAGTACTCACTAATGGGAATATTAATTCGATAATATCTCAGGCGAGAATTGTTTTCCCTGATATTGGAACTGATGATAATTTCTTGTCAATTCTTCCAATATTTCACTGCTTTGGTTTAGTTGTTTGTGTGTGTGCTCCTCTTGCACTTGGTTCTATGGTTACTTTGATCCCACAGTTTGATGCGCAAAGATTTGATAAACTGATTAAAAGATATAGTCCAACAGTTATTGCGGGAGTTCCAACTTTATTTGAAGCACTTATTAAAAATCCTTATATGATAAATACTAGTTTAAATAATATTAAGTATGTTATAAGTGGTGGTGATAGTCTTTCTTCTAGTCAAAATGCAGAAGTTAATAAATTTCTTAAGGAGCATGATTGTAGTACTAAAGTTATTCAAGGATATGGTATGACGGAAACTACTGGGCCAGCATCGTTTGGATATTTTGGCAGTGATAAATTGGGATCGGTTGGAACGGCTTTACCTGGTAATAAGATTATGATAGCCAATCCTAATACAAATAAGAAACTTAAAAATGGTGAAGTTGGTGAGATTTTAATTTCTGGGCCTGGTGTGATGAAAGAATATTTAAATAATCAAGAAGAAACTGATAATATGATTTTTAACGATGGAAAAACTTCATGGATTAAAACTGGTGATTTAGGCTATTTGGATGAAGATGAGGTGTTATTTTATGTTCAAAGACTTAAAAGAATGTTAATTGTTTCTGGGTATAATGTTTATCCTAATTATATAGAAAGTGTTTTGTTAAAGCACCCTGCTGTTAAGAATGTTGGTGTAGTCGGAATGAAACATCCTTATAAAGTGCAAGTACCAGTTGCATTCGTGGTTATTAATGAAGAATATGCTTATGAATATAATATTGTTGGTATTTTAAGAAAGTATTGTGAAGATAATTTAAGTAAGTATATGATTCCATATAAGTTTATAATTAAAGATGTGTTACCTAAGACAATGATAGGTAAAGTCGATTATAAAGAATTAGAAAAAGAAGTACAAAAATAGATTATTCGTGATATAATTTATCTGATATAAAAATTTGGAGGTAATGAATGAAAAATATTGTAGTAATGGGCGGTGGCGTTCTTGGAAGCCAAATTGCTTTTCAAACAGCATTTTGTGATTATAATGTTACAGTGTGGCTTAGAAGCGAGGGAAGTATAGAGAGAACTAAAGCTAAGCTTGAATGGGTTAAGAATTCTTATATAGATGCGATAAATTTGATGGATACACCAGGGGGAAAATCTTTTAATAATTGGTGTCGTGGTATTGCTGATACTGATAATTTTAGTAAGGATGAATTAATTAATAAAGTGAGTGGCTTAAGTGATAAGATTAAGCTAGAACTTGATATGAAAAAAGCACTGGCAGATGCTGATTTAGTTATTGAGTCAATGGCAGAAGATTTTGATGCTAAAAAGGATTTATATATAAAGATGGCACCTCTTCTTCCAGAGAAGACAATTGTAGTTACTAATTCGTCAACAATGCTTCCTAGTAAGCTTGCTAAGTTTACTGGTAGACCTAACAAGTTTTTGGCTTTACATTTTGCTAATTCTATTTGGAAGAATAATACTGCTGAGGTGATGATGCAATCTAAGACTGAAGAAAAATATTTTAATGAAGTTATGGAGTTTGCTAAAGGTATTAGAATGATTGCTCTACCACTAAAAAAAGAAAAGTCTGGGTATCTTCTTAATTCAATGCTTATTCCCCTACTTTTCTCAGGACTAGATTTATATGTTAACGGAGTTTCTGATTTTGAGAGTATTGATAAAGCATGGCTACTTGGTACTGGCGCTCCTAAAGGACCTTTTCAGATACTTGATACTGTTGGTTTACAGACAGCTTATAATATTGTAGAGATGTATTTAAAAGTTCCTTCTTTTCTAGCTCCTTATAATTTTAAGGGGATGGCTAAACTTTTAAAGGAGTATATTGATGCTGGTAAGTTTGGTAAGGCTTCTGGTGAAGGTTTTTATAAGTATGATAAGTAATTCTTATGAGTTACTTTTTTTGTGATATAATATTGGTGCAGTAGTGATTGGAATTTATTCCTACTTTAACGAGTCGTTAAGGGACATTAGCAATATAGTGTAATAAATGGTAATATTTCAAAGGACTATTCTACACGTTGTGTAGCCGCGCGCTTTGCTTGCTACAGTCCATTTCCATATTACAATATCGAAAGTACTGCTAGGCAGGAGGTAGTAATTATGTGGAAGTATACTGGTGTAAATGAGTGTAATGAGTTTTTACTATCTCTTGACTTATTAAATTGTAAAGATAAACGTAAATATATTAAGATTTTATATACACTTGCGAACAGTCAAGAAAAGAATTATAGAGAGTTTAAAATTAAGAAAAGAAATGGTACTTGGCGTACTATTTATGAGCCTAGTAAAATGTTAAAGTTTGTGCAGAAAAATATACTTAATAATGTTTTATTAGAAAGGCCTATTTCTAAGTATGCTAAGGCTTATTATCCTGGACTATCTTTAAATGATAATGCAATGATGCACGTAAATAAAAAAATAATTTTAAAGTTAGATATTAAAGATTTCTTTGATAGTATATCATTTATAAGTATATATAAGGCTTGTTTTCCGATTGAGTACTATCCTCTTTCAGTTGGTATGCTTCTTACTAATTTATGTACTTTAAATGACCATTTAGTGCAAGGAGCTCCGACATCTGCTTACATTTCAAATTTGGTTATGAGAAATTTTGATGAAAAGATTGGAAAGTTTGCAGAAATGATGGGAGTTTCGTATACAAGATATTCTGATGATATGACTTTTTCTGGTGCGTTTGATGCTTCATTAATTATTCGTGAGGTTAGACATGAACTATGTAAATTAGGTCTTCATCTTAATGACAAGAAGACGGTAATTATTAAAAATAGTGCTTGTCAGAAAGTAACAGGGATAGTTGTAAATGAGAAAATGCAGGTTAGTTTAAATTACCGAAAGAAAATTAGGCAAGAAATGTATTATATTAGGAAGTTTGGGCTAGATGGACACTTAAACAGATTGGGAGTTAGTGATTCAGGTAAATATTTGAATTCTCTACTTGGCAGGATTTTATTTGTGCTTCAGTTTGATTCTAGTAATAAAGAGTTTAAAAATTATAAAGATTTTGTTAAAAAAGAAGGAGTTAATTTTTTTAATTAAAGGAGTTATGTATGAAAACGTTTACAAAAAAAATTAAGAATTTGTGTAATCTAAACAAGCACGTTGCAATGTTTATAGATATGGATGGGACCATTAATGAATATGTTGTATTTGCAGAAAATACTGTAGCAAGGAAGATGGAAGATAATTATATGAATATTAAACCTATTTCACAGGTATTGGAAATACTGAAAGAAATTAGTAAAATTGTAAATATTGATTTATATATACTTTCTTTATCTCGTACAAAAAAACTTGCCCAAATAAAAAAAGGTTGGCTTAAAAAATATGTATCATTTATTCCGGAAGAAAACTGGATTATTCTTACTAAGGAAACAGGTGATTATATTAATGAAAATCGTGATAAAATAAAAGCAGTTAAGATGCTGGAGAAAGCTGATAAGTATGATTACTTTATCCTATTAGACGATGATCATAGGATATTAAAACAGACGGCTGATATAATTGGTAATGTGGACGTATATCATATTTCTTCGGCACTTGTATGAGTTATTTAGAGCACTTAAAAAAGATGATTTTGTCATCTTTTTATATTAGTTTGTTTATCCAAGAATTGATTTCTTCTACTGAACTTTTTAATTTATCACTGTAACTTTCAAAAACTTTATTTATTTTCTATAGCGAATATACTTTGTTTATTAAATTCCTCTTTATTCATTTTTATGAATCTTCTTATTGTATTATTTTATTAAATCGTTTTTTAAGCAATATGGTATTACTTTATGTTTCAATGTATTTGATAGTATGTTTTCTCCATCTTTTGATTGATACCATAAAAATTTTTCGATTTCTGATGAGGTTGACAATTCTCCATCAAGAACACCATTATATTTAAAAACGTAAAAGTGAATTGGTGTTATTCCATCGCTTGTTGCAATTTCGTCAAATTCCATTACTAACTCAAATTTTTCTTCATCGAATATTGCTTCAGGGCCTAATTCCTCATGACATTCTCTAATTGCGGCCTCTTTTGGAGTCTCGTCCTCTTCGACTTTTCCACCTATCATTTGAAAAGTTGGTCTCTTTCTTGGCTTATCTATTAATAAACTATTGTCTTTAAAAAACATTGTTCCTACTACTTTCATAGTTATCCTCCTTAATTTAAGTAAAAAGACGGGTTACTTCCCATCTTTAATTTTATCTTCTTTTTAAAATCTTTAATCCGGCAAATAATAATGCGCAACTAGATGAAATTAGAGTTGTAACTGAAACTAATATATTGTCTCCTGTTTGGGGATTTTTTATAATTTCATTGTCTTTTTCATTAGTATTATTATTTTCATTTTTGCCAAATACGGCATATTCTGATAAATGAGATGTTTTGAATGTTACAAAGCCGTCATTGTAAACAGCATCTATGGTTTCAACTACTTTACCATCTTTAACGTAAGCTACTATGTATTTATCATATTTTACAGCAACTGGAATAGTGATTTCAAATTCACCATCTTTCATTTCAACTATATCATTACCATTGTACACGTCAATATTATATCCAGAAATTGGTGAATAATCTTCTACAACTAAATCATTTACTTTAATAGTATCAGTTTTTAATATATAACCTTTACTTAATTCTGATTTACTTGTAAACACAACGTTAAGTGTGCTTTTTAAAGAGAATATCTTGTCTTCAGTTTTTTTATTAGTAAATGTTACAGATCCATTTTCATTATATATAATGTCCATATCACTTGTTATATATTTATTTATCCATTCTTTAGTAATCCATTTATGGTCATTATTTTCTTTAATGCTAGCGTCATTTTGTCCGTTAATAAAATCTTCACTTGTTAGATTGCTATCGATATCTTTATTAAAACTTAATGCCTTTAAACTATCATATTTTGAAGTAAAATCTTCTTTAGTTTTAAAATAATAGCATGTTTCTTCACTGTCTTTAACACATGTATCTTTATAATATGCGTTTTTTATGGTTTCATTAACAAGGTCGTCACTGGCATCTAAATAAACACCATAAATAGTAAGACTACCATCACCAGTAATAGTATATTTTTTATTATCAATTTTACCAGGTAATTCTGATACAACGTTATCACCATTAACTACGTATGTAAGTGGATTATTTACAATATCAAAGCCGCCTATTTTAGCATCCTTTTTAAGTAAAATTTTGCCACTATTATCTGTTCTGTTTTGTTTAAAGGTAAGTTTATCATATTCCTTTACGTCATCAATAATGAGTTGTGACTCATAGGCGTTATCATTTAAGCCAAAATAGGTTTCTGTATAGGCAATATGAGTGCTATCAACAGTTTCTGCATTACATGCAAGAGGTACACAAACTAGTCCAACGCTAACTAAACTTAATAATTTATTTTTCATTTCATATCTTCTTTCTATTCTAAAAAAATTATATAAAAATTTTTTTAAGATTGCAATAATTTTATATAATTTATATTTTAATTTTGAAAGTTTTAAATAAATTAAAATTCAATCATTTATATAACAGCGGGCATGGACTTTGTGAAGCATCAAATTTTCCGATTGCTATGTTATTTTCTTTTATGTATCTATTTATTTCTGATTTCTTAATTATACCAATTTGAAATATTTGATTGCTAGACATGTCGTAAGAAATATCTTTTATATAACTTATAAAAGGAAATCTATCATATAAATATATAATGTCATTCATATAATATATTTTATCATCATAAATATAGTCATCTTGATAGTTATTTTCTACATAATCAATTAGTAGACCAAAGTCCCCTATATCAAAATAAGAATTATCTTTTTTTGCAAGAGTTCCATCTTTTTTATATTTAATTTCAACGCCTAATAAATATATGGAATCTTTTATTTTTATTCTCTTTTCAATAATCATTTTATTCTTCCTTTCTGTGTTTCTTGATTTACTAACAATAATATAACATTTTTGAATATTAATTTACAAAAAAAGATTATTAACAGACTTTATTTTGTCAACAATCTTTATATATTTCTTTAGCTATATTAAATGCTGCCCAGCCCTTAGGCCAACCTACATAGAATGCTATGTGAGTTACGATGCCGGCCATTTTTTTAAAAGTTTTCCACTATCTCCTAATGAACTTGATGCTGAGGTACAGAATGGAATTACTGTTTTTCCAGTAAAGTCATTTTCTAATACAAAGTTATTTACTGGCCAAGCTGCTATACCCCACCGGATTGGGTGCCAATTAAAATTGTATTATAGTCTTTCAAATTTTCAACTTTAGTGGTTTTTAGTTTAATATTTCTTAAACTTTCATTATCGTGCTCTTTTGATACTCTAGAATTTTTATTATTGTAGTTTAAGTCGCCGCTTGTGTATTCCTCTTCTGGAATAAGTTCAAAGATATCGGCATTTAGATTACTGGCTATTTCTTTTGCTACTTTATCTGTGTGCTTTTGAGCTGAATAATAGACAACTAAAATTTTACTATCTTTTTTCACTTCATTGTTTGTTTCTTTACTTTCCTTACCTCCGCAAAACAGATATGCTCCACCACCTAGCACTATTGCACATATTAGTGCGACAATTAGTATTTTCTTTTTCGTATTTTTCCTTTCTATATGTAGTATGTATTTATTTTAAATATTTGCTACAATTTAATTATAAAATTAAGGTGTTACTCCCGGTCAATACTTTTTTGCCACTAAATGTATATTATTAGTAAATTATTGAATATTAAGTTTTAAATGTCTTAATTAGTCTGATGTTAAAATTAGGCTTGGCTATTAAATGTCAAAACAAAAATTATATATAAATATTAGGTAGAAAGAATAGATATAAATTTAAGTTCAAAAGATAGATTTACTTGCAAGAAATTTTATTTCTAGTAGGCACTCTTTATCTTTAATTCTTTATTAACATATGTTATATTATTTTTGTATAATATTGGAGGTAAGAATGATTGCTGTGCTTATAATTTTATATATAGTACTATTTATAATTAATATAATTTTTTTAGTCAAATCTATAAAATCGAAAGATAATAAAAATTGGATAATAACTTTTTCAATTAATATTTCATCAATTATTAGTACATTATTGGTTGGGATTTATTCTTTATTTAATCATTATATGAATTGGGAGTGTTTTAAATACTTGTTGATATGCTTTTTAACATTAGGTTCCTATTTAATTTTATTAATTATTGGTTTTATCTTTAAAGTAGTTGAAATTCAAAAGAATAAGAAACTTAATATTGTGACTCAAAAGTTAGATAAAAAAATCAAATATAAATCCTTTTTAATACCTTTCTTGATAATATTATTATTAACTTCCGGTGTTTGCTTTGTTAATTATTTTTCGTATGTTATAAATAAAAGAGGAGAATTAACATCTTATGATAGTATAAAAGAGAAAGAAATTAATAAAATGGTGGATTTTTTAAATAATAAGTATAACTTAAATATTAAAAGCAATAGTTGTGTTTATTATCGTGAACAAGATTATTCTAGACATACTGATATTTTTGGAAATGGTGGTACATTTGATATTCCGTATTTAGCTGTATTTAATTATAATGATGAGCCGATTACTGTAGCAGATAGAAAAGGCTTTATTTCCGATAATAAACAGCTTAGGGAAATATATGACCTTTTAATAGATTATTATTATAAAAAAAATGGAATAAAATTTGATTTTATAGAATTTAGTAAATCTTATTCAGGTAAGTCAATAGGTAACAGTAACATTATTAATTCTATTTTACAAACTAAATTTAATTCACTGATAACTGATTTGAATATTGAGCAATTTTTAGATTACATCTTGAAAGAACCAGATTTATATATTTCATTTTATATTAATGATAGTGATATAGATGATAAAGAAACTCTTATATATGATCTTACAAATAAACTAATGTATCTAAAGGACTATACAAATATTGAGATTTTAGAGGTTAATGGTCATGAGGAGCCATTGGATATAAAGTATAAAAAAATTAACTTTCCATCCGAGCAAAAAAATTATGGAATCAGCAGTGAAGACATTTATGATTCTTATAAGTTTGGCGTTTATTATGTTGATACGTCAATAAATAATTTTACATTTACGTTAAGAATGGATTTAGATAGAGGTTATAGTTCATATGGTGAACCAATTAATGGTTGGCGTTACAGTACGTTAAAATAAAACTATTAAGTTAAGTAATTAAATATGAAAAAGAAAACGTTATGATGAGTCTTGTTTCTTAAGAATTGAAATGTGGCCTATATCAGTTACTTTTCTTTTTTTATATTGATTGTATATTGTGATCAATGTGTAGATATTTTAGTTATTGTTTATTTCTATTAAGTTTTCAAAATATCTAGTGGTATTATCAATTGTAATTTTTATTTTGTTAGAGTCAATTAATTTATTTATTAAGTAAACATAGGTTGTATCGCTTAAGTACACATCTTTCATGAGAGTACCCACTAATTTTGAAATTTTGACTTTTCCTAGTTTTTGTAGCGTGTCTAAAATATATTTATCATAATAGTTTAGTCTGACTGATTCAACTTTTCCTTCGTTAATTATTCTCATTTCAGAGTTTTCATGAACTAGTTTTGTCCATGTTTTTGCATAATTTTTTATTTCATCTTTAGTTAGCTTATGCTCTAATTCAGATAGTTTTTCTAGTTCATCTTCTCTCATTACGCTTGGTGATGGGTATTCTTTATTAATATCATCACTATACAAAATGTATAATTCATAATTATATGCTTTTATAATACTGCAAACATATAGCATTATTAGATAAGAGTAAATATCTTTTCTGCTTGTCCATACTCTAATTTTACTGCCAGTTTTTATACTTTTAATAATTATGTCATATTCTTCTTTAAAATAAATATTTTTATCATCTAAGCATAATACTGATGGTATTTTTATTTCAAAGTTTTCTATATTTGATAAATCACCAATATTAAATAAGGCATTTATCATGAGAATATTGTTGTTAAGCTTGCTATTTTTCATGGTATGATAACATGAGTTACCAAATACGATATCTAATGTGGTCATTTTTGTCACTCCATTTTCATTATTTTTTATCCAATCACAACATTTTTCTAACATAACATCGTTTCCGGACTTATAATCATCTATTGTTAGATCAATATAGTAATCTATCTTTAAATATTTAGGTTCATAAAACTCTTTGGGCATTTTATGTAATTTATTTTTAGTGAAAATACCTTTCATTATATGTTTTTCATCTTCATACCAGTATACCTTAGAAAAATTAAATGTAAAATTGGTGTTTGGAAGTTTACCATTACCGAAAATAAATCCAAAGCAATTTATTGGGGTGCCAATATCCTGGCCAACCATTTTACTACCGATTTTTTTCATATCTACAGCTGCCATTCGACCACTAGAAAATACACTTCTATTTACTAATGTTACTAATTTTAATTTAGAACGTTTTAAATATTTTATTAGTGGTTCGATAAGAGAAGATTGCCCACCAGTATTACCTCTTAAGTCTAAAATAAAGGTGTCAATATTATTGTCACGTATTAATTTTTTTAAGCTTTTTACATCAGGTGCAAATTTTGGCGTACATTTAGGATATTTAAGTATTAGTATATTATTTTTGATTTGTATTTGTTTAAACTCCTCTTTTTTTACAATGGCAAGTTCATTTTTATAATCTTTATCTACTTCATATTTGATAATTCCTTTTGAAGTCTTATATTCAATATATTTAGAATTACTATCTATACTTGGAAGTGATAATAATATGTTTTTGCTACTTAAATAAAAATGTAATCTTGATAAGAACCAGTTTGGAGTTCCGTAGCTAGTACATTTTTCTACTTCTTCTATTATCTTATTGATATTTATTTTATTAATTTCTAGTAGCTCACTATAGCTGCATTTTTCATTGCTACATTTCGTAATATATAATTTATTATTTATAAATTGTATTGAAAGAGGATAAGTTTTATTATCGTTCATAATTATATTAGTATGAGCATCCATGTTGCCACTCATATATTTAATAAGACAATTCATGAAATAATAGAAATCGTAATCATCATTTATTGTATGATTTTTTTTAAATTCTTCTATAAAACCAGATAATTCATCTTTACTATGGGTAAAATAAAAATCTAGATGCATGCTTTCATTCGGATATTTTTTATCAAGTGTTTTTCCTCTTTTTTGTTCAGCAAAATTTAAAAAATAGTCTAAGTCTTCTTGATATTTACGTTTCATATGACCTCCAATACTTTTATAGATTATTCTTTTAAAATACTAATTATTAAAAATTTGTTAAATTAATTATTCAAACAGATAAATAATAGTTTGCAAATTAGTTTTTTCTAGAAATAGTATATATAAATTCTTATAAAAATTCAATTGTTATATATTTTCTTTAATATTTATATTATACTAAATGTAGTTTTATAAAAGTTTTTATAATGTTAGGACGTGGAAATATGAGAAATTATTATGATAATTTATGTACGGAAATAAAGGAATATTTCAAAATTTTAGAATCTGATTTTCCAGAATGGCTAAATGAATATATAAATACCAAAGAATTATTATCGCAGCAATATATTAGTATAACTTGTGGTACTATATATTCTGATTTGTTTGAAAGTGATTTTTTCTTTTCCAGTTTAGATCATAGCGTTGCGGTAGCTTTAATTATTTGGCATTTTACACACGATAAGAAGCAAACTTTATCTGGACTTTTTCATGATATTGCAACACCTGCATTTAAACACTGTGTAGATTATCTCAATGGTGACTATATGCTTCAGGAATCAACGGAAAATTTAACAACAGAAATAATAAAGAATTCAAAAGAAATTATGAAATTGTTAAAAAGAGATAATATTAAAATATCTGAAGTTGATAATTATCATTTATATCCTATTGCTGATAATGATACGCCAAAATTATCTGCTGATAGATTGGAATATTCATTATCAAATGCTTTATTTACATATAAGTTATTAGATATAGCAAATGTCAAAGAAATATACGATGATATTGAAATACAAACTAATGAAGATAATGAAATAGAGCTTGGATTTAAAACTAAAAAATATGCCATAGGTTTTGTTAAATTTACAAGTAGATTATCTATTATATATCGTGAGGATAGAACTAGGTATTCTATGCAATTAATTGCTGATATTTTAAAAAGATTAAGTTATGAAAATAAAATATCAAAAGATGATTTATATAAATTAAAGGAAAGTGAAGTAATAGATATTATAGAATCTTCTAAATATAGTGATATTTTTAATATTTGGAGAAAAGCTAAAAAAGTAAAAACATCTAAAGTTGTTCCTAAAAATGTTTATTATATTCATCACGAATCTAAAATCAGATATATTGTTCCCTTATTTAGAGGTGAAAGAATTTCAAAGTGTTCAATTAAAGCTAATAAGATGATTGAAAAGAATTTATCTTATGATATGAGTAACTATGTATATTTAGATATTGATTTTTAGTAATTGCGAGAAATGATAATTTCTTTTTTTGAAGCAAAATAAAACTTACGAGCAATAAGTTCGTAAGTTGATTTCATATGGAGCAGATAATGGGGATCGAACCCACACCCTAAGCTTGGGAAGCTTATATTCTGCCATTAAACTATATCTGCATGATTTTATTATAGCACTTTGTAAAAAATTTTGATAGATTTTATTTTATGATTAATGTATACTTGTATTATAGGTGACGTGTAAGATGGATAATAGATATATTGGTTATATGATTGATAATAAGAAGGTTGCATTTATAGCAAATGGGCAGGTATATATAAAGAAAATTAAAAAAGATAAATATATTAATTCTAGAAGCTATGTGCTATCTGAAAGCGTTAATATAGTTTGTAATAACTTAGATAGTAATTATGTACATGTTACTTCTAAGACAATTCCTTATTTTAGTAAAATATTTATAAGTTGTTTTATTTTTTTTAATTTAGTATTGTTTATATTTTTTAGTTTTAATATAACTTATTTGAAAAATCCGGCGACATTTTTTATTCCATTTGCTTTATTTACATTTTTTGAGGTTAGTTTTATTATTGTATCAACCTTTAAAAATAGAAAGATGAGTTTTAAAGATTTTAATGAAAGTACAAAAGGAAGTGTAATAAATTATAGTATTCTTAGGGAAAGACGTAATGATAGATTAAAACTTGATTATTATATAATGTATAGATATAGGGATAACACTGGTAATATTATTCATTCTGTAATGTCTGTTTATACTGCGGATATGTTATATAAATATTTTCCAATTAATAAAAGTTTAGATATTATGTATAACTATGATAATTCTTGTGAGTCATGTGTTAAAGAGGAATATGATGCTGTAATGAACGAACAGAAGTTTCCAGCACATGTTTCATATCGTATATCGGCTTATGGAGTTGTTACTAATATAGTTACAAAATGTATAGATGACTCGCTTGATTATCGTTTAAAAGAATTAATGTTAGTAGATTTCATTGAGTGTGAATATTCAGTTGATCACATTATTTATAAAAAAACAAGTGAGTTTTCTGTTGAACATGATAGGTTTAAAGTTGGTGATAAAATACAAGTTTTTTACGATAAAGAAAATCCTTCTAATTACTATTGTTATACTAAGACATTATAAAAAGGAGTATATGCTCCTTTTTATTCGCTTCTTAAGGCCTCTACTGGGTCTTTTTTAGATGCTGCTCTTGCAGGAATTAGACCGCCAATTAATGTAAGAATTATTGCTAAGCCTACCAATATAAATGCATGCGTTATTTCAAGGGATGCTGATAGTGGAATATTTCCTGTGTAATGATGTAAGATAGTGTTTATTATTGGGATCAAAATATAAGATATTCCGATACCAAATAGTCCTGATAGAAAGCCAATTATAAATGTTTCAGCATTAAATATAGATGAGATATTCCCTTTAGATGCTCCAATAGCTCTTAAAATACCTATTTCTTTAGTTCTTTCATATACTGAGATGTATGTGATAACGCCAATCATGATACTTGATACTACAAGTGAAATCGATACAAATGCTATTAAAACATAACTTACGGCATTTACAATTGTTTTTACTGATGACATGAGAATTCCAGTTGTATCTGAATAATTAATCTCTTTTTCTTCTGGAACATTTTTGTTATATTCTTCGATAAATGAAAGGAAGTGTTCCTTGCCATCAAAGCTACTAAAGTAAAATGAGATATATGTTGGCTCTTCTTTGTCTTGATATCCTAGAGATATTAAGTTAGATTTTTGGGTGGTTTCAGTTTTATTCATCATGGCATTTACTACTCTTGCTAATTCATCCTTACTAAAGTTTAAAGAAAATGCTGATGCTATTTTATCTTGATCAATATTTAGTGAAGTAGCAAAACTTTTAGATATATTGCTGGTTAGGTCACCTATTTTTGTTAAAATATCTTTTTTCATTTTAGTTTCTGTCATAACAGAGGCCATTGTTTCACTAGTTTTAATAATAGGAGCACTATTTAAGTAAGATGATAAGACTGTATCTTTTAGTTCTTTAACAAGCACTGCTTTAGGATTTTCTTCATCTATTTCATAATTTGGATTTATAGTTTTCATGTAAGAATTGTAGGCAGTAATATAACTATCAAGTAAACCTTTTAATAATGATTTATATGTTGTTTTATAAGTATCTGCTGGGATTATATATTCTTGTTCCATATTACTAAGTAGTTCTTTATTTGTTTCTTTTTCTAGGAAATCTTCCGTTAAAATTAATGTGTCATTTAGGGAAAATTCATTATTTATATCATTAAAAAGTCCATTTGCAAATTTTGAAAGATTGTCATTAAATAAATTTTTTGCTGGTGTTATGTCTGTTGTAATTGAGTTTGATATTTCTTCCATATATTTTTGAGTTTGCTTTTCTAAGTCTTTTTCATTTATGTTTATATTAAATGCACTTTGTAGTTTTTTATTATCTACTTTAACTAAGTCTTTAAATTCGAAGTCAAAATTATTTTTCTTACTGTCAAAACGATTTCCAGAGAAAACATCTATTTCTGAATTCTTTAATTGTTTTTTTACAACATCGGTATCTTTTGAATAATCGATTATATAATCAATAAGACTACTTGTATAATTTACCCCAGGATTTAAAGCCATTGTCGTTTTACCTTCTTTAGGACTTACTATACCAACTATTTTTAATTTTAGTGCTTTATTGTATAGTTTTTCCATATAATCATTATCAGAGCTCATATCTTCGTATACATCATATTTTGAATTATATTTATATGTATCTGATGGTAAGATTAGTCTTAAGTCAACGTTTAATAAATCATCATACGTAAATGTTTTTGGCTCGTTATTTATGTTAACGCTTTCACCACTCATTATTTTAGTTACCATGTTAGTTAGTTCATCAGTGTCTCTTAACCCTAAAGAATATACAAGTAAATCTGATATACTATTTTTTTCTGATAAGACAATAATCATTTCATCATATTTTTCTGGCCATCTTCCTTTTAGAAGGTCATAGTCACTTTCAATTTCATTTTTATTATCTACCATTTTTGAGAAGATAGATGCCATTGATGAATATGATTGCATAAGCGAGTTATCTCCCATCATTGAACTGAATAAATTACTTGGATTTAATTTAGCTAATTTGTTTGTAGCATCTATTGTATAAATACTAGGGTTAATACTATAGTTATATGATACATTAGATAAATCATCTTTTACTTTATTATAGTTTTCTTCTAAGTGATTTTTAAAACTTTTAAGGTCATTTGTGCTGATATTAGAGAGCATAGATGTTATATATTGTTGTTCTTTAACATTTTCACCTTCTACTCCACTTTTTTCACCAGAGCGCATTGATAGAAGGACACCTGTTATATCTGATGATTCTTGCATGATTGAAAGTGGATAACTTGTTAGGGTATCTTCTTGAATAGAATCAACGTAATTTTGAAAACCTGTTGAAACTGCTAAGATGAGTGCGATGCCAATTATTCCAATAGAACCTGCTACTGATACTAAAATAGTTCTACCCTTTTTGGTCATAAGGTTATTAAAAGAAAGAGATAGTGCGGTTAAAAATGACATTTTAGTTTTAGATGTTTTTTTCTTTGTGTCTTCTTCTAAATTTTCTTTTCCATCAAATGGATTACTATCACTTATAATTTTTCCATCTTTAATATTAATTATTCTGCTTGAGTATTCTTTTGCCAAGTCTGGATTGTGAGTTACCATGATAACAAGTTTTTCTTTAGAAATGTCTTTCAAGATTTTCATTATTTGTACACTTGTTTCAGAATCTAGAGCTCCAGTGGGTTCGTCTGCTAGAATTATTTCTGGGTCATTTACAAGAGCTCTAGCAATAGCTACTCTTTGCATTTGGCCGCCTGATAATTGATTTGGTTTTTTATTTACGTGCCTTTCTAATCCAACATCTTTTAAGGCTTTAATTGCTCTTTCTTTTCTTTCTTCTTTGGAAATGCCTGAGAGCGTAAGTGCTAGCTCAACGTTTTTTAAAATTGTTTGGTGAGTTATTAAATTATAGCTTTGAAAAACAAAGCCTACGCGATGATTACGATAACTATCCCAGTCTCTATCAGTATAATTTTTAGTGCTAACATTGTTAATAATAAGATCACCTGTAGTATATTCATCTAAACCACCAATTATATTTAAGAATGTTGTTTTTCCAGATCCAGATGGGCCTAGAATTGATGCAAATTCATGTTTACGAAAATTAACACTTACTTTATCAAGAGCTGTTTGTTTGAAACCTTCTGTTTTATAAATTTTTGTTATCTTTTTTATTTCTAGCATTATAATCACCTTTATTATTATATAATTTTATTTGTTTTAAATGTCAAAGTTAATCTATCATAAAAGATAGTTTTAGTCAATCATACTAAGTTAATTTTTAGTAATTTAAAAGTCTTCCTTTAATTTAAGGAAGGCTTTAGGTTTAGTGTATTATTTTTCAATACTTTTAGAGTTTACACTTAAATAGTTGCTGATATTACCATTTTCGTCTTTAATCCAGATATAATATTTTTTATATTCAAAAATTGGAATTATAGCAGAGTTATTTTCGATTTTGTTCCAGCATACCGCAGTTTTATTTGGAGTTGTTCTGGTTGTTTTTACGCAATATTCTATAGGCTCTCCTGAGGTTGTAATATATAGTTTACCATCTTCAATATTAATTGATTCAATTTTGGCACTCATATCATCACCGACTTTAACATAATATGAGTTGCTTTCATGGTTAGGCAGTAAATTTATAGCAATTACCACCGCAAATATACATATTACTATAACTCCAGATATTATTATAAATGATGTTTTTTTAGTTGATTCCATTTTACATTCCTTTCTATATTATCTTTTTTCAACTTTATAATCTTTAAATAACTTATTATAAACAGGTTTGAATATTTCACCAATTATAAAAGTTATTAACAAGGTTCCTAAGGTAATTGCTAGTTCTTTCATGCTTATTCCATTTACTATGAAGAACTTTGATAAGCCGGTAGTTAAGACGATAATTTGGATTATCATTAAAGTGCCAACACCAAGGCTTAATCTTATGTTGTCAAAGAAGTGTTTATTAATTACTGATTTTTTTAAACTCCTGCAAGAAAATGAGAATAATAATTCATTACCTATTAAAAATATAAATAATAAAGAACTTGCGATATTAACGTTAGATGTTTTTGCAAAGTACACATATAAGCCCATCATTACTGCTGATTTGAATAATGCACCGATTACAATTTTTGCGGTTAATAGCGGTGTAAAGAAACTATCATTTGCTTTATTTGCTGGACTATTTTCCATAACATCGCTTTCGGCTTTTTCAAATGCTAGCATTATTGCAGGTATGGAGTCTGTTATTAAATTTAACCATAATAGTTGTAAAGTATTAAACATTTCCATATTCATTAACATTGATGCAAATACTAAAATAACTTCTACAATATTTCCGGCTAGTAAATATAGGATAACTTTTTTAATATTTGCTGTTATTCTTCTTCCTTCTTCTACACCATCGACAATGGTTGAGAAACTATCATCTACTAAGATGCAGTCGGCAACTTTTTTTACAACCTCAGTTCCAGTAATACCCATTCCTATGCCTATGTCTGCTTTTTGAATTGCTGGAGCATCATTAACACCGTCTCCTGTCATTGCAACTATGTGTCCCTGGCTTTGAAGTGCTTCTACAATTCTTAATTTTGTATTTGGGGAAATTCTAGCGTATACTTGATAATATTCCACAGCTTTTTTAAGTTCAGTATCTGTCATTTTGTCAACTATTTTTCCTTCAATAGCTTTTTTATCATCATCAATAATATTTACGGATTTAGCGATTGCAATTGCGGTATTTATAGAGTCTCCTGTGATCATTATGGGTTTTAAACCAGCTCTATTGCAGATATTTATTGCTGAGGTAACTGTATCTCTAGGGGGATCCATCATACCTATTAAGCCAATAAATGTCATATTTTCTTCTGGGTATTCAACCATTTCATCTTTATATGCAAAAGCTAGTAGTCTAAGTGATTTAGCAGATAATGTTTTTTCGATTTGAAATATTTTTTCTTTGTATTCAGGTGTCATTAAATATTTATTACCGTCTATAATGTAATGGCTACATCTATTAATTACGGAGTCAAGACTTCCTTTTGTAAATGAGTAGCTTATACCGTCTACAGTGTTAATTGTACTCATCATTTTTCTTTCAGAATCGAAAGGAAACTCTTTTATTCTTTCAATTTTTTTGTTTAGAAAAATGTTATTGCTTTCTAAATATTTGTAAATTGATACTTCCGTTTCATCGCCTATATAACTATCGTCATTCTTTTTAACATTATGACAACATCCGGCTGATAAAATTAGTAATTCACTATTTAAAATGCTTTCATGATCGTCATATAATCTATCATTAACATAAACATTTTTTACTAACATTTTATTTTGGGTTATTGTGCCAGTTTTGTCTGAGCAAATGATATCGGTTGAACCTAATGTTTCTACTGATGCCATTTTTCTAATAATTACGTTTCTTTTGGCCATAGTTGTCATTCCAAGTGAAAGAATAATTGTTATTATAGATGATAAACCCTCGGGAATAGCTGCGACTGCTAGAGAAATCGATAGCATTAAGATATCAAAGAAATCATTTTTCATAAGTAATCCAGATATCATCATAACAATAATAATGACCAGAATAATGTAAGTTAAGGTTTTGCTTATGTGATTTACTTTCTTCTGTAATGGTGTTAAGTCGGTTTTTTTGTCTATTAAACTTGTTGCTATTTTTCCAAGTTCTGTGTTCATTCCAGTTGCACATACTAGTACATATCCGTGTCCATTTGTGACATTGCAGCCAGCATAAACCATATTTTTTCTTTCGTAAAGTTCTTTTTCTTCATTTATGTTTTCGTTATCTTTTTTTATAGATTTTGATTCTCCAGTTAGAGTGGATTCATTTACTTCAAGACTTTCAGAGGAAATAACTCTTGCATCTGCGGCAATATAGTCTCCAGCTTCTAACTCTATGATATCACCAGGAACGATATTTCTTACATCTATTAGTTGTTTTATACCATTTCTTATAACATAACTATTAGTAATAAACATTTTATTAAGTTCTTCAATAGCAGCATCAGCCTTTTTCTCTTGAATAAAACTAAGAATAGCATTTATTACTACAATTACTATAATGATGATTGAATCAACAAATGATTCGTGTCTGATGTAAGAAACTACTGCGGAAAATATGGAGGCTACAATAAGTAAAATTATCATGAAATCATTAAATTGAGCTAAAAATAATAAAATATTAGATTTCTTCTTTCGCTCTGTAAGTTTATTTGCACCATATTTTGCTAACCTACTTTGGGCTTCTTCGTTTGTTAAGCCGTTTGGTGGGGTACACATTTCTACATAAAGTTCTTCGACAGTTTTATTGTAATTATTCTTTTTATTCTCCATAAATTAACTCCTTTTAGATTATGTATGAAGTAACTAAAAGTGCGATAATGCCGATAAGTCCTATTACAACGATTACCATGGCAATATCCATTAAAATGTAATGGATAGCACTGTATTGTCTGCAACCACAATTACGGCAGTATATGTCTTTCTTTTTTACATCATTTTTACAATTAATACATTTTCTCATATAACCTCTTATTCAAATTTTGCTTTAATTAACTCAACTATTTCTCTGCTAGTAGCTTTCATATCTTCTCCATGTAAATAGTAATCATGCACTGCTTCAGCAATTGTTTCATCAGCTATTATTCGGCCATTTTCATCTTTGGTGCTAGCATATTCTGAAATAGTTTGGGCAAACTCTTCTAGGGTTAAATTTGCTTCATATTTTTGATTATAATTATTTACGCTTTCATTTAATAGATTGTAGGAAAAGTCTCCACTATTTACTAAATTTAGTATATTTTCTATTGCTAATTCATTTTCGTGATTTACAAAAGTAACATTTTCTATATTATTTTCTTTTAGAAGCAATTTAAAAGAAAGAAAGTGACCTAGTTCATGAGCAATCGTTGACTCCCAAGTTGCATCTTCAACGTACCAATTATCCCCTACAATTGTCCTTATATCTTTGTTAGTCATATTTTCATTTAGAAAATAATAACTATTTAGGAGAATTTGAGTTTTATTTACTTTGTTATACTGATTAATGTCAGCATCAATATTTACAAATTGGTAAATAGGTTGAAAATATGCAATATAGTCGGTATTTTCTGCAGTGCTAGTAATTGTTATGTTTGTAAGATTACCTTTTAGATATGGAAATAAATTGTACATATTTTCAATAACATCATTTATTTTTAGAGCTTCTTTATAATTTAAGTCGCAGAAACTTACGCTTGGAATTTCATAGTTATTTTTTAGGTTGTATTCTAGTCTTGATACTTCTTCAGAGTTTCCACAAAGCCAGTTTTGCGTACTGAAATCTTTTTCGATAAAATCTAAGGCTTCTTCATAAGAATTTATTATTTCCTCTGTATATTTATTTTCCGTTTTCATTGGAGAGATTCGGTAACCATATATGTAATTTGAGATTTCTTTGTTTAAGTAAACTACTGGTTTAAAAAGGTCATCTCCTCTAATTATGTAGATGGTAACGAATAAGATTATACCAAATCCTAGGAGACCTAATAATGTACCAAATTTTCTATTTTGTTTGGCAGCACTACCATTTAATACAAGATTTATATTATTTTTATCTTGAATAAAATTATAACCTTTCGCTGTCCAATGCCCACATTTCCAGCAAAAATTATCCTCTTTATCTATATTCTCGGCATTACAATGAATACATTTCATAATACTTCACCTATTTTCTTATTTTTACTATGTCAATTATATCATATCATTTTTAAAACTTGGTATTTTTGTATAAGAATTACTTTTTTTCTTTTAAAAAATATTTTAAAATTATAACAATTATGGATTGAATGTAAGGAATAAATATGCATACGAAAACAATAAAGCCAAAAAATAAAATTGTAAATGCTTGACCTAGTGCCTTTCCCATGTCAGTTGTTCTTGTAAATATCTTATATCCACCAAATATGATTGCTGCATATAGTAAATAGAAAAGTATAAAATCTATTATTGGGAGAAAGATAATGTAATAACATATGCGTAAAAATTTATTATTTATTTTATTACCGGTTTTTATAATTTTTTTACTCATCCATGTACTCGGAAAACAAAATCCAAATATAATTGTAGATAAAATAATGCTAATAATTATCCAGTCACTTTCTTCATTAATACCCATTATACTTAATATTAAAAATGATAAAACAGGTATTACTATTCTTGAGATTTTATAAGCTTTTTCTGTTTTTATATCCATATTATTTTACTCCAAATCTTAATATCATTATAAATAAAAATTTTAATTAAGGCAACCATATTTGTTATTTGAAATTATTTATTTTGGGAGAAATATCTATTTAAAAAACATAGTAGATATTGTATAATTAAAGCAGAATATGGTGGAATGTATGAATAGAATTTTTTATCACGTTGTTACAGATCATCCAATGGAAGTTGGGCAAGAAATTTATTTTGATGAAAATCATCATAGCGGTGTTTATGAAAGAGTTATGCAATATAAAAATTTAGTGGATGATATTTATTTATTTCCTGAAAAATATAAAGACGATGAATTAGAGCATCACGTAAAGGTTGCACTAAGAGAATTTGCTCTTGAAGAAGTCCGCAAACAAAAATATCCAAACTATCCATCTAGAATGTCTTCATTATATGTGTCAAATACATATGATGAGGCTCAAAAATGGTATGATACGTTTATAAAACTAGGAAGGCCAGTATATTCTATTGTTAAAGTTAAAGTTGATGGTAATTTTTATCAGGGTGATTCATGGAACTGTTTTGATGGTGGAACTAATAAGCAAAGAAATCTCGAGCTTGCAGAACATTATTGGAAATTTCCAGTTAACCAAGATGGAAAAGAGCCTATAAAAGAAGTTATTGTTGATGGGCGTATAAGGGTTGTGGAAATTTTAAAGGAGAATATTGATGCTAAAGAGTGCGATATATACTAATGTTTTTATATTATTTGTAATAGCTGTAGTGTTTATTATAAAAGTATTTAAAGGTGAAATAAATGAAAAAAGATTAAAACTAGTTATAATTATATGTGTGTTAGTTAATTTTATTAATTTATATATGATGAAGTACGTCGATGCTGGATTAGATGGAATTGTTTTAGGGCCTATTTCATTAGTAATATTTATAATTGATATAGTAAGCTTTTGTCATTTAAGTAAAAAACTTAAAAATGGTGATGATAACAGTAGTAAGAATTTAAGTATTAAAAAATATGTTATTTTATGTATTATTCCTATTGTTATAATTTTATTTCCATTTGTATATGAATTGTATGTAATAAATAACTGTAGTTACCTGCTACACTATAACTATCAGGAAGGGTTTATAAGGTCTGATGATACTTATATAGCAGTCATAAATAATAAACCTGTTAAAATCACCTTACAAGAAAATTTATTTAACAGAAAAGGAATTACAGTTACAGAAACAAATTATGAAGTTGTATATTCAGATGACATAATAATAACCACTTATGATTCAAGTTATAATAAGATATTAGCTGAAAATATGGATATTAAAAAGATAGCTTTAGATGCTAAAAAGAAGTGTCCACTAGCTAAAGGCGCAGATATAATGTATTTACCAGAAAATAAATATGCTATTATCGAGCTTACAGAAGAAGAAACTCATGGTACTATTTTAGGAGAGTATTTTTATTATCAAGGGCGTTACATTAGAAAAGTACAAACCCATGGTAGTTTAAAATCAATAATTTATTATGATTAACTTAAAAATATAAAAAAAATCATAATTAATATATAATGTAACAATATAGGAGAAGTTATGAAAAGAAAAATAATTTTAGCAGGTTTATTAATAATGTTAATACTTTTTGGTGTAAGTATGGCGATATTAAATTTAAGTTATAATAGTCTTTCAAATGATTATATTGCTGTTTTTCATGGTGGAACTGGAGAATTGTTATACGAAACTTACATTTATAAAGAGGAGAATGGTCATGATAATTATGGGTTTAAATATGTAAATGTTACTAAAAGTATCAAGCCACGCGGTGAAAGTTATGAATCCAAAATAACTAAAACTGGTTCAGTACAATGGACAGATGATGTGTTCATAGCTGCAAAAAAGAATAATGCTTATGATTATGTGACGTTCCCAAATGATGATAAAACATATACTATAGATGAATTTGCTGGTATGTTTCTAATGAATTAAATAAAATTTAAAAGTCTGCAAGAAACTATTTGCAGATTTTTTTATAAATTATTATAAAGATTTTCTATTAATGAAAAGTTTTCTAAGATTTTGTATAAATTTTTATTTAGGCATTTCTCAATTAGTTGCTTGTCATCTTGCATTGTACCATCATCAATCAAATAACTAGAAAGGATATTTGCTAAAGGGTATTGTAATAAATAGTTTACAATATTATAAGGAACGTTATACCTTATTATGGATTTTATTTTTTTAGTATCCATATCATTTTCTTCGATTATTCCTTTTTCTCTATATATGTCTTCATAGTATAATTCATTTTTAATGGCTTTTAACATTTTATTTTCAAAATAGATTCTGTTATTTCTTCTAGTATAAATTAAATTTTTGTAATTTTTATTTACCAACCATTTTTCTAGTTTTTTCTCAATATAAAATGCGAATGTTTCAGATAAAAACCAATATTCGTCTGGAATAATCGCTGGCTTGCTATTTTTATCAATAAAATGAGCTAGTTCATGAACTATAGTAAAAATGTCCCCATCATCACCGCTTAATTTAATAATTGTAGTGTTGCTTTTGGTGTCAATGAAAGATTTCTTATTATTTTTATTAATATTGATTCTTCCGCTTTTAATATTTTGATTAATAATCTTGTAATATTCCATATTATATTCCTTATAAAAATTTAAAACTATTTTTAATGGACTCTCTATTTCATTAGAATAGTTTTGTTTTTTAAAGACTGTGTTAGGTGTATTAAAGGTCTCTATTAATTGATAAATAATATCATTTTTTAGAAATTTTTTATATGTTATTTCTAATTTTAATTGTTCTATAAATCTTTTTATTTCTTTTTCTTCCATTTATATCATCGTCCTATTTAATTAAATATTATAATTATTTGTGGTAAATTGTAAATATATTTACAAATTGCTAGTTAAATTTTTAAATTGTAAAACATAGTCTTTATTAGTTCGATGCCGTTATTAATGTAAAGTCACATTGGAGGCTTCTTCCACTTTTTTATAATATTAAATTAATATATAAATATCTATCAGCTGATTGTCTATTATAATTTTAAATTGTTTTATTTAACTTTATTTAATAACCAATTTAATGATTTTTTGGTAATTTTTGCAATCTCTATTATAAATAATGTTGAAACTGTCGATTTACCTGATTCGTATGCACTGATAACAGAGTGTGTTGTATTTAATTTAGAAGCTAATTTTTCTTGTGTGTAATTAATTGACTTTCGTGCTTCTTTGATTTTTTTACCTAAATTAACCCTATCGATTTCTACTTTATCGAACTCAATATACTTGTCAGTTGATAAGTCTACTAAATAATCAATATTTATATTATATTCATTTGATATTTTATTTAAGTAATATAGCGGTATTGTATTTTTATTTATTTCCCATAAAGAATATGCAGTTCTTGTGCAGCCTAAAATTTTTGATATATCTTCTTGAGTAATTTCTAACTCTTCTCTTATATTTTTCATTTTCTCAGTATTCAAAATTATCACCCAAGAAAATTATTTCATTTTTGCTTTTCATTTCGACATTTTGCTATTTATAACGACAAAAATATGATATAATAAAAATAGAAAGGAAAATGAGTAGAATATGGAGTTAAAAAAAATTAAATGTCCTTCATGTGGAGGCGAACTTAATATACCTGAAGATTCAGATGAAATAAAATGTAGTTTTTGTGGATCTAAAGTTATTATTGACGATAAAGCTACAGAAGTTGGAAGAATTAAAAAAGCAGAAATAAAAGCTAAAAAAGAACTTGATGATCATGAATTAGAGAACAAAAAGAAAAATGATAACTACAACGATGAACGTGAGTATAAAAAGAAAAAAAATACAGGTAAACTAAAAGGATGGTCTATTGCTTTAACGATAATAACTTTACTGTTTACTTTTACGGCATTTAGAGATGGCAAAATAATAAGTGGTCTTATTGGAGTAATTCAGATTGCAGCATTTGGATATGCAACATTACTTTGTTTGGATATATTACCTGAAAGAATCAAAAATTTTCATAAAATTGTTTTTATAGTAGGATGTATTTTAATTATTCCATTTATTTCTTTGGGAGATATAAAGGTTGGTGGAAATAGTTTTAAAGAAGAGATTGATGATCTAGTTTGGAGTGATTATGTTCTTAGTGGAGAATTACCTGAGCCAAAAACCTTAAAAGGAAAGTTAAATTATGATTCAGCTAGTTCATTATCTATAGATATCATCGGTGTAGATAAAACTGAATATAAAAATTATGTAAATGCATGCAAAGAAAAAGGATTCAATGTTGATATTTATAATTCATCTGATTCATTTAGAGCTAAAAATGAAGAAGGTTATTCCCTATATTTATATTACGATGATGACGATAAAGAATATAGTATTTCTTTACGTGAGCCTGATAAAGAAAATACTGATGAATCAACAGAAAAAGATGAAAACAAAGCAAGTGATAATAAAACTGAAACAAATTCAAGTACAACAAATTCTAAAGGATTAAGAACCAACTTTAAAAAGGCAATGGATAGTTATGAGGCTTTTATGAATGAATATGTTGAATTTATGAAAAAATATAATGCGAATCCAACAAATACTACTTTATTAAAAGAGTATACTTCTTACTTGGAAAAGTATACCAAATTTGCAGCAGATTTTGATAAATGGGACGATGATGATGATATGAATGATGCAGAAATCAAATACTATCTTGAAGTACAATCCAGAGTAACAAAAAAGTTATCGGAAGCATTATAATAAAATTAATCTAAACTTGCTGATTTATAAAAAAATAACATTATGCAATATGTTAAGGTAATTATTTATAAATGATAATTATCTTTTTTTCACTTCAATATTGACAAACAATATTATGTATACAAGACTTACGTAAATTAATTACAAATAACGCTTTAACTGTACATGTATACGAAGTTAAGATTAGGAAATTTGTAAATTTAATTTTTTTATTATTTCAGTGTAAGTATGCTTTTTTTTAAAATTTTATTATATAATAAGATTATATGGCAATAGTGCTTTAGAAAAAAAGTATAAATTAACAATACTATAATATTTTGTATTTTAGGAGGATGAAATGAATAAGGGATTATATGATAAATTGCAAGTCAATCAAAAGGAAATGATAGTATTTGCCAATAACTTTGTTGAGAAATTTAGAAAATCTCTTTTTTATTTTGTAATTGTATTTTGTATATTTGCATGTTTTATGACAATTAAATATGATAATACTGGTATACTTAAATATTTGATAATTCCTTTTTCTATATTTTATATAATATGTTTTAAATATCATATAAAACAACATGAGTATTATTAAAAACTTATAAATTTAAAGTTGATAATAACAACGTTAGTTTTTACTCCGAATCTAAATTGATAGAAATTTCTATAAAACAAATAATATCAATAGAAGATAAGTCATTTTATTATGATTTTGGTGGAAATGGGCCTTATAACAAGGGGTGGCATCATAGTTTTATGATAGAGATTTCTAATGGTAAAGAGTTTGTTGATTATATTGATGGTGAAGCACTATTGGTATATAAATACCTAGAAGACGATAATATTGTAGAATTACAAATCGATAACTTAAATCTAAAACACGAAGATTATTTGAAATTAATAGAATATATTAAATCTCATATACAATAAAATGTTTAAAGACAATGCTTGCTAGCAATGTCGCAGGTTGTAGGGAACCCCTAGATTTTTAATGCGAAACGTGTTTGACATGCTTCAATATGTCTATCATATATTTTCTCAAAATAAAAGAGTATTGGTTTTTATCAACACTCTGAATCAATCTTTTCAGATTGTTTTAATCATAACGTCACAGTGGTGCGACGATTTTTGCTTCTTGAGCCATAATGGAAGAAGTATAACAACTTTTATTTTACTTTAAGTTATATTTTAGTATAAAATAGTTTAAACTTTCTTCAAGAATTTTTTCACCATCATTTATAACTTTTTCTTTATCATTTATATAATTTAATAAATCATTTTTTGTTTCTATCAAATATCTACCAACAACTTTAAATAAATCATAGCCATTGTATTCTTTTGTTATAATATTATCTTTTGAAAACGATAACTCATTCATTTTAGGTAATTTGCCATTATTTATTAATTTAATAATAATATTTTCGAATGTATTGGCTTTTATTAATTTATCAGTTGAACCATCAAAATTACTAGCAAGTGATTCATCAAGCCATACAATTCTATCAATATTATTTTTTTCATAGACAAATTTAGAAAATAGCAAATGAAAACTTTCATGAGCTAGTGTATTGAATCTTTCGTAAGGATTATTTTCATCAAGTAATATTTGTGTTTCCCCACCATAGAAACATCCTGTAGCCCATTTTGGAGGTAACGATGAATTAGGAAAAGATACTTCTTTAATTCTATCAATAAAGTCATCATGATTTATTAGAAATGCTCCTTTTATTTTTTCGTAGTTTTGTTCCTTAAAAAATGACAAAAACTCTTTTAATTTATCCGTTGAATAATTTAAAACTTCTTCACCATAATTTTTTAATGATGATGGAATCA
>CAKOJR010000009.1 GCA_934090735.1 uncultured Bacilli bacterium
GCAATTATTTCTGTAAGTGATAATGGTTCATCAACTGGTATTTTAAAGAAAGAATTAAATATTCCAGCAATAGGGGATATTGGAACTGTTATGACTAGTATGGCTAATACTAATGATGATGTTAAGAAACTACTTAAATATAGATTTAAAAACGGGAGCTTAGAAAATCACGCAGTAAAAAACTTTTTATTAGCAGCAATGTATGATATTAAAGGGAATTTAACTGATGCTATTGAAGTATTATGTAATTTGTTAGATATTAAAGGAACTATTTTACCAATAAGTGATGATGTTATTGAAATTGTTGGACATTATGATGATGGTAAAAAGATTGTTGGTGAAGAACAGATAACTAAGAATGGTGAACCAATTAAAGAACTTACTTATAATAAAAAGATTAAGGTAAATAAAAAGGTATTTACAGCGATAGATGAAGCAGATCTTATAATATTTAGTCCTGGTTCATTATATACAAGTGTACTTCCTCATTTAATTATTCCATCAGTTGCTGAAAGAATAAATAATAGTAAAGCTAAGACTATGTATGTTTGTAATTTATTTACTCAGCCAGGTGAAACTGATGATTTTGGAGTTTCTGATCACTTAAGAGTTTTAGAGAAGTATGTTAGAGTAGATGCAGTAGTAGCTAATAGTGCTAAGCTTCCTAAAAAGGAACTTAAGAATTATATGACTAAAGAACAAAAGGATCAGGTTAAGTTAGATACAAGAAAGATTAAAGAAATGAATGTGGAACTTATTTCTGATGATATATATACTTTAGAAGATAATATTATAAGACATGATGCCTTAAAGACGGCTTATTTGATATTCTCATATTTAATGAGGAGTGATAATAAATGACATTTACTACTCAAATAAAAGAAGAAATTACTAAAGAAGATACAAACAGTATTGAAGATTTAACTTCTCTTTGTGCCTATTTAAAATTTAATGCGACTTTAGAAGAAGATAAAATGATGGTTATGGTAGTTAATGCTTCTGTAGCTAGATGGATATTTAAGCTATTAAAAACTAATTATAATGTGTTAATTAAGCTTACAACTAGAACTATGAAAAGGTTTAAAGCAAGAAATCTTTATATTTTAGAAGTTAAGGAAAAGTTAGATTTGATTTATAAAGATATAGATAATATTTTTAAAGAGATAAATATTTCTAGTGATGAAGAGAAGAAAGCATTCTTAAAGGGAATGTTTCTGGCATGCGGAAGTATTAATGATCCTAAGAAGAATCAATATCATTTAGAGTTTTTAGTAAAAGAGGAAGATGATGCTAAATTAATAGATAATCTTCTTAATGGGTTAAAGATTAAAAGTAAGATTCTAAAAAGAGATAGAGAGTACATGGTATATGTAAAATCTAGCGAGAATATTTCTGATTTTATTAAGTATTTAGGAGCCTTTAATGCATTATTTTATTTTGAAGATATAAGAATATATAAAGATCATAAAAATATGGTTAATAGGTTAAATAATTGTGAGCAAGCTAATGTTGAAAGAACTTTAAAGTCTAGCAAAGTAGTGTTAGATAATATTAAATATTTAGAGGATAATGACTTATTAATGCTTTTAGATGAGAGAAGTAAAGAGATAATTCTTTATAAGAAAAAATATCCAGATACTAGTTTAGGAGAACTTGCTGATATTATTACGATGGAGACCAATAAATCTATAACTAAGTCAGGTATTAATCATCATTTTAGAAAGATTAATGCTTTAGTAAAGAAAGCAATAGAAAACCACGAATAGGTGGTTTTTATATTGAAAAAAAGTTTGCAATATTTTATAATTAATCATAGAGGATAGGTGCAATATAATGGATGAATTAGAGAAGAATAAAAATAAAAGAAAAATTTATATTAGTTTACTTGTTTCTGTTATTTGTATAATTGGAGTATCTTATGCATTTTTTGTATTATATTTAAGGCAAAGTGATAATAATGCAGTTACGGCTTTAACTTGTTTTAATACAACACTTACTGAAGAAAATAGTGCAATAAATTTAACGGATGAGTATCCAATAACAGACGAAGATGGATTAAAAAAGACACCTTTTACATTTAAAATTACTAATAACTGTAATAACTATGTAAAAGCATATATAACATTAGATCCTTTAAAGGAAGGTACTTCTAATTATATTTTAAGTAAATATATGAAAGTGAATTTATCTACTAAAGGCTCAACCGATGGTACATCTCTTATAATTGGAACACAAAATACTAAAGTACTTGATAATAAACATAACGGATATATTATTAAAGAAGTTGGATTAAATAAAAACGAAAGCAAAGAATTTGATTTAAGACTATGGATAGATTATGATACTACTAAAGAGCAAGCTGCAGGCATGACGTATTTAAGTCAGGTTGTTATTGTTACCGAGCCAGGTAAACCAACATTTGCAGAGACTATACTAGCAAATAATGAAGTAAAGGCACCAATAACTACACCAGGAGCAGCAATATCTACTGCAAGCGAGGCTTTACTAGCAAGTGCAGAAGATGATTATGGAACTTCTTATTACTTTAGAGGTGCTGTAACAAATAATTATGTAGAATTTGCAAATAAATGCTGGAGAATAGTAAGAGTTGGCGGAGATGGCTCAGTAAAACTTATCTTACATAACGATAATACTGCTGGTGCTGCTAATCCTTGTGATCTAGCAAATAATAGTACTAGTGCAGCATTTGCTAGATACTCTGGTGCTACATATGGAAGTGCATTTAATTTAAGTTATAATGATAATGCTTATGTAGGATTTAAATATGGAACACCAGGTTCTAGTACATATGAAGCTACACATGCAAATACAAATAATAGTACAATACTAACAAATTTAGAAACTTGGTATACAAACAATTTAAAAACTTATGCTGATGCAATAGCTGATACTGTATGGTGTAATGATAAAACAAGTGTAACAGATACAACGTTTAACCCTTATGGTTACAGTAATGTCAATGGTTTAGGATATGGTATTAATAAAACATATTATGGTGCTACACAAAGATTAGTAAGTACAAGTAATATTGTTGGTGGCACTGGTCCAAGTTTAAAATGTAATGGAGAATTAAGCAAAATAACATCAAAAGTAGGATTAATAACTGCTGATGAATTAGCTTATGCAGGATATGCTTATGGATTACAAAATACTACAACATATTTACAAGAAAATGCTACAGATACTTATTGGTGGTCTTTGTCTCCTAACTACTTCTATGGCAACAACGCTGACGTTTGGATCGTGCGCGGCAGCAATGGCTACTTCGGCAGCCACTTCGTGAACAATCCCCTCGCGGTTCGTCCTTCGATTTCTCTTAAGTCGACGACCAACGTAACCGGTGATGGAACCAGTAGTTCACCATTCATAATAAATATGTAAACAAGGCGAGAAATTAAAAGGTCGAAATCGTCAGTCGCAGATGCCTTTGAGAAACCCTTCGAGGGACAAACAGACAGGCGAGATAGATAAAAAATAAAAGTAATGGGTTTTGGACGTGTGCGTGGCAAGCGCGCATGCGGATTCTCCTTTTGGAGCAATACGCGCTTGTCACATCCAGATATGGCTTTTGCGAGTATTTATACACGCGAAAGCCCGCTGGTTTTCAACATTTGTAGTGTCTATGATTTTTCTTGGTTTTCTACAGTGTGTGGGGTGTTTGATGTTGATGGTATTAAATTTTAGTTTTTGTGAGTGTTTGACAAACAAAAGCAGTTTTGAAATATAATGGTTCTATAAAAAATGGTTCTATAAAATCTGGTGTGAAGTAAAAAACTAAAAAATAGAACGCGAAAAAATAAAAAACTATAAAAAGTAGTGTGAAGTGAACTACAAAAAACTATAAAAAATAGTGTGAAGTTAGAGGTCAGAAAATAACCTCTTTTTTCATGAAATAATATATACTTAAATTGTGATATTTAAAGAGGAAAAATGAAAGAATATTATATGTTATAAATATTAATATAAAACATTAAATTTATATTTGAAGATGGAAAATTAAATGAAATTTCAGTTGTTCGGAATTTCCGAACAACTGAAAATGATATTGAAATATATACTAATTGTGTTAAAAATAATGAGTTATCCACCACTTTTACTACTTAGACACCCAAAAGTGGCCGATAACTTAGCTATAATTTATTATTTATAAATATTTGAACTATACCTTGGTGTGTAGTTCTTTTTTTCTTTTTTTGGAATATGTTTATTTTGAAAGGGAAGGCAAAATGGAAAAGAAAGAGATTATAAGTAGCATCTCGACTTGGGGTGGCGGTGAGATATATCTTGGAGTTGTAGGTGCTGTTAGAACTGGTAAGTCAACATTTATTAAAAAGGTTATTGAGACACTTGTTATTCCGAATATAACTGATGAATCTGAAAGGAAAAGATGCTTAGATGAGGTTCCTCAGTCTGCTGGTGGTAAGACAATTATGACTACAGAACCAAAGTTTGTTCCTAGTACAGGTGCTACAATTAAGATTGATGAGTTTGAAAGTAAGATTAAGCTTATTGATTGTGTAGGTTATGTTATTAAGACTAGTAATGGATATGAGGATGAACTAGGAAATCCAAGACTTGTTAAAACTCCTTGGTTTACGGAAGAGATACCTTTTATTGAGGCTGCTGAAATAGGTACGGAGAAGGTTATTAAGGATCATTCTACTATTGGGATAGTTGTTACTACTGATGGATCTATTGGTGACTTTACTAGAGGCGAGTATATGGAGGCTGAGGAGAAGGTTGTTACAGAACTTAAGATGATTAATAAACCATTTATTATAGTTCTTAATACAACTCATCCAGATGATAAGGATACAATTCGTTTAGCTAGTAATATTAGTGATAATTATGGTGTACCAGTTATGCCAATTAATGTTGATAAGATGACTGAGAAGGATATGTATGATATTTTAAAGAAAGCATTGTATGAATTCCCAGTTGTTGATGTTGAAATAAATGTTCCTTCATGGATTCATATTTTACCTGATACTAATGAGATTAAAAAACATTATCTAGATAAGATTAGGGAGAGCATGATGAGTATTAGTAAACTTAAGGATGTAGATAGGATTATAGACTTTTATAAAGATAGTGAATATATTTCTAAGGCTTACATTAGTAATGTAGATACTTCTAGGGGTATTGTTACTCTTAATTTAGATTCTGATGATAGTTTATATGAAAGCGTGCTTAAAGATGTTTTAGGTGGTATTACAATAAATAAGAGTAGTTTACTTAAAGTGTTTATGGAGTATAGTGAGAATAAGGATGAGACTAGTAGTATTAAAAGTGCGCTTAAGATGGCGAAGAGTACTGGTTATGGTATAGTTTATCCAACTCTTAATGATATGAAGTTATCTACGCCAGAGATTATTAAACAAGGATCTCGTTATGGAGTTAAGTTAAAAGCTGTGGCTTCATCTATTCATTTAATGAAAGTTGATGTGGAAAGCACGTTTGAGCCGATTATTGGTACAGAGATGCAAAGTAAAGAACTTATTAATTATATTATGAAAGATTATGAAACAGATCCATCAAGTATCTGGAAGAGTGAGATATTTGGTAGAAGTTTAGATGTGATTGTTAAAGAGGGAATTCAGGCTAAGTTATCAATGATGCCAGAAGCTACTAGATACAAGTTATCTAATACAGTTACTAAAATAGTAAACAAGGGTTCGAATAATTTAATAGCAATTGTCTTATAATAAAGGAGAGTTCGGGAGATTCATATGAATCTCTTTTTAATGTGTAGAATATTCTTTACTTTTGTACGGCATAATATTATAATGTATGTACAAAAAGCAGAGGTGATAAGAATGAATAGTGAAGAAAAATTAAAAGAATTTTTAAAGAATAATCATGGTTATATTACTACGGAAGATTTATTAAATATTGGTATAAAAAAATCATCAATTCATAATTTTGTTGATAATAATATTATAGAAAGGGTAAGTCATGGATTATACATTGATAGTATGAATATAGCCGATGAATACTATATTTTACAGAAAAAATATCCTTTGGTAGTTTTTTCATATAATACAGCATTATATATTTTAAATTTAACAAATAGAACACCAAATATAATTGACATAACTGTGCCTAGAAAAAAAGCTGTAAGGGGAGCTTATAATATTCACTGGGTATCTGATAATTATTATAATATAGGTATAATTGACGCGGTAAGTCCATTTGGAAATCCAATTAAAATTTATAATGCTGAAAGATGCATTTGTGATATGTTAAGAAATAATGATGAGTTTGATTTAGAACTTAAAAATAGAGTTTTAAATTATTACTGGACTAGCAAGGAGAAGAATATAGATTTATTACTTGAATATGCAAAAATATTTAATATATATGATAAGGTTAATACAATAGTTGAGGTAATGATGGGATGGTAATTAGATATTTTTGTCTTTAAATTTATTTCATGCAAAAATATAACTAATTTATTTAAGACGGAGGTTTATTTGGTAGATACAAGTTTTAATCAAATTATTAAAATGATAGAAAAGCATAAAAACAATGCATATAGAAAAGTAAATGAAGAAATGATTTTGTTATATTTGGAAATTGGAAAATTTCTATATGACTTGAAGGAAAATAGTAATTACGGAGACAAAATTACAACGAAAGCATCTGATTTTATGAAAAGTAATTATCCTAACATAAAAGGGTTTACTAAAAGAAATATAGAACGTATGATTCAATTTTATAGTATTTATAAAGATGATGAGATTGCGTCACCACTGGTGACGCAATTGTCTTGGACAAATAATTTGCTTATATTAAGTGGAACTAATAGTAAAGAAGAAAGACATTTTTATTTAAAATTATCAATTAAGAATTGTTATTCCAAAAGAGAATTAGATCGGCAAATATCATCGGCTTATTATGAAAGATATATGCTTTCAGATGGTAAAAAATTACCTACAGTTAATAGAACTTTAGATGAAAATGATTATCCAAATACTAAAATATTAGACACTTATAGTTTAGAATTTTTAGATTTACCAGCTGAATTTTCAGAAAAGGATTTAAAAAATGCGATTATAAAGAACTTAAAAAATTTCATATTAGAAGTTGGTAAAGGTTTTACTTTCATTGGTGATGAGTATAGAATTCAGGTCGGGAATCATGATTTTTTTATTGATTTATTATTTTACAATCGTGAATTATCTTGTTTAGTTGCATTTGAATTAAAATTAGGGGAATTTAAAGCAGAATATTTAGGAAAAATGAATTTGTATTTAGAAGCTTTGGATAGAGATGTGAAAAAAGAGCGAGAGAATCCTAGTGTTGGTGTAATATTGTGCAGTTCGAAAGATAAAGATGTTGTTGAATATTCGATTAGTAAAAATGTGTCCCAAGCTTTGATTTCTGAGTATAAATTAAAATTAATTAATAAAAAATTATTAGAAACTAAACTTAAAGAAATGAAGGATTTGATAAATAATAATGATTAATAGTGTGTTAAAAACGATATATATTTATTAAAGAATTGTATGTTTGTTACTAAAATAGTAAACAAGGGTTCGAATAATTTAATAGCGATTGTCTTATAGTGTAAAAAAACTAGATATTTTTAAGGAAAATCTAGTTTTTTAGTTGATTTTTAATTTGTTTTCTGGTAACTTATATTTGTAGGGTATAAACCTTATAAATTAGAAATGGGAGGTAATCGTTATGACAAAACAAGAATTAGTAGAATTTATTGCTAATAAAGCAAACCTTACTAAGGCTGATGCTTTACGTGCTTTAGATGCAATGACTGATGGTATTGTTGAAGGTCTTAAGAAGGAAGGAAAAGTTGCTTTAGTTGGTTTCGGTACTTTCTCAGCAAAAACTCGTGCTGCTAGAACTGGTATTAACCCATTAACTAAAGAGTCTATTAAGATTCCTGCTAAGACTGTTGCATCATTCAAAGCTGGTAGCAAATTAAAAGACGCTTTAAACTAATTAACGATTATGAAAAAGAAGTTTTATGACTTCTTTTTTTCATGGTGTTGTGTTAAAATTGACTTATGAGTTATATTAAAGGTAAATACAAACAGTCTATTTTTGAATCTGAGACAGGCTATAAAGTCGGTCTTTTTAGGGTTCAGGAGACTAATGATAAAGAGTTGGGTACTAATAAGACAATAACTTTTACTGGTTATTTTGGTATGCTTAATAAGGATGATACTTATGTATTTAATGGTAATGTTATTTATCATGATAGATATGGTATGCAGTTTCAAGTAGATACGTATGAAAAAGTTGTACCTGAAGGAAAAGAAGCTATAATTGATTTTTTAACTAGTTCTTTTGTTAAGGGATGCGGAGAGGTACTAGCTAGGAAGATTTATAAAGTGTTTGGTGATGAGTCTCTTACTAAGATTAAAGAAAACAGAGAAAATTTATTTTTAGTTAGTGGTATGACTGATAAGAAAGCTGATAGTATTTATAAGTCTGTTGTAAAGTATTTTGAAGCAGATAAAGAGATTGTTAAATTAAAAGAGATGGGTTTTACTGTTAAAGAAACAATGGAACTTATGAATAATTTTGGTAAGAGAGTTTTAGAACTTATTGATAAAAATATTTATATGCTTAAAGATTATGCGGACTTTTCTAAGCTTGATAGTATTTTTTTAGCAAGTAATGATCCAGAAGATGACAGAAGAGTGGATGCAGCTATTATTAAATCAATGAAAGATTTAACGTTTGAGCTTGGTGATATTTATTTAGATAAGATTGAGATAGTAGAAGAACTTGCTAGTAAGTATAATATTTTTAAGAATATTGATGATATTTTAAAAGGACTTGCTAAAAGAAGAGAGATAATGATTTCTAATGAAGATTATTATTTGATGGAAGATTATTTAGATGAGTTAAATAATGGGGTATCTATTGCGTCTTTAATGAGCAAGGATATTAAGAAAATAAATAAATTTAATGATTTGATAAAACTTACTGAAAGTGAACTTGGTATTACTTATAATAAAGAACAAAAAGATGCAATTAAAAGCGCACTAACTAATAATGTAAGTATTATAACTGGTGGGCCTGGAACAGGTAAGACAACGATTATTAAAGGTATTATTAGACTTTATAGTATTTATAAGAAGATTAGTTATGAAGCGGTTACTAGAGAAGTGTGCTTACTTGCGCCAACTGGTAGAGCATCTAAGAGAATGAGTGAGACATGCGGTATAGGGGCAAGCACGATTCATAGATTCTTAAAATGGGATAAGGAGAGCAATACTTTTGCAGTTAATGAGCTTAATAAAGTGCATTATAATGTATTTATTATAGATGAAACTTCTATGCTTGATAATCATTTGTTATCGTCATTTTTTAAAGGAATTGATCTTAATACAAAAATTATATTTGTTGGTGATGAGTATCAGCTTCCTAGTGTTGGGCCTGGTTTAATTTTATCGGATATGATTAGTGCAGGTGTTCCCCATATAAAATTAGAAACTATTTATAGGCAGAGTGAGAATTCTTATATACCAATTCTTGCTAAAGATATTAAGGATGTCAATGTTACTGATGATTATTTAGATAAGAAGGATGATTATAATTTTATATCTTGCGATTCAAAGGATATTAAAAATGTTTTAATTCAAATAATAGAGAAGATGCAAGAGAAAAAGATGGATTTAAGTAATTTACAAGTATTAGCTCCTATGTATAAGGGAGAAAATGGAATTGATAATTTAAATATAGTGCTTCAAGAACTTATTAATCCAAAAGATGATAAGAAAGATGAGATTAAGGTTGGGCCAATAACTTATAGAGTTGGAGATAAAATTCTTAATTTAGTTAATGATATTGATAATAATATTTATAATGGAGATATTGGTTATATTAAAAGTATTGATATTAATTCTAAGAAGGAACCAATTATTATAGATTATTATAATAATGAAGTAAGTTATAAAAGAGAGAATTTTAATCAGATAACTCATGCTTATGCGATAAGTATTCATAAGAGTCAGGGTTCTGAGTTTATGCATGTTATTATGCCGATAACTAAAGGGTATTCAAGAATGCTTTATAATAAACTTCTTTATACTGGGGTATCTAGAGCAAAGAAAAGTTTAGTGCTTCTAGGTGATAAAGATGCATTTATAAAGTGTATTAATAATAGTTATAGTTTAATTCGTAAGACCAATTTAAAGTTAAAGATTATGAATAATTTAAAGATAAATACGCAGAATAACAAATAGGAGAGTGTATTTATGAAAGATTTTTTTAGTTTTATGATGGGAGCTATGTTTGGTGCTGCAGTAATGCTTGGCGCTAGTGAGCTTTCTAAGAATAAAGAAGTAGTTAAGAAGAAAGTTAATGATTTAATTGATGATACTTCTAAATTAGTAGGTTAATCCTACTTTTTTTGTATAATAATTTCTAAATAATAAATAATAATAGTATGAGTAAGATTAAAAATTTAAAACTATTAAAAATCTTTTTGTTTTTAGCTAATATCTTACTATTATTATTTATTATTAAAGAATGTAAGATATTAAATTTTTGCTGCATAATTATAAGTTTGGTAAGTCCTTGTATATTTGGTTATGTTATTGCGTGGGTTATTAAACCGGTTATGCTCTTTTTTAATAAGAAGTTTAATACTTATATTTCTAGTGCTTTAACATTTTTATTACTTGGTTTAGTTATATTTCTTATTGGTTATTTTTTAGTACCTATAATAATTAGAGAGTTTAGTAATTTACTACCTAATATTATTACTTTTTATAAAAAGAATAGTTCTAAAATTATTAGATATGTAAATATAGGAGATATCGGTAAGAAGTTTATTAGATGTACAATAGGACTTAAAGATATTCTTATTAATTTGTTTTATGCTTTCTTTATAGCGTTTTTCTTTTTAACTAATCATGAAGAAACTACTAAGTTTATTAGTAAAAGAGTACCATCCAGATTATCTTTAGAGATTACTAGTAATTTAAGAGTGTTTGTTAAGGGGACTTTGCTTGATACAGTTATTTTATTTATTATGAGTCTTATTACATTTAGCATTACTGGTATGCCATATGCACTTTTATTTGCTATATTTACATCTATTACTAATGTTATTCCTTTTATTGGACCGTATATTGGCGGAATTCCAGCTGTACTTGTGTCTTTATCAGTAAGTATGAAACTAGGAATAATTGTTTTAATTGAGGTGATGATTTTACAGTTTATTGAGTCATCTTTTATTCATCCATATATTATGAGTAAAGGGTTAAAAATAAATCCAATAATTATTCTTATTGGACTTATAGTATTTGGTTATTTCTTTGGTATTATAGGTATGCTAATTAGTACACCTTTAATAAGTGTTATTAAATCAGTTTATGAGTATTATGAAGCTGATATTAAGAAAGCTCTTCATAAATAGTTTTATCATATTCATGGTCAGTTATTTGGTATTTTTCTAGGGCTGGTGTATCTATTAAATAAAATTTATGAAGTAGGGTATCTTCTCCAGAACTGCTTACTGGATCATCCCATGTTAGATCTAAATGTAGCCAAGTGTTTTCTATATATACAGCGTTCCATACGTGGGTGTTAGATGCTATTTTGAAGTTTGGCACATTAAATTTATTTAGGAACAAAGCCATGGCATCAGCATAACCACCACATACAGCGATATGATTTATTAATGTTCCATATGCAGTAGAAGATTTGGAATCAGAATTAGCAGTGTCGTATTTGGTGTTGTTAATTATGTAATCATGTATTTTTAATATTTTATCTTCTGTTTTCATATCGTCAGTTATATTTTCACTTATGATTTCGTTTATTTTGTTATTGATAGTAATTATATCATCACTGGAGTAAAGCTTTTCAATCTTAATGTTTACTTCACCACTTTGAGAGTAGGTAACATTAATTGATTTAAAGTTGTTAAACGGGCTTACAAAATTGTTTATGTGAGTTAGGGTGCTTGCATCATTTGTAATGGCATTTACATCATCTAGGCATGAGGTGTACTCGCTAGGACAGTAGAAGGTGAATTCATCATAGCCTCTATCTAAAATACTATAAAAAATATCTTTAATATCTTGCATGCTTAGAGGAGAGAATGTTTTACTTTCTTTGACGAAATCAAAGCTTACTTGTTTGTAATAAGCATTTGGTTCATTTAGAACTACTTTTGGTTCTTTACTAAAGATGGAGCTTATATAATTTATTATTTTATTGTAATTAAAAGATGTATATACAACTATTAAAATAATTATAAGAGTAGTTATTATATTTTTAAATTTCACTATTATCACCAATATTATGATATCAAAATATAAGTTAAATTAAAAGAAAAAGTGACAATAAAAAAACTTAGATGTTAATCCAAGCTTATTATATCATTTCTTTAACTTTTTTATTTAATCTTGCTTTTTGTCTATCACAAGTATTCTTTTTGATTAATCCTTTACTAGAACATTTATCTAGGTCAGCCATAGTAGTTTTTAATTGAGCTTGAGCTGCTTCTAGATTTTTTTCTTTAACTGCTTTTTCTAGTTTTTTCATTCCGTTCTTTACTTTAGAGGTATAAGAAGTATTACTTGCTGTTTTAATTTTGTCAGTTTTAACACTTTTTTTAGCGCTCTTAATGTTAGCCATAAATATCTCCTTCCTTAAATTACAACACTGATTTTACCAAAATATTAAATAAAATGCAAGTTAATATATTGATAAATAATAAATATTTTGATATTATTTTAATAGTAATAAAGAATAAGGAGTCTTATCATGTATATAAATAAACTAATTAAGAAACAAGTTATGCTTATTTTAGCTACAATTGTCTTAGTGGGAATTTTAGCAGTTACGACATCTTTTGCGGTTTTTGAGGAAACTAAGAGCAATGCGACAGATCAAAAAATGGCGATAGGAGATTTGGATGTAACATTTACTGGTGGTTCTGCAATAAGTATTACTGATATTAATCCAATGACTGATAGTAAAGCTTTAACACAGACAAATAATATTTATACATTTACTATAAAGAATAATGGTACTGTTCCTTATAGTTTTAAGGTAAGTGCAATTAATAATCCTAGCTACACTAGTAATTTATTACCTCATCAATATATTAGATATTCACTTAATAGTGGGACAGCAAGTGCTTTAGGTGCTGGGCAAGCAGACTATGAACTTACTAGTGATGTTATTGAGGCTGGTGCAACTAAAACTTATACTTTAAGATTATGGGTAGCAGATGCTTCTACGTATAAATTACCTAATTCAGCTTTAGGACAGGAAATACATTTAAAGATATCTGTAGAAGGTAAAGCAGGTAGTGGATGGTTACCATCTAATCTTAAAGATAGAATACTTGCATTAAATGAAGTTAAAGTGCCACTTACAACGCCTGGACAAGAGATATCTTCTGAAAATGAAGCGCTTCTTGCAAGTGCAGAAGATGATTATGGTACATCTTATTACTTTAGAGGTGCTGTAACAAATAACTATGTCGAGTTTGCGAATAAATGCTGGAGAATAGTAAGAATAACTGGTGATGGGTCAATAAAAATAGTTTTATATAACGATAATACAAGTGGAGTTTCTGATCCGTGTTCAATTGAAGAAAATACAGCGGCATATATAGGATTTGCTCAAAATCAAGCAATAGCTTTTAATGAGTCTTATAATGATAATGCACATGTTGGTTTTATGTATGGAACATCCGGTTCAAGTGATTATGCAAGTACTCATGCTAATACTAATAAAAGTACAGTTTTAAGTTTTTTAGAAGACTGGTATGATAGTAATTTGGCAACTTATTCTAACAAGTTGGCAGATACAATATGGTGTAATGATAAAAGTACTGTGAGTAATGAATTAGGTTATGGAACAAATAGTAATAATTATTCTGCTTATGACAGATTAGTTTCTAAAAAGGCACCATCTTTGACATGTCCGAATGATAATAATGGTGGTAAATTATCTAAGTTTACTGTAAGTGATATAACTAACGGCAATGGTAATTTAAAAGGTAAAATCGGGTTATTAACTGCGGATGAAGTTATTTTTGCTGGGGAGTTATTTTCTACTAAAAACTTTTTGTCTTATTTGTATGAAAACGCGTCCAGTGGTGAGTGGTGGTTAATGACACCTTATGACTTTTTCTTTGACAGATATGCAAGAGTGTTTTATGTGGCTTTAGGTGGAGTTTATAATGGAGATGTTTCAGAGTTGCGCTGGGCACGTCCAGCAATTAGTTTAGTTTCATCGATTAAAGTTATTGGTTCTGGTACTTCAGAAGACCCATATGTAGTAGAGTAGGTTTACCACCTTTATATGGTTATGTTAAGAATAGAAAGATGCATATTGATATGCTGAATAAAGAGGAGGAATGTTTATGGATATGTTATTTGAAAGTGAGAAACAGAAAGAGGCTACGGAGAGATTACTTGCTAGTGTTAGGGTAAGGACTATTAATAGTGAGATTGATGCTTATCTTAATGAAATGCTTGGGTATGCTAAAGATATCGATGCTATTTTAGAGAAGAATAATTTAGGTGCTAGATATTTAGATAGAGTAAGCATGATTGATAAGGTTGATAGTGTTTATCTTGATGAAGATTTAGCTGGTATTGATTTTAGAATTAAGGAAGAAATTGAGGATTTACTTAAGAGAATTAATACAAGAATCAGTTTAGTAAAGTCTAATGATACTTTGGTTAAAGAGATTGAAGATAGTTATGACGTTTCTGGTTCAGATTTAGATAATGATTTAGCTGAAGCAAATTTGAATATTTAATTGTTTTTAGTTATTTTATATGTTAAAATTATAGTGAGGAGAGAATTGTTATGGATACAAATAGAATTAATGAAATAAATGCTAGTGTTCATCAAAGTTCAGATTTAGATGGTGCTTTAAGTGTTTATAATCTATTAAAGAGTAATGGATATGATATTAAATCTAATATGGGTACTTTAATGGATTATTGTAAAACAAGAGGTCTTGATAGAGTTAAAAGTAATGTTGAATTATTAGTTAAGTATGATGAAGAGTTAGCAAAAAAAGAAAGTGTTATGAAGTCTTTTTATGCTTCAATTTATAGTAGTAATAAGAGTGGTATTTTAGATAGAATTGAAACTCTTGTTAATGCTGATACTAAATATAATATTGAAACTGATGCAAGATATCATGATAGTAGTAAACCTGATAATGGTAAAAGTATTTTTACTGTGAGAATGGAAGAGTTAAAGGCTAAAATGGGTGGAGATAATATATCAGTCAAGCTTGAACATGCAAGAAAGAGTTTAGAAGATAATTATACCGCTTTTAGAAATTTAACTGCTGAAGATTTAAAAAGTACTAAAGCAATGAAATTAAGAGAAGCTATTGATCAAAATAGATATTATATTAATCAATTAGAGGGTATGAGTTCTAAAAATAGTTATTCTATAGATAATATGGAAAATATTAATGCTTTTAGTGCTGATGTTAAGGAATTATATAATTTTATTAATAGTTTAAAATTAAATGATGAAACAAGAAAAGCTTTAATTGATGAGTTTGCTAATTTAAGAACTAAAATTAATGATTATCGTAATTATATTATTAATTTACAAAGTGCCGGTAAGAAATATGATGCACTTATGAGTGAAATGAATGTTGTAAAAACAGGAAAGACTGCTAAAAAAGCTGAGGTTAAACCTGCACCTGAAGTTCCTAAAACTAAGCCAGAAACAGACGAAAATAAAATTGATTTAAGTGCTGCATTATCACCCGGTGATTATGTAACTTTTAATGGAAAAAAGCCAGCAATTGCTGATGTTGGTGCTCCTATTGGTCTTGTTGTCGGACAAGAATATAAAGTAGAAAAAATTGTGATTTTTAGAGGTTTAACTTATGCTAAATTGGAGGGTATTGATAATCTTGTTGATACTGTTTGTTTAGATAAAGTAATGAAGAAAGATAAGACTGAACCAGAAAAGGCTAATGAACCTAAACCAGCAACTCCTACTTCCGGAGAAGAAAAAGATGAAAAATCTAAAGGTGATACTCCTTCCGGAAAGAAGCCAGAATCTGAAGAAAAATCTAAACCAGCTTCTGATGGTGATGAAAAAGATGATACAAAGGGACATGATTATAAAGTTAAGAAAATAAGAGAGATTGTTGGTAATCTATTACCATTATCTTGCTGGACTGCTGCTATAATTGGTATTGCACTTTCATCTTCATTAGCTACTTCTGCTGTATTATTATCTGGTGCACTTGCTTCAATGGCTATTGGTTATTGTATTAGTCATAATATTAAATTGCCTAAATTTAAAAAATTAAAAGAAAAATTTAGTAAGAAGTTAGATTTAGATCTTGAAAATGAGAATGAAAATGAACCATTGGATCCTGAAAAAGAAAATGCTACAAAAGAATCTGAAAAAGCTAGTTCTTCTGCAGAACCACAAAAAGAAAATGCTACAAAAAAAACTATGACTGAAGAAGAATCTCGTGATGCTAAGGTAATAGTGAGTGAAATTGAAAATGCTGAAAAAGATATGTTAATAGATAATTTGAAATCTGACAGAATGACGGATGAGGAATTAAGAGAAGAGGCTAAAAAATACGTTGAGGCTGGAAAATTAAAACCAGAAATTCTTCAAGCTGACAGAAAAACTATAAATGATGCACTTGTTGATTTAATAATTGCTGAATTTAAGGCGCCAGAACAAGCTAAAGAAAATACACATGCTATGAAATAATAAAAAGGGAGAAATTTATGAGAGTAAATACTATTGTTGAAATGTATAATGGTGAAAACTTTTATATTGCTGATGAAACTTTACAAAATGGAGTTAAATATTATTTAGCAAACAAAGTTGATGAAAATGATGAACCTACAGAAGAAAGTAAAATTTTTAAAGAAACTTTAGATGGTAATGATATTTATTTAGATGTTGTTAAGGATGAAAATGAACTTAATTATATAACTGCTATATTCTTAGCAAACTTCAGTAATAAATTGGATGAAGAAGGAGCTTAGGCTTCTTTTTTTGTGTTTTTAAATAAATAAAAAAGGAAATTATAGTTATTCTTACAATAATAAATAATAGAGGGTATGACATGATTAGACAATTTATTAGTTAGAATTATATTAAAATTATTTTGGTGATGCTGATGAAGAAATTAATACCTTATGTTATATCTCTTGTTTTAGGGACGGTTTTTGGTTATTTGGTGTTTGAAAATACAGATTTTAATATAAAGGAGGTTTTTGGAGATTATGAGGAGGTAACTGGGTTTCAGCTTGGCGTATTTAATGATTTAAAAGTTGCTCGTGAATTTAAAGATAAATATATGCCTTCGGTAATTATTCAAGATGATGATGTTTACCGGGTATATTACAGTATTTTAAAGGATGATGATGCAATAATTAAGATGGAAGATTACTTGTCTAATAAAGAAATTTCTTTTTATAAAAAAAGAATAACGATACATGATACTGATTTAATTAATGCGATTCATACATATGAAAGTGGTATACCAAAGGGAAATGAAAAAGTAATTGAAAATATTAATAATTTAATTATGGCTAGTTGTAAGGAGGGTTTGTTATGAAGATGAAAGATTTACCGGAATTAGAAAAGCCTAGAGAGAGATTAGTTAAGTATGGAGCTAGGTATTTAAGTAATGAAGAATTGATTGCAATATTGCTTAGAACCGGTACTAAAACAGAAAATGTAAAAGAATTAAGTGGTAATGTTCTTGCTAAGTTAAAGTCTGTTCAGGGTATGGATGAGATGACTATAAATGAATTATCTAGTGTTAAAGGAATTGGTAAGGTGAAAGCTGTAACTCTTTTAGCAGCTATTGAACTTGGAAAAAGAGTGATGACTAAAACATTTAATCAAAATGTAACTTTAAGTAATGCAGCTTTAATAAATGAATATTTTGCTAATTATATAGTAGGAAACAAAGAGAAACTGCTAGTTATTTTATTAGATAATAAAAAGAGATTAATTAGCTATAGAGTTATGTATGAAGGCACAAGTGATGAGGTTAGTGCTAGTCCTAAAGAGATATTTAATTATGCAATAAGAGAAGGAGCTAGTGCAATTGTTATTATGCATAATCATCCTTCTGGAGTGTTAGTTCCATCTGAAGCTGATAGAAAGCTCACAAAATGTATAGCTGGCTCTGGACAAATGCTTGGAATAAACGTGTTAGATCATATCATAACAAATGGAAGAAAGTTTTATAGTTTTTATGAGGCTGAGTTAAATGAAGCGTAATTATTATATATTTTTTATTATTTTTTTAGTAGTTATATTTAGAACTAATATTTTAAGTTTATTTATAAATATAAAAAAGGTTTTTATTAATGAGGATTCTAATTTGGAAGTTGTTACTTTAAAAGAGGAAAATCAAAGGCTCAAGGATGAGTATACCTCTCTTTTAAATTTTAAAAATAGTATTAATATTGAAGAAGACTATAGTATTACGAATATTTATAAGAGTAATTATGGGTTTGAAAAAATTTTGTTAAATGGATCTTTTAAAGAGCAAAGTGAGATTGTTACTGATGAGGGACTAGTCGGTATTGTTACTTCTAATAATGGAGATTTATCTTATGGAGAGTATTTATTTAATACAAATATTTTGGTTAGGATAGGTGATATTGAAGGAAAAATATATGGTCTTGATGATGATGGTAATCTTTTGATAAAGGAAATAAGTAATTATAATAATATTAAGATTAATGATAGTGTGCAAAGCATGCATGGAGTATTTATTGGTAAAGTGATTAATATTATTTATGAGGATTTAGAAAATATAATTGTTGTTAGGATGGGAAATGTTCAAAATCTTAATTATGTTGGGGTAATTGAAAGATGATAATACTTGATATATTAAGTTATAATTTAAGTAGTGTATTACTGTTTTCTGCTCCTTTAATGGTATTTGATTTAACTGATAGTAAGCTTTATTTTACACTTATAATGGATATTGTTTTTAATGGAATTCCTTTTTGTACAATTATATTAATATTGTTATATTTCTTAAATAACCAGATAATAAAGTATGTTACTGATGGTGTGTGGTATCGTTTTGTAGTAAGCATATTATATTTAATGATATATGCAATTACTATTTTTAGTATATTTAATAAGTTTAGTTTTGCAATTGTTAAGTTAGTTTTTAATATGTTACCGGTTAATATTATTCTTAATGTAATAGTAATCTTTTTAAGAAGAGGACATACACTTAAGTAGGTGATAACTTGAAAAATAAAAAGTATGTGAAAGCTTTAGCAGTAAGGTGTTTATGTAGTATTATTTTGTTTTTACTTATTTCGGTTTTTGTGAATTATAGTAATAAAAATTTACTTGTGTTTAAGAAGTATGCTTATGATCAAAATCTAAAATTCACGAAGATTACTAAGCTTTATAATAAATATTTTGGAAATGTTCTTAAGGAGGTTAAAGAAACACCTGTTAGTGATACTAAAATAACTTATAGTGAAGCATCTTCTTATAAAGATGGAGCTAAACTTAGTGAGGTAGGTGCAGTGTATCCTTATAAAAGTGGTATAGTTGTTTTTGTTGGAGATAAGGATGAGTATGGAAGTACTATTATTATTCAGGGGATGGATGGAGTAGATTATTGGTATTCTAATGTGAGTGAAGTAAATGTTAAGTTATATGATTATGTTTCATCAAGTACAATTATTGCGAATGCTAAAGATAGTATTTTGTATGTGGTTTTTATGCGTGATGGTAAATCTTTAGATTATGAAGAGTATATTTAAGATAAATCCGGTTACTTATTTTTTAGTATTAAGTGTTTTATTATGTGGTTATTTTAATTATTTTTTAGTTATTTTTATAATTCTTTTTTTTCATGAGTGTGGTCACTTATTAATTATTAAGTTATTTAAACTGGAACTTGCGAAAATAGAGATTTTACCATTTGGAGCTATTATTAAGTTAGATTTGCAGTCTAATATATCTAGTGTAAAGCTTTTATTAATTTCTTCTTTTGGAGTGGTAATGCAGATGTTTTTATATGTACCTTTCTTATTTTTTTATAATAATGGTTTTATAACTGAATTAACCTATAATATATTTTTAACTTATAATAAGTTTATTATTTTATTTAATATTATGCCTATAGTTCCACTGGATGGTTCTAAGATACTTGGAAGTGTTTTAGAGATGATAATGCCATATAAATTAAATTTAAAGTTAATTAATTTGCTAAGTATTATTGCTATTTTGGGTTTTGCAAAAGTAAGCGAGTTTAATTTATCACTTATTATAATTATTTGTTTTTTGGTTGTGGAAACATTTAAACTTGTTAGAAACCATAATTATATATTTAATAGTTTTTTGCTTGAGAGATATTTATATGATATTAAGCATAGGAGAGTTAAAAATGTAAAAAGTATTAATCAAATATATAAAAATTATTATAATTTTATAAATAATGTTAAGGAAAGAGATGTTTTATATAGTAAATTTAAGCCTTTTAATTGACATTGGGCTTATTTTTTGGTATTATCTATTTGTTTGTAAATTAGTTTTATAAACCGCTCTAAAAAGGTAAAAAGTTGCTGATGCACACCTTCAAGGCGTGTCCTAAAAAGATGGGAGGAAAGAACTTATGAAAGCTATATTTGTAACTGGTGGAAAACAATACTATGTTGCTGAAGGCGATGAAATCTTTGTAGAAAAGATTGATGCTGAAGTAGGTAAAGAAGTAGAATTTGACGAAGTATTAGCTCTTGGAGAAAAGACTGGTACACCAACTGTTAAAGGTGCTAAAGTTGTTTGTGAAGTAGCAAAACAAGGACGTCAAAAGAAGATTGTTGTTTTCAAATACAGACCTAAAAAGAAATATCGTCTTAAAAAGGGTCATAGACAACCTTACACTAAACTAATCGTTAAGAAAATAGTTGGTTAAGATGATAAAAGTATTTATTAAAAATAATTCCATTACTTTAAAGGGACATGCAAATTTTGCTGATTATGGCAGAGATATTGTATGTGCTAGTGTATCATCTATAGTTATTACTAGTGTTAATAATATGATGAGCATTGATAAAGATGCTGTTAAGTACAGTGACGATGGAAATACTTTGATAGTTGAAATTGTAAAAGAAGATAAGTTGGTATATAGGTTATTTGATAATCTTAAAGAGTTACTTGCTGATTTATCTAAAGACTATCCTAAAAATATTAGAATTGAGAGTGAGGAATAATTATGTTATTTATAAGACTTAATATTCAACGTTTTGCTCACGTTAAGGCTCAAGGTTCTACTCAAAACGGTAGAGATTCAGTAGGTCGTAGATTAGGTGCTAAACTTGCTGATGGTCAAATGGCTAAGGCTGGAAATATTATTTATCGTCAAAGAGGAACTAAGATTTATCCAGGAACAAACGTTGGAATGGGAAAAGATCATACATTATTTGCTTTAATTGATGGCACAGTAAAGTATGAAAGATTAGGAAAAGATAAGAAAAAAGTTAGCGTATATGCTAAATAGTGAAGCACAAATGAGTGCTTTTTTTCATGCGATAAATTAAGGCAACAAAAAAACTCTCATAAGAGAGTTACATTTATCTAGATAACTTTTTATAATTACCATAAAATTACCATGGAATAGGTGGAGAACATGGAAAAATACCATGTTTTTTGAAATATAAATAATAAAAAATCCCTTAAAATAAGGGATTTCGTATCAAAAATTGGTGACCCGTACGGGGTTCGAACCCATAAATGCATGCGTGAAAGGCATGTGTGTTAACCATTTCACCAACGGGCCAATATAAATGGTGGGCCTGAATGGACTTGAACCATCGACCTCACGCTTATCAGGCGTGCGCTCTAACCAGCTGAGCTACAAGCCCATTTATAATTGGTGCCCAGTTAGAGATTCGAACTCTAGACCCACTGATTAAGAGTCAGTTGCTCTACCAACTGAGCTAACTGGGCATTACTCATTCATTATATCATAAAAATATAAAAATGCTAGCCCTAAATTACAAAAATTATGATTTTTTGTAATTTTTTGTTATCTAACTAATGAAAATAAAAAGTCTATAATAAGACTTTAAATATTAAAATGGCGGAGCAGGAGAGATTTGAACTCTCGCGCCGGTTACCCGACCTACACCCTTAGCAGGGGCGCCTCTTCA